>CAJQPP010000080.1 GCA_905480235.1 uncultured Pirellulaceae bacterium
CGCATGTTTCGAAACGAAACCGTTCCGGTGTGTTGTTGCAATACAATGCGGCCTGTGGCTTGCTGGCCGAACGCAGGGGGTTCGGAGCGTTTCGACTTTCGGATGGCTTGTTTCCAAGCGGTCGTACCCACCGTAATATCCGCTGATTTCACCCCATTTAACCAGTGAGTAAGACGTTTTCCGTTGGCCTGAATGATGCCTCGGTTCCATTCATTTGCACCCCGAAAAATAGATAGGCTGCCGCCATTCCCATAAGTGCTCGATAAATTCCAAAGGGCTCCGGAGCACTGCTGGCTGGGAAGGCGTTTATTCCCATCATCATAGATTGCGTATTCTAAACCGAAGCCGTTCTTTTTTGAGGTTTCGGGTCGATCGCGATAATAAACACCGCTGTTGCCGCCCGTTCCAACCTTCCATTCAAATTCCAATTCAAAATCGCCAAAATCTTGGCTCGTCATCGCATTGCCGCCGCCAGTTCCCGACAAGATACCATTCTTGACCGTCCAGCCCTTCGCAGGATTCTTACCCATGGCTTGATCAACCCAACCGGTCAAGTCGTTTCCATTTATTAACGACTTCCACTTAGAAGCGTAAGCCCCGCCATTTCCAGAGCCCCAATCATCGCACGTCGCCACTCCGGTGGGTCCGGGCACGTAAACGACATGCCAACCATTTCTCCCCCGGATGCCTGATTCATTGCTAATCAAAATTCGAGTTGCATCGAGTGGCTCCCAAAATTTTTCAAGCTGGAGGTCGTTCGTTTTATCGTTCCACCGCACCTCTCCGTTTTCACGCAAAACGACCTCTGCTTCAAATTTCCCATCGTTAGATTTGTAGCACCAAGTTCCAAGTGCCCAAGGTGCGACCGAAGATCGCTGATCAGAATCCGGCGTGGCTTGCGCTTGCTCATTATTGGCATCGGCGGTGGGTTCATTGAATTTGCCAAAATCCAATTGAATTACGGGGCGCAAGCCTATGTTGGCACTTTTAGTACCCCGCGCACTACCTCGCCGCCAATAAGATGTGGCAGTGAAAGGGGGGCTCGAAAAACTACCTCCACGCACAGTGGATGTCGGGCCGCCTGGAGGACCTTGAGGATCGCGCACTGTCCAAGAAACATACGTGTCGATTGAAAACCGATCCAAACACCATTCAGCGATATTCCCATGCATGTTGTATAGACCAAAAGGATTGGGCAGGTACGAATCCACCGGTTCGAGTGTCAACGTTTTACCCGCAAGTCGCAGATTAGCATCGGTCGCAAAGATCTGATTCCCGCTCCAAAAACGGGTGCTTGTGCCTGCTCGACAGGCGTATTCCCACTCCGCTTCAGTAGGCAAGCGAAGTCCAGCCGACGTCGGTAATGCCGTATTCTTTTCCGTAACCAATTTGCAAAATCGGTTGGCGTCATCCCAGCTCAACTGACCGGCCGGTAATTGCGCTGAGGCCTTTGTTTGTGGGACTAGACCTCCGCCAACAACCTGCTCAAATTGGGCACGATTCACCTCATAACGGCTCAAGTAAAAGGGGCGACTGATACTCACCTGATGAGCCGGCCGACTGCTATTCGCCCAATTTTTTTTATTACCCGCCATCAATTTCATACTAGACGGCATTCCCATTAAAAATTTCCCCGGGGGGATCAAAACAAACTCCATTTCAAGACCCTTGGAACCAGGCAACCCGATTTTCAAGATCTCGGGCAGCCCCAAATACCGACTCCAAACCTGCCGTGCCCTTGCAATGTCAGATGTAGAAAATGGATCGTTGAGGCCATCTGGGGCTCCCTTCAGGGCAGTGCCCATCGATCTTCTCTCGCTATCAACCGACGAAGATTTAGAGCCACTTTGGGTGCGATTGTCTTTCGTGCTTCCAAAAAACAGAGCGGGTTGATACCAAGCGGCGATGGCCCAATTATTTGAGCCAGGACATTCGACCTGCAATTGCAATGTAGAAACGCCTTTAATATTTACTTCAAACGGGACCAGCGAATCTTTGGTTTTCAGTGACCTGCTTTGCCAAAGTAACTCTCCATCTCCAATCACCTTAAAGACCAAAGGAGTTCTCGCGTCTCCCTGTCGTCTTTCATTTGAGATAATCGGAATCGCCGCAGCTCCTTTTAAGGTTTGATAGGGGCGATCAAGGTCAAATATCACACTTGAAAACGAATTAGAGCTAGGGTGCATGAAAATACTATCCAAGCCCCCCACCCCCTTAAATAACAGTTTGCGTCTTCGCACACTCAGTGTCGTCGCAAGACCCGTCGTGGAAAACCAGCCTTGCTCGGCCTTCACATTGCGATGCTGAACCTCTGCAAGAAACTTCGACTGCAAACCTGAGGTCGAGGAATTTCTTGTCGTGCTCGAACCTTTCGTTTTGGATTGATTGTTGGCCGCCGATTTTCTTGCTGGGGTTCGCGGCACCCGAGCCGTTGTGGAGGATTTTTTTGTCGCCTTCGAGCCTTTCGTTTTGGCTCGATTATTGGCCGCCGATTTTCTTGCTGAGGTTCGCGGGACCAAATCCGTTGTGGAGGATGTAGACTTCACAGCATCTAAAGAGATTGACAAACTGTTTTTTTTACCCGGAGCAATAGAAAAATCTGCACCCGCCAATGGAACCTCATTAAGGCTGACGGAAAGCTTGTACCGTCCGTTACGCCCAACGATATAAAAGGGGGCTGCCTTCGAAATCGGCAACTTTTGTTTACCTATCGCTAGAGTGAGTTCGTGAAGACCGTTATCAAGCCTCAATTCGGAATCATCACCACTTGCTACCGCTTTGCCATCCACCTGAATCACCATCTCAGTATCATTGGAAGCAACCGTCAAAGTCCCGCTCCGGCCCGTAAAAAACAGCATGACAACATAGATTGAGATCACCACGCCCAGAATGCTTAAGCCCCATTTTGCATAGCGACCGTTGGCGGTTTTCCAAAAGTAACCGGCACTGTGTTTTTTATGGCGTCTTAATTTTTCAGCCGCCGCTGGAGCGACCGCCTGCGTCCCCATTTCGGGTAACGCCAAATGATCCATAATCCCGTCCAGTACGGGAGCACTTTCCACTGGGTATTCGGCGACCGCTTCGGCCAAGGGCACGGCTACTTCGTTAACGACCGGTTTAGGCTGGGCGTCAGATTCGGTAGCCCTTTTGACGGGGGTTCCTTTCAAATAGTTTCCCAGATCTTCGGCGACCGCCTGCATCGACAGGTAGCGATCCGATTTTTCCTTGGCGATCATCTTCAAGCAGATGGCCTGCAGGCCAGGATCGACGTCATGGCGCAACTCGATAGGAGGTCGCGCCTGTTCGGTCAAAATCTGGCCAATCACGGCCGCCACCGAACCTTCGAAGGGAAGGGCACCGGTTAACAACTCGTACAGCATAATCCCCAAGCTATAGATATCCGCTTGGGCGCCGATTTCATCGATCTGACCCTTGACCTGCTCGGGCGACATATAGGCCGGGGTCCCCATAATCGTCCCGCTTTGGGTCATCCGGGATTGCAGCTCATTTTCCCGGCGAGCCAACCCAAAATCCATCACCAGTGGCTGACGCTTTTGATCGACCATCACATTGGCCGGTTTCAAATCGCGATGAATGACCCCTTGGGCATGAGCATCGGCCAAAGCCAGCGCCAACTTACGGACAATCACGGCGATCGCTTTTTGTTCCAGGGTTTGCCCAACGTAATCGGACAGGGGACGGCCTTCGATAAAAGCCATCGTGATGTAATGTCGTCCGTCGATTTCACCGACATCGTAAACCGGGCAGATATTTGGGTTTCTTAGATTGGCGGCCGCTCGAGCCTCACGGTAAAACCGCTCGACCATCTGCTCATTTTTGTTGCCTCCGAACGTGGGTGTCTTCAACGCGACCAGACGATCCAACTGAGTATCTTTGGCCAGATAGACGGCGCCCATCGCACCAGCACCTAAACGCTTTTGGATTTTATAGCGACCGAAGGTCTCGGGCAGGGAGTGGGGATCCGCCCCGGCTTGCGGTTGGGTTCCCGTACCGGGATCCGAAGATTGCGACGGGGTGTTCAAGCGACTGGGTTTCGAGGCAGATGCGGAAGATTCGTTCGCATGTTCGTTGAACGTGTTCTCATCGCCCATGCTTTGACTCGGTTTTGAGTCAGCAGCGCCGAAGGTAACTTCATCACTCAGGCTGAGATTTTTATCATCGGCCTTTTGTGGGCTTCTTGCGGCTGATCCGGTTGCCGCCTGAGCCTCCGATTTTCGCAGACCACTACGACGCGATTTCTCCTGTTGAAACAACTCCAGAAACCGCTCGAATTGATTGGGAAAGCGTTCGCGGTATTCATCGGCCGGTGGTTTCCTTCCGGATTCATACCGAGCCACAAATTCTGCCAGAATCAACTCGGCCGGAACTTCCCCCACCATGCCCACACTCGCCAAGAACCCTTGGTAATCGTCGATTCGTTTTTCGGTACCCGCCGACCAATGCCGTTCAAGATCGACCTTGATCAGTTCTTGCAAGGCGATCTGGCGGTAGTCGATCGATTGATCCGCGCACTGACCCAGTGCTGTGATCAAAGATTGAGCCGTCCAGTCATCATCAAACTGGAGCAAGAGTGTTTCGAGTTGAGCTTGTTGGGGGGCGGGAAGCTCGGTCTTTCGATTCAACATCGGCGAAGGCGAGAAGAACGTATGGTTTCACGAGAGTATAACACAGCGGGTCCAAAACCACCAAACTTCCCACCCATATCCTAAATGACGTCAGTCCAAAAAGGAGATTCCATCACCGAGTTCGAGAGTCAAAACATTGCCTGCCTCGGGCCATCGTTGCATACAACTTTCGTTACCGCACTACAATGTTTCGTCGTTTTCAAATCTCGTTCCCAAAACTTGGCGAATAGAAATTTCCGATTTATCGAAATATTTTACAATCCGGTATAGCTTCCTTTAGTCTCTGAATTGCACGTGTGGTTAACCGTGTCTTCGAGACGTGAAGTTCCTTGAGATTATCCATCTGCGAAAGGAACTTCACGGAAGCATCGGTTATACGCGTCCCACTTAAATTCAAGTGGCTTAATTTAGGCAACTCCAAAAGATACTTGACATCATCATCACCAATAGGATTAGATGCGATGTTAAGATGACCAAGACAAGAGTTCGACGCCAATGCTTCGACGCCACTTGATTTCAAATTCACATTTTTGAGTGCACACCATGTTAGAAACCTGAGATTCCCAAGCTCGGATTGCGACTCCAACGGCAAGGGGAAACCAATGAGGTACATGGCCGTTATTCGGTAGAAGGCATCCTCATTTTTTATGTCTTCCAGTTTATAATGCTTGCGATATTTTATTGGGTTACCAAAAATCGAACGTACATGCCCGCCGCTTGAAATTATTATTTGGGCGAGCTTTTTATTACGCCTATCAAAATTTGTCTCGGCTCCCGGTAAAATTTCCATAACAACATGGAATCCGCTGCTACCTTCCGTTATTGATGGATCCCTGAATGGTTTCCCCCCACCCATATTTTCCCACTCGGTCTCAATAGGCAAACGGTAGGCATTCCCCTCCTTTTCACTCAATCTTTGGCAAAAACGGTCTGCGTCATCCCACGTCATATAACTTGCCGCAACCTCTTCTTCCTCGAGCCCTTGCTTACTTATCCACGGGCGTTCCCCCATTACCTCAGCATATTGGCGTTGAGTTACTTCTGTTGCACTAACCGCACGTAATCCGTCTCGGTCTGGATCAAGAGACACTTTCAAATCGATCCCAATGCTGTTTGTCATATAACGTGCAAAATCGAAGGGGGTAATCGCTAAGGCAGGAGCAGCTTGCTCCAATGCGGCGTCCGAATCCGTTGAAGGACTTTCAATTTGGGAATCATCTTCAACCGCCGGCTCGCGGTTTGGTTCTTGCCTTGGTTCCACAGCGACCCGCACCACGCGAAAACCAATTTTCACGATTCCTGCTCGAACCTTTGCAGGCTCTTCTTGATTGCGAAAAGTTGACCTACATGAGTATTGGTTTCTGATACCACCACCACGAAATACTCGGTTTTCCCCCGTGGATGGACCTGTTGGGTTAATTTGTTTTCCCGGTTGATATTCCGAATACCTGTCGGAGCACCATTCCCAAACATTTCCATGCATGTCGTGGATTCCCCATGAGTTCGGCTTTTTGAGGCCGACCTGATGCGTGACTCCTTTTGCATTATTGTAATACCACGCCCATTCACCTAGTTTCTTGACATCGTTTCCGTAGCTAAATCCGGTGGTCGTTCCAGAGCGACACGCGTATTCCCATTCTGCCTCGGTGGGTAAGCGATAAAGATAACCGGCCGCTTTTTCTTCCGGCAATTCAGAGAGTCTTTCGCAAAAAGCTACCGCATCAGCCCAGCTAACCGTCTCTACAGGATTTGATGGTCCTTTGAATTGGCTCGGGTTGCTCTCCATAACTTCGGCATATTGCGATTGGGTTACCTCATGCACTCCAAGCTGAAACGCTTGAGTTAAAGAAACTCTGTGCGGAGGCTTTGCGTTTTCCTCGAAATCGTTTGACCCCCGGGTGAATTCGCCCGGAGGAATCACCGTTAACTTCATTCCCACACTGTTCTCTGATACGAGGGGAATGCCAAGATAATCAGCCCAAGCCCGTCGATTCGTTTTTGCTTGATTGGAATCGAACGGGGCAATTGCTAATTTAGGAGCAGGTTGGTCGAGCTTTTCGTTTTTGTTTTCCAAAGGACTCTGCGACAAGGATCCTTCTTCAACGGTCTCCTCAAGATTTGATTTTGGATTGGATGTGCCCCGTATGCGCACCACGCGAAAGCCGATATTTTTGGATTTCAGGATGGGTGAGATACGCGCCCGGCTGGCGGGTCGACAGGCGTTGGCATCATCCTCGAAACTCCCCCCCCGACATACCCGACCGGCCAATTGGAATCGGATGGCAATGCCTAAATGGGGGCTGATCTGTCTGTGGCGATGGGTCACCTTCACCAATTCACCCGGCGTACAATGCGAGGTGATGTCGTAACAGGTTTCTCCCGTTGCGCTACGACACGCTTTACACTCGGCATGCCCCCGCGCACAGCTCACAATTCGTTTTCCGTTGACATTGATAAACCCGTATTTCCCGGAATGGCGCATCCCGATGAAATCGTTGGTCACGGTTTCGCCCCGTCGTATCACACCGATTTCAACTTTGATGGCATCCACAGGCACCATAATCTCCACTTCCCGTGTACGGCCGCTACCATTGGCGGTCGTATTGGAATTCGAAAAGGGGGCAATGAGAACACGAGCGGTGACTTGATTTTCGACGTCCGCGGGGCCCGTGGGATTGACCTCGTTTTCGCTGGCATAAGCCGCGTGGTAATCCTGGCACCATTCCGCCACGTTGCCATAAACATCAAACAGGCCCCATGCGTTCGGTGCCTTTCGACCGATGGGTTGAGTTTGATCCTCGGCGTTCTCTTTGAAATAGGCAATTTCGCCGAAGTCCATCGCTGGCTCGCCAAAACCAAGATCGGTGGATGAGCCGGCGCGGCAGGCATATTCCCATTCCGCCTCGGTCGGCAAGCGGTAGGTGTACCCGGCCGATTTTTCCTCGGGCGATGCCGACAACTTTTTACAAAACTCGACCGCGTCCGCCCAAGAGACCATCTCCACCGGTTGCTTGGATCCCTTGAAATGACTGGCATTGTCGCCCATCACTTTGGCAAATTGGGCCTGAGAAACTTCAAAGGTGCCGATCTCAAATGGAGTGGTTAAATTAACCGAATGGGCCGGGCGTTCTTGCGCCTCAAAAACGTCGGAACCCATGGTGAATTTCCCCGGGGGAATCAAGCGAAACGCCATACCGACGCTGTTGGTCGACTCAACGGGGAGCCCGATCTCGTCGGCATAGGCCTTTTGAGCCGTTTGTGCTTGATCAAATTCCGATAACGGCTTGGCTGGCAACGTTTCGGACACTGTCGAATCATTGCTGGCGACTCCTTTGCTGTTAGCTTCAACTCGATCGATTGGGGAAGCGGTCTCTTCTTTATCGCTGGATCCGCTCCAAAGGGTGGATGCCAGGCTGGCCACTAATCCCACGATCACTAGGCTGCCCAATCCCAACAGGGTGTATCGCAAGGCCGGAGATTTCCAAAACGGCGGCGCTTGTTTTTTTTGAAATGCGGCCGGCGGGGGCAGCACGGCCTGAGTTCCTAATTCCGGCAACGCCAAGGGGTCCATAATGCCGTCAATCACTGGCATCTCGTTGACCGGAAGTGGTTCGATTGTCGGTAAATCGGTTGCCTGGGTGGGAGATCCCTTCAGATAGGCACGCAGATCCTTGGCCACCGCATCCATTGATGGATATCGATCTGATTTTTCCTTTGCGATCATCTTCAAGCAGATCGCTTGCAGCGTCGGATCAAGGTCATGGCGAATTTCGATAGGAGGCTGCGGAGCTTCGGTCAAGACCTGACCAATCACAGCGGCGACCGAACCCTCAAAAGGAAGTTGACCTGTCAGCAATTCGTACAGGATTATTCCCAAGCTATAGACATCCGCCTGAGCATCAATCTCATCGATGTCCCCTTTGACCTGCTCGGGCGACATGTAGGCAGGGGTCCCCATAATGGTCCCGCTTTGTGTCATCCTCGATTCGCCCTCATCTTCACGGCGAGCCAATCCAAAATCCATCACCAAGGGCCGGCGTTTCTTATCGACCATGATATTGGCTGGCTTGAGATCACGGTGGATGACCCCCTCGCCGTGCGCCTCGGCCAAAGCCAGTGCCAATTTTCGGATAATGGAGGCGACCGTTTTCTGATCGAGCGTTTGGCCCACGTAATCGGATAGCGGACGGCCCTTAATAAAGGCCATGGTGATGTAATGCCGTCCGTCGATTTCACCGACGTCAAACACCGGGCAGATGTTTGGGTTTCTTAGATTGGCCGCCGCACGCGCCTCGCGGTAAAACCGCTCGACCATCTGCTCATTTTTATTGCCCCCAAAGGTCGGCGTCTTCAGAGCGACTTGCCGATCCAATTTGCTGTCGTGGGCCAAATAGACGGCACCCATCGCACCAGCACCTAAACGCTTTTGGATTTTATAGCGACCGAAGGTCTCGGGCAGGGAGTGGGGAGCTGTTTGCGCCTGGGGCTCGGTACCCGTGGCAGGGTTGATTGATTCCTTACCCAAGTCCATTCCTGATTTCCGCAACAAGCTGCGACGAGATTTTTCCCCTTCGAACAACTTCAGAAAATCATCAAACTGATCCGGGTAGCGTTTTCGGTATTCACTGGCTTTTGCTTTTCGGCCCGATTCATAGCGAGCCACGAATTCCGCCAAGATCAACTCGGTCGGCACCTCCGATTCCCACTCACCCAGAGCCAGCGCTTCGGAATAATCATCCAGTATCGGAGAACCGCCCGCAGACCAATGCCGCTCCAAATCAATCTTTAGTAACTCGATTAAGGCGGCCTGACGATAACCCAGCGGTTCGTCGTGACATGTCGCGAGCGTTTGCTGCAACGACTTGGTGTTCCAATGTTCGTCGAATTCCAAAAGCAGATTTTCTAACTGCGTTTGTTGCTGGGCACTAAGCTTGGAGCGTTGATCAGACATCACATGGCATCGAGGATTGTGAGGCGGGGTGTGGCATGAATTCGGCAGTGCTTACCGATACTGTTTCATCGAAATGGGAACCTCCAGTGTAACACTAAAAATAAGCATGCGCAAAAATTCCCTTAAGAGATGAAGTCGTCAGATTCCAAAATCCGTTTTTCGATCAATTGCATCACACGATATACCGTTTGCCGGCTGAGCGCGGTCTGCTGAGCGATCTCGGTGTGGGTGTGTCCCAACATGCGCAGGGCGAGTATTTCTTGGTGGCGTGAAGATAGATCCGCCGTGATTTGTTCGACCGATTCCACGAAAACAGCAGCTTCCAAGGGACTGGGGCCTTGCGATAAACCTTCCCGCAAGTAATTCAATGATTCGGCATGTGCCTCCGCATCAACAGTGCGTTTGAGAGCCTTATGGTGGCGTCCCGCAGACCGAGTCTTGGCCAGAGTCATCGTTACTAAGAGGTTCCAAAGCGAGCGCGCGTCCTCGACCTTGATTTTATCGTTAGTCGTGCGCTGAAAGAATGAATGAAAGACCGATTGCACGATATCATCGCCGCTAACACGGCGTTGCAAACGAGTCTCTAAGTTGGAATTGGCAAGCCGAGCTAATTTTTCGGCGTACAAATCAAAAAGTTCCTGAGCAGCATCCTGATCCCCTGCCTTCCAAAGATCCACCCAGCGAGCGATCTGGTTGTCATTAGGCTGGTTCATCGTTTGATTCGCGAACCCCGCTGGTTATGGGTCGACTCCAAATCGCTCAGAGCTTCAAAGATACTTTTGGTAAGCTTCCACCGCTAATTCGTCGCAACGGTCATTTTCGGGATGGCCACTGTGCCCGGCTACGCGGGTGTATTTGACAGAGTGTTTTTGAATTAATTCATCCAACTGTTGCCACAGTTCCAAATTTTTGACGGGCACCAGCTTAGATTTTTCCTTCCGTTTCCATCCGTTCTTTTTCCATTTTGGCATCCACTCGGTCATGCCCTTTCCCACGTAAACGCTGTCGGTAAACAACTCCACACGAACCGATCTTTTTAAGCGTTTCAAACCCTCCACCACCGCTTGCAATTCCATGCGATTATTGGTGGTCTCCTCGGAGCCTCCGGATGCCTCGGATTGGTTACCGGTCGGTAAATGACGCAAGATCAAAGCCCAGCCTCCCGGCCCCGGATTCCCGCTGCATGCGCCATCGGTGTAGAGCTCTACTTCAATTTTAGGTAATTCCGTCATGGCTATTCGCGAACTAAAGGGAGACGATCGATGTCGACGGGAAACTGAAAACGATAAGGCAGACGCCGAATTTCTTATCAAGCCCAAGTGTGCAGAAACTCATGTCGAGGGAATCCTACGGCAAGGAAGGGTTTTCGGATACGGGAGCATCTTGGCTGGCTTCTGTATTGGCAATCGCACTCTCGTCGAGCACCGGTGAATTAACAGCCCGACTCATGTCGACACGTTGCCCTTTATTGAACTCTTCCAGTTGATCGGCCAGCACGGATTGAATGCCCGGCAATTTTTCGTGGTGACGTGGCAAGATGACAGTGAATACACTGCCCTTACCAACTTCACTGTCAACTTCGATAGTGCCACCCAGCAAAATACACAGTTCGCGAACGATGGAAAGCCCCAACCCGGTTCCGGAATGCTTTCGTGTCAGCGAGTCCACGCCGATGGTCGACGGAGCTTGGCGAAATTTTTCGAAAATGATCGTGCGGTCAGCTTCCGCAATTCCTACACCCGTATCATGTACTTTCAACACCACATCACTGCCTTGCTCGAACACTTCCACATTAATTCGGCCCCCCTCGGGTGTGAATTTCACAGCATTCGAAAGTAAGTTGGTGAGGATTTGCCGAATCTTTCCCAGATCCTGACTTAAGGGCTGCATGTCACCGGCAAGATTCGTTTGTACTTTGATGTTCTTTTTCTCGGCCATCGGGCGGATCATCTCACCTAGCTCTTCGACGAGAGCAGCGACCGAAAAGTCCTGAGTGCGGACCTCCGTTTTACCTGCTTCCAGTTTGGCTAAATCGAGAATATCGTTAATTAAATCCAACAGCACATGTCCCGAACCGCGAATATTTCGCGCGTACCCGCGTTGTTTGTCACTTAAGGCTTGGATTTCGGCAAGTACTTCCGAGAAACCAATAATGCTGTTGAGTGGCGTCCGCAACTCATGGCTCATGTTGGCGAGGAAATCACTCTTGATCTGGTTCGTCTCGTACAGCTTCATCGTAAGCTGGGCCTGTTCGTCGACCTTTCGATCCAGGTCGACATTGACAGCTTCCAATTCTGCCTGCGAGTCGGCCAGGTGACGCAACATCCGATTTAACGCTTTGGAAAGTTCCTCAAACTCATCTCCCGTGTTGAGGTCAGACCGGACATCCATATTGCCGTCCGAAACCTCTTTGATGACGCCTTGCAAATGCTTCAAGGGTTTGACGATGACATAGCGAATGATGATGTACAAAGCGGCGGTCGATAAAAACGCCGTGAT
Source organism: uncultured Pirellulaceae bacterium (assembly GCA_905480235.1). Taxonomy (GTDB): domain Bacteria; phylum Planctomycetota; class Planctomycetia; order Pirellulales; family Pirellulaceae; genus CAJQPP01. The sequence continues at coordinate 12,097 of CAJQPP010000080.1, forward strand.
AATGGCCGTCGCCAGCAGGATCGCACGCGATTTCGTGATCCCTTCATTGGCATCTTTGTAGGAAAGCGTCAGACGCATGACGTATGTTGGAGGAAGCGGTTGCACCTTGGAGCTGAAACCGGGCACATCTTCGGTTGGCAGGACGCTCCATTGATTCAGTTCGGCATTATGCGTGGCTGGCGCATGACAACTGATGCACATGCTGGTAAACACGATCGGCTGATAAAATTGATAGCGATCGTCGGGTGCATACCGGTCAACATACATTTCCGGGATGTTGGTGTTTTCCAGAAACGCGGCGTCGGTTGCTTCTTCGAATGCCATGTCGCTGAAATCCATCGCTGCCGCGTTAACGGCTTGGTTCAAGACATCGACGTCCTCGGGTTGGAACCCTCGATAGTGTTCGCGAATTTGCGTCTTTTGAAACATCGCGACCAACTGCCGCACGCGTTTCAATTCCTCTTCATCAACCGGTAATTGCGTCGTGATGTCATTGCGTTGGATTTGATTATTCAATGCGATCGCATCAATGCGTGCGTTGTATCTAGCAAATCGAGGGGTTACATCCCGCATGAACTCGGGTTGTTCCAAGGCTTCACCGGTCGTTGCCGTCGACGCCAAGTGCACTTTCAATAAGTGCGTGACCAACATGTCCTTGGCTTTCTTGCGTGTTTCGTCGCGAATAAAATTCTCGGTCAACCGCATCACGCCCCAAAACGAACCTCCGATCAAGACCAACATGCAGAAGCCGAACAGAATTCGACATTTCCGCTCGAGGCTATTTTCACCGAGGACACGTTTAATAGACCGGTAGGACATGCGGCGCGTGAGAATTTGAAAAAGGGGTCGTCTGGCAACATTCTACGCTGATCAGGGAATCCCGGGATAGAGCGAAATTAGCTTGCTACCCGTCGCCGAGGGCCCTGCGGTGAGAGTACATCGTCTCTCCACGCCCGATAACTCAACGGAAATACAAGCATGGCAGCGTATTGAATGAAACAGGGGCCGCTTCGATTTGACGGCCTGAGCTCCTCTAACTTAGATCATTTCCTGCGGTTCGATGTCGACAATATGTTGCACATCCTTGATCTGCGGAGCCTTGGTTTCCACATGCGCTACCCAATCATGCAGGACGGATTCGTCATTGCAGTGCATCAAAAAGTGGAAACGAAATTTCCCGCGAAGCTTCGTAATCGGAGCTTCTGCAGGCCCTACGACACGGCAATGTTCGGTACAGCCCTGCCAGTTCTCCGCCAGACTTGCCAAATTATCTGCCATCTCCCGAGCCAGTGATTCCACAGGACCGCGTACGACATAACGAGCCAGGCAACCAAAGGGAGGATAGAAGAAATCTTTGCGATGGTCTAATTCTGCATTGGCGAATGATTCGTAATCGTGACTGGAGGCGGCGACGATGGCAGGATGATCCGGGTTAAACGTTTGCACCATAACCCGCCCACCTCGAGGTCCACGACCGGTGCGACCCGCGACCTGTGTGATCAATGTGAAAGTGCGCTCGCCGGCGCGAAAATCATGCAGATGCAAAGCGGTGTCGGCATTGATGACACCCACCATCGTGACATTCGGAAAATCCAAACCCTTGGCAATCATCTGAGTACCCAAGAGGATATTTCGCTCGCCCGATCGAAATAAATCCAACGCAGCTTCGTGACTTCCGGGCCGTCGCATCGAATCGGTATCCATGCGAATACACGAATAACCTGGAAAGCGAGCCGTGACCTCCTGTTCCAGGCGTTGAGTTCCGACGCCCCAAAATCGTATCCCCTGAAATTGGCATTCCGGGCAACGCGTCGGTTCCGGTTGCTGAAGGTCGCAGTAATGACACATGACCAATTTGCGATCCCGATGATGTGTCATGGCAATTGCGCAATCGGGACAATAAAGCACGTGCCCACATTCGGGGCACTGAATATTGGTTGCGTAACCTCTTCGATTCAAGAGCAAGATGACTTGGCCGCCGGCTTGTAATGCATCGAGCATGGCGGCATGTAACGGACGACTGATCGCACCGCGACTCTTGCCGCCGGCAAACTCGCCTCTTAAATCGACGGTCGTCACATCCGGTAGTGGCAAATCGAGGACCCGTTTGGGCAGACTTACGATGCGTGATTGCTGGGATAAACCGCGGTACCAGCTTTCCAGTGAGGGAGTCGCTGACCCTAAAATCAATGGGACGTTTTCTCGTTGACTGCGGAATCGTGCAACGTCCCGCGCATGGTATCGGGGGGCCGTATCCTGTTTGAACGAGCCGTCGTGCTCCTCATCCAACACAATTAAACCCAAATGAGGTACCGGTGCAAAAATCGCACTGCGAGCCCCAATGACAACCTGCACTTTTCCCGCCGCAATTTGTCGCCAATGCCAACCTCGCTGCGCGGCCGTTAAATTACTATGCAGCACAGCCACATGATCAAAGCGTTCATTGAAGCGACGTTTGGTTTGCGGCGTCAAACTGATTTCAGGCACCAGCACAATCGCTTGCCGACCAAACTGGATGACCTTTTGAATCGCCTGAATATAAACTTCCGTTTTGCCGCTGCCGGTGATGCCATGCAGCAAAATCGACTCGTGCCTGTTTTGATCCAATGCACTTTCTATTATTTGCAGTGCGTTTTGCTGGTCCTGATTCAGTTCCAAATTCGGTTTCCGAACGGCCTCCTCCAATTCATGAGTTCGCTGTTCGATACGAACCGTGGATTGTCGGACCAGCTTTTTTTTCCGCAGTGCCGTGATGGGTGCACTGGTACATCCCGCCGCGCGAGCCAATTCCGCGGGCGTCAAAGAATCGCGACTGGCAAACAGAATCTCCAGCGCCTTGCGCTGTTTGGGTGATAATTTCAGTTCGTCGATTCGCAAAATGACATCCGGATCGCTCTCCAAATAGATGGCTTGTCGGGTGTTGGAATGCTCGCGCGCGGCAACTGGTACAATGGTTTCGATCGTCACGCCCAAAGGACAGTGCCAGCGGTAGCCGATCCACTTACCCAAGTCCAATAAGGCTTGCGTCATTAAAGGTTGCTCATCCACCAGACTGAGGATGGGTTTCAACCGCGAAGCGTTAACGGTGCTAGCCAGTTCGTCTCGAGGCGAAATCAATTCAACGCAATACCCTTGGAGGCTACGATTGCCGCGGCCCAAAGGCACTTTAACACGTTGCCCGGGCTTGAGCTTGGAACGCAACTCGTCCGGTACCGAATAATCGTAGGGGCCGTAGGGTCGCTGAGCAAAAACCACCCGCGCAGCCAACCAATCCGCCTGATCGTCCAGCGACCAAGGAGCAGGTTCGGTATTAAAGAGGGCCTGTTGTTGCGACATGCTGTTGGAGAAAACCATGGCGGTCAGTTTGTTCGGTCGATCTGACACGTTTGGTCACGTGGAACGAACGTAGCTTTTGTGTTAGTTTGCCGTTTCGCGAAGACGCTGTACACCGCTGCAAAGAATCATTTTATGAAACTTGGAATCTTTGGTGGGTCCTTTGACCCCATCCATTTCGGACACTTGTTAATGGCTGATCTAGCGCTGGAAGCCGCCCAGCTGGATCAAATTCTGTTTGTGCCAGCTGATATTTCGCCGCTCAAACCTGACGGCCCGACGGCCACAGACCGCCAACGGTTAGAAATGCTGCAGCTGGCGTTAGGTGGAAATGAGAAATTTGAGCTCTCTCGAAAAGAAATTGATCGAGAGGGCGTCAGCTACACAGTGGACACCCTCGAGTCACTGCACGAGGAACAACCCGATCATGAACTATTCCTGCTGGTGGGGGCGGATTCGCTGGAATCTTTTGGGAAGTGGAAAAATGTCCAACGCATCTGCGAATTAGCCATTCCCCTGGTCGCGTCCCGACAAGGATCCAACGCAGACTTGAATCAACTGGCCCCCTTTATAACCCCTGAACGCCTTGTCGAAATTCAACGATACGCCTTTGAATTTCCTGCTATCGAAATCAGCAGCACTCAACTGCGACAGCGCGTTGCCAAGGGACAGAGTATTCGTTACCGCACGCCCCGGTCCGTAGAATGCTACCTGCAGAATGCCAAACTCTACCAGTCGCCTCCTGTTTAGTCCGCCATTCATTCATGTTGAACTACAAAGACTTTGTTCCGAAAGAAATTTCCGCATCCGGATTTCTCCGCCCAGGAGAGTACGAAGACTTTGATCAGGCAGTGCTGGCAGCCAATGCATGGCTGAAAGAAGCGGGTGTAAAATTGCTAAAGATTGAGACCGTGGTCCTGCCCAACATCCACAGTCGATGGGAAGAGGGCACCGGAGATGCGGCGATTCGAACCAGTGGGGATTCCCCCAGCCAGTGGCATCAGTTTTTGAGATGCTGGTATTACGAATCAGAAGAGGATCTGGGGAAAACCGGCGAAGCCTGAATTCGGGTTCGTCTAGCTTTCCAGAACCTCGTCAACGATTGCTTATTCACTTTTTCGCATGGCAAAGCGTGGGCCCTACGGCGGTGATAAATCACGCCCTCTCAGATCAGGCAGCTTTCCGATGAACCCTTAATTCACAAAGTAGTTCATTGACCAGTTGCAAATGCTCATCCGCACCCATGGCGAGGTCAAGAAATAAGCACCGACGATTCCCCATTTGGCAGGCACCTCCGCCGGTCCCACCGAACCAATCAAAATGGACCTCGTACCCCAAATCTCGAACCTGTTCCAATTTACTTTCTAGAAGTGCGACCGAATTCATATATTCCTCCTTGAATAACTAAGGCATGTAGCTCGCCGCCAACGCGGTAAATCCCCCCCGAATTCACGGATCGGGCAGACTCGCAACGTAGGTAAAGCGGGCAGTCTTTTTTGGTCGTGCCGATCAACGCCTACGATCCTCGCAAGGCATTTAACGGACTCCTCAATATACCGAAGAAGCGTTTTAGAAACCAAGTTCGATTCGTCGATAGAAAAAGAACGTGCGGGAAAATGCGGCTAAAACCACTTTTCAACGCCAAACTGCTTGCACTTTCTGGCGTATTTGCAGTGTTAACGCGCACGACAAATCAGGAACAACATCCGCCGTACCTCTTCGCATGGGCGAAACCGTACGTTCTGAACCGGGCAGATAAGGCTGGCAAAAACATGACGCAATTGACTAACGAGCAACTTCAGCAACAAATCAGCCAGCTTGAAGAGCGACTACTTCAAGCTCAAAAACAGTCCGCCATTGGAGAACTTGTCGGGACTACGACGCATGAGTTCAACAACGTGCTGATGACTATTCTCAATTATGCCAAGATGGGGATTCGTTACAAAGACGAGCCCACTCGGGACAAGGCGCTCACGAAGATACTCGCCGCGGGTGAACGAGCGGCCAAGATCACGAATTCCGTTTTGGCCATGGCTCGGAACCGCAGCGATGACATGGGGGCCGTGAATCTTCCGGAACTGATCAGCGAAACGATGGTTTTGCTAGAACGCGAAATGCAAAAGTATCGCATCTCGGTTGAATATGACTTGCAAGAGATTCCCGCCGTTAGTGGTATCGGAAATCAAATCCAACAGGTTTTATTGAACTTGCTGATTAACGCTCGCCAAGCAATGCCCGAGGGTGGTCGGATGCTCATCCGCACCGTTAACCATCCGCAAGATAACATGGTCGATTTAGTCGTCCGCGATTTCGGTGTCGGCATGGATCCGGAGCAACTGCAGAAAATCTTTCAGCCCTACTTCAGTACCAAAAGCGGCCCCGATGAGTCAGGCAAGGGAGGCACCGGTTTGGGACTGCATGCTTGCCACAGAATCATCCAACAACACGGCGGCAAAATTCGCGTCGAAAGCACACCCGGTCGAGGTACAGCTTTCACCATTCGCTTACGTTCAGCTCGCCCCATCACGGCCTTGCCCACGACGGCGGAAATCCCCGTTGCCCAGACGCAAAGTCAACCACTGATTTAAGTTTGGTCGACCACCGGTGTGGGCAGATGAAACACTGCCCGACATCCAGACCGCTAACGTTTCTGGCAGTGCCCGCAATAAAATGTCGAACGTTGGGATTGCACGATTCTTTTGACGTCCGCTGATTGGCAGGTAGGACAGCCCAAGCCTTCGCGATCGTAGACCCGATGTTGATTCTGGTAACTACCGGGATCGTTCAGCGCGTTGCGGTAGGTCCCATCTGATAACGTCGATCCCTCATGACGAATCGCGGTCTCCAGCACCAGCAACATTTTCTCATGAATCACACACCAATGTTTGCGTGAAATCCTCTGGCATCTTTTCCGAGGATCAATTCCGGCTAGGTGTAGAATTTCTGAAGCATAAATATTGCCCACGCCGGCGACGGCCTTCTGATCCAACAAGCCGACTTTCACGGCAATCTTTCGTCGCCGCAGATTGTTTGCCAGTTGGTCGCTGGTAATGTCGAGGGCATCGGGGCCAATGCGGTCAGGGGAAAGGTACGCGGCCAGACCTTTTTGATCCAACAGGAAAATCTGCCCCAAGCCGCGGCGATCCCAATAGGCGATGCGGTCGCAATCCGTCCCTTCCAGCTCCAACTCAAATCGCAAATGCTCTTGCGTGGGTGGTTCATCCACCAACATCAAACCTGTCATGCGGGGTTCAATGATCAACGACCATTCCTGGTCAAACGACAGAATGATCCTTTTTCCATGGCGGCCCACCGCCGTAATCCTTCGCTGCTGCAACTGTTTGGAAATCCGTCGCCAGGACGCGTTCATGGCGAGGGGTTTTTTGCGGCAAGGCAGCGGTCGCACCTTTACGACACGGCTGCCCAAGGCCCCGGCAATTCCCTTGCGCATCGTTTCCACTTCAGGTAGTTCAGGCATAACCAACTCGAAAAATCATATCGTCATTCCGACTCACACGGTTCGGATCGTAACGCTTAAACGGACTTCGACACGACGAGCCTACCCGTGGCAAGTTCATCCCCGCAACCATTGTCGTTACTTAAGTTTCCAGTTTTCACACGAATATCTGTTCCTGAAATGGAATTTCCTGGCTCCCTGCAGCGGCCGTTTTCTCCGGCAATCGTTAACAAACAGGGTACTGCCGGCGTCAAGAAAAGTATTGACCCACACGGCGACTGCTGACTAAGGTGGGATTAGGTCGTAAAATAGAGTGGAGGTTTCATAACCATGACCGCTAACCATTCCGAATCCGCAATCCACCGTTACTTTGCGGGATTAGCAGAAAACACTTTCCAAACCCAACTCGGTGTCGTTGATCCAGACTTGATCGATTACGTGTCCGATCTTCTGATCCGTTTCATCCGCTTGGACTCGGTACACAAATTTCGCGGTCTCACAGGGCGACCGCTGATGAGCGTCACAGAAATGACCGCCGAAGCCACCGCGCGATTGGGTTCTGCCAAACGCGATCTTCACCGCCACATCGGTGATTTCACACTTTTCTGGGCAGGTGTTTTCCCCGAAGCCCTCCGTCAACGAGCTAGTGACAGCGAACATCCCTTCGAGTCTTACTGCTCCTTTGGCAAGCAATCCTATTTGATTGCCAGCACCATTATCTCTGATAAGAAAGACGAACCGGCTTGCACCACTTTGGAACGGTTGAGCGAGTCTTTCGAATTGTGTGCTTATGGATTACGCGAAGTAAGGCGAGAATGGGAGAGCGGCGACGATGAAGAATATGGTCCGGGCTCGATCCTGCTAAATTAGCGTTAGGCTACGCCGGATGGATTCCGGCGCTTCGCTGCCGCAAGCGGAACGCTTTTGCGGGGAACGCGTTTGCCAACGACGTGTTGAACCGAGAGGATGCGAGCGTGACCCACCAACCGCCGCATTACCCCTACAATGGTCGCATGAATCTAAACTTATTTGCTGAAGCGATTGCCATTTGCAAATTGCGAAAAGGATTTGACCCCTCCACTTGGCAACCCCAGGCACCGCTTTACGCATCGATTGTGGACCCTCATGGACGTACGCTCATCTGTTTGGAATCCGCCACCTTGGGTAAAGCAGCCGATATTCTCAGCCAAACATCTTGGCGTTGTTTTCAAATCGACGCCGTAATGGACTTTGATACCGTTGGGATCATGGCTGAGTTTTCCAGCCTGCTCGCGAAAGCCGATATTCCGTTGATGGCGGTCTGTAGTTTTGAAACCGATTACCTTTTAGTACAAGATCAGCATCTGGAAAATTCAATGCGTGTTTTCCGTGCTGCAGGCCATCAAGTTCAGATCCAAACCGCGGAATCCCGCTGATTAATTTCCCAATAGGGCGAAAACCAAATCATGTGTGGTCGATTTACCTTAAGAACTCCGACGGCATCTATCGCGAATCTTTTCGAGGATATCGCAATCCCGGAAATACCAGCTAATTTCAATATAGCCCCCACGCAAAAGGTCGCCGCGGTTCGCCAGCGAACCCAACAACCCTCAAGAGAATTCAGCTGGTTGCGTTGGGGCCTATTACCGGCTTGGGCTAGTGACATCAAAATGGGGTCCCGCATGATCAATGCGAGGAGCGAGACGGTGCAGGAAAAACCTGCTTTTCGGGCAGCATTCAAAAAACGACGTTGCTTAATTCTCGCGGACGGTTTTTACGAGTGGCTGGCAACTCCCCACGGCAAGCAACCGATCTATATTTGCCTGCAGGACGAGCGACCTTTTTGTCTGGCCGGGCTCTGGGAATGCAATTCCAAACTCGAATCCAAGCCACTGGAGACTTGCACCATCCTGACGACTGCCGCCAACCCGTTGGTCGCTCCTATCCACGATCGCATGCCGGTCATCCTCCGCGCGGATCATTTCGACCAGTGGCTGGATCCCGATTTCAAAGATGCCGACGCTTTGCAAAATCTCCTTCAACCCTTTGCGGCCCAAGAGATGGCCACCCGAGCCGTCTCGCGGAACGTCAATAAAGTCGGATACAACCATCCCGACTGCCTTACTCCGACCGCCACACAAGGCGAGTTGTTCTGAATCATTCTGCCGGAAAGCTGCCCTCCACCCGCAAAAATTGATAAAGCAGTACAGCGGTGGCGTTCGCAACATTCAGGGAATCCGTGGTGCCTGCCATGGGAATTGAGACCTGCATGTCACATTTCCCCAACCACTCGGTCGAGATCCCCTCCGCTTCATTACCCAGCACGATCGCCACACGGCGAGCAGGGCGGGGCATGGGTAACGTCATAGCATCTGGGGCACCTGTGGCCGCGACAATGCAATAACCAAACTCATCTCGTAACGTTTGCAAGGCAGCTGTAATCGAATAGGGTTCAAAAATGGGTAAATGAAAAACATTCCCCATCGACACACGAATCGCGCGACGACTAAATGGATTTGCCGAGCGATGCCCAACCACAATCGCCTCCGCACCAAACCCGGAACACAAGCGGATGATGGAGCCCAGGTTATCTGGCAATACCGTAAAGGGACATATAACTAAAGTACTCGGGTCTTTATCAATAATGTGAGCATGCTCCTGCAAGCTACGCAGGCGACGACGTCGGGCGCAGGCAATGACTCCAGAGTGAAAGTCAAAACCGACGAGCTGGGAAACCAGCGATCGTTCCAAGTGAATCACATCTACCGATTCGGGAATGCGATCACGAAAATGGTCTGCCGCCTGATCTCCCAAAACGACTGAGACAACTTCGTAGTCACTTTCCAACATACGCTCTACCACAAACCGCCCTTCGCCAATAAACAGATCCGCATAACGGCTCCATTTTTTTCGGTTGATGCTCTGATACGGAGCCAGCAATGGGTGGTCGATCGAATTCAGTTGGTAAATCATAAGATGTGGGTGGTTGAATCCGCGGCAAGCAAGCGATCCCGCCCAACGCAGAGCCTTAACCGACTGTGCCTCCATTGACGTTTGCAACGGAAACCTGACGGGGATTTTGTCAATTTCTCGCAGCAACAGGAATCGACAGATTGCGAGTTGGTTAGAATGGGAGCTGTTTCGCCATTCTCCCCATTCGCCAGTTACTCGCAAGTCAATGCCCACAAAAGTCCTCACCGTCATGGGAACTCGGCCGGAAGCTATTAAATTATGCCCGGTCATCCTGGAACTACAGAGTCGGGCCGATGAATTCGAGTCAATCGTCTGTGTCACGGCTCAGCACCGTGAGATGCTGGATCAAGTCCTATCTGTGTTTGGTGTTCAACCCGATCATGACCTCAACATCATGTCGCCGGGACAAACCCTGGCACAAATTACAGCGCGTGCCACCTGCGGGCTTGATGATGTAATTAAAAAGACGCAACCTGCCATCACCCTGGTCCAAGGGGATACGACGACGGCTTTCTGTGGAGCACTGGCTTCCCATTACCAGCACACCGCTATCGGGCATGTAGAAGCGGGTTTGCGAACCGGCAATAAATTTGCGCCCTTTCCTGAGGAAATGAACCGTCGCCTGATCGGGCAGTTGGCAGATCATCATTTTGCTCCGACCACGCATGCCCGGGATATCTTATTGAAAGAAGATGTCGCGCCGTCACAGGTTCACCTGACAGGCAACACGGTGATTGACGCCTTGTTGTGGGTCCGCCAACGCGTCAACGAAAGACCGCCTGAGCTACCGCCCGAAATTAAAGACTTACAGAAAATGCCATTCGTTTTAGTTACCGGGCACCGCCGTGAAAGCTTCGGCGCTGGTTTTGAGAATATCTGCATGGCGATTCGGCAAGTCGCAGATGATCTGTCTGACGTACAATTTGTTTACCCCATGCACCTGAATCCCAATGTCAGGGAACCGGTTAATCGCATACTCGCCGGGCATGATCGCATCCATTTGATCGAACCCCTCACCTATGAACCGTTCGTATGGTTAATGGATCGCGCCACCGTGATTCTGACCGACTCGGGAGGCGTTCAGGAAGAGGCTCCCTCACTTGGCATACCGGTGCTCGTGATGCGGGAAACGACTGAAAGACCAGAAGGTGTCGCAGCGGGTAACGCGAAACTGGTTGGCACCGATCGCGAAACGATTGCCGCAGAATTAAAACATCTTTTGACCGATGCCGACGCTCGATCAGCAATGGCAGATGTGCGAAATCCCTACGGCGACGGCACCGCCGCGCGACAGATTGCGGACGTGATTGGACGCATTTCAGAGGTCTAAACACTGTCGCGGAAGTACCGTCCGTACGCTTTGCAGGGGGATCACTGGCTCGATGGAACTCATTCGCTGGCCTCTGTCCTGATGAACGAATTCAGTTACTGACCTCCGGGGAACCCATGACACAGGCGAAAGCGGGGGCTGGCAGCCAAAAAAATCGTGAATTGCTTCACGTTGTGGGGTCAGATCTGTGGTAACCGGGTAACGCAACGCTTGCTCGGCAATTAAAATTGAAACAGTGAAAAAGCATTCATTCCACAAGGTTAACACTATGCGTCTTGGCACCTGTATCTTGGCACTATTGATTTACGGATCGTATTTCAGCGATCTGCAGGCACAAACGGAAAACGAATCGCCTCGTGAGGCGCTCTTCGAGACCATGCAATACCGTTCAATTGGTCCATTTCGGGGCGGCCGCTCCTGTGCAGTAACCGGGGTTCCCGGCAAACCCATGACGTTTTTCTTCGGCGGTACCGGCGGAGGAGTCTGGCGCACGGACGACGGGGGATCCACGTGGAATAATATTTCGGATGGATTTTTCGGTGGCTCGGTTGGTTCCATCGCCATCGCGCCATCCGACCCCAACACGATCTACGTTGGCGGTGGCGAAAAGACACTGCGGGGAAACTTCTCGCACGGTGACGGCATTTGGAAATCGATCGATGGCGGGAAGACATGGAATCACATCGGTCTGGAAGACTCGCGACAAGTGCCGCGCATTCGCGTTCACCCCAAGGACCCCAACACGGTTTTCGTAGCTGCCTTGGGACACGCTTCTGGCCCCAACCAACAACGTGGGGTCTTTCGCTCAACCGACGGTGGCGAAAATTGGAAACGCGTATTGTTCACCAACGAGGAGGCCGGGGCAGTTGACCTGGTCATCGACCCGAATAATCCTCGGGTGTTATACGCTTCCACGTGGCGCGTGAAACGGACCCCCTACAGTTTAGAAAGTGGTGGCGAAGGCAGTGGACTGTGGAAGAGCATCGACGGTGGCGATAACTGGACAGATATTTCACGCAACAAAGGGCTGCCGCAAAAATCCATCTTGGGAATCATTGGAGTTACCGTCTCACCCGTCGATTCCGATCGGCTTTGGGCCATGGTGGAAGCCAGTGATGGCGGTCTTTTTCGAAGTGATGATGCCGGTGAAACCTGGACCAAGATCAATGACGAACGCAAATTAAGACAGCGTGCCTGGTATTACACTCGGGTTTACGCAGATTCGCAAAACCGAGACCGTGTGTATGTATTGAATGTGCAATTCCATCGATCCAATGACGGCGGAAAAAACTTCACTTCAATCCGGACGCCCCACGGTGACCACCACGATTTGTGGATTGACCCGGATAATCCTGAACGATTCATCGTGGCCGACGATGGGGGTGCCCAAGTCACCTACAACAACGGTGTTAATTTTTCGACCTACCTAAACCAACCGACCGCGCAGTTTTATCGGGTCACAACCGACAATCATTTTCCGTATCGAATCTACGGCGCTCAACAGGACAACTCGACGGTCCGCATTTCCAGCCGCGGTCAGCGTGGCTCGATCGGTGAGAGAGACTGGGAACCGACCGCCGGTGGAGAAAGCGGGCATATTGCCATTCACCCTGAAGATCCGGAAATCGTTTATGGAGGTTCTTACGGAGGGTACCTCGCACGGCGCAATCATCGCACCGGCGAGAATCGCAACGTCAATATTTGGCCTGACAACCCCATTGGACGCCCGATCAGCGAAGTCAAATATCGTTTCCAATGGAATTTCCCCATTTTCTTTTCACCTCACGACCCCAACACCCTGTACGCCGCAGCTAATGTTTTGTTTAAGTCAACGGACGAAGGCCAGAGTTGGGAAGCGATCAGCTCTGATTTGACGCGCAACGAAAAATCCAAGCAGGGCCCTTCCGGGGGGCCCATCACCAAAGATAACACTGGTGTGGAAGTCTATTGCACTATTTTTGCTGCGGCAGAGAGTCAACTTGAACCGGGACTACTTTGGTGCGGTAGCGATGACGGTTTAATTCACGTTTCCAAAGACAGCGGAGCGAACTGGGAAAACGTCACACCGCCGCAACTTCCGGAATGGACTCAAATCAATAGTATAGAAATCCACCCCACGAAAAAGGGCGGACTCTATGTCGCCGGCACGCGTTACAAAGCGGATGATTACAAACCCTACCTTTTGAAAACGATGGATTACGGCAAGACGTGGACATCCATAACGAAAGGCATCGACCCCGCTCACTTCACACGTGTGATTCGCGCCGATCCGCAACGAGAGGGACTGCTTTACGCCGGTACCGAACGCGGTGTTTACGTTTCGCTGAATGACGGCGAAAGCTGGGAACCATTTCAATTAAATTTACCCATCGTTCCGGTAACTGATCTGGCACTCAAAGACAACGATTTGATTGTGGCAACGCAGGGACGTTCATTCTGGGTTCTTGATGATCTCACTCTGCTGCATCAGTGGAATGACAAACACGTCAAAGAAGATCTTCATCTATTCGCCTCCCGGCCCGTATATCGAGGGCTTTCAGGCGGACGCGGACGCGCCAGTGCGACGGCGGGTGCCAACCCACCGGCAGGCGTACCCATTCAATTCTGGTTGCGTGATGTTCCTGAAGGAACCGAAGCATCCTTGGAAATCAAGGACACCAAAGGCACGCTGGTTAAACGTTACGCTACGAAACCTGACAAAAACAAAGATGAGGAAAAGCTTAATCTGAAATCTGGCATGAATACCGTGCGTTGGAACACGCGTTATGCCGGGGCGGAAACCTTTGATGGCATGGTGCTGTGGGCCGGCGGAACCCAAGGACCCTCCGCGATGCCCGGTGCTTACACTGCCGAGATCGTAACCGCTGATGCTACGCAAAAAGTCGATTTCGAGATTCTTAAGGATCCGCGGTTGGAAGTTACCGGCGAAGAATATCAGAAACAATTTGATTTCCTGATCGGTATTCGCGATAAGCTGACCAAAACTCACTTGGCAATTAAAAAAATTCGGGATGTTCGCGAGCAAATCAAAACCCTGAAATCACGCCTGAAAGATGACGAGCAATACGCCGACTTAATCAAACAGGCAGACGAAATTGTCCAACGTATGACAAAAATTGAAGAGACGCTCTATCAGACCAAATCCCGCAGCGGCCAAGACCCCCTGAACTTCCCCATCCGCTTAAACAACCGACTTAGTGGATTGGTGAGTGTCGTCTCATCGGCTGACGGTCCGCCGACACGCCAGGCGGTCGAAGTACACGATTTAGTCGTGGCAGAAATTGATAAACAGCTGGCCGAACTGCAAGTGGTCTTTGACGAAGAGGTCCAGCAGTTTAATAATGCGATCCAGGCACAGAAAGTGCCGTTTATATTCGCCGCCGACGACTAACAGTCGTTTGGCGACAGCCATACTTGCTGGAGAGCCTCAATGCGACTGACCCTGAGAAACCTATTACGATTTCTCGATCAGTCGCAACTGCGGCCCGTTGAGCGTAAAAGTTTGAAATCGCTAGTAGCGAAAAGCGAAAAAGCAAGCCAATGGATTGAGACCATCAAGCGGGTGAAGAGCCAAACAAATCTTGGTAGCCCCGAACTCGACGACTCGAATTACCCCATCGATCAGATTGTTGCCTACTTAGATTCCTCCTTGGGGGAGGAAGCCACAATCGATTTAGAGCGCAGCGTGCTCTCCCACGATGAACTGCTGGCCGAAATCGCCAGTTGTCATGCCATCCGCGAACAGCTCCGGATTTCTCCGGGCGTTGCGATTCCGCTTGAGTTGAGGCAAGCGATTTACGACATCAGGCTCACGGCGTCGGGCACTGACGGGTCGGCAGGTCAAACGACAAATCGGCATGATCGAGAAAGGCAAATGGAAGACCTGCCGTTTGTTGATGCCGAGGCAGAACCTGATGCTGCGGATACTTTTCTCTCACAATCCACAGGCAAGGATTTTGAGACAACGGTATCGATCGATGCAATGTCCCGAAAAGCCCACCGCCGCTCGCAGATGGTAGCAATTATTATCGGCCTCTTTTTAGTGGCATTCCTCGCCTTTGCTTTCGAACTGGGACGGCAATCGGGTAAAAGCGATAAAGACAACTCTGCCCAAGCAGCGGCGGGCTCCTCAAAGACTGATGCGACTCCGGGGACAAAAGTCGAAAAAGAAGCCACCGCCGACAACAATCCTGAGGGTGCGAAAACAAAAGACCAGGATTTACCGAATCGACCCTCCGGCAACGCGCCAGACAAAGACACGCTCGGTTCGCTGCCATTGCCGCCTCTGCAAGCCCGATCAGAAAAAACTAACCCGGAAAAAATCGACCCCTCCGAAACGGCATGGGCGACTCGCCCGAACATCGCATTCAAGCTAGAACCCGATGCTCCACCGGTGCGAGAGCCACAACCGATTGCCACCGTCACAAACAAAAACTCTATCATTCTGAAACGTGCGAAAGATCAAACGAATTGGGTTCGAGTAGCCTTGGATGCTGCCGTATTGGAAAATACAGAGTTGATGGTTTTGGCAGGCACGGATGCCCAATTGGATTTGGGCGGCAACATGCTGGTCACGATCGAAGGCCCAGCCAGATTCACGATCGCCTTCAAAGATGTTGCATCGGACGCAGAAGTCATCAACGTTTCCCATGGGATCTTTACCGTCGAAGCCAATGTTGCCGACATCGATTTACTTTGGGAACGCAGCGATCGACGGTACCGCATGACTCTCCCCCTTGCCGAGGCCGTATCGACGGTCGAGTTCACTCAGTATCAACCTCTGGGTGTAGATTCACGTAAGGTAGCAGCCACTCAAATCGATTTATTTTATGCTCAATCCGATCGCCTAATCGTTGCCCAGGAAGCAGAAATCTGGCGTCTACCGGAATCGACAGCGATGATTCGTGTGGTCTCCACAGACACGACGTTCAACCAAGACCCATTAACGGGGTCGCTCGAATTACCCCTTCCTAAAATCCGTGATTACACGGCGCGGTTAAACGAGACCGTAAGAAAAAACTTCTCGGCTGTCCGCTCCGACTTGCCGTCCGACCAATCGCTGTACGATTTTCTAGTCCAGCTTAAAAGCGACTCCAAACAGGAAAGACGTTTTGCCGCGATTGCATGGCTTGCCGCCAGTGGCAATTTCTCCTTCTTTCTCGATTTCCTAAATGACGAAAAGAACCGTAACAACTGGCGTTCCGCGATCGAGGCGGTACGAGCTGCTATCGCCAACCATCCGGGTTACGCAGACGCCTTACAGGCTGACCTGCAAGATAACGAGCAAGCCGAAGGGCAAGCGATTTACGAATTGATCGTCGGATTTTCCGATCAGCAACTGGCCGATGGCGCGGATGCAAAATTGGTGGAATACCTTGACAGCGACTCCCTTTCCACACGGGTATTGGCCATTGAAAACCTCCGGCAGATAACCGATGGTCGTGCTTACGGGTACTCCGCTAACGCCGACCGTACATCGCGAAGACGCTCGATCGAACGCCAGTGGAAAAAGCTCTTAAACAAGAAAGAGCTGCTTTATCGCACGAAACCCACCCTACCGACTCCTCGAATCTTGGTACCCGCAGAGCCGGTAGAAAAAGACCCAACGCCAAGTGATGAAGCGGCCAGCGGAGGCGAATAAATCCGCCTCTTCTCTCGCGACCACGGCAGATTTTTTTGAGACGATCTTTGGTTTACAGCTTGCTGCATGACCCGCCGGAGCCTCAATTCGCTTCCGAGGCATCAATGACGGCGTCCCGAAAAGACGGCACAAGCTTGCCCAATCGAAATCCCCTACTAAACATAAATTGCTCGGTCGACTCGACGGCAGAAAACGAATGGTCTAGGAAGGGATTGCTGGGGCGTTCCAATATTTCAAGCAGCTGAATTTCCGTCATTTGGAACCGCTCCGATTTGACCATATTCTGTTGGTGAAAGTGCGAGTCAAACGTACTCGGTAACCTCTGGCGAAATTCGGCTATTTGCTCAGGGAACCCGCCGCCGTCCGATAATGCAAATCTATTTGAAACCCTCGGTCGGATAGCTTTGCGAAACGCTCTGTCCATGGCTGGGTGGCGAATCGGAGACAGCCAGCCCACGGACCGTGCGGATTTTAAGCAAACCACCCCATCCGCCGCCGTGCTTTTTTCGAGGCCTACCTCACTTCAGATGCCAAAGATTTGATTGGGACAACTTAACTGTCAATAAAGCTGGGCAGCCGGGGGGAATTCTCTCCTAACTCCCATCTTTGGTCCAACGATCCACGCGATATCCTTCCCACTGAACGGTTTTATTTCCAATTTTCGGCAAAAGAGTGGCTCGAAAGACAAAAAAGACCGGGTCTTTTCCGAGAGACTCTGCATAAAAGGATTTGTTGGATTTTTGGTGTAACTGTAGAATGAGGTCAGATCTTACGGGGGTGCAGACGATCCTTTGCTAGTGCTAGGACGATTTGCCAGAGAAGGATTGTGTAGGATTCGCTAAAGCCATTTGAACATTCAAACGGGAAAAGTACTTTGAGAATTTCGATTTCGGCCAAGCATGGCCAGTTGAGCGACTCCGTTCAAAACACCATTCGCACTAAAGTTGAAAAATTACCCCGTTTTTTTGATCGCATGACAGGCGCTGTTGTGCTGGTCGATTTTGCCGACAGCGACCAACCCAAGGTCGAATTAAAAGTAACAGCCGAAGAGACCAATGATTTCTTCGCCTCGGATACAGGCAGCAACGTGATTGCTGCGTTGGATAGCGTCGTTCAAAAAGTGGAACGACAATTAAGGAAACATAAAGAAAAACTTACAGATCATCGGGGCGGACGACCGCAGCATAACGAAACGACAACGGACGAATAAACCACTAAGTCCGCTATTTCAGGATGCATGGGAATGTTGTCTGAAAACTGTCGCCGTTTACCCCGATCCAAAACACGAGAGGATTACACGTATGAAGTTTTGCGATTTTGACTCGACGGACGCCATCCAATCTGAGATGGCCTCCGCTGAGAAAGAAGGAGCGATTCGTGAACTGGTTGGCAATCTGGTGAATGCTGGCCAGATTAACGCTGATGATGCAGAAAGCATTGTCGCTGCCATCATGAAGCGCGA
>CAJQPP010000081.1 GCA_905480235.1 uncultured Pirellulaceae bacterium
GGTATTCCCGATGGCGAGTACTGGTTGGAAATCGTCGTAGATCCAGAAAGTCAGCTTCTGGAATCCGACGAAACGAATAACGTGACCCGGATTATTGTCGACATTACCGGCGGACCCGGTGATCAAGGGGATCGCTACGAACCAAACAACCGTTTTGGTACAGCGGCCAACATGGGCGTTGTCGCCAAACGACAGGAAGCCGCGATTTCCATCCACACCGATCAGGATGAAGATTTTTACCAGTTCACTGCCGTCGAAGATGGCAGTTTTGAAATCACTGCTTCGTTCAGTCACGACCTTGGGAACCTAGATACCTTCCTTTATGACTCCAACGAAAATTTAATTGCCAGTAGTACCACCAGCGATGATCTGGAAATCCTTTCCTTTGATGTCTTGGCGGGTGAGACGTTCTACCTGCACATTGACGGGGTGGACGGGGCAACCAATGGGTACGAGCTCGATTTTGACGGCCCTGGTGATATTGTGACGGTAACGGTGCCCAGCACGGATACGCCTGTTACCATCCCCGACGGAACGGGATCCAGCCAACCTGGTGCAGCCGCCATCAGCACCATCGATGGTGCCGATATCACGCTGACCGACCTGAACCTGATTTTCGATGATCTCGATCATACCTGGCTAGGCGATTTGGAATTCCAGCTTACCTCACCGCAAGGCACGCAAGTCACGGTCATACATTCCCAATGGGATGGTGGCGGACTGCTGGGCAGTGAAGACGATTTCAGGAACACGTTTTTAGACGATCAAGCCCCCGCCAATCTAGACGATGGTGTTGCACCATTTTCAGGCAACTTTAACGTGCAGCACACCAGCGTCTCAGCCAATCCGTTGGCAGCGTTCAACGGAGAATCAGCGCTCGGTAGCTGGACGCTCGAAATTGTGGATTGGCACAGTGCCGACACGGGTACCCTCAATGCTTGGAGCCTGATGTTTTCCGGAATTGATAATAACCCGGGGGACGGGTTGGAACAAAACGATGCTTTTCCCCAAGCCAGTTGGTTGGGCCAGTTGGGCACGGCCCAAATCGACAACCTTTCCATTCATGTTCCGCAAGATCAAGACTTTTTCCGCTTTCAAGCTAAAGCAGTTGGCATTACAGAAATCGACATCACTTTTGATCATGCCGAAGGAAATCTGGATTTCTTTGTCTATGACGGTACTCTGTCGGAAATCGGCAGGAGTGATTCCACAACGGATAATGAGTCGTTAAGAATTCCTGTCCAACAAAACGACATCTATTACATACAAGTTTTTGGGTATACCGGAGACACTAACCCGAATTACTCGCTAACCATCGATACACCGACGGTACCGTTTGAGACCGGTGCCTTGATGAATGTGAATCACGATTGGCAAACCGTCAATTTTAACCGCGAATTTGTGAACCCCGTGGTCGTATTGTCGCTCCCCACGATCCACGACGGCGAGCCGATTACGACACGCATTCAAAACGTAACGGGAACCGGTTTTGAGATGCAGGTCATGGAGTGGAACTACCTGAAAGGCGGCCATGCTTACGAGGAAATCGGTTATTTCGTCGTCGAAGCCGGGCAGCATCTTATGGATGACGGAACCATTCTTGAGGCGGGCATTCAAGAATCGGTGGGTCGAACTTTTACCAAATCGGTATTCCATGCACCCTTCGATTTCATTCCCGTTATTGTGGCTCAAATCGAGGCCAACCATGACACGGCTTTGACCCCACGTATTGCCGGAGCGAATGCGAGCGGTTTTGCCGTACGCGTCCAAGAGCAAGAAAGTGCCGACCCCAACTCGCCAGAACCGCTTGGTAACATCCATTACGTCGCGATTCTCGAAGGTACAGGCGACCTCAATGGCAAAAACTACGAAGTCGGTCGGGTCGATAATTCCAACGCCGGAACGACGTCGTTTGAAGTCCCTTTTGAAAGCCATCCGTTAATCTTCGGCAGTATTCAATCTTTCAAAGATTCCGACCCGGTCAATGTGAGATTGACTAGCTCAAGCAGCGATCAATTCGGTTATCTGTTTCAGGAAGATCAATCCTGGGACAGGGAAACAACCCACGGTGGCGAACAACTCGCTTATTTCGCCTTGGACGGCAATTCGATGGGCCGGTCACTCGTCGCTGACACGAGCAACCATCCACAACAGCCTCGTTCCATTACTCCTGACACCGCCAAACCGCAGGGGAATAACGATTGGCGATTCACGCAAGAACCCCTGCTGTCCAACCGTCTCGATCGCAGTATGAGTGCCGCTTTACCTTGGTTCCAACTCGCCTCCATGCCGGACGATTGCTTCCTTGATGGGCAACACCGATCCGCGAGAAAAACAGGCAATATCGCCGTTACTGATGCGGAGGTTTCCCCACCTCAAACGGGCCAACAAACGCTAGACTTGGCGATGGAACAAGCCTTCTCGGAACATGAAACGCTCCGCGTAGAAACGATCATCGGCAAAACTTTCCCGGTGACCAAACGCATCTAAACCCGCGCCACTGCCGGGGCCTGAGAGTTGGGCACTCCGGTTCTCGGTTACCGAGCATTGACAGCGGTTTGTTTTTGAATCAGCAGAGGGGTTTTTGTATTCTGATCAATCGGATAATCCTGCTGCGTTCCATCGGGCCAACTGACTTGCAGACCGACGATGGGGTTGGCCGGATCATTGAGGATAAATACCTGAGGCGATGATTGCGACAAGTAACCGGACCCTGCTGTTACTTCATGCACTTGCGTGCCCTGCACAGTGATCACTTTTAAGCGGCTGCCGACGCCGTCATGGTTTCCTGGCCCTGCATCGAGCGTCACAGCCATAGGCTGTTTTCCGTCGGTCGGAGCCTGGTTAATCCAAGCACGCGAAGGGCCGTCGTTAACACTCATCAGCAAGTCGGGAATCGCGTCATCGTTAAAATCGGAGACGGTCAAAGCCATTCCCTGTCCGGGAACTGAAATCCCGGAAGCCTGCGGCGACAATGGCTGAAAATTGCCGGTTCCGTCACCCAGCAATAGCGTGCTCAAGCCACCGTCCATTTGTCCCGTTTCGGGCTGTGGATTCATGAAATTTTGAGCGATGCAAAGATCCAAATTTCCGTCGCCATTGAAGTCTCGCAACGCGGTGCCAAATCCCGGTGATATTTGAACCATCCGTGGCAACGCACGCAGTTCAAATTTTCCGCTGCCATCATTAACCAGCAGCACCGACTGTAACTGGTTGGCTGTGTACCTTAACGAGTCATCCAAAGAATCTTCTGAATAAATTTGACCGACGTCTGCCAATGCAAATTCGTGATAGGTCGGAAATTTCTCTTTCAAAAACGGCATCGCATGAGAACTGCAACTGCGGCCGCGAATGGGATAGCAAATATCTCCTTCATACTCTGCCTCGACCAAATCCAAGGTTCCGTTTTTATCAAAGTCACCGGCAAATAAGGTCACCGGATGTTTGTCGTCGGCGTGATATTTGGTGTTCAGCCCAAAATTCATGGCCGCGAAATCCAGATCGCCGTCGTTATCGATATCCCCGCTGGAAATCGAATTCCACCATCCTGACTGGGCGGCAAGGCCGGATGCTTCGGTGGCGTCTACCAACGTCCCGTTTTGATTTTTCAGTAATTTGACGGGTCCCCACTCCAAGGTAACCAGTAAATCAATCCATCCATCTTGATCGACATCGGACCATACAGAGCCCGTTACCAACCCAAGGTTTTTGAGGGGCAGCGCCTTTTCCTCGGAGACATCCACCAATTTGCCTCCATCGTTTTGCAGCAAATAAGAGTCGGCCGATAGTGGCCATTGCCGAGACTTAAATCGCGTCCCCACAAATAGATCGAGATCACCATCCCGATCGTAATCAGCCGCGGAAACCGAGCTGCCCGGCACGCGATGATCGGGTGTGGCATCCAGCGGGGCGGCTGTAAATGCTCCGTTGCCATCGTTTAGGTAAAGTCGATCTCTTAAATATTCACTCTCCGCATCGCGCTCATATCCGCCACTCACGACATAGAGATCAAGATCCTCGTCATTATCAACATCCAGAAAGACGGCGCCCATGTCTTCGAAACTGCGACTGTCGGCCAGTTTTTGTGGCGGGCCGAATTGCCCTGTCGAGGTTTGCAGCAGTAGTTTGCCGGAATTGCCTTGTGCCCCTCCGAAATAGCAATCCTCGCGACCATCATTGTTGACGTCACCCCAAGCCAGACCGGGACCCAACTGGCTGAGCTTATTGGGCAACAGCGGCTGGTGCTGAAAATCATCGTACTCCAGTTCCGAATGCTTGATGATCAAACCGCTGGAAGTGGCGTCCGCAAACAGGGGGCTGATTTTGGCAACGGTTCGCGGTGATATCTGACCCTCGGTTCCTTCAGTGATCGTGACCAATTGATTCGCGGCAACGTTTTCAAACCGCTGTCGGATGCCACTCGGCCAGTCTACGGTGACATGTTCAACTTGAGTGTGATCCCCGAGACCGAAATGCAGTACCGGGTCGTCTGCCGACATGAATCCCCGTGAGGATGTTAGATAGCGAACCAGCTCTCCACCCTGCATGCCGACGGTCACCTTGGCGTCCAAGCCGAACCGGTTACTGGCGGTGCCTCGCAATTGAATCAATAAGTTATGGCTCGACGAAATTTCGTTGCGGTAGATTCCCATGGGTTCATTCATGTTGTTAACCAACAAATCCAAATCGCCGTCGCGATCCAAATCAACGAGCGAGGCACCTTGGCTGACCCCTAAATGATCCACGCCCCAAGCTTCCGCGACATTCTCAAACGCCAAATCTCCCGAGTTTTTGAAGGCCAGATTTTTTTCTTTGAGCGGATCCATGGTTAAGAGTTGCTGCTCGGCGGCTTCCATATCCCCTTTCGCCACCATGGTCTTATAGGCATTGCCCGCATCGGAGTCATTCATATTTCGGCCGACTCCATTGGTAATAAAGAGATCCACTAATCCGTCACTATCCAAATCACCAAACTTGATCGACCATGTCCAATCTGTAGAATCCAGCCCCGATAGATTGGCGGCTTCCTGCAACCGGTCTGCACCGGTATTGATCAGCAACGTATTGCGCATGAACTGGCGTGGTTTTCCCGTGGTCAAGAACCACGCAGAATTCCCCATCTCACCCATCGTAGTCTTCTGCTTGTAATGCGTCGTGCTAGACATATCTGCGACAAGAAAATCCAGCATGCCATCGTTATTGATGTCAGCGGAATCCGCGCCCATCGAAAACCATGGGGTGTGCCCGACCGTCTCTCCGATGACGTCCTTGAATGTGCCATCTTGCTGATTTTTGTAGAGGTGGTCCGGAGACTTGAGGTCATTGGCAACGTACAGGTCCATCCAACCATCGCCGTTGTAATCCCACCAGGTTGCTGAGAGGCCCATATCATATCCGGCGATTCCTGCGGCGTCAGTCACGTCCACAAAATTGCCTTGGCCGTCATTTTGGAACAAGCGATCTTTCTGACCGGCTTCCTGCACGCGGTCATCCAATAAAAAATACTGCTCAACAAAATCGGGATGTACAATGGAACGATCGCCCACCTTTCGAATTTTGATCTCTGGCTGCTCTTCCAGAATTGAAAAGATGCGATTGTTCACCAAGTACAAATCAAGATCGCCGTCGCGGTCGAAATCGGCAAACGAACACATCGTCGTGGCACCCTCAAATTGCACACCGCGAGCGTCCGCCTCCTCCTTGAATTGCCCGTTACCCTGATTGATAAAAAGCTGATTCGGGCCATCGATATTGCAAGCGTATAAATCCAACCAACCATCATTATTCACGTCCACGAATGCAGCGCCCGTGCCACGCAAGTCACCTCCGGTCAGGTCACCCGCAAGGGTCGTTACATCGGCAAATTGCCAAGGGGACGTCTGTCGGTAAAGACGGTTGGGACCGTCTTGCGAAATGGCGTAAACATCCACCAGCCCATCGTTATCAAAATCACCCGTCGCCAAACCGGCGCCATTCAAAAGGTACTTACGCATGTTGGGAGCATCGAGTTGGTTGGCGAATTGCAAGCCTGTCTCAGCACCTGACAATTGCTGAAACTGCCCTGCTGATGCCTTCTCACCCGGCTCCAGTTTCTGATAAGACACTCCGCCCGGTGGAATGGCGACTGCGGTCTTCGGGGGAATGGGTGGTTGGTCTGGGCCATTGCACCCAACCGCACTGAGCAACCCAACGAGGGCGATCAAAAAGCCAATTAAAACAAACCGCGTCGAGAAAAACACTATCGATAAATCCTTACACAGCATGGGTTTAAGTACAATCCTATAATTAATCGCATCATTTCCGAGCACGAGATTATTTGTTTATAACAACTTCGGGAGGTAGACGCTCACAATCTCGACAAGTCAGCCAAACCCCACAACCGTCCTTTTCTCTGCGAAATTCCCAAAATATCACAAGAGGAACTTGACCGTTTGCTTATTTAGCCTATTTTGGGTCCTACAGATTTTTTGTTTGATTCACTACAGATCAGTAGGTGCATTCGGCTTTAAGGCCCTGTATGCAGCACTACATTGATTATTTGTTTGGGGGGGAAGAATGAGAAGGTATTTTACGGTAATGGGAGCACTCACCGCCGGCTTATTGATGGCCAGCGGTGCGGTCGCTGACATCACCGACAATTCAGGAGCTGGCTTCAGTATTCCTGACAACAGTCCCGCAGGTATCACTAGCGATATCTCTATCGGTGCGGACGAAACCATTACCGACGTTTCAGTTACGTTGTTTGGCGCCCAACACTCTTGGGTTGGAGATGTAACGGCAACGATCACCAATGGAACAGAAACAGCAGCACTGTTTGTTAGGGTCGGCGATCCTGGCGGAACATCTGGCGACTCATCTACTTTGGATGGGGATTACACATTCGCTGATGGTGGGGACGATCTGTGGGCCGCTGCAGATGCCGCTGGATTCGGCGTGGCCATTCCTGTAGGCACCTATGCTCCCAGCGGAGTAGCCGATGCACCTGTCAGTTTGGCTGGCACATTCGGTGGAGTCAGCACACAGGGAACATGGACGCTCTTCATGAGCGACGCTGCTCAAGGCGACACCGGATCGATCACGGGTTGGGGAATCTCATTTTCCTCAGGCGCTGCGATTCCTGAGCCCGGTTCTTTGGCTCTTCTGGGCGCCATGGGATTGGCTTGCATCGTACGACGACGACGATAACTCGCCAAACAGTAATGATTCGAAAACACAAACCATCGCGTTTTCCGCGATGGTTTTTTTACGCGCTTTGCAAAATCAATATGCCTTTTGTTTAATGAGACGTGTCGTCGACTGAGGTTTTTTCAATTTAACGCATTGATTTTGGACAGACATGAAAACCACGTTGCTACCCATCATTCGATTCTTTGCATTACTCGCAATCATCCAATTGGCACCGCCGAAATGGGTGACGGGTGAAGATTTCAATTTCTTGTTGATCATGGTAGATGACCTCGGCAAAGAGTGGATCAGTTGCTATGGGTCTGAGGATGTTAAAACCCCGCACATCGATGAGTTGGCAGCCGAGGGTATGCGATTCACCAACTATTACTGCATGCCACAATGCACGCCCTCACGCGTCACGTTACTGACCGGCCAGTATCCCTTTCGTCACGGATGGGTCAATCATTGGGATGTTCCCCGTTGGGGCGGTGGCTGCAGTTTCGACCCCGAAAAAAATCCCAGCTTCCCCAAGTCATTGCGTGAAGCAGGGTGGAAAACGGTTGTCGCCGGTAAGTGGCAGATTGATGATTTCCGCCAAGAACCGAAGGCGATGCAACAGGCTGGCTTTGACCATTATTGCATGTGGACGGGATACGAAACCGGAAACCCTAAATCCGGGAAACGGTATCAGGATCCCTATATCTTCTGCGATGGAAAGAGTAGCTCGAGGCCCGGAAAATTCGGCCCAGACGTGTTTGCTGATTACTTGGTTGATTTTATAGATCAAGCGGATAACCAGCCCTTCTTTATGTACTTCCCCATGGTGCTAACTCACGACCCTCTTGTGGCAACGCCGGCAGAACCCAAGGCGAATACCAAACTGGCAAAACACAAGGCCATGGTTCGCTACACGGACGAATTGGTAGGGCGTTTGCTGGACGCATTAGAAAAAAACCATCTTCGTAAGAAGACCATTGTTATTTTCACAACTGACAACGGTAGTAGCCAACGGATAACGGGCCATATCAATGGAGAAGCCATTCGCGGAGGTAAATCAAAAACTAGCGAGCAGGGAATATGTGTCCCTTTGATTGCCAGTTGCCCAGGTACGATCCCCTCCGGAGTCGTCTCGCAAGCGCTTGTGGACCTGACCGACCTTTCTACAACCCTTTGTGATTTAGCGGGCGTCCCTTGGAAAAACTCTAATCGCGATGGCCACAGTTTCCAGCCTGTTTTGCGGGGCGCTGCCGTGGACACCTCTCGGGAGTGGATCATGGCAATGGGCGGCGGCAATCATGCCAAATTAACCACGGCAGGAGTTGAAAATCAATATTGGTTTCGAGATCGTGTGCTGAGAAACAAACACTACAAAATCTATATCGGTTCCGATCGAAAGCCTCAGAAACTTGTGCACCTAGCAAACGATCCCAACGAAATGGAAGATCTATTGGCTTCGAAGGACCCTGAGGTAAATACAGCGCGACGCATTTTTCGAAACGCGGTTGAGCAGATGCCAAAGCAGGACGCTGACCCAAAATACAGCCCGCTGTCTCAACGCCCTTGGTACCTGCAACCGACCACACCGAGCCAAGTATGGAAAGACGGTTTTCCAGGAAATCGTTTACCCTGATGGGCCCTGTTTGCGGCTCATCTGGAATACTTCAAGTCGATTCCACTTGGTTACGCTGCTGCTTGTCCCGAAAAATTCGGTACAGAGCATTTCCCGCAATCGTGATCCAAACAACCTCTATAAAAATCGCACCGTAATTCGGGCGTGTGTACAAGGAAGCCAAGAGAAGCAGGGCACCGACCAAGTTCATCGCATGGAATCGCATCCCATCAGTGGGTAACCACTTATTGGAAACAGCTGCGTAGGCCAGGCAAAGCAACAAGGACCCGAGCACTCCGACTCCGTCCATCCATCCCAATTCGTTCCAGACTTTCAACATCTGCCACCCCGCAATGTGTATCCAGTGAGCTTTTAACGCTATTAAAGTGACCCCCGCCCATGAAAAAACCCGGTGCCCCAAGAGGAGCACCGGGTCTGTTTTTCATTAATCATTTTCGTCCCGCCGAGGGGCAAACGTCTGTGTGCGATATCAATCACTTCACAGAGGTGATGCGGCGTTAATCCCAATCTAAAGAGCCACCCGATTGATACTCTGTAACGCGAGTCTCGAAGAAGTTCTTTTCTTTCGACAGATCCATCGTTTCACTCATCCAAGGGAAAGGGTTGCTGCTGCCGTACTGCGTCGGCAACTGGATTCTTTCCAAACGACGGTCCGCAATGTATTGAACGTAGTCCCGGAAAAGATCCGCGTTCAACCCCAACACGCCATTCGGTAAACAATCCTTGGCGTAAGCAATTTCCAACTCGACGGCCTCGCGGATGCGATCCACCATCTGTTGCTGGAATTCGGGGGTCCAAATTTCTGGGTTCTCAGCTTTGATCCCGTTAATGAGATCAATCCCGAAATTCAAGTGGATGGTCTCATCCCGCAAAATGTACTGGAACTGCTCTCCAATTCCCTTCATCAAGTTGCGACGATGGAAGGAAAGGATCATGACAAAACCGGTATAAAAGAAGATGCCTTCCATGATCAGGTAAAACCCGATCAAATTCTTTAGCAGAGTCTGCATGCCTTCCAAACTATCGGTTTGGAAATCGGGGTCCAGCACTTCTTTCGTTAATTCCATTTCGAAGGCGTCCTTGCGAGCAATCGCAGGCACCTCGTTATACATGTTGAACACTTCGCCTTCGTTCAGGCCCAAACTTTCCACGACATACAGGAACGTGTGCCCGTGTACGGCCTCTTCAAAGGCTTGCCGCAATAGGTATTGGCGGCATTCCGCGTTAGTGATGTGCTTGAAAACAGCGAGTACCAGGTTGTTACCGACGAGACTCTCTGCCGTGGAAAAGAAACCCAAGTTCCGCATGATGACTAGCCGTTCATCGTCCGTCAGTTGGTCCGATTTCCAGATCTCAATATCTTTGTTCATAGGAACTTCGGTAGGCATCCAATGATTGGCACACCCATTGATGTAATGTTCCCACGCCCAATTATATTTGAGTGGCATCAATTGATTCACATCGACTTGATGGCAATTGATCAGTCGCTTCTCGCTGGCAACCACCCGCGTGTCTCGTCCAACTGTTTGTTTTGATTCTCGTATATCTGTAGCCATTTAACTTTCCATGCTTAAAGCTTGTAATTTGAATAATGCGGGTCGATTTATACCCTCACCCGCACTCTGGGCACCGCTGAAATCACTTATCTTGAGTTGCTTACTGACAAGCTTCGCAACCCGGATCATCTATACGGCATGCTTTGACCTCGGGTTGTTGTTCGGGGAGATCGCCACTAGCTCCTTCGCTGCGTTCCACCTGAACATCTCCTGAGGCACTCTTATTCTTCATCCATTTCGGCTGCAAACCGAACTTGTTGATATCAACCGTCGATTTTTCAACTTGGGTGGCACCGAGCGAACGTAGGTAATAAGTCGTTTTCAGGCCAGCCTGCCAAGCATGCTTGTACATCTCGTCTAGTTTTCGGCCACTCGGATGAGCCAAATACAGATTCAATGATTGCCCCATATCAATCCACTTCTGGCGCCGACTGGCACATTCGATCAACCATCGCGAGTCGATCTCAAACGCAGTCGCATAGCGAGCACGGATGTCATCCGGCAGCGTGTCGATATCTGCTAATGAACCATCATGGTATTTAATCTGTTCCAGCAAGTCGGCATTCCACAGATTTCGTTTTTTCAGTTCGTTGATCAGGTGAATGTTGACCTGGATGAACTCACCCGAAAGGTTACTTTTCACAAACAAGTGCTTGTAGTGAGGTTCTATCGATTGCGTTACACCAATGATTGTGGAGATCGTCGCGGTCGGGGCAATCGCCATGATGTTACTGTTTCGGACACCATGCTCTGCCACCTGCTTGCGAACCACGTCCCAGTCCATACTGGTGCTGCGATCCATATCGATCGGAATCCCTCGTTCCTCTTCCAATAAACCGACCGTATCGATCGGAAGCAACCCGCGATCCCATTTAGATCCTTCGTAACTGCTGTAGGTTCCACGCTCCGCTGCCAAGCGACTGGATGCCATGATGGCAAAGTAAGAAATTGCCTCCATGCTGCGATCCGCGAACTCCACTGCATGCTCACTGGCGTAACTGATGCCACACGCAGCAATCGCGTCTTGAAAACCCATCAAACCCAAGCCCACGGGGCGATGTCGTGAGTTGGAATTACGAGCTTCGTCGGTGGGGTAAAAATTGATGTCGATCACGTTGTCCAACATGCGGACCGCGGTATCGATCGTGGTCTCCAACATCTCTAAATTCAAAGACCCGTCCACACAGTGCTTGAGCAGGTTAATGGAGCCCAAGTTGCAAACCGCTGTTTCGTCTTCCGACGTATTGAGCAAGATTTCCGTACACAAGTTACTGCTATGCACGACGCCGGCGTGATCCTGAGGCGAACGGACATTCGAAGGGTCCTTGAAGGTCACCCACGGATGCCCTGTTTCGAACAGGCGGGTCAGCATTTTTCGCCATAAGCCCTTGGCTTCAATGACTTTGCTGAGCCGCAGCTTACCCTCACGAGCCATCTCTTCATACTCGAGGTAACGCGTTTCGAAAGCCTGACCCACAAGGTCGTGGAGTTCTGGCGTTTCGTCGGGACTAAATAACGTCCACTCTTGATCATTGAGCACTCGTTTCATGAACAGGTCAGGAATCCAATTGGCCGTGTGCATGTCATGGGTACGGCGGCGGTCATCCCCAGTGTTCTTGCGAAGGTCGAGAAACTCCTCGATATCGAGGTGCCACGTCTCCAAGTAAGAGCAAACGGCACCTTTGCGTTTACCGCCTTGGTTCACCGCAACGGCAGTGTCACTGACGACTTTCAGGAAAGGAATCACTCCCTGGCTTTGACCGTTAGTGCCATTGATATGGGAATTCGTGGCTCGCACATTGGTCCAGTCATTGCCAAGCCCACCCGCCCATTTGGAGAGACTAGCATTATCGGCAATGACCTTAAAGATATTTTCCAAAGCATCCTGTGCCGTGCTTAAATAGCAACTGCTGAGCTGGGGGTGCAAGGTCCCGGCATTGAACAGCGTCGGCGTTGCTGAAATGAATCTGTGACTTGACAGAATGTTGTAAAATTCGATGGCCCGTTGAACTTTATTGGCACCTTCGTTGATGGATAATCCCATCGCCACCCGCATCCAAAAGAACTGCGGAGCTTCGATGCGACGCCCGTCCACGTGCAATAAGTAACGATCATAAATGGTCTGCAGACCAAGATAAGGAAACAACTCGTCGCGTTCCGCCACAATGGCTTCGCTAAGTTCCTGCAGATCAAATGTTGCCAGTTCCGGGGAAATTCGCTTGTTTTTGATCCCTACCGCAATAAATTCGCTGAACTGGGTACGATACAACTCACCCAGTTCGCCGTTTTGCGTGACTTGCCCCAACGCTTCCCGATAGATGATATTCAATACCAAGCGACCAGCCACTTGGTCGTATGCTGGATCACGTTCAATCCGGGAACGAGCCGCTAAAACGAGAGCGCGGGCAATCTGATCAGGCCGAATTCCATTGTAGAATTGGCGTTGTACCTCGCTCAATAGTTCGTCGGCTGAGCAATCTGGCAAATCTGCACATGCACGATTTAATTGGCGTTCCAATCGAGACAGGTCTAACGCCTCCATCTCGCCGTCCACTTCGACCTGCATTGCCGCCGCAGCTTCCGCAGGGGCTGTCATTTCATGATCCGCCAACTTCTCGCGGCGTTTGGCTTGGCTCTCACGATAAAGAATGTAACGCCGGGCAACGGAAAAGAACTCGTGACGCATCAGCTCGCGTTCGACTTCATCCTGCACAACTTCTACGTCTACGCCACTTTCGGTCGCCGCCAACTTATCGACTTTGGCGACCACTTCGCTGGTCATCGCCTGAATCTTCTCTTGCAAATCCGATTCCAGCTCGCTGACATCAATCAGCCCACTCTCCGCGCAAAACGCTTTGCCCATGGCTGCCGAGATTAATTCGCCATGCAAGGGAACCAAACGGCCATCGCGTTTTCGAACTAGCATCTGCACTGCTTTATCGCCCGTTGGGTTATTGGCGGATGAATTTCCTCTAGATACTTCCAGCATTTAAGCTTCCTTTCAACATTCCATCGTTGATCGCCCCGTAAGCGAACACGCATTCGCCACAAGTCACAATCTGTCGGTCGTCCGGTCAGGGAAAACGTATTAAAACGATTCCCGTGGACACGGCTGGTCAAAAGGAAAATTTGATTCGGCGATCCATGCCAAGCCTCGATGATGGGCGGAGGCGTCCATACCTGCTTGTTTTATATAGAAGGATCAGGAAGCTTCTCTCTCGTTAAACTTCCAGAAACGGTTATTCCTTAATTGACCTCCCGACGTCAGAAATTGGCTTCGTATCGCTCGCATCGCTGATTGGCTGATATCTCCCCGTTAACCCGGAATCATCACCAAATTCGATGCTTGCAGTTGCCGTTCCCGACGTGGTGGGGCCCAATATATCGTTGAGTGAAAGGCTGTCAACACAAAATGTTGTGCTTGCACGCCCATAATCGTTATCGCACAGTGCGGCTCTAATAATTAGCTTTTTTGTACCGGTAAACTAGAAAATCCGGCCTAATTCGCGGACTGGCAAACCCGCGTTAAAAGCCGCATCCTTGGGGAATCGCGACCCGGTCAAGTACCCCACATATTGTGGTCAGCGGCTCAAAAAAACTGGTATTCGGGATCTTAATTTCGCGAACTGTGAAGCTGGGGAATTTGACACCGCTCGTTCCGCCCTGGCTTCGCCGTGTTGTTCAAGCTTAGGCGTCTCCCACGGTTTTATGCCGGCATTTTCCCAACCGAGTCGAGTGTCACCTTTTCGTGCCGAAAAAATTTCACGCTGCGCCCCGCAGAATCGTTCAGTAAATCCAAGTGACGGTGGGCCAGTTAACGGACCTCGAAACACGGTAAAACGCTCTCAAACTAACAATTTTTGACGGTATCGTTTATTATGGACTGAGCGAATGCGTCTTTTCAATTCGGTTTGATATCGCCATTACGGCGGCTTCTGGAATACTTCATGTCGGGCAAAAAAAAACCATCTTCTAACCGGTCCAAGGGTCAACCACCCAAACGCCGGCAAAGGTCTCAACCAGCACAGGGCACGAATGACTCGGCGGATTACGATTCCAAGGATCTAAGTCCGGCGACCGTTACATTGATCTTGTGCGTCGTGCTGGCGATCGGCGGGGGCGTAATCTGGTACACGCTATCGGCGGATCGCGATCCCATCCAGCCTTTGCCGGAGTTGGCGCAAAACTCCGACGGGGAGAAGGACAAGAAAGCCCAAAAAGGTGCCACGCCAACCCCACCGCCGGCGGTGAAGGACAAGAAGTTGTGGACGACGGAGGAAGACCAACAGGCCCGCTGGAATGAGATAGACGATGCCACCGCCGACGGGTGGGATACGGAGGTCATTTCGGATCGCGTGATGGCCCAATGGGTCAAACTCAAAAAATTATTAGCCTCTGACCAACCCATCGATGCAGAGGCTTTGCAACCCTTGGCATCCCCAGACGTCATCGTTCATTCCGTCTTGCCTGCCAATCCCAGCACCGTATTTGAGAATAGCCAGCTTCAGGTACAGCGTTTGCCTGACAACGTCGCAGACGCTCCGGCAAACCAACCGTTAGGCACAGGCTTGGACTCGCTGGCAGACTCTCTAAACACGCTGATTACGCCTTATATCGACCGCACCAACTTACGTTTGAAGTGGAAAGTATTTCGCGTCAATCCGGGTGAAAAGACAGTGACAACGCAACAGACCCTGGAAATTTTCGGCGAGACCACGGAAGGCTTTCGTGAAGAGAATGCAACTTGGCTTTGTGAATGGACCGTGGAAAAGAAACCACACCTGAAGAGTGTACGCTTGGTCGACTATGAGAGTGTCGACGCCAAGGACCAATTGCTCTTCGCCGATTGCACCGAAAGCCTTTTTGGGGATGCGGACAGTTTTCAAAACCAACTTTTGAGAGGCTTCAATTATTGGCTTGAGCGACGTCAAACTCACGGCGCCTTTTTTCTGATGGCCAACAATGGTGTGGCCGTCGGCGACGTGAACGGAGACGGCTTGGAAGACGTCTACTTCTGTCAGGAATCGGAGCTGCCCAATCTATTATTTTTGCAAAACCCTGATGGTACGCTTCGCGATGTGAGCGCCGAGTCCGGTGTTGACTGGCTACAAAACTCCAGCACGGCATTGATTGTCGACTTAAACAACGACGGACATCAGGATTTAGCGGTGGGCGTAACAGGGACCGTTGTCATTGCCGCTGGCGACGGCTCTGGAAAATTTGAGATCCGCGAAATCCTCGACGCCAAGGACGAAGCTTGGTCGCTGGCTGCCGCTGATTACGATCGCGATGGTTTATTGGACCTGCATGTTGGATCATATACCCCTACGGGCATTGATAGTGTGGCCGCTAACGTCGTGCTCACGATGTCCGATTTTGCCGATGGCGGAATCAACACACTCTTTCATAACGAGTCATCTGGGGACGAATTTGCCTTTCGCGACGTTACCCAAGAGGCGGGAATGGATGTTAACAATCAGCGGAAAACCTATTCTGCTGGCTGGGAAGACATCGACAACGACGGTGATTTAGATCTGTACGTTGCCAACGATTTTGGCTGGAACTGTTTTTTCCGCAACGATCAGACTGAGGACGGGGAAACCACGTTTGTCGACATCGCCAGCCAAGCGGGTGGCCTCGATGATTCGTTTGGCATGTCCGTCAATTTTGGAGACTACGACCGGGACGGTTGGATGGATCTCTATATCAGCAACATGTACTCTTACGCCGGAAACCGCATCACTTTTCAAGATCAATTCAAAGCGGATAGTGCCGATTCGGTGCGGCAACGGTTCCAGCGATTTGCCCGCGGTAACACGCTTCTCCGCAACACCGGCGTAGTGGAAAACGAGACGGTCGGGCCGATCGTTCAATTCGAGGACCGCAGCGTGGAAGCGGCGGTCAACATGGGTCGCTGGGCCTGGAGCTCCTGTTTTCTCGACATCAACAACGATGGCTGGGAGGATCTCTACGTCAACAACGGCTATATCACCGCTAGTGACAGCGGTGATTTGTGAAGTTTTCATTGGCGACAAGTTTTGTCGAAAACACACGATCACATGAGCCAGGACAAAGATGCCCCGATTCTTCGCATCGCAGCCAGTGACCAGAGCAACGAACTCAACGACATGTTATTGCAGGGCCGGTCGCTGAGCGGCAGAGAAAGAAATTGCGTATTCCTGAACACGCTCTCTAGCGACCCTGCGGAGGGGCAATTTGCCACCATTTCAGCGGTCTCCGGAATGGACTTTCCTGATGACGGACAAGCGGCAGCACGCGTGGACTGGGATCACGATGGCGACATCGACCTGATGTTGACCAATCGAACGGCACCCCGAGCGCGGTTCATGAGAAACGAAAACCCCTCTGGCAACGGCTATCTGCAACTGCTTCTACAGGGGAACGGCAATGACACGAATCGCGACGCCATTGGTGCGCGTGTGATCGTAACCCTGGACGAAAAAGACAAAGCAGGCCAACCCGTCAGGCTCTTACGGACGCTACGTGCGGGCGATGGCTACCTGACGCAATCATCCAAGTGTCTACATTTTGGGTTGGGCAGCGACGCAAAAATAGAGCAAGTCGAAATCCGCTGGCCCAATCGAGAGGGACAGATCGAAACCTTGACGGGGATGGAACGCAACCATCGCTATGAAGTCGTTCAAGGGACCGGTACCGCACAAAAAGTCCCTCCGCGTGAAGCCGTAACGGGCTTGGTACCAAAACCCACCGAGCTACCCGAGGTGGATGTGACAATGCGCATCCCGTTAATAAAACAGTTTTTAGCGCCGGCGTTGAACTACAAAAATTTTGCCGAACAGAAGACGATCGGTTTCCCGTTGCCCTCCGACGAGATGGTCTTGGTCAATCTTTGGTCCAGCACCTGCCAGCCGTGCATCAAAGAGTTGAAGGAATTCTCGCAGCGTTACGAAGAACTGCAGAATGCCGGGGTCAATGTCTTGGCGATCAACATCGACGAACTACAGGATATGCCTGATGCCTTTTCTCAGGCCAAGGAGATGGCTGAACGGCTGAAATTCCCTTTCGCCGCTGGAATGGCTTCGCCAGAGGTCATTGCTGAGCTTCAGCGATTACACAACTCGTTGCTGCAAATGAACCGGCCTTTGCCCATGCCCACCAGCTTTCTAATCGATCGCAAAGGATATCTGCATACGATCTACAAAGGGGCGGTCGAGGTGGATACCCTGTTGAAAGACGCCCCGCGAAGTGATTTGGATTTGATGGGGAGGTTTCAACAAGCCGTTGCCCGCAAAGGCAGCGTGTTGCAGGGCCCTCTGGTAAATAAAACCATGGTGCGGAATGAAGGAGCCGCGTTGATTCGATTAGGCAAGGAATACCTCAAAGAGGGCAAATTCGATCGCGCGGAGGCCATCCTCAAAGACGCACTCGTCAAAATGCCAGACACGGCTGCCATACACAACCAACTGGCGATCATGTACGAACAAAAAGCCCGCCGTGGTATTCCGGGTACGCTGGATTTAGCCATGAAGAATTATCGGGATGCCATCTCAATTGAACCCGACAAACCAAGCTTACGAGTGAACCTGGCGCAGTTACTGATTCGTCAGAAGGCTTATGACGAAGCCGCCGGACACCTGACTCACGCCCTCAACAATGGCCCAGAAACCGCTGACGCGCACTACAACATGGGGATGATTTATAGTACCCGCGGGGATCTGAACAACGAGAAGCTAAGTTACGAAAAGGCTCTGGTGATCAACCCGGACCATCCCCAATCACTATTCCGATTGGGCCGCATCTTTGAAAAGCAACAGTCACTTGACGAAGCGAAAACCTATTACCAACGAGCGGTCGATCAAGCGCCTGAAAATCCCCTCTTATTAACCACGCTGGGTCGTGTTTTAATGGCGAAATCCGAACTGCATACGGCCGAATCCTTATTTCGCAAAGCCATTCGTTACCAACCTCGGTATGCCGAAGCTCACTTCCAATTAGGAGGGCTGTATCTCACCAACGGCAACCTGGTCGAGGCGCAGAAGAAATTCGTTGAGACGCTCAAGTTTGATCGTAATCACCGAGGGGCCGCGCTTGCTCTTCAGCAAATCCAATCGGCATCGAACTCCGGCAAAAAATAACGGGTCCCGCAGAATTCAGAGACTGGCTTGGGTAAGCGATTAGCAGGAACTGCTAGCGTTTTGTAGCCAACTTCACCGTAAGCTAATCCTCACTTCCTTAGACGCATGCGCGTCAAGACCCTCAAAAAACCAGTGTAAAACGGTTTTTTCCATTTTTTGGATTTTATGTGCGGTAACAATTTGACTTGTGACAGTAAGGACATAGAGGGCTGCGGAGCCATCTGAATTTTCGACTCAAACCCGGCGGAACGAGACTCCGTGTTCCCCCCTGACTTCTTGATACGCGTTTTCGAGCCGCCGGGATTTTGAGCTTTCCAGCAAGTTGCTGCATCCCACCAAAAAATACCGTTCGCTAACTGTTTGAAAGTGCGCGCGGCCCCAACCAAAAAGGCAAATAAATGTCCAACGTTACCACCAAAATCAGCACTATTGCCATCGTCATCGCAGCCAGCTTTGCGTTTTCTCTTCAGGCGTCAGCCCAACAGGCAATTGACGACCGAGCTGACGCGCTATTTGCCGCCAGCTTTGCCTCGATTCAAGACGCTGGAGCAGAAATCGAAAGCGACATCGCACAGCTTGGGACCACCTATGCCAATGCGGTTAGCGTTGCGGCACAGCTTGGCGACAGAGCGGCTGCCACCAAACTGAGCCGTCAGTTTTCAATTGCCGTAAAGAACTTGGTGGGGGCTGGAATCGCCGGTATCAATTTAGAAACAAAGCAAACCCAAGACAAATTGGGCTCACTTTTGAAGCAAGCGACGGATCCCAGCACAGTCGTCAAGATTGAGCAATACATCGGATTCCTAGAAGTAGCTAACCGCGATATTGAAGCAGACATATTCAACGCTGAAAATGCAGCCAGAACTTTGGTCTCCAACGCAGCTAACAGCAACTAAGATCGACCAGAACGGATTCTCATTCGGTACCAAAGGCCAAGCGTTTGCTTGGCCTTTTGTCATGCGCAAATTTAAAGAGCAGCCATTGTTGCCAAACGTATTTTTTGGATGGCAACCTACTGACCGTGAGGATGCTTCGACTTAATCATCCTCATCGCCGGACTCTGTCTTTAGGACATCTTTTTGTAGTCGATCCATGGCTCGCGAGAACCGGCTACTGGCCCCATTGGCGGTTAGGTTTAAGGCTTGAGCGGCTTCTGTGTTGCTCATGCCCTCAAAGATTCGCATCAAGATAATCTCCCGATCCTTATCTTCCATGCATTCCAGCGTCGCTTTGATCATCTTGGTAACTTCGGCCCGTGCAACCTTACCGCCCACAGAACTCACGGTATCGGCAAGTGTATCTACAATCTCAGCGGATGATTCATCGGGACTAGCCGGTTGGGACATCGAAATTTCTTTTCGAGCATCACGTTTTCCGGCGTGGATATGTTTTCGATGCAGAGCGATCAGGCGATCGCTAACGGTCAATCTCATCCACACGTAAGGTGACATGTCGGGGTAGTCAGCAAAGTTCCCGATCTTCTTACTGAGGATCAAATACGCTTCCTGCAAAACATCCGTCGCATCGATACGCCCTTTCAGGCGACGATCCATGCGAATAGATACCATGCGGGATAAGCGATCTCGATTAATTTCGAAAAGCTCTGCCAGCGCCGAGTGATCCTGATCCTTCAGGCGCTCTACGAGTTCATCGGCATCAGTCGCCATAGGAAAGTGGTGGTTGGGGCTGCGGATTAAGGAACAAGCGATTCAACAAGAGTGCAGCACCGATGGTTCTGCGAGGTGGGTGCTTGTCGAACCTCATTATAGGTGAAATATTTCACTGGAAAAACTGAAAAAGGAAGTTCTCACCCTAAAAAAATAACAAGCCCCTGCGGATCTTGTGCGAAACGGTCACCGTCAGGGAAACACGCCGCAGCGTGAGTTACTATCCCATGCCACTTAATTCAGAGGCTTGCGACCAATGAACCGGTAGTAGGGTGCTCGCACCAAAGGAATGTAGGGAATTTTACACTTGGCTTCCAATAAACTCTCGCATTCGAATCGATAATCTAAATAGGGCAGATGCTCGGAGGAGGGATAAACCCCATCGATGGAGAACCAGTTTGGCCAGAATGCCCGATAAAACCAACCATTTTTTTTGTGGTTCGTGGCGGGAAATTTTCGCGAAACGTAAAAATCTACCACGCCAATCACACCGCCCGGTTTCAACATCGCCAATGCATTATCAATGGCCTTAAACCAGTCAGGCATCATGGTCAGTGAATAAGAAAAAGTGACCACATCCGCCAAACCTTCCGGTGGTCTGAAGACGGTCGCATCAGCGACATGGGTTGTGACATTTTCCCAGCCCCGCTGGTGAAATCGATCTTTGGCAACTTTCAAAAGCGATTCTGCCAGATCGACCACATGGATTTGCTGGATTTGATCGATGGAAGCCGAGAGATTTTCGATATTCCACCCTGTACCCCCTCCCATATCCACCCAAACGCCTTGTTGGGGGATAGGCACCGCCGCGTACATCTCTTCGCGTCCGGTCAGCAGGCGTTTACGGAATTCGTCGTAATCCTGGGCTTGCTGGTTGTAGAAACTTTCCATGCGGTCTGCGTGAGTCGCCGCTTTATCGCCGCGGCGAAACACCATGTGGCGGATGACACGGAGATCCTGACGAATGCCCATAAATTCTGCCCCGTCAAGCTGAGAGTTCAGCGATGTAGAAACTTGCGTAAGTGTGCACCCGATCTTTTTGGTGAAGCTCGCCGGCCAACTCGCTGTCATAGGTCAACATGTCGCTGACCCGATTCATCTGGCCGTTATTCTGCACCTGAACTTGTCCAATAAAGTCAGTACGCAATCCTCCACTTCGCCACAGGATGCGGGCATCCGGTCGGGCCTTGTCAATAATCGCCTGCCACTCCGCTTCCAGGTAGGGAAAGAAATGATCTGAAAGCCAGTCCATATGATCCAAGAGAATGAACCGTGAGATGGTTCCGTCGTGTTTTTCAAGAAACCCTTGCACGGAATCGGTGTGGGTTGTCAAACGATCCAACTGGCCTTGCTTTAGCCTATTGAAATTTTCCTCTTTCAGGTACTCGGGGCAGCATTCTCGGGTGTAGCTGCCATTCATATAGACCCGCCAAAAGTAATTATCCTTGATGGGCAGTTTCACGAACACGCCCTCCACGCAGTCCTGAATATATTTCACAAGCCCGCCTGGATAGTGGTCCTCGATCTGCCGTCTTTGAGCTTTGGGGACTCCCAACATGGACATCGTCGTGTCACGGTTCATGGTGAATTTCACCAACCCTGTCCAAAATTTATCGTAGAGTTCGTCATAATAAACGGCATGCTGCTCTTCCATGGTCTGAGCATTCAGCATGCGTTCAATATGTGGTCGCACCTTGATGACTTTGTCGATGTAAACATTCATCATGCGAGCAAACGAGCCCGAAGTACCGCGGAAATAGAAGGAGCGTCGCGGGTTATCGAACCAACGAATCCTTTTATCCCAGAAGATCCTTGAGCGTTCGCTTAAGTGAGGTCTCAGTTTGGGTTGGTAGACCTCTCGCACCCCGGCATAGAAACCCTCGCCAAACATGCGAAAAAAGTCGTCGAACTCCAACTCGCGAATGGCGGCTTTTTTCAATTCCAGTAACGCATTTTGGCGGGGGTTCATATCGACCGCATAAACGTGATTGGGTCCGACCAAGGTGTAATCGAGGGCATTGCATCCGGCAGAAGTGATCACCAGGACATCATCATCCGGTGTCAAATCGAGGGCTACGCGATCAAGTCGCGGATCTTCCCAACATGTGTTGTAGACGAGGTTATTGCCGTGAACGGTCTTGAATACCCGCCGACTTATCCATTCTTTTAGCGCCATGCTAACTTTACCTGGCCGTGAAGCTGATCGCGGTTGAAAACGAGGGATTGTATCAACTGCTATCGTCATTCGGTAGAAGGAAACTACGTTTCGCAGAATGACGGGGCGGGGTTATTGTGAAACTTTGCAGTCTCGCATGCGGTAGATTGCCATGGTCCGCCCACCAATTACCAGCTCCTTGAGCTGGAAAGTACCCTCTACGGTCACTGGACGCACCGTAAAATCGACTTCGTGGCCCTTTTCCAGTTTCACCAGAACACAGTCGTACAAGGCCGCTCCGGGGCCAAAACAACACTCTTTATTATCGCGTACGAGAATAAACTTTTTGTTCCCCGACTCGCGCGTTCCATTCGGCAAAATAAAACCGCGAATACTGATCCGCTTACCCACCATATCGTTGATTTTATCGGTCAGGAGCTCGCGCTCGAACGCCTCGCCCTTCTCCATCTCAAATTCCACATCATCGAACGTCAGATAGAGTACTTCCGGTTTCGCGTCTTTGCGTTGGGCGACGCAATCCACTGCAAACAGACTCTGCAGAGCGAGCAACATCAGCGTGGATAAAATGATTCGGTGCATCGCCTACCTTACTTAACCATGTCGGCATCAATCTGGTAAAAGACTTTGGGAACTTCCTTTTCCGCCGTCGGCGCCTTGTTTTTATTCAGGCGAAATTTTCCGGCAATCTTGCGAACACCCCAACCGTAATCAATCCGCTCGTCACCGAGAATAGAGATGGCTACCACATCTGTAATTTCTGGCGCCCCACCAAAGCAGCAGGAGCCAAAGTCTCCCACCAAGATAAACTTCTGCAGATTGTTTTTCTTGGCTCCCGGACGAACATAGCCGCGAATAAAAACCGATTCCCCGTCCAACCCTACCGCCTCTTCCGAGTACGGCAACTCCGTCCCTTTATCGTTTTTCAGCATGCGAAAGGAAATCCGCTGATAGCCTTCGGGAACTTCCGTCATATAAACATAAACATGGCCTGTGCTACCCAGCACCAACACCAGTAAAGCAACCACCATTGCGAAAACCGCCGGTTTCCGGCCGATTAATTCCTCCGGATATTTTCTAATATTTGACAAAGCGATCAGGCTGAGAGCCAAAGCGATCAAAGGCAAAACTACCAGCACTTTGGAAATGACGAAGGCTAACCCGAGTACCGCGAAAATAACCGACGCGACAGACGACTTGTCGATCGACCGGTATTCGAATTCCTGAGAACTCTCTTCCTCTTGCCACGCGTCACGATCGAGGTCATTAGAATCGATTTGCTTATCCATGGTGTGTTGATCTCGCCAACTCGCCGATTGTTTATGGGTTATCGGCTGCCTAAAAAAACGTCGAAAGCCTGCTTAGGAAATTAGACGGTGAAATGTGCCGTTCAAAACAGACCATAGCAGCAGAAATAAAATTCCGCAGATACCCAGTGCCGAAAGGAGCATCATGATTGCGGATGGTGTCGCCGGCACGATCACGGCAACGGGCGGGGCCGATGCGGGCGAACGTTGGGCCAATTGCTGGTTATTGTTTTGGGGGTTTTTAGATTCAAAGTCGGACGGGATCTGTTTATCTAGTGTTGCGGAACCCGGTCCCTCGGTAGAGATGTAGCGATCCACTGGGGGTTTTAGCACGAGCGATACGGTGCCCCCTTGATTAGCGGCACGAACGTGGGATTGCACTGAACTAATGTCACCTTGATTTTGATCACCACCACTTCCCTTGGTTTCTTTTTTGGGCGTTACCGATGACTCGGGAATGGGCTTGGGCTGGGCTGGCGTTTCCTCGGAGGGCTCCTCTGTTTCTGTAACATCATCCCAACCATCATCCTCATCGTCGCCCCAATCGAGTTCAGCCAGCATTTCAGCCCGTTTGGCAGCATCGGGATCAATCTCCCGGAGTTCTTCGATGTAGGTTTTTGCTTCGCTTTTAGGGCAAGCTTGCAAATATGAAATGATCGGGGTGCGTACCCAACGGGTTTCATCGGAATCACAATCCTTAAACATTTGCACCAGCCGATTCATGACCGACCAATCTTCCCAGCGAGCCAAGTCGGGAATGACCATGTCTGCCATTTTGGGTCGATCAAGCACGTACCTCAACGCTTCGACGATTCGCGGTCGCGATAAAACTTCCGCTTCGGTTCCGTGGAATCGCAACGCGCTGATCGTAGAAAAAACGTCGATGTATTCGGCGTCCGGATTTTTCAGAAAGGTCTCTTCCACCAAGGGCACGCCGGCGTCGCCTTTCAAGGTCAGGTAACAAGCAATCAACGCGTCCAGGCCCGCTTGACGATCACGATCCCCCGATTTCATAACCTCTTCGAGGAATGCAATTTCCTTGGGGCCGCCACCGCTGACGCCCAACAGCGTGTAGTACAAACGCTTGCGACTTTTCATGACCTCGGGATCTTTGATCCAGGCAATCAACTGATCCTTGTCGAGCGAATCTTTTAGACCGCGGACATCTTCATAAGGTGCACGCGCAAATTCGTCGTAGGCATCGTAAGCCAGCATCGACTCGTCATTTTCAAAATAGTTGACGAAAAATTCGAGTCGTTCAGGACCTTTTTTGGGAAGCGATTCCAATTGCTGGAGATAATTAATCACCTCGTCGGAAACTAATTGTGGCGTGGTCCAGTTAATAGTGTCGGTCCCATTTCCCATGACCAAAAACTTCTCACCGATCTTATGCTTGTTACTGACCACCACCGTTTCAAACACTTGATCGACACCCATGATTTTTTCGCCCTTGAGGACGTTCGTGATTTTGAATTTGGCTCGCGGCAGCTGCGCCACATCGGTTCCCTCAGGTTTGGTTTCCAACGAGGCGATCACGACCATGTCGGAGGTATCGATTTGCTCCGTGAAGGTGCGTGCTACCGCGCTGCAGAAGGGGCACGAATTGGCGGGAATCACGACCAGCAAAACCAACACCATGGTGGCGATTGTGAGCGGAGCCGTAAATAGTTTTTGCAATGCGTTCATGGGGGTTTTGCGCATGTCTAATTTCTGAAATTGAGGGTTCCGTAGGCAGCCATTCGCGGCTTAAAAATCAAGAACCCAAGGATTCGGCAACATCGGTTCGGTAGGCCGTTACTGCAGGGTACAACCCCACGAGAACTGCCAACAAAATGAGGCCGGGAATCAAAAACAGCTCTGGAGATATCACTAACCATTCTACCTGATCTGCCTCAAAAATGGGAATACCTGCCGCCGCCAGATAGGAAAACACCGGGATGGGTGGAGCAAAATCGGCGAATCCGATGGAGACACCTGTTCGATCCTCCACATACGGGCTGGCCAGGGCATTGAGGCCGTGACCGGCCACCCAGCCAATCATACCTCCAAGCATCGCTAGCGTTACAGATTCTAGAAGCGTGATGGTCATAACCCGCGAGCGATTGGCTCCCAAGGCACGCATCACCGCAATTTCGTGTTTTCGCTGGGACATCGAGTTATAGATGCCCACCAGAATACTGATTCCGGAGACCACGCAGATCATGACGGTCAACAACAATAACATCCAGCGAAGGGGGTTCACGAAATTCTCGAACAACAACGTCACTTCGCGTACCGGAGATACCGCCTGCGCCTGATCCTTGGTTCTCAGGGGTCGAAAATCTGACCAATTCAATTGATCCTTGAGCGTGCCCTCGTTAATCGCGGACATGCTCATGCTGGCTCCCACGTCCATAAACTCTTCGTCCTCACTGGGAGGCGTCGCACGGGTCAACACCGCGGTCACTTCGCGTTGCTCGATGGGCAGACGATCACGCCGCAGGTTTTCTTTGCTGGTCTTCTCGGTAACACCCTGCATACCTTCTAAACGGGGCGCTGCCTGGTCGATCATGTTCACGCTGTCCGTGTCAG
Source organism: uncultured Pirellulaceae bacterium (assembly GCA_905480235.1). Taxonomy (GTDB): domain Bacteria; phylum Planctomycetota; class Planctomycetia; order Pirellulales; family Pirellulaceae; genus CAJQPP01. Next base: position 26,189 of record CAJQPP010000081.1, read on the forward strand.
CCGCATGGTCTTCCATGAGGAAGAAGCCTTCCATATTGCAGAATGCGGCTCGGTCGTGAGGTAAATTGGTATGTTCGAGGATCCCCACAATGGTAAACCCCTGCTCATGAGTGTGGGCGCCTGGAGCGTTGGGATCTCCGTGAATCGGATTGATCACGTCACCGACTTTGAGGCCCAATTCTTTGGCCACGGTGCTGCCCAACACGGCCTCAAAATAACTGTGTTCCTCATTGAATTCTTCAAACGGGCGGCCATCGGCAAAGGGCAGGGGAGTGCGGTCATCCGCGTCCAAAAAAATCTCTTCGAAAAACTGGGGCGTGGTGCCCACGACCCGAAACCGATCGAGATAATCACCGAGGTTGATAGGGATGGCCATTTCCACGAGGTACCTGGTTTTGCCATCACGATTCAATCCGACCCGTCGATCATCAATCGCGTGTTCGCCACTGCGGGCGGCTTGGTTGGCCAGATTTATCCAACCCGCAACGGGACTGGCGGCTGCCGCCAAACGACTGGCCAGCATCTCCGCTTGCTCTCGCATCAAACGAGACTGCATGGCGACGGAGTAATGAAATTGTTTTTGCCGAACCTCTTCATCGCAAAATGCCAGATAATATTCGTAGGGAATATTTTCCACGGGCGAGCTCAGATAGAACACGGTATTCATCGTGACTTGCATGCCACTGCCCGACGTCGCCACGATACTGTCGAAAGAAAAAGTTGAGACGCTTTTGAACGACTGGGACACCACGCCATGAACGGTGAGTACTGCGACCACCAACATGACGCCCAGCGCCATGGAAAGAATGGTCAAGACCGAGCCCAAGCCGCGGTGCTGAATACTTCGCCATGCAATCTTAAATACGTTCATTTCGATTCGTTCTTAGCCAGTGCACGTGCCACCACTTGATTTACTTCGGACAGTAGGTCGATACGTTCAAATTGATCAGAAACTTCCCTTGAGTGAGTCACCAGAATCAATGCAATCTTCTCTTCCTCGCAGGTATTGCGAATGAGCTCTACGATCTGCTGTTGATTCTGCGGATCGACATTGGCCGTTGGCTCATCAGCTAATAACAGCTTGGGACGATTGGCCAAGGCCCGGGCAACAGCGACCCGCTGCTGCTCACCGACGCTCATTTTTGAGGGATGATGTGAAATACGATGAGACAGGCCTACGCGTTCCAATAACTTGCGCGCTCTTGCAGTATCCCGCTTCCCTCGCGCAAACGTCATACCGAGCACGACGTTTTCAAGTGCGTTGAAACCGGGCAACAGATTGAAAGTCTGAAAGACGTATCCAATTTTGTCCGCCCGAATACGATCCCGCGCGGATTCGCTGTATTTACTGAGCTCAACGCCATCCAACATTACCCTGCCAGAGGTTGGCTTGGTGATCCCGGCGATAATGTGCAGCATCGTCGTTTTACCGCAACCGCTGGGGCCAATGAGAGCAACCTGCTCGCCTGCTGCAACCTGGTAAGCGGGCACATCCAAAATGGAAAGCGTCTCACCATTGGGCTGACGGTATTGCTTTTTGATTTGATCCAGCTTGAGCATAAAAGCGTTTTGCAGCGAAGAGCATAAATGGAGTTTTTAGCAGCCAATGTTGGTTTACAGCGGTCCATTCTTACGCCGCCACCACGACCGCCGGCAACGCTTAATGTACAGGTTTTCCAGAAAACCGTGAATTGCCTTTTGCCGGAATACTTTACGGACTGGGTCGGTGACCGGTTCGCGCCGTTTTGCGATTCACCGCCAGAATGCCCTCCGCTTGCCTTTTTGAGTACTGACCAAGCGCTTGATTGAAACTCTCGGCTCGCGGTTGAGTGGGCCTATTTAAGCCCGCCCCAAAGGACAGGTCTTGGACGCCACCTTAGGACCGTTTCATGGCTCGATCGATCTGTCGTTTCATTTCCCGTTCTTTGAGGGAACTACGTTTGTCATGCAGTTTTTTACCTCGGCCGACGCCAATCAGGACCTTGACAATCCCTCTGGGGTTAAAAAAGACCCTCAAAGGGACGATTGTGAGGCCTTTTTCATTGGCCCGCACTCCCAGCTTTTGCAGCTGGGCGGCATGGGCCAACAACTTTCGCGACCGCTTGGGGTCGTGATTCCAGATGGTTGCCTGTTTGTATTCAGGAATATCGGCTCCGACCAACCACAGTTCACCTTTACTCATCCGCACATAGGATTCGTCCAATGACAGTTTCCCGTCGCGGAGACTTTTCACTTCGCTGCCCATCAGCATGATGCCGCATTCTAATTGCTCGCTGATTTCGTAACGGTGACGCGCTTTGCGGTTTTCCGAGATGTTTTTCGGCACCGCCCCTTGTACCGCCGACTTTTTGGCAGTTTTGGACTTTTTACGGTTTTTAGACTTGGCCATGGAAAACTACGTTCAAAAGGGGCTGCGGAAAGTCTGACGTTTTGGATGGTGACCCGTTGTCGAATGCGGTCTAGAATACCGGCGGGTGAAAAACCACCCAGGCCTCGGCCTCCGCAGTCAACAACCGCTGTGGCTCATTCGCTCGGCTTTACGTGAATGGCCGACGGTATTATCGATTCCCCATTATTTAATTCGAACCACTGTGTCCAAGTCTACACCTGCTCCCAATATATCAGACAAAACTCCCACCTTACCTTTGGTGCAACTGGATTCCAGCACACCCGATCGTCGCCTGCCGCGATGGCTTAAACGGAGTGTCCCCAAAGGAAATGCCAATCACTTCACTGCCAACTTGTTGGATGAGCTGAATTTGGAAACGGTCTGCGATAACGCGAAGTGCCCCAATCGCATGGAATGTTACTCGCAAAAGACCGCGACATTTATGATCCTCGGCAATGTTTGCACTCGCCCTTGTGGATTCTGCGCCGTCAAACGTGGTAAACCCGGTGCCTTGGAAGCCGACGAACCGGAACGTTTGGCAGAGGCTTCGGTTCGCTTGGGCCTGAAACACGTAGTAATCACTTCGGTGACGCGGGACGATCTCGATGACGGCGGGGCCGATCACTACGTGAAATGCATTGAGGCGGTCCGCCGAAGGTGCGATGCCACCATCGAGGTTCTGACACCTGATTTTATCCATAACCGCGCAGCCTTGGATCGCGTCGTGCACGCCGGTCCGGATGTCTTCAATCACAACACGGAAACCGTACCGCGACTGTATCGACGGGTACGCGGGCCCAAATCAGATTACCGGTGGACCCTTGGTTTACTGGCTCGAGTGAAAGAAATATCCCCAAAAACAAAGACAAAAAGCGGTTTAATGCTGGGGCTGGGGGAAGAGCAACAAGAAATCATGGACGTGCTGGCTGACTTGCGGGATGTGCATTGCGATCTCCTTACACTCGGACAATACCTCCAACCGGCGACCGATCGCTACTTGCCCGTGGTACGCTATGTGCCGCCGGCGGAATTTGATTTACTGGGCGAGCAGGCAAAAATGCTCGGGTTTCGTAAAGTTGCCAGCGGACCCTTTGTCCGCAGTAGTTACCACGCCCGAGATATGGCCGAAAGCGATCTCGATTAACCGCTACCGCGCAATCTCGAATCCACCGCCGGGCCCCTTTCGATACAAACCCACGGAAAACCACGTGCTCACAATCACCATCAATGGCGAACCGAATCAGGTCGCCGTCGGTTGCACCATTGAGCAACTGTTAGCCTCGTTTGAAAAGCGCGGAGGTCCTGTGGCCGTAGAGCGAAACGCTGAATTGGTTCCTTCCAGCGAACACGCCACGACCGAATTACAGTCGGGCGATAAATTGGAAGTTGTATCTCTAACGGGAGGTGGTTAGCCATGTCTCATGCCACAGACCTTCACATGCCTGCTTTGCGGATTGGCACATTCGAGCTACGCAGTCGGCTAATTTTAGGCACCGGTCGATATCATTCCTTCGGTGAGATGCAAGAATCTCACATGGCGGCGGAGGCCGACTGTGTGACCGTTGCCGTACGCCGTGAAAAGCTTCACGACAGCCAAGGCAACAATATCTTGGATTTCTTGGACCTCGATCGCTTAACCCTGCTGCCCAACACCGCGGGTTGCTACGAGGCAAAATCAGCCGTAAGAGTGGCCAAAATGGGGCGTGAAATCTTAACCGGCTTGGATAATCCTGGGGCGGATTGGGTCAAACTCGAAGTACTCGGCGATAGCCGAACATTGCTGCCGGACCCCATCGAGACACTCAAGGCAACCGAAGAATTAGTCAAAGAAGGCTTCCAAGTGCTCTGTTATACCAATGATGATCCCGTGATTGCCATGAAACTGAAACAAGCAGGTGCCGTTGCCGTGATGCCTGGGGGCAGCCCCATCGGCTCGGGCCGAGGCATCGCGAACCCGCACAACCTGCTGATTATCTTGGAGCAGCTGAAAGCCGACGATCCCGATTTTCCCGTGATTGTCGATGCCGGGGTGGGCACTCCCAGTGACGTCGTGATTGCCCTCGAGTTAGGGGCGGATGCCGTGTTGCTAAACACCGCCGTCGCGCGAGCCAAAAACCCGGTCAATATGGCGGTCGCTATGAAATTTGCGGCCCAAGCCGGTTATCTGGGGCGGCAGTCTGGACGAATTGGTGCTGCCGCTTATGGCTCCGCTAGCAGCCCTGAATACGGCATGATCTCCGAAACCCCTACCAGCAAGAGACTTAAGTCAACTAGCTGAGTCCTGCCGGCCGGCTTTTATTCTGCGTAAAAGCAAATCCCAATCCACCAAATAAGGTGATTTTTGGGAACTTAGGTAAAATTGTTCATTGCAATCGATAAGGCAAGGTTTATTCTATTTACTGGACCTTTTCACGTCATCAAGTTTAGGATTAGTGTTTTCTGCTCATGAGCGATCTCTTCAAAATTGGACGCCTAGCGCTCTACGTTATTGCGTTACCTTTGGCCATCACCGCAGTGGTTTCTGCCGAAGCATTCTTCTCTTATTCCGACGGTATTGTCGATGATTCCGAACTGTTAGCGAGCAATCCGACAACGATCGATGCCGCTTTCGGACACATCAATCATGTATTGCACATCGATGCCAACGGGGGTGTTTCCGGCCAGATCATGAACCGCAATGGAGATGGTTTCCAAGGTTCTGCTGATATGGACGTTACGCTCAATTCTCGGGGCAAAGTGGTTGCTACCGCGACCACCGGCAATGACGGTGTCTTTCACTTTGAAAATGTGACGCCAGGTGCTTACTCGTTTATCGCGACTTCCGAGAATCACGTCTCCACTTTTGGTGTTTATGTGCTTGATGATGAAACCCCAGCGACAGAAACGATTCAATTAAGCGTTGCGGCCTCAGGAACTAATTCCGCCGGCGTCAAAGAGATATTGAACTCCGATGTACAGACCGTCGCTTACAATTACACGCCCTCGGTTAACGAAATGGTCCAAATCGATCAGATTAGCCGGGTAACGATGAGCGATGACAACACCATCACGGGACGCATCCAACCGTTACTTTGGGAAGACCAAGCACAAACTTTTGACCTCACCGGAAATCAGGTTTATCTGCTGGACGGAAACGGCGTCGTAGCGAATGCCCCGGTCGAAGCCGACGGCTCCTACAGTATCTCGGGAGTGGCTCCCGGCATCTACGATTTCGTTTCTTTCGGTCCACACGGTGCCGCCGCTTTCTCAGTGGAAATCACTGAAGCCAGTGGGGAACCTGGGAAGAACGTTAGCTTTACTAACACAGCTCAAGACGATGCCGAAGACCTGAACGTCATACTTTCCGAGCCTGTCACGGGTGAAGATCCTGAAATCACCGTCGAGTTCTTGGGTGATTCGTCTCAACAAGGCCCTGGCGGAGGCTACGGCGGAGGCGGCGCTGGCGGTTTCGGCGGCGACTGGGGTGGCATCATTGGATTAGCATTGGGCGCTTGGGTGCTTAGCGAAGCATTCAATAGCAGCAACAACAACGCTCAGGTCATCTCGCCACCTGTCGTTATCCCGCCTGCAAACTCCCCGTTCTAATAAAAACTTGATCGATATTTCCTGAGACTCACACCATGAAAAACTTACTTTTAATTGCAATCACAGCGGCCTTGATGACATTCGCCGCCTCGGAAAGCCAAGCCCAAATGTTTGGCGGATTCGGTGGCTACAGCGGCGGAAATGGATTTAGCGGAGGTGCCGGCAGTTATTATGGCGGTTGTGGCTCCGCGGCAGATCCGAGATTGGGATATTGTTTAGAAAACGACTGTTATTGTAGCGGTAACGCTGGCTGTTCTGGCGGTTATAGGAATGGAGGCGGTGGTTGTTCTGGCGGTTATGGGAATGGATGCGGTGGTTGTGGAAACAACGGTGGCATGCGAGTCCGGATTACGGTTCGCAGAGCTGATGGCACGTCAACGGTGCGAACGTTTTCTCCCCCGAACAATGGTTGTGGATGTGCAAACTCCAACAACGGAACCCCAACGGTCGCCAAGACGTCGCCTCGCAGAACCGCTCGAACCAGTCGCTACACCGCGAGTCACCGCATTCCGCGGGCAACTGCTTCGGCGAAACGTCCGTCCACGCGTGTCGCATCCGACTCGAAAACACAAGCCGCTCCCACAAATACGGCAAAATACCGATACCGGTTTTAGTCATAATTTTTACGCAAAACCCAAATTTCCCAGCATTACGATGGTGCATTGATAAAGTTTTACGTATACAATACCCGCTGAACTACCCAAGTTGCCAAAACGTCGAGTTTTGACAACGGGGCTCATGATTGAAAGATCTACAACGAGATATCCCGCCATGAAGAAATTCCTACTCGCCTGTGCCGTAATTTTGGCCCTACCCGCGTTTGCATCCGTTTTGACTTACGCCCAAAACATGCTTACTGACACGGTCCCTGCAAAGACTTTGACGGATCAACTGATGCGAGTCGGCAGTAGTAACGCCAGTGCCATTCCTGCTGACAGAAGTCACCTCTTGGTGGCTGACGAAGACGGTAGGTTGACCGGCCAGGTCGTGAAATTCGACGCGGCCGCAAAATCCATGAAAGTCTTTTTCATTCGCAACGGTAGTGTGGCAAAAAACGCCATCACCGACAGCAATGGATACTTTGAAGTAACTGGGCTCGAATCAGGACCTTACACCTTCGTCGCTTCTGGTTCGCAGGGCTTTGTCGCTCACGGAACCTGGGTTACCACGGGAGTAGTGGGTGCTGGGGACCAAGTCATTTCCATGCATACGGCGGCCATCGCTCCGACCTTTGAAAACATCACCAAGTTTATGGAAACTCATCGCCCCGGCTCATCGGTTGCGGTGAATCCTAACGAAGACGTGGATGCCATGGAGTTGTCGGCCATCGAAGGTGGCAACCGAATTCAGATTACCAAGGAAGGGGTCCTCGAGGGACGTTTGATTGCCTTGCCTCAAAAATTGAGTCAAGCACTTTCTTTCAAAGGCACCTCCGCCCAATTGACCAACAGCGAAAAAGCATCGGTTGAGATTGAAATCGCTGAAGACGGCAGTTTCGCCGTCAAAGATTTTGAGCCCGGCGTTTACGATCTTGTTGCAACGGGGCCGCATGGTATGGCAGCCATCAGCTTCGAAGCGATTGCCTGGCAAGACGCCTTAACAGGTGAACAACCCAACATTTTTCAAGCCTCGTTCGGATCGGGACAGTTGTTCCATCGCTGGTGCCGATCTTTGGATGTGTGCTTGGCACCTGCCATCGATTGCGGGATCGTGCAAGAACAACTGGTTTACGCAGATCAATGCTGTCGCGAAGTCGTCGAGGAAGTCGTTTACGAAGAACCGCTCCCCGTTGAAGACATCTGCTCTAGCTGTGCTACAGGTTGCAACACGGGTTGTGGCGGAGGTTACGGTGGCGGCGGAGGTGGAGCCTACGGCGGCGGAATGGGAGATTGGGGCGGCATCATCGGAGCTGCTTTAGGTGCATGGGTGCTTACCGAAGCATTCAACAATTCCAACAACAACAGTCGGGTTATTCAGCCTCCAGTAGTGATTCCACCCGCAACATCGCCTTTCTAGAACGCACAAGAAAACGATCAGTATCGAAGACAAAAAGCCCAGTCATGTGACTGGGCTTTTTTTATCCTGCGATGTTGCGGCTTTTAAGTTTCAATCGTTGCAGAGGTACGTAATAGCGTTGGTACCTGCGATTATCATCGAATAACTCACCCTTGCTTTTATCAGGCACCAAAATGGTAGCGCGGCGATTGATGCCGTTTACAAAGCCTGTCATCAGGCGACCCCGATGGTGGAAGCTCACCCGATCCCCAATGGCGATTCCCATTTCGGCACGCGCTGATTCACTGGGGGTCAGCATCTGATGATGGGATTCAACATGCCCAAACAAGCGATTCACGATGCCCTTGAAACGCCGTCTAGCACAACTCGAATCCTCCCACAAAACCATCTCCAGCAAATGAACAAGCTCATGTTCAAAAATGCGTTGCAATGCATCCAATCGATGCTCAGTCACGAGCCCACCGACCTTGACCTGGCGTGCTTGAAAGTCCGTGTTGAAAAGCAATGTCGAAGAAACGGCGATCTCGAATTGACGGTCAATTACGCGGCGGTTGACAGATAATCTGCTTTTCGCGCGGCGACGATAGGTTGTCATACCTCCGGTGCTGGTCATGCGGCTAGAGAGACGAAAGTTGAGCTGACAGTTCTTGCTCTCAAAGATCGGCGTCAGACGCCCCTCAAAAAAGTGTTCGTCGTAACAACAAAACAGCTCGAATAAGTCACGCGTATTGACGGTCGTAAAATTGATGTCGCGCAAGGAGGACGACTCTCTCATAACATGAGAGGCAATATTGCAACGCCTCCGCTGAATCACGGCAGGTTCGAGGTTTAAGTTTTGCACGAGCTGTGGCAACATGCGCTGACGCTCAAAGCGGTTCCGTTTCATTAACCAACAGATGCAAGTGTTACAAAGCAGCCGAAAACGGTCAATGTAATTTCTTCGCAAACCATGCATGCTTGCTTGTTGGCTCCTCGCCTCTGCCAAGAAATCCCTAACCGATTTACGAAGTGAACCCCATCGATCGGCAGCACGTCACCAATGTTTCGCTAACGCAATTTCGGCAGTATGGTAGCCAGAGATTCGGCGAATTGCCGAGCTTCATCTTCCGTGTTGTAAAGATAAAAACTGGCTCGGCAGCTGGCCGATATGCCTAGGTGGTCATGCAGTGGCATCGTACAGTGGTGTCCTGCTCGCACGGCGACGCCCTGCAAATCGAGCAGCACAGATATATCTTGTGCCGATACACCTTCGACCACGAAACTGACAATCCCGCATTTAAGCTGCGGAGCCGGGCCAAGCACGTGCAAGCCATCAATTTTGTCAAGTTCGGACTGCGCGACCGCGGCGAGGTGAGCTTCGTGAGCCGCGATGCGATTCAAGCCAATCGGACGCAAGTATTCGATTGCGGCCGCCACCCCAATGGCCTCCACGATTGGCGGGGTGCCGGCTTCAAAGCGGGCCGGTAGGTCGCCCCATGTGAAACCTTGCGTCGTCACCTGCTTTATCATGCTTCCGCCACCTAGGAAGGGGGGCATCTTTTCTAAGAGCTCCCGTTTCCCGTATAGCACACCAACCCCGGTTGGCCCAAGCATTTTGTGACCGCTGAAGGTCATAAAATCCGCATCCCACTCGACGACATCAATCACCGCGTGCGGTACGTGTTGGGCCGCATCCACCATCACCACCGCCCCCGCGTTGTGAGCCAACGAAACTAACTGCTTCACAGGATTGATCGTCCCCAACGTGTTCGAAACGGCGGTCAGCCCAACGATTCTGGTTCGCTCGTTCAGTTTGGCCGCGAAGTCTTCTTGGTCGATTTGCCCATCTTCCGTAATCGTGACCCAGCGTATTTTTGCGCCGGTTCGCTCAGCTAACTGTTGCCAGGGCACAATGTTGGAGTGATGCTCCATGATCGTCAGCAATATCTCATCGCCGTTTTGGACATGCACATCGCCCCAACTGCGAGCCACCGCGTTGATGCCGGCGGTGGTACCTGCCGTAAAGATCACCTCACAGTCTTCTGCCGCCCCAATGAATTTTTGCACGGCGAGGCGGGCATTCTCGTACAACCCAGAGGCCTCTTCGCTCAGCCAGTGGGTGCCTCGATGCACGTTGGCATAGGAGGTTTCATAGCACTGATCCATCGCTTCCAAGACCGCCCGGGGACGCTGGGAGGATGCTGCGTTGTCCAAATAGACCAGTGGTTTCTTCCGATGGATCTCTTGGGAAAGAACCGGGAAGTCGGGACGGATTGTCAGCGGGTTCAGGCTCACATTTGTGTCAACGTGGTTGGCGGTCATGGCAGCATCTTCTTCGAGTTGTCTTTACAACGCTCTTCCCAATCTAAACCGGATAACGAAGCCACGGCTAACTGTAACGCCTGGGTGCCAGAGCGAGCGTGACCCTGGCTGGATACGGCGTTGTATAGCTGGCGGGCCAAGGACAAACCAGGCAGGGCCAATCCCATACGATCAGACTCTTCAATGGCGATGCCCATGTCTTTGATGAAATGTTCTACGTAAAACCCGGGATCGAAGTCGTTCTTTATGATTCGCGGGGCAAGATTGGATAACGACCAACTGCCGGCTGCCCCGCTGGATACCGATTTCAGTACGGTCGCCAAATCAAGTCCTGCTGCATGCCCGTACAATAACGCTTCACAGACACCCACCATACCGCTGGCAATGAGTATCTGATTGACCATCTTGGTATGCTGACCCGACCCGGCCGATCCTTGGTAAACCCAAGTATTTCCCAGTAAATCCCAAATGGGCTGCAGCGAGTTTACAGCTACCTCGTCACCACCAATCATAATCGACAGACTACCGTTTCGAGCCCCCACGTCACCTCCCGAAACGGGTGCATCAATGGAAACCACCCCGCGAGCCGTCGCCTGGGCATGGATTTGAGCGGCCAGCGCTGGCCGACTGGTTGTCATGTCGACGATCATACTTCCCGGCCGGCAGCCCTTCAGCACCCCCTGGTCACCCAGAATCACCTCGTGGACGTCATTGGGAAAGCCCACAATGCTGAAGATCACATCACTTGCGGAGGCAACTGCCTGCGGTGTATCGCACCAAACGGCCCCCTGATCTAGAAGCTCGCTGGCTTTTTTGGGCGTGCGATTATAGACGTTCAACACATACCCGGCCCGCTGTAGATGCCCGGCCATGGAGGCCCCCATTACACCGGTTCCAACCCACCCGATACGTGTTTTTGAGGGGTGAATTTCAGCGAAATTAAGATCAGTCATAACGCCCCGAGCATGCGAACCAAATGGACTTTTCTACCCGGCTACCACGACCTCTGCAACCGACAGGACTGCGGCAATCTATGTGTTCGAGAAAGTGCTTGCAGTCTGGCAGACTTTACTGCCTCGTTAAATTGAAACAATTTTGACGCCCCCTTGAGGACAGGTATCTAGGGTTTTTCCTAAAAAACCTTGGTTTAAACGATGTGCAGGTTAATCCACTGTTACAGGGTTTGACGATATTCCGTTCAAGCCAAGCTTGTGAGAGCAAAAAGGATTTTGCCCCGAGCTGGCTGATAAATGACCCAGTGTAAATCAATCTCAAACAGTCGAGAGCAGTTGTTATGAAAATCCGCATCTCTATGTATTTCGCGGTTGCCGCGATTTGTTTCGCCCCTGTGGCCTTTGGGCAACAGTACTACAACCCGCAACAAGCCGGTGTACCCGTCGTATCACCGCAACAGGCTCAAGCAGGAGTCTACCGAGGCACCACTGCCCCTATCACCAACACCCAAAACATCGGCTACAACAACCAGGCTGCCGCCGCTCAAGTCGCACCCAACGGATGCGATAGTAATGGTTGCGACGGTAACGCTTGCGATGGAGCAGGTTGCGGCATCGGCAACGGTTGCGGCATCGGTGGTGGCATCGGTGGTGGACTTCGCGGGCACCTTTACGATCCTTGCTGCCCCACCAAGTACATTTCGCTTTACGGCGGAGCGTCAGATTTCAAGGATTTCCAATTGAACTCCGGCGACCAATCATCCTTTTTTGGTACCGGTGACGAGTGGGGTGTTGGTGGTGCGATCGGCCGTTCAATCGGTCGGCGTTTCCGTGGTGAGTTTGATGTCACCTATCGTCGTACACAGGCTAACTACTACCAATTCGAAGTTAGCCCTGGAGCTGCAATCGGCGAACCAGCAACTGGCAAAGCTGACATCTACTCATTCATTCCCAACATTCTTGTTGACTTGAATCCTAACGGTCGCGTCAACGGTTACATCGGAGTTGGTGGTGGTCTTGCATTCACCAATTTGGATTACACTTCGGACGGAGGATCCCGAGTTGACGTGAACGGTTCTTCGTTCGCATACCAAGGTATCTTCGGTGTTTCTGCCAAGGTAAGTCAACGAGCCGAACTCTTCTTTGAGTATCGTTACTTCTCCACCGACGATCAAACCTTCAACTACCTCGGTGAAGGTTTGGATAACGTCAAACTAGTTTCCAACGACTTCTTCGCTGGTATCCGCGTAAAACGCTGGTAGACAATAGCGAGAGCCTCAACTTTGACTGTTGAACGGGCAGCACGATTCTTCGAGCTGCCCGTTTTTCGCGCGCCGCCATTCTCGGCATCCTGACCCATCGTGCGTTAATCGAAATCGGGTCGTTGTAATATTTCGCTCAGCAAGATCGCCTGGCGGATACTCTTCGGACTGCTCAGCATATCGAGCAACTCATCAGCAATCGGGCTAACTCTTCGAACTGTGGTCGTGGTCGTGGTCGCAAATGCGGAATCGCTGGCAGCAGATTTCAAACTGCCGATCCGATGGTCAAATGTATTTTGCAACCGCGCGTCCATCTTGTCGTCAGCAAGGGCCACCTCGTCGCCGAGTTGTTCGGCCCGCTCCGTCACATCCGTGGTATCCGTGTGCGCCTGCACATACTCAGAAATCGATTGGTTATACGAATCTGGTTGAGTTGGGACCCGGTCTTCGTTACCAAGAATGATAATCGGGTCTGCGGATGGTCGCTGGGTCAGTTGGGGGCGAGAGGTTGTCGAGGCACTGCGCGAGGCGTCTGCCGTGGGCGAGTTGGTTGCTGGTGGAGTATTACCGCGGGCGCCTTTTTGGCGCTGTTGTTGCCGCCGTTGGGCGGCCATTTTTAGGAATTCTTCAATATCGCGTGGCATACCAAGCTCTCGTTAGGAAGTCGTCGTTTGAGGTCTAGCAGCACCCGCGTCGGCAATGGACATTCGCATGTCTGTATCCGCTTGGACGTTACGCAACTTGTAGTAATCCAGGATCCCCAGTCTCCCGCTGCGAAAACTTGCCGCCATTGCTTTGGGAACCTCGGCTTGTAATTCGACCAGTGTCGCTCGGCTTTTCTCGATTTCGGCCAGATTCTCCTGCTCCTTGGCAACCGCCATTGTGCGTTTGCCTTCGGCACGGGCGCGAGCGACTCGTGTATCCGCTTCTGCTTGATCCGCTTTCAAACGAGCACCAATATTTTCGCCGACATCAATATCGGCAATGTCAATCGAGACAATTTCAAATGCCGTTTGAGAATCTAGGCGTCGAGCTAATACCGCTTTGGAAATAACATCCGGATTTTCAAGAACTGCCTTATGATCCTGCGATGAACCAATGGCACTCACGATCCCTTCACCCACTCGGGCAATGATCGTCTCTTCAGTCGCACCACCGATCAATTGCTGCAAATTGGAACGCACAGTAACCCGCGCTTTGACTTTTAATTGAATTCCATCTTTGGCCACAGCGTCGAGGGTTTGTCTCGTTGAACTTTTTGCGGGGCAATCAATAACGCGTGGATAGACACTCGTCTGCACGGCTTCCAGTACATTTCGTCCCGCTAAATCAATCGCGGTTGCTTCTCGAAAGCTAAGTGCAATCGTTTTTGCTTTGCGAGCAGCGATGAGAGCGCGAATAATCATGGGCACATTACCACCGGCCAGATAATGAGCCTCGAGTGCCTTGGTGGTCAATTCGGGGTCATCGATACCTGCCTGGGTCGCCATGATCTTGGTAGGAACAATCACGCTGGCTTTTACTTTCCGAAACGTCATCCCCAGTAAATCAAAAAATGTGATTCCGGCGCCTGTTAAAACAGACTGGATCCACCAGCGAAAATACGACATGAAAACCGCGAAGACGACCAGAAACACGAGAATCAGGAATAACAGGCCGGCGACGACGAAGATATTGGGGTTCATAGACTTGGGTCCGCGCATTGGAAAGACAAAAACTCGAGCCCCAATTGTAGGTCAATTCCCTGCTAAAAAGTAGCGGGAAGCCTCGCAGAGTCCCCTGTTTATATCACCGATGGTGAGCCGCTTTGAACGAATCTAGGTGGGATTCCGTTGATCAGTGACGGGCTCGGGCATGCTTCAATGGCAACCACTGACCGTTCGCTTGGCTGCTGGCGACGCATTGCTGAATGAAATACATGCCCTCCACCCCATCTCCAACATTGGGGTAAACGGTATCTATTTTTGCGAACGGCTCTCCCGCCGCACGTTGGCACATCGCGTCATAGGCGGAGCGATAAATGTTAGCGAAAGCTTCAAAAAACGCCTCCGGGTGCCCTGAGGGTAAACGGCAGGCGGCAGCACCCGACTCGTTCATAAACGCCGCGTTGGGGTCGCGTGTATAGATTTGGTGAGGCTGGCCATTCCGCCGGACGATCATCTCATTGGGATTTTCCTGTCGCCAAACAAGCGAAGCTTTCGTGCCGTCGATCTCAATGGACATATCATTCTCGCGGCCGTGGCTGATTTGCGAGGCCGTGACCGTTCCCAAAGCGCCCTCGGCAAATTGGATCATGGCAGTGCCGTAATCGTCCAACTGCCGGCCTTCTTCAAACGTCCGTAGCTGACAACAGATACTCTGCGGAATCAATCCCGTCATGTAACGGGTTAAATTAAAGGCATGCGTGGCAATATCCCCGAAGCAACCGGCCGCGCCGCTGCGTTTCGGGTCGGTTCGCCAGGCCGCTTGCTTTTGCTCCTCCGCCTCTAACCGTGTCCGCAACCAACCCTGAATATAAGAGGCTCGAATGGCTTGGATTTCGCCAAACTCGCCTTCCAAAATCATCTGCCGTGCCTGCCGCACCAGTGGATAACCCGTGTAATTATGAGTCACTGCGAATACGACACCGGATGCCTCAACGGCTTCGGCCAATTCCTCGGCTTGCGCGAGATCAAAGGTCAGAGGTTTGTCGCAGATCACGTTAATGCCTGCCGCAACCGCTGCTTTCGCGATCTCGAAATGCGTGTGGTTCGGCGTGGCTATCGACATAAAATCAATACGCTGATCGTCCGGCAAATCTGCTTGGGCGTGTATCAATTCTTGATAGCTGCCATACGCGTGTTCCGGAGCGATATCATAATCGGCGGCCGAAGCTTTAGCGCGCTCCGGATTCGACGACAACGCGCCCGCAAATATCTCCGCTCGATTATCCAAGACAGCGGCGGTTGCATGAACTCGCCCAATAAATGAACCCTGTCCACCGCCCACGAGGCCCATGCGGAGTTTCCGATTTAGAGGCGCATTGATTCCCATTTTTCAGCTCGTTTCTGTTTCCGCTGCAGGCTTGGGAAGCTTCCGCAGCAACATTTTTAATTCATTCACAAGTGCGATCACATCGATCCGCTTTACCGATGTCCAATCATCATCTCTGGCCGAGATAATCGCTTCCCGCAGGTCACGAAACGGTTTTTCGATATCGTCCGTCACGTCCGCAAGAATCGCTTCTAAATCGATTCGATCCGACCAGCCTCCCGACAACTCTTCGGCAGAAGTGGTTGGGGAATTAGCGTTCGGCTCTTCCCCGAAATCCGGCCCTTCTCGCAGGGGGCCCTGAACAGGGGATTGGTCATCCTGATAAACAGTTTCGCCGCTCTGCGAGTCGGATGCAATTGCCCCCAAGCCTTCTTCGGCCACATCGGACACCACATTAGAAAGTGGTTCCTCGCCCTTGACCTCGCCCATGGTCTCCCAGCGTTGATGTCGCATTTGTGAAACGGACCATTTATTTTGCACCGCACCTTCCAACCACATCTCGGCATCATTCCATTCCAGGGCCGCAAAGAAATGGCTCCAGTAAAGCCCTTCATAGCTACTGAATTCGGACTGAAACTTTTCCCAAGTCCTGCGCAGACGACCTACATGCTGGGGTGACACCTCGCCGACCAGTCGACTCCACGTCGGGTCCGAGAACAAACGGGGTGAAACCTGCTCCGATTGCAGTTGTTGACGCCACTCATAGATAATCTTCCCCTTCTCCCAATTGGTTTGGCTGACAAGCGATTGCCAGCTGCCGATAAAGGGCCGCGAAGGTGCTTCGATCGAGTCGAGCTCTTCACTGGAGATAGAAAGTTGCGATTCGTCGGCAACGGTTTGGGCAGCTGTATCCATAACGGATCCTCAAAGGTGTTGGCAGGGGAACCCAACAGATTACCGCCACAAAAATGCCTGAAAAGACTTGCAGAAAAAATTTCTTGCGTTCCATGCCCAGAACCCACAAAAGCAACGGTTCCAGGCTCAATTATTAGATAGCGTGTTTTTACTTGGTTTTACGCACTTTTTGCCAAAAATTGTAACTCAGGTTGTAACATTCACCCCGTCGAACAGCCTAAAACTCACCTGATCAATGCCTACTTTGCCCAGTAGGATCGATGGTAACAGACCCCCTAAGTAGGTTGAGGTTGGAGTTGAAATAGAACCATCTGCTGCTTGGAAGCTCTAGGCTGTCTTACAACGGCAACTCAGGAAGATTTCTCTGCGAACTGTAGTCAATCCGCCCACCAAACCTATGCGTCGCACATCTAACTGGGGCGAATGCTTGCAGGATCGCACGGACCAAGGCAGACAAGCTAATGGCATGGGATTAGCATTTGTAGAAGCCACTGTTTGGAGTGAAATTCCTTGGCTTAATAAAAGTAATCAATGAGAGAAAACAGCAGAGCTTAAAACATGGTCAAGGGCATACCTGACGGCATAAAAAGAACGCATATTCTTGAGGCAATAACTCAGATAGCCGCTGGCAAACAGCATAACTTCGCTAAATCGACTGGCTTTGATTTGTTGCACGATGGCAAGCGGTACCCTCCAAAAGCTGTTGTAGGAGTCGCAGCAGAATTGCTCACTGGCCAAGAGCATGATCCGTATGACTTTACGGGAGGCCTCAAGTCAAAGTGCTTTAAGGTCTTGGAAAGCAACGGTTTCGAAATAGTACCGAAGGAAGGGGCAAGTCTTGAAAGTGAGTTGCCAGATGAAGTTAATCCGAGTTCCCGCAAAGATTGGAGCGAAGATGAATTGCGTGGTGCTGTAAACGCTTATATTAAGATGCGTGAGCTGGAAGCTCGTGGTGAGTCATTTACCAAAAAAGATATCTACAACTCGCTTGCTAGGGAGTTTGGACGTTCGGTAAAAGCATTCGAGTATCGGATGCAGAACATCTCTCATGTGTATTCCCTTCAGGGCCGTAGATGGATATCTGGATTACGTCCCGCAAAAAATGTCGGACCACGTAATCTTCGAATCATCGAGCAGCTAATCGCAGATGCTGAAGGACAACAGCTTCCTGAGTCGGTTGTTTTTGAAGCAGCAGTTCAACGCAAACTCGATACGCCTGATATGGATGAGCCGCTGGGGCTTGAATCACCAGAACGAACGACCCAAGAAGTGACGAGTTTCAAGCGAGACCCCAAGGTTGTCGCATGGGTGCTAAGAGAAGCTAACGGCCTTTGTGAATGCTGTGACAATCCATCTCCTTTTACTAAAGAGGATGGTACGCCGTATTTAGAGGTTCACCATGTCCAACGATTATGTGATGGCGGCCCTGATACGACATCTAATGCTGCTGCACTTTGTCCTAATTGCCATCGAGAAATGCACTACGGAAAGCGCAAACAAGAACTGGCAACCAAATTGACTAGCAAAATCGCCAGATTGAAATAATGATTTTCGGCAACGCAAAATATTTACACACACAAAGAGAGGGGAAATCTCAATTTGCTGAGCGGGTAAAACCGTGCCCTCACGGATAAGAGGATAATAACCATAAGAGATAGTTGTATGAATGGATGTTATTCGACGGGTAAACCCACGAGATAGCGTTCTAGTCACATAAACCGAAACGGAAATTAACAAAAGACCAGTCCTGAATCCGACAATAAATGCAACGTCTGTGGCAAGCCAAGGGAGGGTGCGTTTTCGATCGGCCTTTGCCCAGATTGCGAAAACAAAGCTCGTTCGGCTAGGTTATTACCCCATGCTAACAGCATTGCACCGAGCGTTATCGCCAAGCTCAGTCAGGCTTCGAACGCACAGCTTGAGACTTTTGGGATTGTATGTTTTGTTATTGGGCAGCTGATTGCAATTTTTGCATGGCTCTTCTATTC
>CAJQPP010000082.1 GCA_905480235.1 uncultured Pirellulaceae bacterium
CAGACCGAAGGAACCGGTTTGCGGCAATAATCATCACACGTGAACTGTGTTATCCCCAGCACGCAGGGGCACGGCTTTTTGCAGTAGTCATCACAGGTAGAAGCGAATGGTGCAGCAACCCGGGGTTGAGGTTTTTTGCAATAGTCATCGCAAGTCCGATTCGGCACGCAATTGGGTACCGGATAGCCCTTGATCATTTGAAATAGCGATTGGGCTTCCATGGGATTTGCAAATGAAAATAGAAAGAGCAAACCGAGCAAGTAAGAAAGGTTCCATCTCATGGGGGCATTCCCTTAGCAAAGAATCGATTTTCAGGGACGGAACGGAGCACTCAATTCCGGTACCATAAAGCTTGTTTATTGAGGTGACTCTAGAGAACTGCTTATATCATCTGCGGCGGTTGGTGCGGGCGGAGCGAGATCTTCGACCTCCAACAACGGCAAGACGAACGTAGGAGTTTCTAAATCCTCAACCCCATCGGCCGGGATGAACGCGTTCCCTTGGCAACGAATCTGCCAACCACCACCCAAGGTTTGGTAAATCTTGATCAAGCTTAGGGCGACGTCTCCTTGAGACGCGGCAAAGGCATCTTGCTGGGCGGTTTGAGCGAATTGCAAATTGAATACGGTGTTAAAGTTAATAGCACCTGTTTTATATTGCGTTGTTACCAGGTCCACTCCAGAATCGGCGGCTGTCGTGGCTTCCAACAGGTACTGTGTCTCTTCTTGGGAATTCAAGAAATCGGTAATCGCATCCTCCACCTCACGATTTGCCAGCAGCACCGTGTTTTGATAACTAATCGCCAACGCCTGAAAGGCCGCTTCTTGGGCTGCGATGTTGTTGCGGAAACGACCATAATTTAAGACGTCCCAACTGAATGTGGGAGCGATAATCCCAAAGTTCGAATTTGACGAGTAGGTTTTATTTAATGCCTGTGATTGGTAACCAATTTGTCCGGCGATGGCAAAATGGGGATAGAGGTCAGACATCGCGATACCTACTTGAGCACTTTGGGCAGCCACCAGGCGTTCCGCGCGGCGAATGTCGGGGCGGCGCCTCAGCAATTCTCCGGGAATACCTACGGCTACGCTCGAGGGAGCCGTAGGGATCTGACCATCGCCGAGCAGAGGCACGAGTTCCTCGGGTGGGCGGCCCAGTAAAAAACAGAGCAGATTGTTTTGCCTTCGTAAAGCGGCAGAAATTTGCGGAAGTAGCGTTTTTGTGATGGCGACATTCAATTCTGCCTGGCGGACATCCACCATGGAGACAACACCGCCTTGGACCTGTGCTTTGGCGATTTGCAGGCTACCCTCTTGGGTTTCAATATTGGCGCGAGCGTATTCCAGACGTTGTTGTAACGTGCGAATGTTGACGTAGGTCGCGGCGACTTCGGCAACCAGTAAGGTCAGCACGTCGTCGTAGTTTTCCACAGAGGCATCCAGTCCGGCATCTGCGGATTCGATCGCACGACGAAAACGCCCCCAAAAATCTAGTTCCCACAACAAATTACCGGAACTGGCCCAGTTGTCGAACGAGCGGTTGATTGTTGCAGGTGTATTCGCAGTGTTTTTACTTTTTAAGTTGCGTGAGAAACTGCCATCAATGGATTGCACCTGAGGAAATATATTTCCCGCCACGACGCCTCTCCGAGCCTGTGCTTCCAAGACACGCATGCCTGCGTCGCGCAGGGTCAGGTTTTGATCGTAAGCTTCAAGAATTAAATCATTCAAAATTGGATCGTTAAAAACCATCCACCAATTACTGGCATCCGTTGGCCCTGTGCTAATCCGTTCGTCAGAGGCATCGATCCAGTCAGGAGCTACCTCGGCGACAGGTTTGCAATAGTTCGGACCGACTTTGAATCCGTTGGCCTTCCATTGCTTTAAGCCGCAACCGCAGAGCGTCACGATAAAAAGCAGGAGTGTCACAACTGTTGTTCGAATGGGAAAGGTTACATTCATAGCAGAGCAATGCAGGCTGATTTTAGTAAGCGAATTTCGGCTGGCTAAGCTGTTCTTTCGAGTTGGAAGTCGTATCGGTTGATTCGGAAATTCCAGAATTGACGCTTCAACTAATTATCCCAGCGGAGAGCGTTTGTGCGATCATTCCGGTTAGGTCAATTTTCTGCATTTGAGAAGCACGAATGATTCCGTTGACTATGAGCCTTGGGAGTTCGTTTGAACCCGTAATCTATGACGATTGCGGGAAGTTTGAAGCTTAGGTAAAGCAATCTCTTTGACCAACGCGGACGCTTGGCAAACGGTTTTCTAAGACCGAGAGAGCGGCTGGAGCGGTGCCCCAGTTAGCGTATTGCCGCCAGGTAAACCACGTCGAGTAGGTCCCAAAACCGGCGCGAAAAAGAAATACCAAGGATTGCCGCGCGACCAGGAACGCCCTAATCCGTTCTGAGGTTATTTCGGTTGCTTGAAGATCCGCCCGTCCTTCATGACAAATGCGACATCACCCATGACGGAAATATTTTCCAGCGGATTTCCTGGAACGGCCACGATATCGGCAATCTTTCCTGGTTCCAGCGTCCCCAGCTTATCTTCAATGCGTAACAGTTTCGCCGATTCCAGCGTGGCCGATTGAATGGCCTTCATGGGTGGCATGCCGCCGGCGACCATTAATGTGAATTCGATCGCATTATCCCCGTGAGGTGAAACGCCCGAATCGGTGCCGAAAGCGATGTTGACTCCTGCGGCGTAGGCGCGTGAGAAGGTGCTTTGGATGACGGGGCCAATGGCAGCGGCTTTGGGACGTACCACGGCAGGAAAATAATCCGGGTCTTTGGCTTTCTCGGCGACAAAAGCACCGGCCATCAATGTGGGAACCATGTAAGTCCCGCGGTCCTTCATCAACTGCATGACCTCGTCGGTCATATAGGTCCCGTGTTCGATGGAATTGACGCCTGCTAAGACGGCGCGCTTCATGCCTTCCACGCCATGCGCATGGACTGCAACGGTGAAATTATAATCTTTGGCCGCTTCCACAACGGCTTCTAATTCATCCATCGTGAATTGCGGATTGTCTCCGCTGCTGGCTAAGCTGAGAACGCCACCCGTTGCCGTTAGTTTGATCAGGTCAGCGCCATCTTTGTATCGTTCGCGAACGGCTCGACGTGCCTCTTCCGGACTGTTGATCACGCCTTCGCTAGGACCGCCGCTGCGACGGAAATCACCGCGTAGCCCGTTTGTCGGATCGGCGTGACCACCGGTAGTGGCCAGTGACTTGGTCGCGGTATAGATCCGCGGCCCTACAATCCAGCCTTCGTTAATCGCTTTACGCAGTGCGACCGTGTTAACCCCGTTGTCACCGAGATCTCGAACGGTCGTAAATCCCGCCAGCAAGGTCCGTTCGGCATACATCCCGGAGCGCAACGCGATTTCCGCCTCCGTCATGAAGAACTTTTCCGTATAGGACTTCTTCGACATTTGCCCCGATAGATGCGTGTGCATATCCATTAGACCGGGCATAACGGTGTAGGCCTTGAGGTCGACGACCCTTTGACCGTCGGTGCCGGCAATCCAACCGTCTACCACACTTTCGATTTTGCCGCCCTCGATGATTAAAGAGACTTGCTCGCGAGCTTGTTCACTTTTGCCATCAATGCATCTTCCTGCGTGAATGAGCGTCGATTGGGCAGGAAGTGACTCCGTCAGAGAGCAGACCAATAAGCATAAAACGACAGTCCCGTAACGCATCATTTCTCCTAGTTGCAAAGGCAGCTTTGAAATTGAATTCCATTCGATGGTGCACTCAGTATAAGCGAGCCTGTCATGGAAAGGACATTCCCCTGCAGCCATGGCAATAGGTTTTGTTAGCTGCCTCGCGCTGAGCCAATCCTCAAAATCCAGTGCCAGGTCAAGGCTAACAAGACGGCTGTGGCGCCAACGTGGAGCACTTGAACGACCGCGAAAATGGCAATATGGCCCAAAATAATGCCCATCAACATCATGACAATAATTAATGCCAGTATGAATTTGGCTTCCTTTAACGCAGGCTCTTTCAATTGCCGCGTCCAAAAGAACATCAGACCGGAGGTAATAAGAAGCGTCCAAGAAAAACTACGATGGACTTTATAAATCCAGGTAGCTGCCAATTCTTCTACCCACTCACTGCGTGAAAGAGCTTCGGCGCCTTTGGCCAATTCGTCAGTTTGCTCTCTTAATTGACTGCCCATCAATCCTTCGGCGAACAAGCATGCGAAGAACACAAGCGAAATGACAAATAAACGACGCCATGAATTACGCGGGATCGAAATCGGCCGGGGATTGGGTCGTGAGAGCCACATCACGGTGACTAAAATTGCGATCAACAAAAATGCCAACGCCATATGCAGTGTGATGATTCCAGGTTGCAAACCACTTTTTACGACAATCGCCCCCATGATGGCATTGGCCAATACATTGATGAGAGCCAGCCAGGACAGGACGACGATCCATGCCCGATGGTGCTTGCTGCGGAATGAAAAAAGGGCCAATAACAATACGGAAAGGCCTAGCGGTAGCGAGGTAAGCCGATTGACGAATTCAATCCAGGTGTGAACCGGGTCGAAGCTCTCGATGACCGTCTCGCGGGTAATCAGGTCAGGGTCCATGCCTCGACGCTCGGCCTGCCGTTTGAACTTATTGATGTCTAATTTTTCAACATCGATTTGATCGGCACGGGTTGGTGGAATTAAGCGTCCCCAGCACGTCGGCCAATCCGGACAACCGAGGCCGGATCCGGTAACTCGGACCGTAGCCCCCACCACGACCAACACGATAAGGCAGATTAGCGTAATCCAAGCTAAACGATGAACGATCATGAATTACGAAACCTTGCGGGAAGTCAGATAGAAGGACGGTTATAAGAGAACCGTCCCGGTAATAATTTTTCAACCATTTCGATGACGCGGGCTTGGAAAAAACAGGATTGTTATCGCACAACGCTCAAAACCGTTCTCATCGCTGTGGTGGAAATTGTAGTGGAAATCAGAAAAACAGCATGCTTGAAAGAGTTGATTCTTTGGAATCGTTGGTAAACACCTAAAAATTTGCTTTTCTGATACCAAAAAACCTCAACCGGTTCGCATGCTTGGTGGTCGTCACCTACCATGAAACTAAGTTCGGTGACGATCGTATTGGATGCTCCATTCGTCCCCGGTAGTTTTCAGTAAAATTCGCGGCCTAACCCTTAGCCTTTTTCTATGCGGTTTACAGTTTATTTATTGTTTTTGATTGGGCTCTGGAGCTCCCCACTAGCGGCTCAGGAAGAGCCTAAATCGGTGGACTTTGATCGTGACATTCGGCCAATTTTATCTGACCGCTGCTATTTTTGTCACGGACCGGACGCCAAACAACGTCAGGCGGGATTGCGGTTAGACACTCGCGACGAGGCGTTGGCGGCCATCGAGCCCGGCGATCCAGAGCAGAGCGAACTGTGGATGAGGATTTTGTCCGTTGACGATGACGATCGCATGCCCCCTCCCGAATCCAAGCTAAGCCTGAGCGACGAAGAAAAGGATTTGATCCGACTGTGGATTGCTCAGGGTGCGGAATGGCAGGGGCACTGGGCATTTGAAGCTCGCGGTGAACCGGTACCACCGACCTTGTCTGATAAATCACGTGTCAAAAATGACGTTGATCGATTTTTGTTAGCTCAGCTGCATGAACGGGAGCTGGATTTTAGGCAACCGGCCAGTCGGGAAAAATTGATACGGCGCGTGACATTTGATTTAACGGGCTTACCACCCACCCTGGCAGAGATCGATGCGTTTCTGGCCGATTCCTCCTCAGATGCATTCGGCAACGTTGTTGATCGTCTACTGGCCTCGCCCCATTTTGGACAGCGAATGGCATCAGATTGGTTAGACGTGGCCCGCTACAGCGACACTTATGGCTATCAGGTCGACCGCGATCGTTTTGTTTGGCCTTACCGAGATTGGGTGATACGGGCATTCAACGAAAATAAACCCTATGACGAGTTTGCGATCGAGCAATTGGCCGGAGATCTTTTGGAGCAAGCCTCTCAGAATCAAATTTTGGCGACGACTTTTAATCGCTTGCACCCACAAAAGGTAGAGGGCGGAAGTGTCGAAGAAGAATTTCGCGTCGAATACGTCGCCGATCGAACTCAGACTTTTGCGACCGCTTTTTTGGGTTTAACGCTTGAGTGTGCCCGCTGTCATGATCATAAATTCGACCCCATTTCCCAAAGAGAATATTACCAGCTGTTTTCATTTTTCAATAACATCGATGAGTCGGGTCTGTATTCGTTTTTTACGAACTCGGTGCCGACTCCGACCTTAGGGCTGACGGATGCAGCACTTGATTTGCGTTTGCAGGAAACGCAAGTCGAAATAAAACGCGTGCGGCAGGATTCTCCGACGCTCGATATGGCGGCGGCTTTTGCCTTGGGCAATACCACTTTGGCAATGCCCATTGAAGAAGTCGATTTTTCGACCGTGGCTTTGGGTGCGAATGAAAAAGTTGAGGGTCCCGCTGGACAGCCCGGCGTTAAGTTGACCGGAGATGATGCGGTGACGCTGAAGAGCGGCAACTTTGTCCGCTATCAACCCTTCTCCGTAGCGTTAACCATAAAAACACCGGATGTCAAAGAACGGGCAGTTGTTTTTCATCGGTCACGGGCTTGGACAGATGCCGGCAGTCGCGGTTATCAATTGCTGATCGAAGACGGCAAGTTAAGCGCATCATTGATTCATTTTTGGCCCGGTAATGCCATTCGTGTGGTGACCGAAGATTCCATTCCGGTAGATCAGTGGATTGATGTCGCCCTGATTTACGACGGTAGTCTGCGGGCCGAGGGTTTGAAAATTTATGTTGATGGTAAACCACAGCAATTAAAGGTGGTGCGCGATCAGCTTAGCAAGCCCATTACCGGAGGTGGTGGAGATACCATCGCGATTGGGGAGCGTTTTCGCGACCGCGGATTTCGCGGTGGTTCTGTCACGTCATTTTCGGTATTTGATCGCCAGATTTCGCAGTTGCAAATTCAGGCAATTCATTCTCCCGGAATTTTGGACGCGTTGAAAAAATCGATCGAAGAGGGGACGCTTTCCAATTCACAAAAGCAACTGCTGGAGGAGCATTTTCGGTTAAATCACTCGGAGATTTATTCGCAGTATTTGGTAGATTTGAGAGCCAGCCGCGAAAAATTTTGCCAAGCCGAAAACGCAGTCACCGAAATCATGGTGATGCGTGAGTTATCGGTGCCTCGTCCTGCCTTTCTGCTGGATCGCGGTCTGTATAACTTGCCTTTGGACCAAGTCGAAATGCAGACGCCCGAAGCGTTGCCGGCCTGGGATAATTCGCTTCCCAGAAATCGATTAGGTTTGGCTAAGTGGATTACTGACCCCCAGCACCCGCTGACTGCAAGAGTCGCGGTGAATCACTATTGGCAGTTAGTTTTTGGTCGCGGGCTCGTCGAGACGCCCGAGGATTTTGGCAGGCAGGGTTCCCGACCGAGTCATCCTGAATTGCTCGATTGGTTGGCAAATGACTTTGTCGATCAGGGGTGGGATGTGAAGCGATTGCTGCGGCAGTTAGTAACTAGCGAAGCTTATCAGCAGGCTTCGACCGCTGATGCCGATTTATTGCGACGGGATCCGTCCAATGAATGGTTGGCACGCGGCCCTTCATATCGTCTCTCCGCGGAAATGTTGCGGGACAATGTGTTGGCGGTTAGCGGTTTGTTGGTCGACCAATTGGGTGGGCCGCCGGTGCGACCTTATGAGTTAAAAGCAGCCTTTAAGCCGGTGGAACCCGATGCCGGTGACGGTTTGTATCGACGTAGCCTCTACACCTATTGGAAACGCACGGGACCGGCGCCGGTGATGATGACACTCGATGCCGCAAAGCGAGATGTTTGCAGCGTGCAAAGGGAACAGACTTCGTCCCCCTTGCAGGCGCTCGCTATGCTTAATGGGCCCCAGTTTGTGGAAGCCAGTCGTGCACTCAGTCATCGACTTATCCTTAAGCACACCGCAACCGCTGCCAACCAAATCCTGACGGATATGTTCCGGGTATTAACAAGTCGATTTCCCACCGAAAATGAAATGGACATCCTGCACCAGCTTTATCAGCAGCAGTTAGATTATTTTCAAGCGAATCCGGAGATGGCGGAGCAATATTTAGGGACCGGTAAATTTGGAGATTTTCAAAACACTCAAGAACCTGAACCGGCAATGGATTTGCCAACGCTGGCTGCCTGGTCCAGTGTCGCCAATACTTTGATCAATCACGATGAATGTGTCACGAAAAGATGAGTATGGAACGGTCTAAACAACAAAGGCGCTGTACCGGATTTACCTCCTCGTGGGGCCTGTCGCGGCGAAAGTTTCTGCACCAGTTTGGAATGGGCGTGGGTGGCATCGCGTTGGCTGATCTGGTGGGGAAGGAAGTGGCGGCCAATACTCAGGAAGGGGCTTTGCAAACGCTGCATCATGCTGCCAAAGCCAAGCGGGTGATTTTCTTATTCCAAAGTGGCGGGCCGTCTCAAATCGATTTGCTGGATCGTAAGCCTCAACTGAATGAGTTGCATGGCCAGCAATTACCCAACTCCGTCCGACAGGGGCAGCGGCTGACCGGAATGAGCGGTAATCAATCGAGTTTGCCGCTCGTAGGTTCTCCTTTCAAATTTTCTCAACATGGGGAATCCGGGCAATGGATTAGCGAATTGCTGCCGCATACGGCGAAAATTGCCGACGAATTATGCATTGTGAAATCCATGTACACCGAGGCAATCAACCACGGTCCGGGAGTAACATTTGTGCAAACGGGTTCGCAATTTCCGGGGCGCCCCAGCATGGGCGCTTGGCTGGATTATGGCATGGGAACGGCCAACGACGAGCTCCCCTCCTTTGTGGTCATGGTCACCAAAAACAAAGCGGGGCAACCACTCGTTTCCCGGCTTTGGGGCAATGGGTTTTTGCCGGCGCGACATCAGGGCGTTAGATTTCGAGCGGGTAAGGATCCGGTGCTTTATCTGAATAACCCGGCGGGCATCGACACGCGGGCGAAGAAACAGATGCTGGACGCGCTTCAGAAACTGCATGAATCCAATCTAGCTGAACAATCGGATCCCCAATTGGAAACCCGTATCGCTCAATATGAAATGGCGTTCAAAATGCAGTCGTCTATTCCTGAGGTGGTTGATACGAGTACCGAATCGCCAGCCACTTTGGAAATGTACGGTCCCGATGTCAGTACGCCCGGCAGTTATGCGGCGCATTGTTTGATGGCCCGCCGCTTAGCGGAACGCGGAGTGCGGTTTATCCAGCTTTATCATCCCGGATGGGATCAACACGCGAGTTTACCGGGAGGACTGGCAACACAGTGCCGGGAAACGGACCAACCTTCGTGGGCTTTAGTACAAGACCTGAAACAACGCGGTTTGTTGGATGATACGCTAGTTGTCTGGGCTGGCGAATTTGGCCGCACCAATTATTGCCAAGGGAAACTGTCAACGAATTTTGGCAGGGATCATCACCCGCGATGTTTTTCCATGTGGCTTGCTGGAGGCGGCGTAAAGCCTGGTATGCAATATGGTAGTACCGATGAACTCGGCTATAACATTGCCGAAAATGGCATGCACGTTCATGATTTACAGGCCACCATTTTGCACCTGTTAGGCATTGATCACGAGCGGTTGACCTACAAGCACCAGGGTCGCCGTTACCGATTAACAGACGTGCATGGACACGTAGTAAAGGCGCTGCTGGCCTAAGAGAAAGATCGCCTGTGGTGGGTGCTCAACCAAAGAGGATTTTTGATGTCTAATATTTCGCGGCGAACTTTCAATCAAGGAACACTGGGTTCCCTGTTAACATTTTCATTGCTCGAATCGCTTTTCGGTAGCGATGCGTTTTTGGAAGGCATTAAACCGGTTACCAGCAAGTGGCTATCCGACCTCAATGAATTAGGACAGAGTGTTAAAAAGCAAAAGATTTCTCAAACGCAATGGCAAGAGCAAGTTGAATTGCTGATGGCGCGTGTCAATCTTCCAGACCTGATGAAATTTGTGGACTTTGACAAACTTACACGTAATCTCAAGTTTGCCGATCGTGGAGAAAAGCCCATTCGATTTTCGTTCCCCGAGGTCGAAGGCCTACCCACAAAAATTATTTTTGGACATCAGGTTTTCGCGATGAAAAAGGGCCGCGCTATCGCGCCCCACGGTCACAATAACATGGCGACCGCATTCTTGATGCTAAAGGGACAGTGTCACGGTCGGCATTACGACCGGGTGGAAAATCATAAGGATTTTCTGATTATCCGCCCGACGATTGATA
Organism: uncultured Pirellulaceae bacterium; assembly: GCA_905480235.1. Taxonomy (GTDB): domain Bacteria; phylum Planctomycetota; class Planctomycetia; order Pirellulales; family Pirellulaceae; genus CAJQPP01. The sequence goes on from CAJQPP010000082.1 coordinate 10,295, forward strand.
AGCAATTCAAGGTCGGTGAATATTCCACGATATCGGATCATAAAGACAACATTCATTGGTTTGAAGCGACCTCTGAAAAGGCGTTCATTTTTAATATCCACGTGCTAAACATTGACGCGAATATTAAGCAGGGCGGACGCGTGTATGTTGATCCACTGGGGCAATCGGTAGCGGGCGGATTAATGAAAGCTAAGCGTTTGACCCACAAAGAAGCCTATCAAAAGTTTGGCTAACCCGGCCGGACCTATTCACGAACTTATGAGGGTTCGGAGGCAGTCTCAAGCAAGGCTTTGGAGCCGCGACCCAGTTCACCGAATACCAAAACGGTATCCCAAAACTCGGTGTCCAATCGTTCAACTTGAGAAGGTTCGACGTAGACTAAATTACCGGCCCAGGCGTCCGGAGCTCCGGGCAAATAAACGGCAATCAGTTGTTCGTTAATACGTTCGATTTCAAAACCAATTCGACGATGATCCTGTAATTGCACAAACACAGGTTTCATGGTGGTTTTTTGTGAATCGCCACCAATGCTGCCCTTCATTTGCTCCTTGATGATCGTATAGCGAGGAAACAGCATGCTGATGTTTTTTTCAAACAACAAACTTATCCGCTTGCCGATAGACCGCCGCGCAAGAACGCCAGCGACGAAACATGCCGAGATGATAATTGCGATGGCAACGACGACCAGCACAGCAGCGTTGGAGGCGGTGTAGGCAGGGAATTGATCGCTGAGAACATTTGTGACCACTCGGACTACGGGAACGATTTGTCCAATCAACGCACCCAATACGATCAGCGGCAACAGGAAAAATAAACCCCCGATGGCGGTGGTCTTGAGGAAACCGAAAGTCTTGATTGCCTTCTTCATCGCAGCATCCCCTACCCTTTTTTATTGCTGGTTTACGCAGCCCGACGAAGTTTTGGAATCTCAATATGTGGCAGCGCGACAGTGGATAAATGAGCAGAGCCACTACTGCTATATTCCGTCAAGCAGTGTTTGTAATCCAAAAACCAAGTCTGCATCTCTGCGGTTACCCCTCGGGTGGTCGCCGGTAGAGACTGCTCTCTCGACCAGATGATGTTGAGGGCCAGGAAATGCAGGATAGGCGCGTGATCGAAATAGGATGTATGCACGAGTTCTTTGCCGCTTAACTCCATCCCGAATGAATCCATGCTGGAAACAAACGAGGGTTGAGCGATTAGTTTTCGGAGTTTGGGCCCCAAACTTTGAGATGACTGATTAGCCACATCGAGAATTTGTTCACTGATGGAATGAGGAACTGGCGGAACGTCCGGACCAAAGGGCGGGATCAGAGGGCATGGCGCGACATCCACCACCTCAGCGGCCGGCCGATTATTGCCTTGAGCAGTTTTCACCACCATGCCGCGAATCATCGTATCCAGCGAAGGGCGAAAAAGGTTGTTGTAGATCGGCGCAAATAACCAAAACCAGGGTCGAGACAATAAGGAGATCGTATCCGAAAAATATATTCTTTCATGGGGCACCAGCTTTCCAACAAAAGATACAGACAAATCCAGTGTGGCTCTTAAACCATTGATGGCTTCGTCATCTGGCGTGTAGATACCAAGCCAGCGATCGGCAAACCGCCGCATGGCGCGTTCTTCAGCTCGTTGTTCGAAACGAATACGCAAGGAGGCCAAAACGGGTTTGGCACACCAACTAGCCAGGATTAGCGCGGTGTACCCAAATAACAAAATGCCACCGAGAATAATCCAGCCTTCCAACGTGTAGAATAAGAAGTCGCTGAAACGTTGCCCAGAATTGGGGTCAAAGCTACCCATTCGAATCCCCTCTGTAAGCTCCGTGAAGCTAACTCCCAGGAAGGACATCAAGCGTCGGATAGGGGCGCGTAACATTGCCGCGGCGAGACCAACCTCGGAGGTGTGTTTTAGAATAATACCGTTGTCCATTTCACCACGCGAAATGGCGCCGGGGATGTTAATCATCCAGTCGAAGACTCGGTAAAACGGCACCATCAGAGAAGCGGCCAAAAACATGTAAATCAGGCTTATGGCATTCCACGGAGAACGGGTGCGATGCCTTAGAAATGGCGTGCCAACGGTCGACCAACTGCGCAAATTTTCGAGCGGCTCTTTTCGAATGGTGGCCTTTTTTAAGGCCAACCAAATCACTGATCCGCCGTGACTATGACCGACGAGATGATAAGGTTTACCAGCCTCCTCGAAAGGCTTGAGGTGGGCCAACAACTCAGAAGCGGCTTTGGAACGAGCGCGTTCATTGTTGTCACCTGACCAACGAAAAAGCTGCCCCTCTTTGGCCAGCCCGACACCATCCGGTAATTTTTCTTGTAATTCACGATAGGCTTCGCTACCTACCTGCCACCATGCGTTGCCGCGATCCTTTTCCGATGATGCAAAAGTTCCGTGGACTAGTACGACCTGTTCGGTGACCTCCGAACGAGGTGCACTGGTTCTGCGGCGAATGGGGAGTTCGGAAAATATTGTGTTCATAAGATCTTGCTTGGTAGGTTTGGGTGCCGAACGGTACTTAATTCACTTGCCAGCTGCAAGCTTGATCATTCCCACCAAAAGTGATGTTGCGGAGCGTTTTCTTTCAGAGGCCAAAGATACCGTGATCCATTCGTCAAGAACTTTCGATCGTTGAAATTGGGGCCTGCGACTTGTGTCCAGAGATCAGAAGAGTCATTCTTATCCGGGTGGATGCCGGCACCCAAAGTGCCAGCGTGCACTCAGGAGCGAGATTTTTAGCTAACCAGCGATGCGATGAGGAGTTTCCTTTGACGGAAAACGAAATTACAGACTTGGGCTGCCAGTCAAATAAGGATGTGATACGACGTTTTATCTCCCTGAAAGGCCTGCATGTATTGGATGTTGGCTGCGGGAATATGGGATTTACGCGTCAGTTGACTGAGGCGGGGGCTTCGGTTTTGGGTATCGATCCAGATCCAAGACAAGCGGAAAAGAATCGAGCTGCGGCGGCTGAACAGGGTATGCAGTTTGAGCAAGCCGGGGCGGAAGCGATGCCCGTCGCTGATCAGGTCTTTGACGGTGTTTTTTTTGCCTATTCACTGCATCACATTCCAGAGGGGCTTTATGGTGATGTTTTTAGCGAGGTTGCACGTGTGCTGAAACCAGATGGCTTTGTTTATGTCATAGAACCGATAGATTGCCCATTGAACCAGGTGATGCGGCACTTTCATAATGAAGATCGGGAACGAGCAGCGGCTCAGCGTGCCCTGCGGGATTTGGCAGCGCCCTTATTTCAGTCGGTGGAAGTTGTGACGTACTATAGCGATTCGATTTTTGAATCTTTCGAGCAATTTGCGGATCGATTCTCCAGTCGTACTTTTAATCCTCATTACAGCGCGGAGGATGTTCGTCGAGATGCCGTTCGTCAGGCCTTTGAAACGCTAGGTGGAACCGAGCATCGATTCCAATCTCCCAAGCAGGTCATGTATTTGAAAAACAGAGTCGCCCGTTAGTGGGTGGCGGAGGGTGCTCGTGCATCCTTGGCCTCTCCCCATTCCAGATCTCGTACTTAACCCCTTTGGAAAATTGCGAGCTTCTTTCCAAAAACCAGTCTGCGCAGTGAGTTGGTTAAATAGGCGTTTTATAGAGCGATGGCATCCCGTTGTTTGTCAGCTTGTAAGGTGCTATCGTCTGAGCATTAAGAGGAAAGGAGCGGACCTCTCTAAGTGTGGCAATGCGCGACGCAGATTTGTCGATTTAGATTGAGGGATGCTCTGCTCGAGTCAATCGAATTTTCTAGGATGCGAGGAAAACCATGTCTGATATCGATACCCGTGAAATTGGTGGGGGAGCTGGACTCCAAAAATTTTGTGCCCAAGTTTGGTGGTTGGTGTTATTGCGTGGAATTTGCTTGCTGATTCTGGGGATATTGTTAGTAACGCGACCCGCATTAACGGCTGTGGTATTGATGCAGTTTATTGGCGCTTATTTCCTGGTCGACGGTTTAATTGCCATCTACCACGCGTTCCAAGGGACCCGTCATGGATCAAGTTGGGGTTGGGGCGTATTGATGGGCATCTTGGAAATGCTTACCGGCCTGATTATTTTTGCGCAACCCATTATCAGCACCCTTATCGCCGCAGATATGCTTGTCTTCATTGTTGCGTTTATGGCCTTCTTATTTGGAGTCGTGGGCCTCATAACTTGGTGGCAAGTTCGGCATGACTTGAACGGTGGCTGGGGGATGCTTGCGGGTTCCCTGTTGGCCTTGTTTGCTGGCGTGATATTGCTGATGTACCCGGAGCAATCAGCTAAAACGTATTTGATTTTGATGGGAGTCGGAGCCATCCTTGGTGGAATAGTCCAAGTCTTTGCTTCATTCATGGTTCGTAAATTGGGCAAAGAGGGTTTGGCGGCTTTGCAGGATTAGTTTTGCATTGGCCACTTATACCGATCGTGCTGGAAAAATAAAAAAAGCCCTCGCTCAGGTGGATACCGGGGCGAGGGCTTATTAATTTCATGAACCTGCTGCGATCTTTTAATGGATTACCGGGCTGGCGGCGATCTCAGATCTGTTTATCGGCTGAATGCAGGAGGCGGGGGTAATTGCAACGCTTGATTTTGGTTGGCAAGATCCTGAGCGTAGTGTTTTAACAATCCAAGCGTGGATTGGAATTCAGCATCGCTGGCCAAGCTGGCATAGCGTGGGTCTTTTTCTACCGCTTCGAAATGGCTAATCGCAACATTGAGTGCTTGCGGATTGGCATGACCATTCCCGTTAAATACCTCGGCAGGCAAGGCTAGGTAACTTTGCCATGCGGGATCAATTTTTTGGTATAGCTGTCGCGCGAAACGAGCCAGTTCATCTCTCACATGAGTCGTCTCTTCGACGGAATGTTGTTGAGCAAGAATGGTCTGCGGTGTGGTTTGAGTGGCCGATGCATTTTGCGTGGGAGCAACGCCGCTCTCACTGACGCCCGTGTATTTGGCAATGCGAGCGACTAGCGTCTGTGCTACTGGTGGAATGATGACAGCATTGGTCGCCGGATCACGACGATAAAACGCGGCGTTTTCCAACTGGTCCACATCGATGACGGACCCATCCAGGGAGACGCCAATGAAGAGGCCGCGACTGCGAGACCAAGAGTAAATTTCAGCGCTGAAGTTGCCATCTGTAGCGGCCGCAGCCTGCCCGCCTACGGGCCCTGCCGCAATTCCTGCGTCAGCGCCAAGCGTGAATTTACCTGACAGTAAACCTTGCACACTGCGTTCCGTTTTGAATACCAATACGACATCGGTTCTTTGGACACCAACTTGCCAGCCTATATTTCCGCCGGTCAAATTAATAAATATGGGTGCGTGCCAACCCGTTTGATTATCGCGAACGACCAATGTGCCTTTGCCGTGTCTGGCACCAATCACGAAACTCCCTTTGAGTACATTGGGGATAATGGCTACGGCATACGCATCGCGTAGCATGCTCTCAGGGATGGCTTGAGCGGGAGTGCTCATAATACCGTCCAAGACGTTGATCGATTGACCCACAATCTCGTCTTCCCGCGTTTGTGCTTCGAGGAGTGGGTGAGTTGCCAAAAGGGCAATGCCGAATGCGATCGCCAGTGGCAATCTGCGCAAATCCATCATGGGTGTTACATCCTTGAAAATAGAATCCGTTTCTGGGTGCCCATAATCTATCGACCGCCGGAAAAAGGGGTCAAGATGAATCGGTGTGCTGGCGTGGCTAAATTACGCCACTTCCGTAACCTTATTCGGCAATATTTCGAGGGATGCTTGCCGTGACGGTGATAGGTACTTCGTCTTGAGCACGTAGGGTCGCTTTTTCCATGCGATAATCCGATTGCTTAATCGCCCATTCCATTTCCATCAGGACCTCGGTCGGTCGAATTTGGATTTTCGCAGGGATTTTGACGTGCCGAGTGACGCCGTGCACGGTTAATCGCCCGTTTAGTTGGTAGCTTCCCAGTTCATCTGTCGCTTCAATTGAGGTCGAGATAAAGGAAGCGGTGGGGAAGTTTTTCACTTCGAAAAAATCTTTCGATTTTAAGTGACGGGTCAGTAATCCAATTCGTGTTTTAACGGAGTCCATTTCAATCTGGACTTCCAGCTTGGCACGTGCTGGATCTTTGCCCTGCACGTCGATGAAGCCAGAGAATCGTTGAAACGAACCTGACTGGGTCAGCGGGCCAGCTTTTCCTCGAAAAGTTACTTGTGTATTGTCCGGCTCAATGATCAGGCGACCGAGCGACTCTTCTTCCCCGGCGGCAAGCTCCTCTCCAACAAGCTCCTCTTCAATGATCGACG
>CAJQPP010000083.1 GCA_905480235.1 uncultured Pirellulaceae bacterium
AGACAAACGGATTAGTGTTTGTTCCTACTGCTGCCCAGTATACCGCATGGCTCCCTCATTGGCGTGACCCAGCGACCGGCGGGCGAAAGACGAAAATAACATCCGTGATTCTGATCGCCGGCCGAACAGAGAAAGTCCCCAACTTGCGAAAATGGTAACCACGGCTACCGAATCGCCTAGACCGCGCGGCGAGAACATCACACACCCAATTCGACGCCATCGATGCTTCGCCCACCGTGGGTAACCCCTCCAGCGGATAGCCATGAATGCAGCCGGTTCAACCGGTGCCGCATCGACCAGTAGCGGACCCCGCTATTACGTGGACCGCTTGGGACGATCGGGGATTTGCACGAGCGGCGTCTTGGGCACCTCGGGCGTTAACGAAGGCGGTTCTAAAAATTCTTCCCACTGATCATTTACCAACCGTTCGTTGGGCAAGAAAAGTCCTTTGTAAGACATATGACGCGAGGCCGCGATAAAGTAACCGAGGTACAAAAATTCGCGTCCCGTCTGCCGACAAAACTCAATCTGTTTGAGAATCGAGTAGGTCCCCAAACTCAGTTTCGCCCAAGTCGAATCGTAATAGGTATAAACGGCGGAGAGGCTGATATCCCCCCGATCGCAAATGGAAACACAAACCAGTTGCCCGTCCAACCAATAAGCGATTTCGAAGGTATCAAAGCAGCTTCTTTGAAAGGCCCACGCATACTCTTCAGAATCAATGCGATGATCGGCTTTCCCTAGCCCACGGCTTGCGCGGTGTTGGTTGAACAGGGCAATGCGTCGGGGGTCGACCGTCACGGGCCCTACCGTGGCTTGGATTTTTTTGTCATTTCTCCGCAGCGTCCGCTGGTGAGTCCGCGAAAAGCGAACGCGTGGCGTCCTCAATCGAATGGGGATACAGGCACGGCATTGCGGACAATGTATTTCGTAGACGAATTCCCCCGTGCGTCTTTGCCCGTAAGCCAGTCGTTCATCAATTTGTGACGGAGTCACTCGTTGACTGGGAACCTGCAGGGGTAGACGAGCCGTTTGCTCCGCGAGATAGGGGCAATCTTCCGGCTCATCGTAAACCGTGACATCACGAAATTTTGGCAATGTGTCCATGCCGAGTAAATTTATTCTAGACAGACCTACGATTGACAACGCATCCGTATTATTCGCTTGGGCGGGTAGAGCGTAAAGTGATTCAGCGGCTGTTTCTAATGCGGAACCGGCTTTCCTTGCTCATCCTCAACCGGGAAAATCATATTCTCCGGTCGCCGCGGCATCGAATTCACCGTGGCGTGGGGCCGCTCGATCCTCAAAGCGAGTAAATTCCCGCAGCCAGCTCAGTTCAATATCACCCGTCGGGCCGTTACGCTGTTTTTCGATAATGATTTGTGCCTGACCCGCGACCTCTTTTTGTTCCTCACCACGCAGAAAATACTCTTCACGATGCACAAACATCACCACATCCGCATCCTGCTCAATCGCACCCGATTCACGCAAATGGCTCATCCTTGGACGATGATCCCGGCTGTCTTCTGCTTGACGATTTAATTGGGAAAGGCAAAGGATTGGCACCTTCAGTTCACGGGCCAAGGCTTTCAAGCGCCGCGCGATCTTGGCCACTTGTTCCTGCCTTGGATCGCTGGAACGTTCCGGGTCAATCAATTGCAGGTAATCGATCACGATTAAACCCAAGGCGTCTTGGCGGCGTTTAATGCGGCGTGCCGTGGAAGCAATTTCCGCCACGGTGCGACTGGGCGAATCATCGATAAAGAGCGGTACCGAACTGAGCTCCACCGCTTTTTCACGCAGACGTGAGCGTTCATCCTTGGACACCGAACCATTCCGCAAGCGGCGACTGTCAACGCGCGAAACCGAGCAGAGCATACGCTCGATCAATTCAATCGCCGCCATTTCCAAACTTACAAACAAGACCGGAACGTCGTTATAACGCACGACATTCTCAGCGATATTCATAGCGAACGCGGTTTTCCCCATACTAGGCCGGGCCGCCAGAATCACTAATTCAGAGGCGTGCAGCCCGCCGGTCAGGTTATCAAGATCCGTGAACCCACTGTCGACGGCCCCTTCCGGATTCTCGCCACGCATCCGCGCGTCCAATCGATCCAAAGCCAAGAGAAAGATCTCTTTGACATCGTTCTTGGACGAGGAGACGTTTTTCTTTTCACCGACGGAAAAGATCTTTTCCTCGGCCTCGGAGAGTAACTTTTCCGCGCCGTCCTCTTCCACGTCATAAGCTTCTCGCAAGATGTCCGTGGTGGTTTCGATCACATGCCGCACCAGGGATTTCTCGCGTACGATACTGGCATAGAATTTCGCATTGGCCGCGTTGGGGACCCGTGTAAACACTTCCGCGATGTAGGTAGCCCCGCCAACTTTTTCAAAGTCATCGTGGTCCTTGAGACGCTCCGCCAACAGCGTGGGATCGATTGATTTACCGGAATTGCGCATGTCCAAGACATGCTGGAAAAGCAACCGATTGGCTTCGAAGTAGAAATCATCGGCTTGGATTTCGGTGGCCAATTCATCGATGTTGGCCGGCATTAACATCATGCTGCCCAAGACCCCAATTTCTGCGTCTTGGCTGTAGGGTGGTTGGCGACCCAAAAGGGCACCGACTTGGGGTTTTTCGTCCTTGCGGCGATAGCCTTGCTTGCCGCGACGTCCTTGAGCATTTCCCGTTTCCACGATCTCAACTCCCTTGATAGAGGGGCGAACAAAAACGGTTGCACCGTAACTCAGTGCAACCGTTTCGTAATTTTTGCAGTTTGTTTGGAATTGGGAAAGCCTGCCCCGCGAGGATTATCTCAATCGCGGGAAAACCTGTCCGTTCCGTGTTAGACCTATGTCGTTTCTTCGCTTTCCACCGAAGGAACGACCCAGACCTTCAGGTCCGCTTCCACATCCTGGTGCAATCGCACCTTCACGGTGTAGAGCCCCAATTCTTTGAGGACACCGTCTAGTTTGATCTGCTCTTGGCTGATCGAAACATCGGATTGCTTTAACGCTTTCACGATTTCCACCGCACCCACACTCCCGTAGAGGTGTCCCTCTTCGTTGGCATTGGCTTCGATGGTCAAGCTTAATTTTTCGAGTTGGCTGGCTTCGCCTTCGAATTGCTTGAGTTTCAGTTGGGCAATTTCGGCGAGCTTTTCTTTGTGCTTATCGACCATCCGTTTGTGGTGGTCGGTGGCCACGGTCGCCAAGCCTTGGGGGATCAGGAAGTTGTTGGCGTAGCCAGCTTTGACTTCCACCACGTCGCCATGATTCCCAAGGTGCTCTACGCTTTGGATCAGCAACAACTCAATGCCACCATTGGTTCCAATAGGCAGCCGTTTAAAGCCTTTGGGAGCGCGTCGTTGTTTTTTCTGTTTTTGCGTTTTCATCTTATCCTCAAAACCAACCCGGCAACTTAGTGCGATCCTCGCATGTCCGGGAACTCGTGTGTGTGAATATTATTTAGAATGGAATGTTGTCGCGTGGTGGCGGCGAAGGCTGAGTAGGAGCATTGGATGATCCTCCAGCGTTTTGACTGTAGGCATCTGAGCCACCCCCTCCTGATCCGCCGCCGGACTTGCGTCCGCCCAGCATCTGCATTTTTTCACCGACAACACGCAGTTTGGAGCGTTTCTTGCCGTCGTTTTTATCTTCCCATGTATCAAGTTTTAGACGGCCTTCGATCAGCACTGGGGATCCCTTGGTGAGATACTCGCTGGCAATCTCAGCCAACCGTGCCCACAGCGTGACATCGACAAAGGTGGTTTCGTCCACCCACTCGTCATTTCGTTTCACACGGTCATTCACGGCCAAGCCAATTTCAGTGACTGCCGTACCTTGAGCCGTGTAACGCAGCTCAATATCTCGTGTCAAATTACCGACTAAAATTACGCGATTAAAACTTGCCATAGTAAAGCCCTTTGACCTTATTGCGGTCGCCTAGCCATCTACTGCCGCGGTCTCTTCTTTCGAGTCCGATTTGCCTGCTGCTTCAGCAGCATCTGCTTGCGGCGTTTCCGTCTTAACAACTTCGCCTCGGGCGGCGGCTACGAGCGTGTCGACCAGTCGGCTTTCGACCTTGACCGCAAGATGCCGTAACACCATGTCATTCAATTGGCAGGCCCGATTGAATTCCACCAGACGTGTGCTGTCGCACCGGAAATAACTTAGCCAGTAGGCGCCCTTGTAACGGCCTTTGATGGGGTAAGCCAGTTTTTGTTCGTTCCATAACCGGCTGGCCAACATCTCGCCTTCGACCTTATCAACCATTTTCTGAATACCCTCAGCGGCACCCGCGGGATTCCGCGCGTAGGCATTGGCATCCAGAATGTACATGCATTCGTAAACGTTACTTGCCAAAATCTCTCTCCTGGAAATCACGACCCACGGTCGCATCGTAGCCGACAAAGCGGCCAAGTGAGGTGAACAACTTCTATATTTAACGACCCCAACGAAGGCGTACCAAGAACGAGCAAGCTCGGCTTGGATAACGGCTACATCATGTCGACATTAATTTTTTCAGCCCCCACAGTGTACACAATCATGCGTTTTTTGCAGGGGCTATCTGACAGTTTTTAGGGGAGCCGCCGCGGTTTCTGCCCGACCGAGCCAAATTTTAGCGCTACCGCCTTTTACCAAGGAACATTATCGTCCCCTCATGACTTATCCACGGGCTTTTCACCGCCACTGTCCCGACCGCCCCGACCCTGTTTTTTCACCGTTTTTGACTTTTTTGGATCCGCGTTAAAACGATTCATGGCCTCTTGGGTACCGCTTTTCAGCCATTCTTGGGCGCCATCGGCGGCCCGTTTGATCGCCTGGTCGATGTGCGGGCCATCTTCCGGCTGAAATTTACCCAATACGTAATTTGAGACATCCCATCCAGCAGGGGGTTTGCCCACCCCGACGCGTAAGCGAGTGAAGTCCTGCGTCCCCATTCTTTGGATGATATCCTTCAGGCCATTCTGCCCACCGGCGGATCCGCCGGGCCGAATTCTCAAACGCCCTATATCCAGGTTGAAATCGTCACAGATAACAAGGATCTCACTGGCTGGGATCTTATAAAAATCCGTAATACCGCGGACCGATTTACCACTCAAATTCATAAAGGTAAGTGGGCTTTGCAGCAAGATTTTTTCACCCTGATGGATGACTTGAGCCCATTCGCTTTCGAATTTCGTCGACGGACGGGGAGAACCGAACCGCGAATGCAGTTCGGCAATCACGCGGAACCCGACATTGTGCCGGGTATCTGCGTACTTTTTCCCGGGATTACCCAAGCCGACGATTAATTTCATGGCAGACTCTGGCCCGCTTAATCGACGGGGTTTAGGAGTCGTCGCCGTCGTCGTCATCGGCTTTGCGGCCGATCACTTCCGGTTCCGCCATGCCCGATACGCCGCCATCTTCATCCGTCTCCGTTTCGGCCGATGGCGTGACACAGGTTACGACGATTTCACTGCCATCAACCAACAGTTCAGCGGCATCGGGTAGTGCAATCTCACCGGCGGTGATGACTTGATCTAATTCCAGTTCGTTGATGTTGACTTCCAACTGCTCGGGCATCTTGTTAGCCGGGCATTTGACGATCAGCTCATGCAACATGTGCTTGACCACGCCACCACTACGGGTCCCGGGAGCCACCCCACGCAATTCGACAGTCAACGCGACTTCCACCGACTGACCAGCGTCAATGCGTGCGAAGTCGAGATGCAACACGTGGGAGCCAAAAGCGTCCCACTGTACTTCTTTGACCAATGCGTCTTCGGTGACATCCCCACCCAACTCGACGATGTGTCGACCGGAGCGGATCATTTTTTCCACGTCACGCGTCGCAATCGATACCGAAACGGAATCCTTGCCTTGGCCGTAAACCACTGCAGGTACGCGGCCCGAGGATCTCAGGCGTCGCATCCGAAGTGTTCCAGTTTCATCGCGCTTTTTTACTTCGATTACGTCACTCACAGCGTCTTCTCCAACGGGAACACATTCAGACAGTTATTAATAAGCATGCAAACCGTTCGTCACACGAACAGGTCGCGAAAGATCCAGCCCCGTAAATCAGTTGCCTGAGATGGCGGGTTTGGAGTAGCACCGAAAGTCATGACGGCGCATAATTGATTTCGGCCCGATTTTGGCAAATCGCCGGGGATTTTCAAGGCCAAGCGGATATTTCATACGAATAATTCCGAAAGTATCAAACTCAAGTTTCTGGACCGGACTGAAATGAGCCCATCGCGTAAGACGCGTCGAGATGTTTTTGAATTTGTGGAGCCGATCGGCCTGCGTGTTCTTGTCCGCAAGGACGAACCCAAACGGGAGACCAAAGGCGGTATTGCCTTACCCGATTCAGCCGAGATACCCACGATTACCGGGCGAATCGTTACGATTTCTGCCGCGATCGAGCACGACGAAGATCTCCCTCTGCGCCAGTATGACAAAGTCCTCTTTCACCCAAAACACGCCATTCCCGTCGATTTTGAATCGGACAACCAACTTTTCGTCGTCCCCGCCGACGATATTGTTGCCGTTTTCCGGCGGGAAAAGAAACCGCCCGAATCCCAACCGGAAGAGGATTAAGGAAAATCAGGTTCCGGACCACCCAATTGATCTGCCAGGTGCCGTGGTGATCTCAGGCGTGCCTGCGGTATCCGGCCGTCAAAACTTAGTTAGACCGGGCCATCTCTTCGTCAAAAATCGCACTAATCGATTGGTGATGGTGAATTCTGCGGATCGCCTCTCCAAGCAATTGGGCGACCGATAGCGTGACGATTTTATCCAGCTTTTTATCGGCTGCGAGTGGGATACTGTCGGTGATAACGACCGAATCAACCGGCGCCTTTTGCAAGCGTTCGATCGCTTTTCCAGCAAATACGCCGTGCGTGGCGGCGACGTGAACCTCTCGGGCTCCTGCGGATTTCACTAGCTCGGCCGCTCCACAAATGGAACCGGCGGTACTGATCATATCGTCGAACAACAAGGCTACTTTTCCGTCGATGGGTCCACCAATCAAGTTGGCTTGCTCGACCGTTGTGGCATTTTTTCGCCGTTTGTCGACGATGGCGATGGAACCACCCAGGCGTTTGGCATGCCCAACGGCCCGTTTGATACTGCCCTCATCCGGACTGACGATGACCAATTCCTCGGGAGGAATCCCCAGATTGGAGAAATATTGATTGAGCACAGGACCGGCATACAAGTGATCGACGGGCACATCAAAAAAGCCTTGAATTTGAGCCGCATGCAAATCCATCGTGACCACACGATCGGTTCCCGCCCGCGTAATCAGATTGGCGACTAGTTTTGCCGTAATCGGGACACGCCCCTCATCCTTGCGGTCCTGCCGGGCGTACCCGTAATAGGGAATCACCGCCGTGATACGAGCCGCACTTGCCCGCATACACGTATCGATCATGATCAGCAATTCCATCAGGCTGTCATTGACCGGAGGGCAGGTGGGTTGCACCAGATAGACGTCCCGTCCACGGACATCGTCGATTTTACAGTGGAATTCACCGTCCGGAAACGTCTCCAGATTGCAATCGCCCAGATCGAGGTTGAGAAAATTGCAAACTTCCTGTGCGAGTGGCAGATTTGCTCGGCCACTGAAAATCTTCAGCTCATTCATTCCGGGGTGCCGTCACAATGTTGGACATGGGGTCGGTGGAAAGCCGTTTGATTATTTCCTAATCAAAGCCAATGCGAAACCGCTGTTTATTAAATTACTCGCAACTTCTCTAGCGGACCGATAGGGTTTATGCATGGCCAGCCCTATTTTTCATAGCTTTTTCCACGTCCTGTAATTGGTCGACCGTGTTTACCGAGAGCGCCTCGCAGGCCTGCAGAACCGGTTCTGCCCTGACGTTCTCTCCACGAGCAATCAAGATCCCCGGAACATCCGTAATGTAATACTCGCTTTGGCTATTTTGCTGGTTGATGTCCTGTAAACCGCTCAGCAGGTGCTGACAATCAATCAGATAGGTGCTCATGTTCACCTCATTTATCGCCAATTGTTCTTCCGTGCAATCTTTGTGCTCGGTAATGCCGGTGAATTTCCCCTCCGCATCCCGCACGATTCGGCCCAACCCCTGCGGATTGTCGTGCAACAGGGTACCTAACATGCAAACTGAATTGGCTGCGCGATAATGCTCAACAAGTTTACTTAACGAGGACGCCTGCAGCATCGGCGAATCGCCCGCCACGATAAACACAGGCCCCTGGAAATCTTTAATCTGCTGGCGGCAAACCATCACGGCATGCCCGGTCCCCAGTTGCTCGGTCTGTTCCACAAATTCCAAATCCTCGTAATCCTGCAAAGCTTCGCGAACCAGATCGGCTTTGTAGCCGACGACCACAATGATCTTGCCAACCCCCGCTGCTCGCAAAGCGTCCAGTACATAGTGCACCAATGGCCGATCCAACACGCGACAAAGGACTTTGGGTAAATCCGATTTCATGCGGGTACCCTTACCGGCTGCCAATACGATTGCCATGGGTTTCGTCGAAGTTTCAGACATAGCGATTAATCAATTCAATGAAGTGCAAGAGATAGGTTTACTGGGCATGCCCGCGTCAATCAGAGGTGAGTCGATCCATCTTAATTGTCAATTTCACGACGTCGACAGGAAATCGCCAGTTGCTTCCACGCCCCCTGGGCAAGGCCGCAAATGGGCAATTTGCTCAACAAAAAAAGCCCACAGCAATCGCTGAGGGCTTTGTGTTTTTTATTAAACTTCTCTGTCTAACGATTCCAGTCGATTCCGAAGGAGAATCCTGCCACCAGCACATCTTGTGTGGTAATGGTTGTCGGTCCCGTCTGGAAGGGTGGCGTGTTGCCAACGAATCCGGAGTAGGGATTGTCAAAGATGGTCCGCGTATCCACTCGGGCCACACCTTGCCACGACCAGTGAAGCTCGGCTCCAAACCGCATCGAGATGTCTCGAGTGATCTGATAACTGATCTCGGCACCCAAGTCGAAGATCGGCACAAAGGAGTTCGCTCGGTTGGTCAGGGTCTGGAAAGGCCCGGGTGCCAAGGGAGCGTTGCCTTCTAATGTTGAAGCAGAGTAGGTGATATCGTTGTACATAGCCGCCACGCCGATGCTGCTGCCCACACGGTAGCGACCGTAGTTGCGGAAGTAGCGGGTCCCCATTTGAGCTCCTGCCATGTTGTTCCGCGTCTTCTGACTGAATCGCTGTTGGAACTGTGGCACGATAATCGGATCAGGAACCGTGAGGTCTTGATTCGTCTCGTCAAAGAAGCCCTGGTAACGAACTCCTACGTAAGGCTCGACATAGCCACCGTTAGAAAGACTCTGACGGAATTGACGGTTGACCGAAACGTTGTTGTAGGTCGACCTCAATGCCATCGGTTGCTGCCAACCACCGAACACCTGAGTGAACTTGAATTCACTATCAGCGAGAAAGTGACTGTGCTCCAAGCCGAGGTAATTGGCGGACCAACCTGCTCCCTTTTCAGAGACATAACCTGCCTCCAAAAGGATTCCGGTGCCCCAACCGTTTACCGTTTCGAAATTTCGCGGATCCTCTCCAGGAACTGGGCCGGGTCCATTCATGGACAGGTAGGCCGCACCTGTCTGGGTATAAAACCCAGATTTTACTTTGGTCTTACCATCGACGGAAGTCACATCATATGGTGCCCAAAGCTGCGCGTCGTATTCATACAACTCGCTTCCTTGGAAGATACCATCGTTTGATGCGAAAGGCCGCGTCGAGGGTCCGAGCGACAGTCCTTCCTGCGTGGTCTGGGCTGACACCGGGTTTCCCGTTAACAGGAGCGTAATCGCTGCAAGGGTTACCAAGAATTTGATTTTCAACATGGGGCTGTTCCCGAATGTTCTTCTGATTCCCTGGCGGGGTATAAACGTTTTAACGCGAATGGTTAGCACCACTGGCGTCAAGTGTTGTATCGGGAATCCCTGTCATGCCGGTTGAATAAGAAAGTGAAAATTTAACGAATATGCCAGAACT
>CAJQPP010000084.1 GCA_905480235.1 uncultured Pirellulaceae bacterium
TTATATTGTCCAGCTTTGATTGAAGTTGGCCTGTTGGCTGGATAAATACATCATTTCCTCGTTCTCATTGAAGGCTCACGATGATCAACAAATGGTTTAACGCGAAACGTGGTAAGGTTTCCGGCAATCGAAATCCGAAACGGAATCGCCCACGAAATCAGAACATTCAACGATTTGGGGAATTCGAGCAATTAGAAGAGAAGCGTTGTTTAGCGTTTCTCGGATTCTTTGACGGTATCACGTTAGAGCTGCGACAGACGGCAGATGACGGTGACGCACTGGTTGAGAATTCGACTGGTGTCTGGACCGTTACGGATAACGCTGACACGTTCACGTTTGATGCTGCCGAAAACATCGTGGTGGATATGCTGCCGGACACAGCTAATCGCCTGAGTGTCGGTGTCGAGTTAGAGCACTCGGGCAATGTTGAGCTGCTTCTGGGAGACGGCGTGCGTGAGGCCCTGATGGTTGGGCAGCTTAACGAAATCGGCGGCAATCTCGTTGTGCAGGCAGGCGCAGGCATTCAAGAAATCGGCTTGGCGGGTTTGGAAGAAGCGCCTGCAGCTCCGTTGATTGTACGCGGTGATGTCGATATTCAACTCGGTCAAGGTCTAGATATTGTTCAGAGCAACGCCGCGTTAGTCACGATCGATGGTGATCTGAGCATGAGCGGTGTGAATGATTTTGAGTATCAGTTGCAGGTGGGAGTTGTGGGCGCACCTACTGGCGGCAATTGGTCAATGGATAACTCGTTTGAAGATCAGCCGTCTATTCTGACGCCCGGTGCCGCAACGATCGAAGGTGATTTTACCTATGAAGGTGGTATCAACATTGACCGCGTAGACTTGGGCGGATCTTTCATTGAGGGTGGCGTTTCGGTCAACTTGGGTTTGGGAAATCCCTTTTTTGGTGATCCCCAGTTATTTGAAATGACGGGTACCGTGAATACGGGTGACATGATGATCACCGCGGGCGACTCTAACCTCGGTAATGAGATCAATTTCTTAGGTAGCTTCAACGGAAACATCGTTTCTTATACCGGCGGCGATCTTATCGACACGGTCGATTACAGTCTGAATTCTGGTGATCCCGGCGTGGCAGATGTTTTTATTGTGATGGGCGGTGACGCTGATCAATTCATTTTGAACCAACCTGCCAACCTTTTGGAAATAGACTTTGGGAATGATGTTGGTGATGTATTTGAAAACAATGTTGGTGTGATTGATTTTGAATATGACATCACCAATTTTCAGAACTTTGATTTTTTCTACACCGCCTTGGATGATCGATTGGTCGCCAACCAGTTGATAGATACCGGTGATGTAGTTGTTGACAATGATGGTGGACTAGTCACTGGCGTCGACTGGCAAATCTCTCCTAACCTCGGTGGAATCGCTTCCCTTTCACCGGCCCAGAATTTCATTCTTAATATGGTTTCTGACACCGGAAACAATTTAGAAATGAATCTCAAGAATCCCGTGATCGCCAGTATTGATATCAATTTGGGTGACGGGGATCGTCAGGTCGAATTTACAGGTTCGGCAAATAATCCGTTGCGTAACATTTCGGTAACGGCCGGTGCTGGTAATCAGGTAGTCGATGTTTCGGTTAACAGTCCATTGGGCGTGGCCACGTTGGATGTGGATTTAGGTAGTGGTTTTGATATCGTCGAAGACAGTGCCAACACTCTAATTATTGACGAAGACTTGCGATTGACGGGTGTCAACCAGTTCGTTCATGAGGGGGTTCTTTCGGTTGCCAGAGACGTATTCGTAAATACAACTGGAGAATCTGAGGACAGCTTGTTCGCCGGCAATGGCTCACTCTTTGTGGGTGGTCTGTTTTCCTATATTGGTGGTGACGGCAGAGATACCGTCAATCTGAATGGTGCTGGCGGTGCGGAGATTACCGGCACAACTTTCATTGACGTCGGTGACAGCACAGATGGTCTTGAGCAGGTCATCGATTTGGCTGGCCCTTCCACAGAGTTTGGGCAAAGCTTGACCGTACTTTCCTCGAATGCGGCTGGGTCCGATGCGATGTTAACCGGGGTCGGTAACGAATATGGCGGCGACGTTTCCGTAAGTCTGGGTGACGGACGCAATATTGCATTCCTTGTGGGTACCTTTAACGGCACCAATGTTTCCTACATGGGTGGCCAAGATGTTGATCAAGTGCAGTATGGCATGACGGGAACGCCTGCCAATTTGAGTGTGCAGTTGGGTGAAGGAGATGATTTCTTTGCCATCAGCACGGGAGCCGCCATCGCCAGTCCGCTGAATGTCGATTTTGGTGGCGGTATGGACGTCTTCTTTAATGATTACGGTGTTTTCGACTTTGATGCGAATCTATTGAACTTAAATGGCTTCGATCATCATTACACGTTAGTCGTAGAGACCTTGCAATCGGTTCAGGTTTCGGACACCGGAGACGTGTCAATTGATAACGCGGGCCTGCTTGAATCTATCCGATTTAACGGAACTACTGTGCTCATGCCGGTTTCCAACTTGGTCGTTGATATGTTGGGTGGCACTGGCTCCGAACTGAGTATTGGGTTGGAAACACCATTGGCTGGTGATTTGACCGTTGACTTGGATGACGGAGCTCGCGTCTTTAATATGACGGGTAGCGACAATAACGTTAATGGTAATTTCAGTCTGATAGGTGGAACCGGCAGCCAAGTCGTGAATTTGGGGATAAATGCACCGCTCGTGGTTGGTTTGGGCGCCCAGATCAATCTTGGTGGTGACTCAGATATCGTCGACGAAAACCTCCGCGATATTAGTATCGGTGGCGACCTACAAATGTCCGGTGTCAACGAGTTATTAAATGATGCCGCGATGTCTATCGTCGGTAATTTTAACTTCGACGTCTCTTTCGAATTAATTCCGACAACGCTTTCAGACAATTCGCCATTAACCATTGGTGGTGATTTTACCTACTCTGGTAGCGATGCGGACGACACCGTTTCATTCAATCCAGCAACGACGATCACCGGTAATATTCAAATCGATGCCGCTGGTGGCACCAACACGGTGCAGTTGACCAACGTTAACGGCGGATCGTCGGTCAATTATACGGGCGGTGCAGGCGTTGACGATGTTGTTTTCGGAGGTACGGGAAGTGCCCCTGTTCTGAACATTAGCACGGGCGAAGGTGCCGACCAATTTAGTTTGCGATCGGGAGCTTCGCTGAGCGGGCCTTTGATGGTCAACATGGGTCTTGGAGATGATACCTTTTCCAGTGACTTTGGAGCTTTCAACTTTGATGCGTCCATCCTGGGAGCCGAGGGTTTTAATCATGAATACGACTTTTCCCTGGACAAGCTAACTTCCACGCATGTGGAGCTCTTTTCGAATACCGTTGTGACATTTGCCGCCGGCGACCCAGTGAGTTTTGAAAGCACGGGCAGTACAAATCCCAGTACGCTAATGCCGGTTTCTGCTTTTGAGATTAGCCTCGTGGATAACACGTCCACAGATCTGGAAATTAACCTTGCTGCCGGCGTCTTGACCGGTGACTTGGTCGCCAACCTTGGTGACGGTCAAAGAGTGCTTGCCCTGCCTGTACCAACCGCTGCAGTTGATGTGGGCGGATCCCTGATCATTTCTGGCGGTGCTGGCCAACAAACCGTGGAGATATCTGCCACGGAACTGATGACCATTAATGGCAACCTTAATATCGATCTTGGGCTGGATAACGATAACCTCTTCCTCAGCGGTGCTGGAGTCGTGGTGGTTGGCGGGATGACGCAGACCGGAGTCAACAATTACAGCCTGAACGGAGATTTGCAGGTCGGGATGAACCTTGAAATGGACAATAGTGCCGACAACATCTCGTCGTTTTTCTCTAATCTACAGGTGCTCGACGTCGGGGGAGACTTCAATTACCTCGGCAACTCGATGGGTGATGCTGTCTTCGTCGATAATGCGAACATCGGTGGTGATATCGATCTGCAGTTGGGCGATGGTGATAATGCAGTTCAGCTCCTCGGCGGCAGTTTAGGCGGTACTTCGGTCAATTATCAAAGTGGCGATGGAGTGGATTTCTTTCGCTATACAAAATCCGGAAATCCTGTTGATCTGAATGTCGTGATGGGGGACGCCGACGATACTTTCTGGTTGGATGCCGGAGCGACGATAAACACTCTGTTTGTTGATTTTGGTGCCGGAAATAACACGTTCATTAACGATTATGGACCTTTTGATTTCCCTGCGACCTTGTTGTCTCTGGGCAGTTTTAATCACACCTATGACCCTGTTGCCGGTACGCTTGTTTCGCAGCAAGTGAGCAGCGTCGGATCGGCCGTTGTTTTCGATAACAACGGAACCGGCGGAGCGATACGCGTTACAACGGGAGGGGTCGCTGAATTGGGGGCGGTCACGGATCTCGATATCAGCATGTTGGACTTGTCGGGCGATGACCTAAGCGTTGACTTGGATTCGGAACTGGCAGGTAATTTGGTTGTCGACTTGGGGAGCGGTGGACGCGTTCTCAACTTGACCGGTATCGACAATCAAATTGGCGGTGACTTGGATGTGACCGCTGGCGGTTTCGGACAAACCTTGAATGCCGCTGTGAATGATGAATTAACGGTAGTCGGAACCGCATCGATCAACTTGGGATTCGGTGTCGACTTGATGTCGGTGAATGCGAACGGGGCATCTTTTGAAAATGGTCTGGATTTAGCCAACGTTAATATCCTTACCAATAATAATTCGCTCTCCGTTGTTGGTGATTTGAACATTGATGTTTCAGGTGAAACGCAAATTACTCAAATTGTGGACGCTGCGATTTTAGGTGTGACCGGTGACTTGAACTACAGCGGAAGTAATTCTACGGACGTGCTCACGCTAAACGCCAATTCCTCGATTGGCGGCAACATCGACGTGAATGCCGGTAACGGCAGCAACCAAGTTGATTTGCTGGGTGTATTGGGCGGGACCTCCGTTAAATACACCGGCGGGGATGGCACCGACAGCGTGAACTTTGGAACGACAGGCACACCTGCAGATGTGAATGTGAAACTCAAGTCGGGTGACGATGTATTCGTTCTGGAAGCCGGCGCAGCAGTTGCGACGGATTCATTGCGGGTAGATTTCGGTGGCGGCGATGATACTTTCACCAGTAATTACGGACAGTTCGATTTCAATGCTCGCCTTTTGGATTTGGATGGATACAACGCGTTTTATGATCTGGCCTCCGGCAATCTCGATATCAATCAGGTGAGCGATTCCGGCGATGTCGTGTTGGATAACAATGGCATGAACCAAGAGGTTCGTTATGGAACAGGGACGTTCAATACAATTACGCCAGCGAACGATATTCGCTTGGTTCTGTTAGATAACACCAGCACGAACGTGGTAACGAATTTCGCCAACACGAGGATTGGAAATACGATTATCCAACTGCGAAGTGGGGATCGGAATGTCAGCTTCACGGGAACTGATAATACGTACACGGGATTGCTCCGCGTGGAAGCCTCTGACGGCGTACAAACGCTTGACGTATCGGTCAATGCTCCTCTCGACGTGACAGGTACCTTTATCTTTAACGGACGCGACGGCAGCGATGAACTGATGGCAACCAATGCGGTTTCCGTCAGTGAAGCCATGTTGCTGCGAGGTGTTAATCAGTTTATTAATAATGCCGGGCTGAACGTCGCTGGAGATTTTAACCAGATCACGTTACAGGAAGATGAAGACACACGTTTGGTCAGTAACGCCTCGTTCATCGTGGATGGTAACCTTACCTACCTCGGCGGCGGCGGAGTGGACGCCATTAGTTTCAAATCGACGGGCGCGACCATCGTCGGCTTTACTTATATTGACGTCGCTGAATCGACGGATGCGTCAAATAAGCAACGCGTCATTCTGACCGGTGGTTTCAGTACCTTCCGATTGGCGGTTGACGGCAGCACCGCGGTTGCTGGAAACGTATTCCAAACGGACGATGCGACCTCGGTCATCGATGAAGTTATCGTTAACTTCGCCAGTAGTAGTCCCAATAACACCGCATCGTTCTTTGGGACTTACGGCGGCGATTATGGCACGTACCGTGGTGGATCGGGTAGCGACTTTGTAACGTTTGGAGCCACCGCAACGGATATGTTGTTCGCCTCGCTTATGGGTGCCGGCGATGACGTCTTTACGATCGCTCCAACCGCCGAGCCCGATTTCCTATATGTTGATTTCGGTCCAGGGAATGACAGTTTAGATAATCAGATTGGTGAGCCGTTACCATTCGGTAATAATATTTTCAACCTCTAGACTGTATGCCCTTAGCGGTAGCTCGGTAACTAGAAGTTTGAGGGAGGGCGATTTTAATCGCGCTCCCTTTTTTTGTTGGGAACCCAAGCGGACTACGAAGGCCGACAGTTTAGCGCTAAGCCAAGTGCTTGGTGGAACCGACCGGTTCTGATTTTATGCTCGACAACTGGCGTTTTCCCGATGCCAATACCAATCGCATTGTTGGGCGGAAATCGAGGAGTCTTCACCCGGGTGGGTGGCTCTGGGGTGCACGGGGTCACGAATTGCATCCCGCGCTTTGCAAGGTTGCTTCCCTGTCTCGAGGTATTTCGCTGCGCCGAGGTTCCAAAATCGCAGAGTCTGTAAAATCGCAGAATCTGTAAAATCGCGATGAGATGTCTCAGGCGACCATCAGCTATTGGGTTTGTTCCGTCCGGCGAGATCTCGTGCGTCTCTGCGGCCAGAGGTTAGGAGTGCGGCGGGTAAGTTATCCAGAAAAGCGTAGGGGCCCGTTGAAATGCCAGCGACGCCAAGGCGCAATTGTTCTGTGGAAACCAACTATTTCACTTCTCAGTGACGGAACCTCGGAATGCCCGCATGTCATCAGCGATCCTTGAGCTGAGCCACGTTCATCCTGTCATCACCGATTCGACCTGGGCTGCAAACGCTTTACTCTGGCAAGCAAGCGGATGAGGCACTTATGTTTTTTCTCAACATGGCGGGGTTCAAACGGGAGCTTTGATTTTGGTGGCAAAAGCCGCTTCGATCAACTCGTCGTGTTCGATTCGGTGAGCCTTTTTCGAGCCTGTCGAAGGACTGGCGGATTCAGGGCGGGTGATAAAGCTGGCGAACGGCCAGCGACCAAAGAAAGAGTTGGCGAAGTTGATGCGAATAAAATTGCAAGCGCCCATATTAAGCGGCTCTTCCTGCACCCAAGTAACCGGAGTGCCGTCGGGATAAGCGGAGAGGGTTTCCTCCAGCTCCTGAAACGGAATTGGGTACAGTTGTTCCAATCGCACGATGGCCACGTTATCAATTTTTCGTTGCTCACGCTCTTTCAGGAGATCGACGGCTATCTTTCCCGTTGCCAAGATGATTTTGGCAGGGTGCTTTATTTCGCCGACGGCGGGATCGGGGAGCACGCGTTGAAAACGACCTGTGGTGAATTGCTCGATATCGCAGGCGACCGTCGGTTCTCGCAATAAACTTTTGGGCGTCAAAACGACTAACGGTTTCCGCCAGGGTCTTTTGACCTGTCGACGAAGCAAGTGAAAGTAGTTTGCGGAGGTGGTGGGGCAAGCGATTTGGAAATTGTGCTCTGCTGTCTGTGTCAGGAAACGTTCGACACGGGCACTGCAGTGTTCGGGGCCAGCTCCTTCAAATCCATGGGGTAAAAGCATGACCATACCGCTGAGCCGTCGCCATTTATCTTCGGCACTGGTAATGAACTGATCGACAATGACTTGAGCCACATTATAGAAGTCCCCAAACTGGGCTTCCCATATCACCAGTGATTCCGGGCTGTCCAAACTGTAGCCGTATTCAAACCCCATAACGCCCGTTTCACTGAGCGGGCTATTGCTGATGTTTACTTGTGCTTGGTCGTCCGCCAGATGATGAATGGGGGAGTAAACATGGCCTGTCTCGCCGTCGTGCAATACGGCATGACGTTGGCTGAATGTCCCTCTCTCGCAATCTTGTCCGGTCATGCGGATGGGGTGTCCCTCGACGGCCAGGGTCCCGAATGCTGCAAGTTCCGCGCTGGCCCAATCGATCGGGCGCGTTCCCTCGGCCATTTGCTGGCGGAGTTCAAAGACCCGTTTGAGTTTGCGGTTCATGAGGAAGTCCGCAGGGAAATCCGTCAGTTTGGAGAGTGTAAAGGTCAATTGACCTGCCGCCACACCGGTATCCACTTCGTCATCGGTACGTTCTGGACCACCGTAATAGGCTTGCCAATATCCGCCCAGAGTTTGCGTGTCAGATTGGTAACTGCGGGCTTTCGTGGATTCGAATTCTTGTTGTAATTGGGATTCCCGTTGTTCGGCGATCGCATCGCCTTCCTCGCGGGAGACTTCCCCAAGTTTGGTCAGGTGATCGAGATAACTCTCCCGAATGGTGACCCGATTATCGATGGCCTTGTACATGATAGGTTGCGTGAATCTCGGCTCGTCACTTTCGTTGTGGCCAAGCCTGCGGTAGCAATACATGTCGACGACGACGTCCCGCTGGAACCGGTGCCGGAATTCCATGGCCAGTTCCACCACCTGAGCGACCGCTTCGGGGTCTTCTCCGTTGACATGAAAGATGGGTATTTGCAGCATCTTGGCCACGTCGCTGGCGTAGGTCGTGCTGCGACCTTGAGATGCGGTGGTGGTGAAACCCACTTGATTATTGAGGATGACATGCAGGGTTCCGCCGGTCTTGTAGCTTGGCAATTGGCTTAGATTTAATGTCTCTTGGACGATGCCTTCCCCGGCAAAAGCAGCATCTCCGTGAATCAAAATCGTGGTCACCTTGTCATGCGCGGTATCCTTGATACGGTCTTGTTTTGCTCGGCAGCGGCCCAATGCGACCGTATTCACAAATTCCAAATGGCTGGGATTGAAGCACAGCGAGATGTGAATTTTTTTGCCTTCGGTGGTTACCCAGTCGCTGCTGTGTCCCATGTGGTAGAGGACGTCGCCTCCGCCCCGATTTGCCTCCGGGTTGGGATCATCGAACGACCAAAAAATATGTTCGGCCCGTTTCCCCATGATGTTGGCTAAGACATTCAAGCGACCGCGATGGGCCATGCCCAAGACCACTTCACGACTTCCCTGCTTGCCGGCTTTTTCTAAAGCCAGATCCAGGAGAGGGATTAGCGTTTCGCTACCTTCCAAGGAAAACGTTTTGGCCCCCATGAACTTTTTGCGCATGAATTGTTCGAGGATCGTGGCGTCAGTCAGGCGAGTCAGGATTCTCAGTTGAGTTTCTCTGCTCAATTGAATCCGATTCTGCGTGCTTTCCATCCGCTTTTGTAGCCAATGGCGAACCGCAAAATCGTCGATGTGCATGAATTGCGCTCCGATCGAACGGCAATAGGTAGACCTAAGACGTTGCATGATGTCGCGCAACGTCATAAAGTTTTCGCCCTGAATGGTGCGGGCTGAAAAAGTCCGGTCTAAATCGCCAGGCAGCAACGAGTAAGCTTCCAGGCTGAGTTCTCGATTCGTGGGACGAGGGATTCCCAACGGATCGATTTTGGCTTCGAGGTGACCGCGGACGCGAAACCCTCTAACCAGTTGATCTACGCGATCTTGGAGTTGGGCCAGAGACTCGGCGCCTCGCGTGGCAGCCGAACCCACCACAGACCCACTTTCCTCTGCCTCAAACGTATCAAAATACTTTCGCCAATCAGGCGACAAGCCATCTGGGTCATCAAGGTATTGTTGGTAAAGCGATTCGACGTAATCGTGACTAAAGACATTCATCCGGGCTGCGACCAATCACCGATAGCGAGGGGATGGGCCATTCCTTTGGAAATTGATGAAGAATATTCAATGCTGACTTACAAGTGACGGCAGCCGGATATCGACTGGGTCCGAACCTTGACCACTGAGAAGGTGGACCCGTTATGGCTCCCTCCGAAGCGGTTCCGATTAACTGATTCTTGCAAAAAACGCCGCTTCGGAAAACGGACGTTCGCCTTAAATTGAAGGATAATCTGGGGAAAAATCGATTAGTCCAAAACGAGCCTGACAGGACACTTGCGGCCAAACGGCCGATGGACTCGGTTTAGGCGGGCGGGCGAGTGGGCGACATGGCAGTGATTTTGGCCAAAATGAATCCCCAGCAGAGCACCGACATGAACAATGCAAGGTCGGTTGCGGTATCCCCAAACGAAAACGTTCCATCCACGATTTTCCCGATTGCCTGGCGGGTTTGCCACATCGCTCCCATCCCGCCCAATAAAGCGACACCGGTGGCGGCGTGCAAGGCCAGAGTATTCGTTTCGGGTTTCACGATGGCCAATAGGCCACATCCCGCAATCACCACACCCATTAACGCCGGGATCAGAGTAATTCGATACTCCAGGGGCTCTTGCACCTCTCCGTTTGCGGGTGGAGTGGAATCGTTTGATTGGCTGAAAAACCCGTTTAAGCCAAGTCCGAACAGGGCCAGTCCGCATATTAAGGCAACGTATTTCAATGTAAGACTCCGTGGTCTCGGCAAAATAAACGGGGGTAAACCGACAAATTCGCTCGCGGGAACTGATTAACGTACTTTCCCTCGTCAATTTAACCCAATATCCTTGGAAGTGAAGCGAATAGTCATGCGTTGCTTTGTGCGACCGAATTGTGTCACTCTCCCTTAGACGAATCTGTAATGTCCCAACCAAAACCATTCGATGGCTATCAAGCCTCATTTGAAGCGCCCGGAGAACGGCGTGGTATGTCCGGATGTGCCAAGCTGGCACTCGTTTTATTCGGCCTTTGCTTTCTGGCTATGCTCGTGACCTGCGTTGGCGGGGGGTATTACTTTTACACCGGTGTCAAGCAAGATGCCGATGAGATCCGCGTACTCGGAAATGACATTCTCGAGTGCCAATTTAGTGACGAATTAGAGCCGCTTGTCGGCTTGGATTACTTTTTCATGCGGGCGGCCATTTTTGGTGGACCCGAGCAAGGCACTTTCATGTTAGTCGATTCTCGATTCGCTGACGCTAAAGACGTTGGCGAAGGGTTTGGGGACAGCTTTAATGCTGATTTCCAAGCTGAGCAGGATGGATCGGACGGGTTAACGGAAGAAACCGAGGTCATGGAAACGGAGGAAGTGGAAGTCGCTATTCAGGGAAAGCAGACGAAAATCCAACTGGATAAGACCAAGGGTGTTGATAGCGGCAAAATTTATTGGGAATTTTTTGCTTTGGCGCAGGGGAAGCAGTACCCCACTTTTATCGCCGCAAAGTTACGTGAAGAGGCCTTCCCAAAAGAAAAAATCGTTCGTTACCTAGAGGCGATCAAATAGTTCAGTCTTCCCGCGACAGGCTGGGAGACCCAAACGTGCCACATGGATAGTCGGTATCCTGTCCGGTTGCCCAATGGCGCGTTCTAATTTACGATCAGCTGCATATTAACCGGTAAATTCCGTATCTTGCCGGTTCTTCGACGTCACCAAGAACTGGAAGAGTCGATGCTTGTAGCCATCCCTCGTGAAAAAAATTCGGAAGAATGTCGCGTGGCGGCAACGCCAGCCTCTGTCAAAAAGATCATTGCGTTAGGGTATGACGTGTTGGTCGAAAAAGGCTGCGGTGAACGCGCCAATTTCCTCGACGATCAATATGTGGAAGTCGGGGCTCAAATGCAGAGCGACCCGCAGGCGGTTTGGGGCGCAGCGGATGTCATCCTGACCGTCGCTCCTCCCTCCACAGAAGACCTCGACCGCATCAAATCCGGAGCCGTGTTGATCGGTTTTCTGTGGCCTGCCAAAAACAAGGCATTGCTTGACGCTCTGAAATCACGCAATATTTCTGCCATGGCGATGGATTGTGTCCCTCGGATATCCCGGGCCCAAAAAATGGATGCCCTCAGCTCAATGGCCAACATTGCTGGCTATCGCGCGGTCATCGAAGCAGCCAACCACTTTGGCAGCTTTTTCACCGGGCAAATTACGGCGGCAGGGAAAGTCCCGCCAGCCAAGGTGCTGGTGATTGGAGCCGGTGTGGCCGGTCTGTCTGCGATTGGAACGGCCAAGGGATTGGGGGCAATCGTCAGGGCCTTCGATACTCGTTTGGCGGTCAAAGACCAAGTCAAAAGCATGGGAGCTGATTTCCTCGAATTGGAATTCGAAGAATCGGGCGAAGGCGCAGGTGGTTACGCCAAGGTAATGAGTGACGAGTTCATTCGCGTTGAAATGGAGCTGTTTGCTCAACAGGCAAAAGAAGTCGATATCATCGTTACCACGGCATTAATTCCCAACAAACCAGCCCCCAAATTGGTGACGGCCGAGATGGTCAAATCCATGAAGCCCGGAAGCGTTATCGTCGATTTGGCAGCCGAAAATGGCGGTAATTGTGAACTCACACAACACGGGAAAGTGGTTCGCGAGCACGATGTGACGATTGTGGGTTACAGTGACTTTCCCAGTCGCCTGCCGACGCAATCTTCCGCTTTATACGGAAACAATATCGTCAATTTGCTGACGGATATGTCGCCTGAAAAAGATGGGCAGTTGACCATTAACTTGGAGGACCAAGTGGTGCGAGGTGCCTTGGTAACCCACGATGGGGAGATCACTTGGCCACCTCCGCGAATTGAACCTTCACCGCCCCCCAAGCCAAAGCCTGAGGTTCCCACGGTTTCGCAAGAACCCGTTACCATTCCCGGTGAGCAACGGCCTGAGCCGTTTATGCAGAAATGGGGCATGACCCTGTTTATGGGTGTCGCCATGTTGTTGATGTTGTGGCTGCTCGGGCAATACGCCCCCAAATCATTTATGCCGCAAATCACCGTTTTTGTGCTGGCCTGCTTCGTGGGTTGGCAACTGGTGTGGAATGTTACCCCAGCGCTGCATACACCCCTGATGAGTGTTACCAATGCGATCAGCGGAATTATTGTTTTAGGTGCGATCCTGCAAATGCAAGGAAGCTTTAAGTTGGCCACGGTCTTTGCTTTTGTTGCCGTGTTGTTGGCAACCATCAACATCGCCGGTGGTTTTTACGTAACTCAACGCATGCTGAGCATGTTTCGAAAACAGGATTAATTGATGTTTCAGGAATACTGTTTAGTTTTGGCGACCGAATCCGCCAATTACTCGCCTGCCGATCCCAATTATCTTGTGATCGCCTACCTCGTGGCTGCCATCTTATTTATTTTAAGTTTGGGCGGTTTGAGTCGTCATGAGTCGGCGCGAAAAGGCAATCTCTGTGGCGTACTGGGTATTTTGATCGCCATCGGTGCCACGCTATTTGTCGGAGTCGTGCCGGGCAGCGAAGCGGGCGATTGGATTAAACCCTCCGCGCTGCCTGCCATATGGGTCGCGATCGTGATCGGGGCTGGCATTGGTATATTTGTCGCTCATCGGGTGCAAATGACCTCGATGCCTCAGTTAGTTGCCATCCTGCACAGTTTCGTGGGATTGGCGGCAGTGCTCGTTGGCCTTAGCAATGAATTGGATCCAACTAACATCTCGGTTCCTCCGGTTGACCTGAAGGAAGCGAAATTGGAAGCGTGGATTCATAAGATCGAAATCTTCCTTGGTGTCTTCATCGGTGGTATTACCTTTACTGGCAGCATCGTTGCGTTTGGCAAATTAGACGGTCGGGTCTCCAGCAAACCGCTAACGATTCCGGGTCGCCATTTATTTAATCTGGTCATGGTGCTCGTCTGTGTGGGTTTGGGATATTGGTTTCTGCAAACCGAAAACCAAGCGGAAAATATGTGGGCCTTGTACTTGATGACCGCCATCTCATTCGTAGTGGGTGCCCACTTGGTGCTGGCCATCGGTGGAGCTGACATGCCGGTTGTGGTCTCCATGTTGAACAGCTACAGCGGTTGGGCCGCGGCCGCGACGGGTTTCATGCTGAAGAATGATCTGTTGATCATCACCGGCGCCTTGGTCGGAAGCAGTGGTGCCATCCTCAGTTACATCATGTGCGCTGCCATGAATCGCTCTTTTATCAGCGTGATTCTGGGCGGGTTTGGGTCTGATGGCGGTGCTGCAGCTGCCCCCGCCGCGAGTAGCGGAGAAAAGCTCAGTTACAACGAAATGCAGGCTGACGAAGTTGCCGAGAGTTTGCGGGACGCAAAAAACGTCGTCATCGTCCCTGGTTATGGTATGGCTGTTGCCCAGGCCCAGCATCCTATTCGCGAAATTACGGAAGCCCTCAAGAAAAACGGAACGACTACTCGATTTGCAATCCATCCTGTCGCGGGCCGATTGCCGGGCCACATGAATGTTTTATTGGCCGAGGCCCGTGTCCCCTACGATGTCGTTCTGGAAATGGACGAGATCAATGATGATTTTCCGGAAACGGATGTGGTTTTGGTCGTTGGAGCCAACGATATCGTGAACCCGTCTGCGGAAACGGATC
The DNA here is from genome assembly GCA_905480235.1 of uncultured Pirellulaceae bacterium. Classification (GTDB taxonomy): domain Bacteria; phylum Planctomycetota; class Planctomycetia; order Pirellulales; family Pirellulaceae; genus CAJQPP01. The sequence continues at coordinate 14,320 of CAJQPP010000084.1, forward strand.
CCTCCAGTCCGATTTACGGTATGCCGGTTCTTCAGGCTTGGAAAGCAGCGCAGGTCGTGATCCTCAAACGCAGTATGGGAACGGGATATTCGGGCATTGATAACCCGCTTTTTTATAACGAAAACTCGGCCATGCTTTTTGGAGATGCTAAATCCAGCGTGGATCAAATCTTGCAGAAACTAAAATCGTAAGCCATCGTCAAACAGCGAAGCCTGCCGTCGATTGATGAGTAGCCGGGAGCACCGATTCAGACCCTGCACATGACTCGCCAATGGAGGTCGCCTCGTGACTGAGGTGCGTCACAGGATTCCCCCGATTGATCATTTGGACAAACTCAATTCCCCGCGGATTATCCCCTATCAAAAATTGTGAAAAATCCCATTTCCAAACCGAGAATTCTGGTTGTCGAGGACCAGGAAGCCATGCGGCAGTTGTTGGCCGATTATCTTGAGCAGAACGAGTTTGAAGTCGTGACGTGCGGGAATGCCGACGATGCCTTGGAGAAGTTGGGGATCACGGCAGAAGAGGGTTCCGAGAAGTCCTTCTCTTTCTCGGGCGATGGAAAACCAACGCACCAACATGCGCAGAAATTAGGGCCTTCGCACCTTTTCGATGTGGTGCTTACCGACGTCAAAATGCCGGGAATGAATGGGCTGAACCTTTGTAAGACGATCCACGATCATGATTCTCATTTGCCCGTGATTGTGATGACAGCCTACGGCAGTATGGAAACCTCGATCGAAGCGCTGCGGTCGGGCGCCTTTGATTTTGTTACGAAGCCTGTGGAACTGGAGTTGCTGAAGGTTTCGTTGGCTCGGGCGACTGAAAATAGCTTATTGCGCCGGTATGTGCGGGAACTGGAAGAGGCAGCCGGCGACGACTCCTTTCACGAGTTGATCGGGCAAAGCGATGGTATGCAGCGACTCAAAGATCAATTGCTGCGCGTCGCTGATTCGAATGTTTCCGTTCTGTTGACGGGGGAGAGTGGTTCTGGAAAGGAAGTGGTGGCTCAATCCTTGCATACCTATGGCCATCGCTCGAAAAAACCTTTCGTTGCCGTGAATTGCGCGGCCTTGCCTGACAGTTTGCTGGAAAGTGAATTATTCGGACACGTCAAAGGAGCGTTTACGGATGCTCGTGAGGACCGACAGGGCTTATTTCTACAGGCCGATGGAGGCACTTTGTTCCTGGATGAAATTGGCGAAATGCCCTTAGAGATGCAACCCAAGTTGTTGCGAGCGCTAGAAGAAAAAAAGATTCGTCCTGTGGGAGGGTCAGACACGTATAGTTTTGATGTTCGATTGGTCACGGCAACCAATCGCGATTTGTTATCCGAAGTGGAAGCCAAACGATTTCGTGAGGATCTTTACTATCGCATCAATGTTTTAGAAATTAGCATCCCGCCGTTACGAACGCGTGGTACTGACGTGCTTTTATTAGCCAGCTTTTTTCTGGACATGTTTGCCAGTCAAGCAGATAAAGAAATTGTCGGTCTGGAGGACCCCGCTGCAAAACGGCTGCTGGCGTATAACTGGCCAGGGAACGTCAGGGAATTAAGGAACACGATTGAAAGAGCCGTCGTGCTCGCCCGGCAGGATCAGATTACCACGGCTGAGTTACCCGATCGGATTCTGAATCACCAACAAAGTAAGTTGGTGTTAGGGGAAACCGATAATCAGCCTCTATTGCCACTGTCCGAAGTTGAAATGCAGTACATTCGGTATGCACTACACCACACGAACGGGAATAAAACCGAGGCTGCAAAAATTCTTGGGTTGGATCGAAAAACGCTCTATCGCAAGCTCAAAGAAGAAGAAAGTCCCAGCGAAGAATAAACCAACGGTCCTCAACGAAAATTTCTATCGGGCGGTACCAAGTGCGGTACCAAGTGCGGTACCAAGTGCGCTCCCAATCCGATTTTTATTCCCGCGGTAATTCGATCACAAAAGTGGTGCCCTGCCCTGCACTTTCAAAGTGGATTTTCCCACCGTGTTCTTCCACAATACCGTGCACGATCGATAGTCCCAGACCCGTCCCAGCCCCTACGTCTTTGGTTGTAAAGAAGGGTTCGAAAATCTTGCGTTGATCGTCCCCGGTAATCCCGGGACCCTGATCCGAAACGCTCAATAACCACTGGTCTTGGTGCGCTACTAACTCCACGCAAATGGTGCTGCCGGCCGGCGTGGCATCGACAGCATTGTCGATCAAGTTCATCATCACCTGTTGCATTTGATTGAAATCGAATTTGGCCATCGCGGGTTGCTCTGGCAGGCGCGTTTGAATCTGAATATTTTGGGATCTTGCCAACGGCCCAATCAAATCCACGGCTCGAGTAATCACGTTTTTCAGGTCATTGCTGACCATGGACATGGGGCTGCGGCGGGCAAAATCCATCAATTTCTGAATGATGCTTGAGATCCGATCGGCCTCGGTTTTTATGGTTTCCGCATTGGCTTTTATCTTCTCCGGTGCCATGTGCGGATCGGCGATGATCATCGAGGCGCGACCTGAAACGACATTCAAGGGTGTGCCCACTTCATGGGCCAGACCGGCCGCAAGTTGGCCGACCGTTTTGAGACGATCAGCGTGGCGTAATTGCTCGAGCGTTTTTATTTTCTGTTCGGATTTTTGCTGGATCGTATCCTGCTGACTTTTTAATTTGCGACACATTTGGTTTACGGCGACGGCCAGTTGCCCCAATTCATCCTTCGATTCAATGTGGAGGTTGTCTTCAAAATCACCTTCACCCACACGCTGCATTTTATTGGTCAGTTGGCTCAAGGGTCTGGCAATCCAACGCACACCGGCCGTCATCACCGCGGCAATCCCTAGCAATGCCGAAGCGCAAACCGTTAATAAACCAAATAACCAAATACTGCGAGACTGTTCGAATCCAGTCAGTTGGGAAGATAATTCAATAGCGCCCTTTTTTCCTTCTGACTCAATAGGGCAATAGGTTAGTAAGTTATTGACGCCATCCTCGCTCTCATCCATCATCGACATCGAATGATCGCTTTCGCGAAGCATGGGAATTTGTTCTTCGGCCAGGGGCCGGTATTGACCAGGCATGTTGTTTTCCAACCAAACCCAGCGCACTTCAATGGCGTGGGGCGAGATGGTCTGGACCACTTGTTGGAAATAGAAATTGTCTCCCGAACTGATGGCCTGTTTGAAGGAATCTTGAGCGATTTCTGAATTGATGGAATCCGCAATTTGCTGATGCCTTTCTTTAGCGTTTGCCAAAAATTGGCGGCTGGTGAAATGGCTCGATATCGCTGTGACTGCGACGACGATAACGACGAACAGTAAGATGAGTTTGCCAGCAAGCTTCATCGATTGATCTTTCAGTAAAACAGTTTGGCCGTACGTGCTTCCATACAGCAGTACAAGTTTAATGCCAAAACCAGCTTTTCTTGTATGGCTATTATTTTCGGGGAAACCCTCGCTAGTGCCTTGAGGGTCCCGGGGCATTTTGCCCCGTGTGGGGTAGGGTGCCTCGTCTGCGCCAGGAAAACATGCTTTTTTGCGAGGGAAATCGAATTGGCACGGGGGTTGCTTCTCTGCTTGATCATCATTTTTTTTATCGGGGATAGCGATGATCGCAAAACTAAAAACCATTGATTCGTCTGTTGTTGAATTCGATTCCAAAAGAAGCCAACGTCTGAAAAAGGGCAGTGAGACCAAGTCGACACGCCTGTTGGACGACATCGATTTCGTGAAACGTGGAGCCGGCGCTACCCCGCTTTTGAAACGCGAGGAAGAGCGACTTTTGGCGAGACAAATTCATTGCTATCGAAAAGCTTTCCAACGGTTGGCATTGAAGGAACCTGAGGTGGTTGATTTCATGGTCACTTTGTTAAAGCAATGTGAGAACGGTAGTCTCCGTGTCGATCGAATTTGCGAATTATCAGCCAATGATAAAACCGTAAGGCAAAATTTGGAGGCTCGGATTCATGCAGCGATTCCGACACTAACGCATTTGGGTGAACAGTCTCGAAAATCGCTGAGTAAAAAACAGCGACGCAGGGTACATCATCGTATTGTCCGGTTGGTCGAAGAATTGCGAATTCGGCAGCGTTGTTTCGATCGGTCGCCATTCGTTAATCCCAAAGCGGATCAGCTATTGGCTCAATACAACGCCCATTGTCGCAACATGGCACGCGCTAACATGCGGCTTGTGATTTCGATTGCTAAAAAGATCTGTGGGAACTCCATGTGGGTTTCTGACATGATTCAGGAAGGGAATCGCGGTTTGATGCACGCCGTGGCAAAATTTGATTACCAACGTGGGATTAAATTCTCTACCTATGCAACACCCTGGATTCGAAAAGCAATACTCGAAGTGTTACCCAACGCAGGGCGAAATATTCGCTTGCCGGAGAATATGCAAAGAGTAAAGAAGCGTTTCCTCCGAGAGTTGATATCGAATCAGAATGTTGACAGCGATGGTTTGATGCATGAAGTAGATCGTTTTGCCAAACATCGAAATGTAAGCGTTTGCGATGCCACGCGGTTATGGGCAAGTTTTCAAGATACGGCTTCTTTGGATGTTGAGTCCACGGGAACCTCCGACTACGGCTCGATGGCTAACCAGGTGGCTGATAACCAAAGACAAGAACCGGTTGAATTAGCGGAAAGTATCGAGCGTCGCAACTTGATGCAGACGATGCTGAAATCGCTGGAGCAAACGGAAGAAACCGTGATCAGCCTGCGATATGGTTTTCGTGACGGAGAAGGACGATCGTTAGCGGAGGTGGGTCGGCAAATGAATATGACCCGCGACCGTGTTCGACAAATCGAAAAGGAAGCATTCGACAAACTCGTCGAATTGAACGTAAGCAAATTATGGAAGGCGGAAGATCATGAACAAAAAAGGGCATCCTGAAATACAGTGGTTAGATTCGGTCTCTTTTCTCGAAAAGGAAGCAGGTATTCAATTTGTCGGTCCCCTGCGGGAACGTGCGGCAGGGCCGCCGGAACTGTTGGTCCCTCAGAAAACTTACGCGAAACCTATGCGGTCCAGAAAATGGTGTCTGGCATGCATGGTAACGGGAGGCATTATTTTTGCCTTAATCACCGCATTGGCTAACGCCAGTCAGGCAACGGCAAACGAGTTCGGTAACGTCGAAAATAATTCCCCAAAACGAGTCGCTTGGGTCGCGCCAGAAAAAAATAATACAGCGAACAAGGCAACAGCAGGAGGCAACGCTGCCAACGAACAGGCAGCCATCAACGCCGCTAAATCCTTATCGCAGGTCTTTCGTCTGGTTTCCCAACGCGTTTTGCCAACTGTGGTTGCGGTCGAAAATAAGATGTCGATGGACAAACGCAGTTTCGTGATGCCTTCCTCGGCGCCAGCGAATTCGACCCCGGGTGATATTCCAGGTCAAACATTCTCCGGCAATGGAGTGGGGCCTTTACCGGCGCCCTCCGCTCCCGGTTGGAATATGCCAGGCGGCATGGGTGTCGGGTCCGGTGTGATCATTGATCCCGCCGGATTGATTTTAACGAACAACCATGTCGTTCGTGGGGATGGTGAAATCACGATTCGGCTACAAGATGGTCGTGAGTTTATTGCAAATAAAGTGTTTACCGATCCAAAAACAGATATCGCCCTGGTAAAGGTGAGCCCAAACAAACCGTTGCCTGCCGCCATCATTGGTGACAGCGACCAAGCCCAAGTCGGTGACTGGGTGTTGGCTTTGGGGCAACCCTTTGGCTTGGAGAGTACGGTGACCGCCGGCATTATCTCAGCCAAGAGTCGGGCGATGGGAATTACCGATCGTGAAGATTTTATCCAGACCGATGCCGCAATCAATCCAGGTAACAGCGGGGGTCCCCTTGTTAATCTGGACGGTCACGTGGTCGGAATCAATACAGCGATCTCATCGCGAGGAGGCGGTAACGATGGTGTCGGATTCGCCGTACCCGTAAATTTGGCAAAGTGGGTTGCGGATGAATTGATCGATGACGGAGTCGTGCAACGAGCTTATCTGGGGGTCGGAATCCAATCGATCAACCAGCAGGTTGCCGATCGGCTAAATATTGAACCTCGATGTGGTCTTTTAATCACAAATATCGTTGAGGGGTCTCCGGCCGAAATAGCCGGGATGCGAGAAGGCGATGTGGTTTTGGAATTTGCCAATCAGGTTGTGAGGTCACCCAGTAAATTGCAAACCCTGGTCGAACGCAGCAAAATTGGTAGTCGCCACAGCGTTAAGTTAATGCGGCGAGGTCAAACTTTCGAAGTGAGTTTTTTGGCGGATCAAAACCAGGACGCCGTGGCAGAGAAGGCTGCCAGCGAAGAAGTGAATTCGCCAGTCGCATACGAGCAACTGGGAATGGTGATTGATAACCTCAATGCCGGTGTGGCAAACGAATTGCGAGCGACGGGCGTCCGCGGCGTGGTGATCATGGGAGTTCGTGGTGGTAGTTCGGCGGATCGGGCCGGTTTGAAACCAGGCATGATAATCCAACAGGTCAATCGAATCCCCATTACATCCAAAGAGGATTTTCAACAGCAACTAATGAAAAGCGATCCCCGCTCAGGCATTGGAATGCTGATTTACTCGTCTTCCGGATCGGGTTACACCGTACTGCGACCCTAGAAACCTAATGACAAAGCCGTTGACTTTTCAGTCAACGGCTTTGTGTTTTCTAGGCGGCTTTAAGTGATCGCCGAATAGAGGATGAATAAGCGTTATCGCTGGGGCGAGTTTGCTTAACCGTCCTTCTTCTTGTTGTCGTTCGACTTCGATTCGGGATTGCTTTTGGGGTTAGCATTTTCACCCGAGGCTCGGCTTCGTCGAGGCGTGCGTGCAAGTTCGACCTTAATGGTCATTTCCTTGTCTCCTCGCATTACGACGATATCGATGGAACTGCCGGGTCGATTTTTGGTCAACAATGCCGTCAGCTCGGCGGCGTCGGTCACTTCCTCACCAGCAATGGTCAGTACGACGTCACCAGCCTTAAGGCCTGCCGCGGCGGCAGGTGCACCCTCAGGAGCCTCTTCGATACGCGGGCCTCGCTCGTCTGCTTCGTAATCCAAGCGAACGCCTAGATAGGAGGGGCGACGGGTGCGACGACGGTTGTTCTCAATCCTTACGAAGTTGGGACGTGATTCGGCATCGGCCAAACCCCTCAACATTCGCTCGGTGTAATCAACCACTCGATTGGCGCCTTCGATATTCAGGGTCTCGTAATCATCTTCCGGTGTGTGGTAGATATTGGTCAGCCCCGTATGCAAAAACATCACAGGGATCTCTTTCCGAGCAAACGCCATGTGGTCACTACCGGCTGAAGCGCTAGGTACTTTGTTGAGATCGAGGCCATCGGTGTTAGCGTTGTCGCAAATCTCACCAAAATTATCGCCTGTGCCGGCTCCGAAGATGGTCAATTTGGCGTCACGTAAGCGCCCGATCATGTCGTAATTGACCATCGCGACGGTTTTGTCGAGCGGGTAAAGGGGGTCTTCGACATAGTGAAAACTACCCAAGAGCCCTCTCTCTTCACCGCTAAAAGCAATGAATACCAGGCGGCGACCCGGTTTTTTGTCGGCGTTTGCAAAGCGTCGGGCAAGTTCCACAAGTCCTGCCGTTCCCGTCGCATTATCATCAGCCCCGTTGTGGACTTCCCGGCGACCGGGAGCGTTGGAACCGTAGCCACCATAACCCAAGTGGTCGTAATGACCGCCAATGATAATCGTCTCATCCGCGTTGGGACCTTCGCCTTCGACTACGCCAACGATATTGGATGTGACCACGCTTTTACGGGAGAATTCCGTGGCACCATCCACGGTAACCGCTGCAAATTCTTGGGAGATGGGTTCGAGGTTGGCATCGATGGTCGCTTCGATCGCGTCCAGATTATCCAGCTTCTCTCCGGGAGGCGATGTCAAAGGTGCTTTTGCGAGCAATTTGTTCATCGCTTCCCGTTTGACGTGGAAGAAAGGAATGGTCTCATCGACCCGCCCAAATTGACTTGGTTGAGCAAGTTCATCCGTTCCGGAATCGGCAACGCGTGCCCCATCGTTTACCAAGATCAAGCCCGCGGCTCCGGCTTCTTTCGCAAGTTGCAGCTTGCGAGAAATGGAAGCGTGTGAGGAGTTTTCTGTACCCGCAAAAACACTATTAGGATTTTTTTGCTGAGGTTCCATGCGGATCACAACGACGACTTTACCTTCGCAATCGAGATCTTTGAAATCGTCATAGTTTTCGTCTTCGGCGGTGATTCCGTAACCAGCAAATACGAGTTTCGCATTCTCGATGTTGCCACTGCCTCCCGACATCATGGGCTGGAATTGACTGTCGATTTCCACAACCATGTCGCCATCGGCGGAGGTGAATTGCAACTTGGTTTTGTCCTTGTCCGTGACAGTGCCCATATTCACTTCAAAATCCTGCCGGTAGCTGCCATTTTCGGCTCCACCGGGGACATTAAATTCTTTCCATGTGTCGATAATGTAATCGGCAGCCAGTTCGATGCCCTTGGTGCCGGGTTCTCGGCCTTCCAGTTCATCAGATGCCAAGTATTTGATATCGAAATCGAGTCGTTCTTGGGGGGTTGCATCGGATTGAGCATTCGCTTGATTGGCCCAGCAGCCAAACAAAATCAAAGCCAAACATGACACACGGGGTAAGGTAATTTTCACTCGGAGCCTCCTGCGCAAACCCGCCTGGTCAGGTTTACGAAAGTCTTTGTTAATAGGAAAAAAGATGAATGCCCGGTTTCGGGAAGACGGAATGTTGTTAGTTTCGCGAAATTATTCTCGCTCGAAGTTCGGAATTTGCGACCCCAATACACAAGCGAGAGGGGAAATCCTCCCTGCCGGCCGTTTGGGCTGGTTTGAGAGACCCCTAATCTAACAATTGAGAAACGCGACGTCACCGAGCAAAGCACCAGTAAAATCGATTTTCCAACGGGTTTCGGGCAATGTTACCACCCAAACCATGGGCTTGTGCAAGTACTGTCTACTTACGGCATGGATTCCCCCGGAATGCCCCCGCATGACAGCTTTGCCCAATGTTTGCCGACTTTGCCAGTCAGGCAGTTCGGGAAAGCCCGCTTCAAAATGACTTCAAAGATAAGCAATAGCAGGGTAAACTCATGATCTCGTTTTTGATAATGAAACCGCTGAACTCGAGAAATCGCCCAAAGGCAAATCGCAGCGTGTGGTGCCACGGTGTACTCGCAAGAGCCCATCGCGAACCACAGTCCTGACGGACAGGGTCTACCGTCCCGGAGCCGTCGGAATTATGTTTGCGACCATGTTTTGGCCGAAGTTGCTCTGCGACACGGCTCTTTTTTGTCCCGTATGACGGAAAAGAGCGGTGGATTGCCAGACGACACATTGATTTCTCACATCCCAAAATGGCTGGGTCTTCCCATAAAACGGAGGCAGGTAGCTCAATGAATGAACAAGCACAAATGACGTATAACAAACTGGAACTCTTGAAATTGATGTACCTCAGTCGGGAAGGTGATCGCCGCGAAGGCGTTTTGCACCGACAGAGCAAAGGTTGGTTTCAGGTGGCTGGAATGGGGCACGAGGCGATGGCCGTGATACCCATGCTGATGGAAGACGACGATTATCTTTTTCCCTACTATCGCGATCGCGCGATGGTTTTATCTCGAGGCGTCAGTAACGCAGAATTGGCCACGGTCTATTTTGCCAAACGCGGCAGCAGTAGTGGCGGACGACAAATGCCTGGTCACTACTCGCACCGAGAGCGAAATGTCTGGTCGGTTCCGACCCCCACTGGTGCCAATGCATTACCGGCATGTGGTGTCGCATGGTCGATGCAAATGAAGGGCACCAACAACCTTGCCATTGCTACCGTTGGGGACGCCGCGTCTAGACAGGGTGAATTTTACGAAGCGATCGCTTTCGCTGTAGAACGCAATCTGCCGGTTGTGTTTATCGTCGAAGATAATCAGTACGGCATCAGCACCAACACCATGCGTTTTAATCCGTTCCGCTTAGGGATTTTTAATGAAGATATCCCCGTTCAAGAAGTGGATGCCCGACACCCAGACCGAATTTACGAGGCGGTTGCGCCGGCGATGGAAAAAGCTCGCAACGGGGGCGGCCCGACGGTGCTTTGGTGTCATGTGGATCGATTGTGCAGTCACACCAGTAGCGACGATCACCGTGTCTATCGCCCGCAAGATGAAATCGATGCGATGCAAGGGCGGGACCCCATTATTGTCGTCGCTCAAGAATTGATCGATGCCGGCGAGCTTACTGCCGAAGATTGGGAGAGCTGTAAGGAAGCCATCAACGAGCAAGTCGACAAGGAATACCAGGCTGCCGAACATGAAGAGGATCCTCAAGCGTCTGACTTGATGACGCATATGTTGGGCCCTGACCCGGTCCCGACGGCCCCGCCGTTGGAGGGGGGACGTAAATGGCGCATGGTGGATGCCATGAACTCCGTATTTAGAAATATTTTGGCCAACGATGACGATCGTGTGTTCTTCGGCGAAGACATCGAGGATCCCAAAGGCGGCGTGTTCCGCCTCACCGCAGGCTTGTCCGAAAACCACCCCGAGCGAGTTTTCAACGCACCGCTGGCGGAAGCCACTATCATGGGCGTCGGTTGCGGAATGGCGAGCTACGGAATGAAACCGGTATTTGAGTTGCAATTCGTTGACTTCATGGGTCCGGGTTGGAATCAAATTAGTCAAAACCTGGCGACCTTGCGTTGGCGAACCTTCGGCAACTGGACTTGTCCCATGGTGGTCTACGCGCCTTATGGGGCCTATCTCCCGGGGGGATCGATTTGGCACTCGCAAGCAAATGAATCCCTGTTTGCTCATGTACCTGGATTACGCGTCGTCGTCCCCAGTACCCCCGAGGATGCAGCGGCATTGATTTGGACATCGATGCACTCCGAAGATCCAACGATTTTCTTGATCCCAAAACACTTGTTCCGTTTGCAAATGGACGTTCCCGAGGAGGTTCCAGCCGTCGGTTTTGGATCTGCCCGCGTTCGAAAACCAGGCGAGGATGTAACGCTGGTCACCTGGGGCAACTGTACAGAACACAGTTTGGCAGCAGC
>CAJQPP010000085.1 GCA_905480235.1 uncultured Pirellulaceae bacterium
CTTCGTGCCACTGAAATCACGAAAGATTCGGTCAGCCTATTCGTCGAGGAAGAACAGTCCCGCGACGAAGAGGTGGGCCATGGATTTGAGTCTGTCGGATACCTCGCAATCGAATCGGGTGACATTGTGGGACGCACGATCATCGGTGAGACAGGGCAGGTTTTCGATCTGGACCGCAGCTGGCAGCTTGTTGAACTGGAACAGGAATACCTCGACCCGGTGGTGGTCGTTTCGGCGAACTCTTTCAACGAACAAGATCCTGGTTTAGTTCGAGTCCGCAACGTCACAAGTAGTTCTTTTGAAATGCATTTCGAAGAATGGAACTACCTCGACCTAAACCATGCCATGGAGAGCGCCTCGTACGTTGTCTTCGAAGCGGGTATCCATAAACTGTTAGATGGAACGACTATCGAAGCTCAAAACTCAATGGTTGATGATCAATGGAAGCCGATCAATTTCAGCCATGACTTCGGTGACGAAACGCCATTAGTGTTCTCCCAGATCGCCTCCATCAACGGACCTTCCACGGCTACCACCCGCCTAAAAAATGTGACGCCTGATACCTTTGAGATTTCAGTCCAGGAAGAGGAAGCATCCGAAACGAAAAGTCACAATCTGGAAAGTGTTTCCTGGATTGCCATGCAGGCAGCTCGCGGCGATACAAGCGGTCTTTTTTATGAAGCGCTAATGCATGACGAAGGTGTAAACCACATCGTGGCTACCACCATCCCCTTTTCGAATACTTTCGATGAAGCTCCTGCGGTCATCGCTCGACAACAAACAACCGTTGGAACCAACACCGCGGCGGTACGGCAAACTTTCATTTCCTCAGGTCGCGTTGAACTTTTCGTGGAAGAGGAACGGTCACTTGATAAAGAAGTCGGGCACGTACCCGAAGACGTGGCCGTTCTGGCCCTTAGCGTTGGCATCATTCCCGGATACATCATTGAACTACCTGGCGGGGGATTGGTTTCCAATGCCCGCTCGGCGGCTCTACCTCCAAGCGACGTGACGGCCGACTCACTGGAAAGCCGGGTGCTAGATAATTTCTACGGAGATTTGGCAGCATTGGAATCCGGCATGACTTCCCACCCTTTACCGGGGAACCCATCGCAGATGGCGAGCTCGGTCGCTTGGGACCAAATGGCGGAGGCCGGAATTTTTGAAAATACTGTCCTCTCGAATTCCCAAACACGCTCAGTCGTTGAAAACGCAGAGTTTATCGATCGTGACCTAGTAGATACGAGCGTCCAAGACACCGCTATTTTCAACAATCCGTTCGGCGATTTGGATAACATCGCTTAACCCCGTTTTAAGAAACATAATCAAGGATGAACAAAACTGAGCCGCAAACCGTGCTTATTCTTTGCACGGGAAACTCCTGCCGTTCTCAGATGGCAGAGGTAATTTGGAATAATCTGGGCCGGGGCCAATGGAAAGCAATTTCCGCTGGATCTCGCCCGTCCGGCTATGTCCATGAAATGGCCGTCGCCGCGTTGCAGGAAATTGACTTGCCAACCCAAGGCTTGTCCAGCAAGTCAAGCGACCCCTTCACCGAACAACCCTTCGACGTGGTCGTCACGGTCTGCGACAACGCCCAAGCCGCCTGCCCCACATGGCCGGCAGCTAAGCATATTCTGCATTGGCCTTTCGAAGATCCGGCGGATGCGGTCGGCACACCCGCGGAACAAATGGCGGTCTTTCGTGAGGTTCGTGATCAAATCCAAAATAAGATCCAGGCATACTTGAATGGGTAATCCTTGACTGACTTGCAAGGCTTCTTCCCAGCTGCCTTTTGGTTTGCCGTCCCTCCAACAATCTCTAATCATATCGTGAGAAATCCCGTGAACCTCGACACACAACATACCATTGAGTTCGACGAAGCTTCGCGCAGTGATGCGTTGCGATTAATTGAACTCGCTTTAGTCGAAGATTTAGGGTCCGTCACAACGGACCAGCAACTTGATGTCACGACAGAGTCCATCGTTCCGGAAAACGTGACCGGAGAAGCACGATTTGTCAGTCGTGAACCAGGAGTTGTCTGCGGTATCGCAGTTGTAGCATTGGTGATAGCCAACATGCAGCGGGGACTAACCTTGGAAATCAAACGCCATGATGGCGACTGGGTAGAGACCGGAGAAGCCATAGCGGTCCTGTTTGGCAATGCACAGGACATCTTGATCGCCGAGCGGACCTGCCTAAACTTTCTTGGCCGCTTATCCGGCATCAGTACGATGACGCGAGCTTTTGTGCAATGCACCATGGGCACTCGCGCTAAAGTTCTAGATACTCGGAAAACGACGCCGGGCTGGCGGAGACTAGAAAAATACGCAGTTCACTGTGGCGGCGGAGCCAATCACCGAATGGGGCTTTACGATGCCGTTTTGATCAAGGACAACCACTTGGCCATGATGGACATCTTGAATGACGAACCGATGGATGAGATTCGCACTGCCATCGAAAATGCGAGATTATGGATTAAGCAAAACGCTGCTCGTTTGCCCAATGGCGAAAAGACCGTCGTACAAATCGAAGTTGATCGATTGGACCAATTCGAAAAAGCGTTGCCCTTTTTGCCGGACATTATCCTGCTCGACAACATGAGCAACGAACAACTCTGCCAAGCTGTCAGAATTCGTGACCAACAACATAAAGAAGTGCTGTTAGAGGCCTCCGGAGGAGTCAATCTCGATACGATTAGCGGAATCGCGCAAACCGGCGTAGACCGGATCAGTATTGGTGCGTTGACTCACTCATCAGTTAATCTCGACATCGGTTTAGACTGGAAGATCGGATAATAGCTCCTAACTGATGAGGTATTTCCAAAACGCCATTGCGTAACACCAGCGATCTTCGGTGCTCTAGCATTTCTCTTTTCAGGTTTCATTGCTGCAGCTTTGACATGCATTTGCCATAACCTAGTATTGCATGCAGCCACGCCTATTTGGGGAGCGGCGAGGTTGTTCGCGCGACGAGGATGGCATGAAGCCAGAGGGGACTTCGTCGCGTTTTTTTATGCGCCGATCGGTCTTTTCGTTTTTCTGCCAAACGCCCGCTAAATTCTCCAGTGCTCCGATTATCGCTGCTTGGGGGTTAAGCTAGACTGGATCTTCTCAGCACACATCCCATTCCGCGGGCCACCATGCGAATTCAAATCGTTGCACCTGCTCCTCCCGGTTCAACTCGTGGCAATCGCATCACGGCCACGCGTTGGCAGACCCTACTCCATGAATTGGGTCACACGGTCGCACTGCGGGAATCCTTCGCTGCTGAGCTTGCCACCGATTGCGTTATGCTGCTGCATGCCCGGCATAGCCATGCATCTGTTTTAAGGGTCAGTGAACAGCAACCCCGCATTCCGATTATGGTTTGCCTGACTGGGACCGATCTCCACATTGATTTCGCACCGCAAGCAGGTTCGTTGGTTTCAACGGAAACAAAAAATCGCTTCCAAGCCGTACAGCAATCTCTCGAACTAGCGGACCAGATTGTCCTTCTCGAACCCCAAGGGGTTGAGAAACTGTCTCCCGCAATGCGAAAAAAATGCCGTGTGATATTACAATCAGCAGAAACGATTCCTAATCCCAAACCGCCGCCGAGTGACTGTTTTCTGGTATCCGTCCTAGGACATTTACGACCGGTCAAAGATCCCTTTCGCACGGCTCTGGCTGCGCGACGCTTGCCAACGACATCCAAAATACGGGTGCAGCATATTGGCGATGCGCTAAGCAATGAAATGAAAACCGCTGCGGAAAAAGAAGCTCGCGTCAACAATCGCTACTCATGGTTGGGTGGTATTTCGCATCAACAGGCGTTGGAAAATCTAGCGGCCAGTCACCTCACTATCCTGTCATCCCAACATGAGGGAGCCCCCAGCGTTATTTCGGAGGCGATCGTCAATAAGATCCCCATATTGGCTTCGAGGATTGATGCGACGGTGGGACTTCTGGGAACCGACTATCCCGGATTTTTCAAAGTGGGAGATACGCAACAATTAGCCGATCTAATGTTGGCAGCTGAGACTCAACCAGATTTTCTCCGTCGTCTCAAGCAAGCGATTTCGCCCCTCGTTTCAAAATTCTCCCCGCAGCGGGAGCGGGAAAACTGGCAATCCATGCTGCAAAGTTTGGGCGTTACAAAATCTGGGCGTTAGCCAGCGCGGGCCAGTCACTGCACCAGACCCAACAGACCCAGGTTACTCAGACATGACGCTGGCGATCACCGCGACGTCCACAATATCGGAGGCTTGGCAACCTCGAGAAAGGTCCATGCAGGGGTTCGCCAAGCCTTGAATGAGCGGCCCCAAAGCGATCGCCCCACCGACGCGCTCGGTAATCTTGTAGGCGATATTCCCAGAATCCAAATCCGGAAAAACAAACACGTTTGCTTTCCCCGCCACCGGTGACTGGGGAGCTTTTCTTTCAGCGACCATAGGGTCAAACGCAGCATCAAATTGCATTTCGCCGTCAATAAGTAATTCGGGCGCCATTTCCTTGGCCAATGCCAAAGCGTTCGTAACTTTCTCAACCCGGGGATGCGCTGCGCTTCCCTCGGTTGAAAATGACAACATGGCGACCCGCGGCACCTCGCCAGTTAATATCTGATGACTCTCCGCAGAAACGACGGCAATCTCTGCCAACTCCTCAGCGGTTGGATCAGGCACGACACCACAATCCGCGTAGGTCATGGCTCGTTCGGGCAATTGCATAAGAAAGAAACTGGAAACCAACCGACGCCCAGCGGTCGCCCCCACGCCGTAAATGCCAGCTCGGATCACGTTGGCGGTAGTGGCTAAACTGCCGGCCACACTTCCATTGACGTATCCCGTTCTTACCAATAATGCGGCAAATAATAGGGGGTTAGTAATCGCTTCTTCAGCCCGCTCGCGATCCATCCCTCGGTGTTTGCGATTTTCGATGAGTCGCTGGAGCACTTTCTCACGCAGTTCCGCGTCAGCGAAACTCACTCTTTCTACGGACGGGTGAAGCGTCGAAATGTCCTCGTCGGTGACTACCACCGCTTGGCCATAACCGGCATGCTGAAATGCATTTGCGGCTTCGATAACGCGTGGATCAGCGGCTTCTGGAAATACGATTCGCCTTGGTCGCTCGGCAGATCGCTTTCTCAATGATTCGATTACATTCATCAAAATGACTGTGTTAGAGGCACATCCCCGGTGCGAGAATGCCGTGCAGAAAGAAAGCAGCCAACACGATTTGGCTCGCGTTTCCGCCGCTCATTAGCAAAAGATCACTCAATCGTTGGTTAGCGGAAAGTCATCCGGCACTTCGACTTCCATATAGAGAATTCCGAGCCCATGTGTTTTACCCTGAGCGTCCGTTTTCAACGATTCACTGCCACCGCCACCTAGCGAATCATGCAAGATAAAATTAAGGGCCATGATATTCGGTGCTTCGTATCGAACCACATCGCCAAAGCAAATATCTTTGAAGTGGGCCTTCACGCGTTCGGTCGTTAATTGCGACTTGATGACTTCGTACCCCTCTGGTGAGTAGGCCACGACGCCGACATTGCTGCCTTCCCCTTTATCACCTGAGCGGGAATAGGCGATTTTTGATAGAGCTACCTTCATTTAATTATTACCAGTTTTTTGCGAGTGTGGGAAATCTTGATTGGGGGCTTGGGTGCTGAGTCGTTCAAACTTCTTCGACACTGACGGAGCATTTGACTTTCTCTTTCGAGATCAGGGCAGGCCAATAACTAATGATATCGGTCGCTTTGGGACGTCCCCCTGCAAAGCCTGTTACCCCCGGTGGGCCGCTGGTTACCAAGGGAACGATCTCCATTCCCAAACGATTTAGTTTGGCACGGTCATGGCCCTTGGCACCGATGCGAAGAATTACCTCCGCCGGTTCAGAGGGCGGCGTGGCGATCCCGGCGTGGCACACGTTGGTGCCTACGATTTCAACAAAGCGTTCTTCCGGGGCGAATTCAACACCGTCCATCGCCACACGATCAAAGACAATATCGGCACACAGTTTGGCTTTTTCAACCGCGTCGGGTCCGGCCACCGTCAACTGGCCGACCAACTTGAATCCGTCCTGAAAGGAAATCGACACCTTATAGGTATCTGTGGCTTTACTGCCCGTAATTCCTGAAACCGCGACACGTTGATCCGATTCTTGCTTTAATTGAATGGAGGTAAAATCCGCAATGCAATCTGGAGTAATGTAACTCGAGGGATCACCCATTTCGTACACCAACTGCGAGGAGACGGTCTGCAGGTTCACCAACCCACCGGTTCCCTCGTGCTTGGTCACCACAAAGGTGCCGTCCGGATGCGCCTCGATAACGGGGTATCCCATCTGAGCCATGTTGGGAACCTCCCGCCAATTAGTAAAGTTGCCCCCCGTGCATTGCGCACCACATTCGACGATATGTCCAGCGATCGTGCCAGCAGCTAATTTATGGAAGTCGTCCATCGTCCAGCCAAACTCGTACATCATGGGGGCCAACACGACTGATGGATCGGTAGCGCGTCCGGTGATCACAATATCAGCGCCCTGTTGCAACGCTTCAACGATTGGCTCAGCTCCGATATAGACATTGGCACTCATAACTTTGTCCACGTAGGGTGCCAATGACTCCCCCGTATCCATGTTTTTGAAAGCTTCACCCGAATCAATCAATGACTGCAGATCGGTCAGGATATCATCGCCTTCCACCACGCCGATTTTGACGCCTTTGATACCCAGCTTGCGAATGGTATCAGCCACTGCCTCACGGCAGGCTTGAGGGTTTACCCCCCCGGCATTGGCGACGATTTTGATGTTTTTTTCACGACACTTCGGTAATACCCGCTCAACCATTTTGACAAAATCGGTGGCGTAACCAGCGGATGGATCCCGTCCCTTGAGCTTCTGCATGATGCTCATGGTGACCTCCGCGAGGTAATCGAGCGTCAAATAGTCCAGAGGACCCTCGTTTACTAAACGGATCGGCCCCAGAATACTATCTCCCCAAAATCCCTGACCATTAGCGATCAGTACTTTTTCCTTGTTTGGCATTTCGTATTTTCTCGAGTAGAAACCCGGCGGTGCATGGCGTGATTAAGAATGAAGCCGAATTCTATCCGAAAAAGTCGGGTTATTCGAGGCACAGGATTTCGGTTTCGCCCGCTGGACGAAATCACCCAAAATAGCCAATATTGTGGCAGCGGCCCACGTTGCCAAAGGATTGGGAAATTCCGCCCTATTTGCGGCTCGCAACCGCCCGTCCGGTCGTTCCAACCAACCAATCGTTAGTAATCATGTCTGAACACGTAAAAATTGAAATCAACACGGGCGTGGCTACCATTACGCTGGATCGCCCCGAAAAACGGAACGCTCTGCGGAGAGAGATAATCCAGCGATTTCTAGAATGCGTCGAGGAAGTCGCCGACAACGAATCCGTACGTATGCTCGTCTTAAAAGCCACTGGTAAGGTATTTTGTGCAGGTATGGATCTGGGGCAAATGCAAGAACGAGCCGAGTCCGAACATTCCAGCGAAGATTGGCAAAAAGACTCGCAAGTTTATTGCAACCTACTGACGGCTTTGGTGCAGATGCAAATCCCCACGGTTGCCTGCTTACAGGGCCCTGCTTTGGCCGGGGGAGTGGGGCTGGTTTTGGCCTGCGACATCGTAATTGCCAGCGAAAATACATTTTTCGTTCTTCCCGAACCGATGCGTGGTATCACTGCAGCGATGGTTACCCCGTTGCTACTGCATCGCATCGGTCCTGGTCCCGCCACTTACATGCTGCTTTCGAATGAACGAGTGCCAGCCTCGCAAAGCTACGGCATTTGCCATGCGGTGGTCGCTCCAGACGATCTAGACTCTCGCTTAAAAGCCTTACAGGATTCCATTATGTCGGGATCAAAATCGGCTTTCGCGATTACGAAATCTCATATCTCAGCATCCATCGGATGCGATTTGGCGGCCCAGCTTCAAGATTCCATGTCGGTATCCGCAAAGGCTCGTGCGACTGCAGATGCAAGGGAAGGGCTGGCAGCCTTTTTAGAAAAACGTCAACCAAGTTGGCAAACGAGTTAAACAGAAAGACACAAGATGAAAACCATCGACCTAAATGGCAAAACCGCGATCGTCACAGGTTCCTCACAAGGGATTGGTCTAGCCGTTGCCGAGGGACTGCATTCCGCCGGTGCCAATATTGTCATCAACTACTTCGAAGAGGGCGAAGGTCACAACCGAGCCTTGGCCGAATCCGTCGTTGCCAATTTTGGCAACCGTGCCATCGCCTTGGCAGCGGATGTCAGGCACCCAGACCAATTGGATGCCATGGTAGCCAAGACCATCGACGCATTTGGATCGCTGGACATCCTCGTGAATAATGCTGGAATTTTAAGGGATCGCAGTTTTCGAAAGATGACAGGCGAAGAATGGAACGCCGTCATCGATACCAATTTGACAGGGGTATACAACTGCTGCAAATCGGCGATTGAACATCTGGCGGAAAACGGTGCCATCGTCAATGTTGCGTCGCTTTCCGCAGTGACAGGATTCTTTGGACAGGCCAATTACGCATCAGCTAAAGCAGGGGTCATTGCATTCACAAAGGTCCTGAGCAAAGAACTCGCGCGAAAGAATATTCGCGTGAACGCAGTCGCACCCGGCGTTGTTGATACTGAAATGGGAAAGTCGATCCCTGAAGAAAACAGAAAAGCGATGCTGACCAACGTACCACTGGGTCGATTCGCAGAACCGTCAGAAATTGCAGACGCGATCGTCTACCTGTCCAGTGACATGGCATCCTACGTCACCGGACAGACTCTGCATGTCAATGGCGGATGGTGGGCATAGGCTGCACCACGTCAGGCGACCGGGACAGCAAAACCAACCCGTTCGCTCAGGGATACAACCTGGCGATGGACCAATCGGGCCATTGCTGCCAAATCTGATCGTCAGCCACGTCGCAGGTATACTGGAACCGGTCGTGTAAGCGATTAAGACGACCCTGCCAAAATTCGAAGCGTTGAGGTTGCAAAGCAAAGCCTCCCCAGTTTTCGGGCAAAGGAATTTCTCGATCCCCAATCTCCGCCTCAAAATCCTTCACCTGCTGGTCTAGTACTTCGCGGGAAGCCAACTCGATGGATTGAGCAGAAATGCACGCTCCGATTTGGGAACCCCGCGAACGCGTGTGGAAATACTCCTCCGATACGTCGCGTGAGGTGCGTTCAACGCTCCCTGAAATTCGCACTTGGCGATCTAACCAAGGCCAGTAAAAGAGCAGAGCAGCCGTTGGCCTCTCGGTGAGCTGGCGGCCTTTTTCCGAGTCGTAGTTGGTGAAAAACAGAAAGCGGTGATTTTCACAGCCCTTCAGCAACACCGTGCGACTGCTCACCTCTTGGCCGTCAGTGGTGGACAAGGTCATCGCATTGGTCTCCACCCAATCGACGGGACATTTTTCGATAGCTTCCTTAAACCAGAGGTCGAATTGAGCCATCGGATCCGGCAGCAGATCTTGGAGGTGAATCCCGTTGGTAATGTATTCTTTACGTAATTGCTCAAAGACATTCATGGTGTCAGGATTCCGTTTTGCGGATAGAATTAAAGGCGAAACTAAAACTGGGAAATCTTTGCGAACATAACATGAGTACCGAAACGGAAACCACTTTGAAATCGAATTTTCGCACCGAACATGACTCCATGGGCGATGTGCAGGTACCGGCGGACGCTTATTACGGCGCCCAAACACAAAGGGCCGTGGAAAATTTCCCCGTTTCCGGCTGGAATCTTCCTCCAGCATTAATCCATGCCATGGGACGCGTTAAGTACGCCTGCGGCATTGCCAATCGAGATATAGGAAAACTGACAGGATCGGGTAAGAACCCACTCACCGACGCTCAGGTCGATTCTATGTTAGCGGCTGCTCAGGACGTTATCGACGGTAAACTTGACGATCAATTCCCGATCGACGTGTTTCAGACCGGCTCGGGTACCTCCAGCAATATGAACGTGAATGAGGTTATTGCCAACCGTGCGATAGAAATCGCAGGCGGTGATCGCCTCGCCTTGGAAAAGCCGATCCATCCCAATGATCATGTCAACATGGGGCAAAGCACCAATGACACTTTCCCGACGGCGATTCATGTTGCCGTGGCTTGTGAAATACAAGCCGCTCTCCTGCCTGCTTTGAATCGTCTTTGGGAAACGTTGAAGGAAAAATCGGCTCAATGGGACACCGTGATCAAAATTGGTCGCACCCACCTGATGGATGCGACACCGCTCACATTGGGTCAAGAAATCGGTGGTTTCGCCCGGCAGCTGGAACTCTCGATCGGCCGCGCAGAAGCGGCCTTAAAAGCCGTTTTGGAATTACCGGTCGGCGGTACCGCGGTGGGCAGCGGCATTAACACACACCCTGAATTTGGGCACCGCGTCTCCGTGCAACTGGCGAAAGATACTTCCATTCCATTTTTGGAAGCGATAAATCACTTCGAAGGCAATGCCCAACGTGACGGCTTGGTCGAGTGTCATGGCAATTTGAACACCGTGGCTTCCACTCTGTTCAATGTTGCCAATAACATCCGCTGGCTGGGGAGCGGGCCGAGATGCGGATTTTACGAACTTGCGCTGCCGAGTCGCCAACCCGGCAGCTCTATCATGCCCGGCAAGGTAAACCCCGTGATGTGTGAGAGCCTGATGCAAGTTGCGGCAAGAGTTATGGGGAACAATCAGGCAATCGTGTTAAGCGGGTCTGCAGGGGGTCAATTCCAGTTGAATATCATGATGCCCATGATGGGACACACGACTCTGGAAAGCATCCAGATATTGAGCGGGGGTGTGAACGCCTTTGTCGATTTTTGTGCGGCAGAAATGGAAGCCAATATCGACGTTTGCGCATCGTTCGTGGAACAAAGCCTCTCGATGATCACGAGCCTGAATCCTGACATCGGCTACGAAAAGGCCTCCAAACTTGCCAAGGAAGCATTTCAAACAGGCAAAACCATCCGTGAATTATGTACCGAACAAGATATCCTTCCTGAAGAAACGCTACGAGAAGCTTTAGATCCGATGCGGATGACCAAACCACAAGCTTAATGAAAACTATCGAAACCACTCACTCACTGCACATCCAAGGAGGGTTTGCCATGCCCCGTTTTAATCGAACTGAAAACAATAATTACCGGACTTGCCGATCCTTTGTTTTACTTGTGATCATCTCGTCACTCGGTATCATCGATACGGCCATGGGTCAGGAAAATTTCCTCGATCGCATCCAAGCCGTATCTCAAAAAGCGAAAAGTGTCGCCACGGCAACTCAATATTCGGAACTGATTACCGAATGCGACAGCCTGCTTAAGGAAAAATCTATTTCCGACTCCCATCGCAATTACCTCAACAAACTCAACGCATGGGCGCTCGATAAACGGGGCGTAACGCGAATAGAACTGGCAGAACAATTCCTCAAAGCGAACAGTTCGCAACAAGCGGAGGTCATTTCCGGACAGGCCATGGATGATTTCAGCCGCTCCATCAATCAGGACTCTTCGCGATGGCAAACCCGCATGCACCGGGGAACCGTATTGGCCGAGCAAGGTAAATTCGAAGACGCGATACAAGATTTCTCAGCGGTCATCGAACTCAAACCTGAATCCGCGGCAGCCTGGTTCAACCGGGCAGAAATGCAATATCAGGGCGGCCAATTTGCACAGGCGGAAGCCGATTATGCTCACGCCATTAAATTGGACGCCAGCGATCTGCAAGCGCTCAGCGGACGCGCTCATTGCCGGTTGGCCCAAAATCAAGTCGCAAGCGCTTTGGAAGATTACCACAGCGTCGTGAAACAGCTTCCTAATGATGCATGGGCACTCGCTAATCGAGCAGACGCTTTTCTGGCAATGCAAGATTGGAAATCCGCGAGTGCGGACCTGCGAAACGCGATTGAAAAACAAAAAAATGGAGAGTTCTGCAGACGCCTTGCCTGGCTGCTGGCGACCTGCCCAGTGGAGGCAATTTGCGACGGTCAGCAGGCGTTAACACTGGCTCATAAAGCGATCGAAATCGGGGGTGAAAGTGAACTAAATCTCGATACTCTGGCCGCGGCCTACGCGGCAGCAGGAGATTTTGATCGCGCCCGAGATGTGCATTCCCGTGTCATTGCCATGACCAACTTGCAAGACCCACAAACGAGCGTCAAACAAACCGCCTACGAGAATAACGAGCGATACCAGGAATCGTTTGATCGCTAGGAGAGCCTAGGCGACAGGAAAGCCTAGGCGCTAGGAAAGCCTAGGCGCTAGGAAAACCTAGGCGCCAGGGGAGGGCATTCTAAATCTCCCCAAGTACATCGATTCGGTGCGGGCGTGCTCGAGGTCACCAGACCACCCACTGCGTTTCGTCTTGCAACCCATCTGGCAACAGTGATTTTTCCTCATCGGTTTCAGGTGCCGTGGTCAGGCGTTTGGGACCGTCTTGGGTTATCGCAATGGTATGCTCGAAATGGGCACAAAGTGATTTATCACGAGTAATGCAGGTCCAATGATCGTCTAAGTGCCTCAACTCCTGAGTCCCTAAACTGACCATGGGTTCTACGGCTATCACAACGCCCGGCCGCAAATCGAAATCCTCATCCTCCACCCAGGCGGGATCGAAGTAATTCGGAACCTGCGGCGTTTCGTGCATCTCTCGGCCGATGGCGTGCCCCACCATGCTGGTGATGACCGAGCAGTTTTCAGCTTCGACGTATTCCTGCATCTCCTTGGCGACTTCACTCCACCATGTTTTGGAGGCCATCAATTTGATTGCCAAATTCAATGCACCATGGGTAACCCGCAGGATCTTTTCAGCCTTGGGAGTGATGTCACCGACCGCGTGCGTTACCGCAGCGTCACCACACCACCCGCCGATTCGGCAACCGGTATCAATGCTTACGATATCACCGCTTTTAAGGATCCTTGGGCCGGGGATACCATGCACCAATTCCTCATTAACCGAAATGCAGGAGACGGCAGGAAAAGGCGTTGCTCCTGGATAATTCAGAAACAGAGGCTCCGCACTGGCATCACTGAAAACTTTGGCCAAGGCCGCTTCCAGCTGAGCAGTTGAGACTCCGGGGCCCAGCAATTGGGCTGCAGCCTGATGTGCCTGCCAAACAAGAATACCTGCTCGACGCATTAGCGAGATCTCGCGACGTGATCGCAGAATGCGTGAGCCGGAAGTCATGCCTAACCTCGATTCCGTCGGGGTTTATAAATTTCCGTTGCCGTACCGTAAAACACCTCACCGGCGTTCATCAAGGTTTCAGCCAACGTTGGGTGTGCGTGGATCGTCTCGGTGATATCCCGCACTTCGCAGCTCATCTCAATGGCCAAGGTAGCCTCTGCAATCAACTCCCCGGCACCGGGGCCGACGATACCACACCCAATCACGCACTCAGTCTCGGGGTCGATAATCCACTTGGTTAAGCCTTCGGTGCGCCCCAAAGCTTGAGCTCGGCCGCTGGCTGCCCATGGATAGACTGCCACGGTCACATCACGCCCCTCCTGCTTGGCCTCGTCTTGGGTAACGCCTGCCCATGCAATTTCAGGGTCCGTAAAGACGACCGCTGGTATGGCTCGTTTATCAAATGTCGCACTTTTACCCAATAACGCCTCGACGGCGATACGACCTTCGTGCGTGGCTTTATGGGCCAACATAGGCTCTCCAGCAGCATCCCCAATCACAAAGATATTGGGTTCGTCCGTGCGCAATTGGTTGTCGTGCTTAATGAAACCGCGCTCGTCGACCTGGCATTTCGTATTCTCCAAACCAAGGTTTCCGGTGACGGGTCGACGCCCCACCGAAACCAACACGGCATCGAATTGCTTGGTACCGAATTCACCAGGTCCCTCAAAGGCAACTTCCACTTTGTCGCCCTGCATGCCCAAGGAACCGACTTTGGTATTCAGAAAGATCCGATCCTCGAACAAATTCTTCAGACGTTTGTGCAAAGGACGCACCAAATCTCTGTCGGCACCCATCAACAAACCGTCCGTCAATTCGACCACACTAACCTTGGATCCAAGACTCGCGTAGACGGTACCCATCTCCAACCCAATGTAACCGCCGCCGATTACCAGCATTTCTTCCGGAATACTCTTTAGCGCCAAAGCTCCATTCGAATCGAATACTTGGTCACTACCAATATCAAAAGCTCCCGGCATTGCGGGGACACTACCCGTCGCGATGACACAATGGTCAAAGGTTAGCCTTCCGCCCTCTGGAATTGAATCGTGATCCCCGTGCAGCGAAAGGGTTTTGGAATCCTCAAACTTGGCTCGAGCATGAATCACCGTCACCTTGCGGCGTTTGGCTAATTGCCCCAGACCACCCGAGAGTGTCGCAATCACTTTTTCCTTCCGCTCCCGCAGGGTATCAAGCGTGATCTCAGGTTCCCCGAAACTCACCCCCCACTCGGATTGCATCTCTTCCGCTTCGGAAATCACCTTCGCTACGTGCAGCAACGCCTTGGAAGGAATACAACCTCTAAGCAGACACGTTCCACCAAGCCGAGGCTCTGCCTCAACTACGACGACTTCCTGACCTTCATCGGCCGCCAAAAACGCTGCAGCGTAACCGCCGGGTCCACCGCCAATAACAACAATAGGTGCGTGCATATCAAGCCTCATAGAAAAAACGGCAAGCCAAAACGAATGATTGGCTTGCCGATAAATGAATCGATCAATTGTTTCCAAAAAGCAAACCGTAATGAGCTCGGCTCGCCTCCCGCTATTAGCGGGACATGAATTCGATGACGGTATTAACGTCTACTGGCAAACTAATATCCGAAGCACTAGGTGTTCCCTGAACCGTTGCCGTCATGGTTTCATTGTCAAACGAAACCCACTCCAAACCAACGCCATCCACACCCATCGACATAATGCCTTGGTAAAGATTTCGTACGTTGCCCTTGGATTTAATGGTTACAACATCACCGGGGCGAACTTGGAAGGAAGGCTTGTCGACCTTGGTCCCATTGACTCGAAAATGGCCATGAGCAATTCCCTGACGTGCTTGGCACCGTGTCTTTGACAGACCGACTCTCCGCACGACGTTGTCCAACCGGCTTTCGCAAATCAGCAGTAACTGCTCACCCGTGTTGCCCTTTTGGCGGGATGCTTTGTCGAAGTAACGACGTAACTGTCGTTCTCCCAGCCCGTAGTAGTGTTTGATCTTTTTCTTTTCCATCAAGGCTGCACCGTAATTGGACGGTCGTCGCCCTCGGGTGTGCATACCAGGTGGATTAGGTCGACGTTCGAGCGCTTTTGATGCGCCGTTGGATTCGTAAATCAGTGAACCCAGTCTTCGATTGATTCTTGCTTTGGGGCCGGTATAACGTGCCATTTATTTAATTACCTCGGAGTTTTCGACGCCCCGCTATAGGACGCAAAAAAAACGACCGCCGGTTCTGGCGGGCGACAAAATTTTCTCGGTTTTTTCCAGCCGCATATTTTTATGAAATTGGCGCGAACGTACAAGGGGTAAATAGGCCAGTCGGCAAGGTATTCCTCGAACAATCTCCGGAAAATCCGATACCATCGCGAATTATTGCGCGAAACCAAGACAAACCTCCGCTCACAAAGGCCTATTCCTGGGTCATGGAGAGGCGATTACACGTGGATTCCAAGGGACGTTCATAATCTCAGCCAACTCCTCAGGGGTCTCAAACACCTTGAAAACCGAAGGGGGAAGCAATAACTGCCCCTCAATGACCGATTCTCGGAATCGATGCTCGGGTCGAATCAAGCGGATCAGGATCTGGCTCACGCGGTCTGGAAATTGATGGTAGCAGCGGGAGTAAATTTCGATATCTTTTTCTCCAGAATCGCCAATCAATGTAAATTTACGATCTGGAAAACTGGCAAGAATCCGCCTTACAGCCGCTGCTTTCCCGCCTCGGTGGATTACCCCCACCCGCTTCAGCAGATGGTCGCTAATGCGAAACGTCCGAAAATGCATGGAACCCGGCGGATAATCTTGCTCGTCCAAAAACGCGTAAAGCGGTTCAAACAACTGCCAAGGACTTGCCGTTACGTAATGAAACTCCGTCCCGACGGCTGCCAACTCCCGATATACGGATGGCATTCCATTGATCGGCAAAAACGGGCGGGTAAACGTATTGGCTAATAATTCCGCTCGATTCTCAACGTTTGAAAACTTAATCGTATCATCGATATCCGAAATGACGGAGTGACCTTGAGCGGGTATCATTCGCACTTTTAGAGAGCCCGCCAAAATACTGGATTCGCGATCTCTGGCGGACAGATCAAACAGGCCCGTTTCCGCAAAACCCTCCGATAACTCCGTCTCTTTAACCAACAATTTAGCTCGAAACTGACCATTTCGTTTGGTTTTCTTAATCGTAGCAATCGCCTCACCATCGATCTCAAAGCGAATCTTCCGCTTTCGTAAGGGCGCCATGAAAAACGGCTCACTACGACGGTGACAGAGTTCAGATTCCAGTTCATGGTCCTCGACATCCGTTAATCGCTTCAGCACGTTTTCCAGCACTTTTTGCTGGATTAAGCGAGCCTTCTCTCTCAAACAGACGCCACTGACACTTACTTGCCATGCGCGTTCGTGCTTTGAGTCAGGAGCAGCAAAGGTCGGAAAGAGGAATAATTTCACGGCGATGACACGAGTAAAGAAGTGAATTCGCTTCGCATTGTGGACCATTTTGGAGCGAGAGCAAACCCAAAACTGCTCAACAGCTTGTTACCCCAACGAGGGCCTCACCGCAGGCGGTGGCCAACATCAACTGACATCGCGTAATATTGCGTCTGCCAAGCCCATCACGACCAGCGGGGGACCCAGCAGCCTACGGTTTACTTAAGGGGTGATGCGCAAAAAAAGCCGGGACGCATAACGCCCCGGCTTGGTATTCTTGCATATCGTTACAACGACTAGTCCATCAATCCGGTGCCTTGGGGCGCTTCTTGCTCCATGCCCTTGTCATTACCAGAAGTATCTTTACCCATGTCTGTTTGGGATTTCAGAGTACCTTTGGTCTTGACTTCGCCTGGTCCGCCGCAGCCCGAAAGGCTGAGGCCTGTAACACAGGCAGCTAGTGTTATTGCAACAAATACTTTCTTAAACATTTTCAACTTTCTAGAAGTTAAGGGGTACGCCACCGTCCGCTTTACCGCCTAATTGATAAAGAGTTACCGAATCGGTAGCCCGAGAAACATTCCGAACGGATCCGTCGGCCAAACCGAAGTTCAAACCTGCAGGGTGATTAGCACCGAAACCGCGAACACTCGCGTTACGTGCGGAACCCAACATGCCGATCGAGGATGTGTCCAAGTCCGGGAAGTTAGGAATAACGGTACCGATTGGGTACTGTGGCTCAAGGTAAGGAATGTTACCACGCATTTGAACGCCACCACCGGTTACCCAGCCCCAAGGGATGCTAGTTTCGGTATTTGTGATGTCATCATCATCAATATCGATACCGGGTTGGTAATCTACGTGAGGACCATTGTTCTCACCCATCATGACGGTACGGCTGGAACCATCGATGATGGATTCCAAAGTAACGCGAAGACGAGGAGCCATAACACCACGCCATCTTTCTCGCTCTGGACCAACGGTGTGACCGTGAGCACCAATGCAAGAAACGAAGTTTGTACGTGCTACAAAGTTAGAAAGATCTCCACCACCGGAAACCAACAACCAACCAGCCCAATCCTTGTCGTCATTACTGCCCTGAACGCGAGGTTGATAGCAAGCCATCGAACCTTGACCAGAACCGAACCACAACCACTGGATTTGGTTGATATCATCCGAGGGGCACTCGAAATCAGGTACAACGGTGTCCATGCAGACAAAGATACCGTTGGGAAGACCAACAGACCAACCGTAAAGCTGGTTGCCATTGGCATCGACGTAATCCAGGAAGTTCTTGTTGACATCAAACATGATGCCAGGGATGTCTCGCACCAAGTTATCCAACTCGATGTAAGGCATGATCAGACCCAAAGCCGAGGTCCATTGATCATCCAACAACGCCATAGCGTCGCTCATGACCTGCTCTGCACCCAAACCACCAGGTGGCAAGCGATCATTTACATCATGATAACTGTGGGTAGACAAAACGATTTGACGTAGACGGTTTGCACAGTCAGTACGTCGGGCAGCTTCACGAACCTGCTGAACAGCAGGAAGAAGCATTGCAATAAGAATGCCGATGATAGCAATCACGACCAAGAGTTCGATCAGTGTGAACCCTTTTCTGCGAGTAGACATAAACAGTCCTCCGATAAAAAAAATAAAACAAAAACAACAGATCGAGGCGAAAGGTCAAAGATTAATGAAAAATAACCTAACCTCGAAAATGTGTCACAACTCGAATTTAGTAAAAGAACATTCGCCTTTTTTGAGGCTCGTTTCATTGTTAATGACAGAAGCTGAGATTACAAGCATTATTCAAAAAAAAATAACCTTCGTCTTGCCACTCAGGCTGTTCAACTGCCGTTAACTCCAAACTTGATGCTGATAAACCGGAAGCATCCGAATATTTAGATCTTTCCACTGCATTAAGGTTTGATAACGAGCCATTGTTTAGATTCAAAAAAATTCGCGATCTCATTTAAAAAACGGTTAACCCGCCAAAAGGTCCTGACAAAAATCCGATTTCAGGACCTTTTGTCCCAAACCGCCTCGGTTCAGCAACGCGAATACGCCTGTCAAACACTCATCAAACAGGAAAACTAACAGGTGAAACCGCTACGCACTCAGGTGTCTACGCCTGGGCCCCGTCGCCCGACACCCAGTATTCCTAGGCCTTTGTGCCACATTCCGGCAAAAAACGGCTGTTCTCGTTGACGGTCTGGCAAACACCCCCACAGTTATTGATGCCGACTGTACGTCGCCCGCCCCCCCCGGGTTCAAAATTTGACTGAGATTGACCGAGTAGGGGGAGGATCCTCACCCTGCGTCCCAACCTACCGAATCGCCATGCCAACATCTGAATTACCTTCGCTGGAACCGGACACGCGTTTACCGAGCGGAGAGTGGACCGGATTTTACTTAGAGGAACACAAACCAAAACGAAGCTGGATGCACCTCTACCTCCATTTCGAGGAACATGAAATCCGAGGTGAAGGTACGGATTACGTCGGCCCTTGGTTAATAAACGGAACCTACGACCTGGAAAACTCTATTTGCCATTGGTCCAAGCAGTATCTGAAGAAACACCGAGTCCAATACACGGGAACCATCACTGATTCGGGAATTGAGGGCAGCTGGAACATCCGCGACTGGAATTCGGGGCCCTTTCACATTTGGCCCCACAACCGATCTGACTTAACAAACCTGTTCCTGAAAGACGATCTAGATAGAACACGATCGTCAATCCTGTTGGGATCAGCACCGCCAAAATCGCTTTTTTGACCCCCAGCCGAGACAGAATTGCGACGGCCAGGCCAACCCGCTGTGACCTCCGCATCATTTTCCGCGGTTCCGTCGCGGGTAAAAACCAGTGAATCTAGGCGGCGTCAGGCGCCCGAGACCGAAATCCGCATGTTTTAATGGGTTCTTTGATTAATCCCCTTCCAAAGGGAGGCGGTTATCCCTAGAATTCCGCACTTAAATTCCACTAAGATCGGCTGCGCATACCCCGCAGGAATCATCATGTCGTTCAAAATGAAAACTCACAAAGGTGTCAAAAAACGTTTCCGGGCTACGGCCTCGGGAAAGATGAAGCATCGTTCGGCAGGCACGAGCCACCGCAACGTCCGTGTTTCACAAAAGCGTACGCGTAATCTACGCGGCACCACGGTATTAGATGAATCGATGGAAGATAAAATTCGGTCTGTACTTGGCAAGTACAGCAGCTGATTTCTCAATCCCTGCCACACAATGATACATGCGGGCAAGCAAACAACGCGGCAGTCGAATGACCGCGGGGCCTGACAAGTTCAAAGGATAATTTCATGCGTACCACTAAAGGTGCAGCACGTACACGTGCCAAACGGCGACTCTATAAACGAGCTAAAGGTTATCGCGGCGGCCGCGGTAATTTGCTTCGTACCGTCAAAGAGACACTGATCCGCTCGGGTCAGTATGCCTATCGCGATCGCAAGACCAAGAAACGGAACTTCCGCCGTCTTTGGATCATTCGCATCAACGCCGCCTGCACACAGCGGGGCATTCGCTACAGCCAATTCATCGCCGGCTTGAAAGCCGCCAACATCGAATTGAATCGCAAATCGCTATCGGAAATAGCAATTTTCGATCCTGCCGGTTTCGACCATATCGTCGAAGCCGCCAAAAAGGCTCTGCCCTCTTAAGCTAGGCTGCAGACGATCTAAGAAACAATTTGAAACAGCACCGATTGGTGCTGTTTTTTTTATGCTGATTTCCGATCATGGAGACAGGTAAGCGAACCGTACCGGGATTTGGGAGGTTGCCTCGATTGAGGAGCCTCCAACGGCTTGCCACCAAGGCGGAAATGCCAATTGGATAAATGCTACGTTAAATGGGAAAGACCATGTCTTCAGACACTGCCATGCCACTGGATGAATTCATCAACCAACTTGAGTCGTTAGCGGCGGAAGCCGAACAGACTTTCCAAGCCGCTGTCGATGCAGAGAAACTGGAAACCGCCCGCGTCGAATTCCTTGGCGCTCGGCAAGGGCGACTTAAGTCAGTGCAAAAATCGTTAGGCCGCATCGATAAGTCAGACAAACCCGTTGCTGGCAAGAAACTGAACGAAGTTAAAAACCGCATTCAATCTTCTTTCGAGGCATCCCAGGCCAACCTAAGCAGCGGGCAAGCCGAACGGATTCGCGACCCATTGGTGGACCCCTCCCTACCCGGGCAACGGCCCCGCATCGGTCGCCTGCATCCCATCACCCAGACCATCGAAGAATTGAAAGACATCATGGGTCGTCTGGGCTTCACTCCCGCTGAGGGACCGGAAGTCGAGGACCCTTGGCACAATTTCGAAGCGCTTAATATTCCTGAGATCCATCCCGCGCGAGACCCTTTAGATAACTTTTACCTATCGTTGGCCAGCAAGCAGGCGGGACTTGACTCCCAACTTCTGCTCCGCAGCCAGACGAGCACCGTGCAAATTCGGGTGATGGAAAATACGCCTCCGCCCGTTCGCATCATCTCGCTGGGCAGGGTCTATCGGCCGGATACGGCGGATGCGACCCACTACCCGATGTTCCACCAAATGGAAGGGTTGTTAATCGATACCGAGGTTTCGCTGGCAGACTTGAAGACCGTCCTGCATCTTTTTGCCACCAACTATTTGGGCGAGGACGTGCCGGTCCGCATCCGCCCTTCCTTCTTTCCCTTTACCGAACCCAGTGTCGAGGCCGACTATTACTGGAATGGGAAATGGGTCGAGTTCGGCGGAGCTGGTATTGTTGACCCCAATGTACTGAAATCCGTGGGATACGATCCGGATGCCGTATCCGGATTTGCGTTCGGCCTGGGCGTCGAGCGACTTTGCATGGTGCGGCATAAGATCACGGATATCCGCGATCTATTCACTAACGAAGTCCGCTTCCTAAGACAATTCTGAGCGCTAGCGAGCTGCGGATTTCGGGCGGTACCGAAACGCGAAAGCTCCGCCTCCTACTTTGACACATTCCCTTTTCATCAACTCCCCAACAAAACGATGCTTGTATCACGCGATTGGTTAAAAGAATACGTCGCATTGCCGGATCACGACGAACTGGTGGACCGCTTGACGATGAGCGGCCTGAACCACGAAGGCAGCGAAATGGTGGGCGATGACCAACAAATCGACTTGGAAGTCACCAGCAATCGCTCGGATTGCCTGGGCCA
Organism: uncultured Pirellulaceae bacterium; assembly: GCA_905480235.1. Taxonomy (GTDB): domain Bacteria; phylum Planctomycetota; class Planctomycetia; order Pirellulales; family Pirellulaceae; genus CAJQPP01. Next base: position 21,803 of record CAJQPP010000085.1, read on the forward strand.
TATCGGCGTGGCTCGTGAGGTCGCAGTACTATTTGAAAACCCACTGAAGATCCCCGATCCCCAACCGGCAACAGAGGGCAGCGATATTTCACAGGTCTTCGATGTGCAAATTGATTGCCCCGCGCTTTGTTATCGATTTACTGCCCGGTTGATCCGCGGTGTGAAAGTCGGGCCGAGCCCGGACTGGCTGGTGGAACGCCTGCAAACGGTCGGCATCGCGTCGGTCAACAACGTCGTGGACTTGTCCAATTACGTGATGTTGGAATGTGGCCAACCCCTTCACACTTTCGATTACGACCAATTGAATGGCAACAAGATTGTGGTGCGTGAGCCTGCGGAAAAAGAATCGCTGGTCGCCATCGACCACAACACTTATGCATTGCAACCTGGCATGTGCGTTATCGCCGATGGCGAGCGAGCTGTTGGTCTGGGCGGCGTCATGGGGGGCACGGAAACCGAGGTAACCGACAGCACTTGCAACATCCTCGTGGAGGCCGCATTCTTTAACCCGATGTGCATCCGCGCTACCGCACGGAAACTCAAACTCCATAGCCCTGCTTCATATCGTTTCGAGCGCTCCATCAATTCCGAGAATATTGACTGGGCCAGTCGCCGCTGTTGCGAAATGATCATGCAACTGGCGGGCGGTCAATTGGCTGAAGGCATGATCGACGTTGGCCAAGCTCCGGCAACACGCCCGCCAATCGATTTCCGCTTTCATCAACTACAACGCATTCTTGGCATTGCGATCCCCCGCGAGACCGCAGTTTCCATCCTCGAAAACCTCGGCTTTGGTGTCGCTCCGGGCACTCAGGATCCGCAGGACTCCCTGTCAGTCTCCCCACCTGCCTGGCGTCTGGATGTTAACCGCGAGATCGACTTGATCGAAGAAGTAGGCCGCATCTACGGGTACGATAAAGTACCCGATGATGTTGCCGTCCCCATGGCAGCGTCGGTTCGCTCACACGAAGATCGCGTAATGCAAAAGATCCGACATGCCATCACAGCGGCAGGATTCGACGAAGCCATGACTGCCAGCCTCGTTCCTGAAGCTTGGTCGGATTGCTTTACAGCATGGTCGAACCATCCTCCGTTACAAAGCCACCAAGCAATGTTGGGAGTGCTTGATACGAGTTGGCAGAACATGCCCGTAAATTTGTTGCGGAGGAGCCTTCTGCCAAGTTTGCTAGAGGCGTTTCGTATCAACGAATACAAACAGAACGATCAAGTCGAGTTGTTCGAGACAGCCCGAGTTTATCTAGCGAACGCCGCTGGACTGCCAACCGAACCCATCAAACTGGGTCTGGTTTCGGAACGCAGTTACGGCGAAATCAAGGGCGTTGTCGAGGCTGTGGTTGGCATGCTGAATACTGAGGTCGTCGTGGAGACGGATGATTGCGACCTGGAATTGCTGGACATCACCCATGCATCCGAATTGCTGATTGATGGCCAGCGACTGGGCTGGGTAGGAAAAATCTCGCCGGCGACCCAAGAGCTATTTCGGCTGAAACGCGACGCCACCGTTGCCGAATTGGATGTCGGCCTGTTGAATCAAATCGCCACGCGGGTCACCTTGCACGGCCAAATAAGTCCGTTTCCAGCGCTGACTCGAGATTTCAATTTCATTGTTGATGAGGCGGTTCGCTGGGGTGATCTGGCGAAAAGCGTTCGCGAAGCCAGTCCGGATCTCCTGGAATCTGTCCGCTACAAAGAGACTTTTCGCAATGCGGCGAAGGATGGAGCCGACAAGAAACGAGTGCTGCTGTCGGTGGTTCTGCGAAGTGCGGACGCAACACTGACTGGCGAACAAGCCGAATTGGCTTGCCAAGCTATTGTGAGTCGCTGTAAGGACCAACAAGGCGCCGACTTATTGGGCTGAGGCAACACACCGCCGAAAAAATACTCATAGATGTTGGCAAGACTCAAACGATAGTAGCTGGGGTCCAGAAACATGATGGTCATTAAAGCGGGTGGCGGTGAGGGCATCCACTACGAAGCAGTCTGCGACGAAATCGCGGCATTACAACAGCGTGGTGAGCAACCCATTCTCGTCCATGGTGGCTCACACTTGACCAACGAACTGGCTGAGGCCTTGGGGCACACTCCCCAATTCGTAACCTCGCCGAGCGGTTTCACTTCCCGTTTTACGGATCCCCAAACGATGGGGATTTTTATGATGGCCTACTGCGGGAAGACCAACAAACAAATCGTCGAAGGCCTGCAACAACGGGGGATCAACGCCATTGGCCTGTCCGGCATCGACGCAAGGTTATGGGTGGGAAAACAAAAATCGGCTATACGGGTTGTCGAGAACGGAAAAACGAGGATCCTGCGTGGCAACCTCACGGGAAAAGTGGAATCGATAAATACCGACTTGTTAAATCGTCTGCTGCAGACGGGGTTACTCCCGGTACTTTGTCCGCCCGCCATGACCGCCGATGGCGTTGCCATTAATGTCGACGGCGACCGCGCCGCGGCTATCACCGCCACCGAAATGCAGGCAGACCAACTCGTGATCCTTTCCAATGTGCCGGGGGTCATGAAAGATATCACGCAGCCCGCTTCGCGGATCAACGAAATCCGCCGAACAGACCTGGAAGAAATCTCTCAAACCTTCGCTCAAGGGCGCATGAAAATTAAACTACTGGCTGCGGCAGCGGCTATCGATGGGGGCGTAAAACGTGTTGTCATCGCTGATGCCCGGCATGCCAATTGCATTTCCCGCGCGCTGCAAGGCGAAGGCACTTCCATAATCGCTTGAACCATGAACCCATCCCCCCCTGCCAAAATTGATGATGCCCGCTGCCACCAGTTTTTGAAAAACCTGGTCGCTATCCCCAGTTTATCTGGGCACGAAAAGGCAGCCTCTGAGTATCTCGTAAGTCAATTCCAGGAACTGGGGTACGAATCCTGCTACCTCGACTCCGTTAACAACGCAATCGGTATCCGCGGCCAGGATCAGGCTCGCATGACGATCATGCTACTGGGCCATATTGATACGGTACCCGGCGACATTCCCGTGCGTATCGAAAATGGAGAACTGCATGGACGTGGCAGCGTCGATGCCAAGGGGTCTCTGGCCACCTTCGCATTGGCAGCCGCCCAAGTCGCGTTACCGCCCGGTATCCGCTTGGTGGTGGTTGGTGCCGTGGAAGAAGAGTCTGCAACCAGTAAAGGAGCCCGCCAGATCGCTCGTGATTTCACCGCCGATTACTGTCTGATTGGGGAGCCCAGCAGCGCAGCCGCTATCACGCTGGGTTACAAAGGACGTATTCTGCTGGATTACCATCATCAGGTCGCCATGGCCCATTCGGCGGGACCGGAAAAAAGTGCCGCCGAACTGGCAGCCGGATTTTGGCAACAAACACGAGCGCATTGCGATGAATTCAATGCTGATAAAACGCGACTTTTTGAACAACTCCTGCCATCCCTGCGATCCATCAACAGCCAAAGTGACGGCTTGGATGCGACCGCTGAATGTAAAATAGGTATTCGCTTACCACCCAACTTTGATATCGACGCTTTGCGCGACAGGCTGACCGAATTTGCGAAGGACGGTCAAGTTACTTTTTACGGCTACGAGGCGGCCCACCAATCGGACCGCAGCCATGCGTTATGCCGAGCTTTGGCGGGGGCGATTCGCGAAACTGGCGCAAAACCGAAATACAAATTAAAAACGGGGACCGCTGACATGAATGTTGTCGCCCCAATCTGGAAATGCCCCATCTTGGCTTACGGGCCCGGTGACAGCTCGCTCGACCACACTCCCCAAGAACGTCTACCGTTAAGTGAATTCACAGCGGCGATCAAAATTTTAACGAGTGCTTTGAACCGGCTGGTGACAAACCTCAGCGTGCGCGAAGATTTCGCTGGCTAACGCCGGCTCAGGGCGACTGCCCCGTGGACTTGATCACCATCAAGGTATGAGTTTTTGAGTCAAATTCATATCGATCACCGGCGGGCAGTTCTGGCAAGGTAAGTTGATTAGCTTTAATCACCCCCTGCATATACTCCTCGGTCGAACGGGGATAACGATCGTTCATAATTTCGAAAGCCGTGAGCGCCTGCTCAGCACGCATAAACATGATTTTTTGTTCGGCGATAAAAATTTGCTTAGCCGGTGTGGCTAACAATCCATTATGGCCCTTAAGCTTCTGCCCCCCTTTACCGACGCCTGCCATAGCCCGCACCTGTTCCCCCATTTTCGAATTGCCCTGGTCTGCGGCAGGAGCATTCTTCGACTTCTGCTCAGCTCCCGATACAGGTGGGGGAGCTTTGCTGCAGCCATTTAACGCCAATGCCAATACAAAAATGACCGTCAATCCACTTCGAATAAGCATCCGCTTCCCAGTTCGTTAAATGGTCTATGTAAGTGACTTCCGCGATCGATAAGTGTCGGCCATTTCCAAACAACCGTTTACCTCTCTCCTAGTGGCACTAGAACTGCCCTAGGAACACGCTTAAATCATAGAGGTTTATCTGTTTTAACGCCCTCGGCGCGTTTTCTCAACAGAATCGTCCAATGCATGGCTGGATGCCGGTTTTTGTGTAGATGTCGGTTCGCTGGGTCGTTTAAGCTCATCGTTGACGTCAGCGTCGTATACACACAGCGAGGAATTGGGCAGTAATTTTACCGCCCGAATATGTTTTCTGGCGGGTTTTCAACCAGTGTTGGATTCGAATCCTTGTTTGGTGTTTACGACCAAATTACCATCTTGACTATATCGTTCGCATGTCCATGAAATCCATCAGGGGGATCAAATGAAAGGACGCTCTTTTCTCGTCACTTGCTCTGTGCTGCTTTTTCTTGTCTCGCAAGCTCAGGCTCAACTCGCGTCTCAACCGCTCGAACAGTTCAAAGAAAACAATCCCGGAGCCCGATTTTATGGCTCTCAATTCTACCGGCCCGTCGACAAACACGACGAAGCACGAGGTGGGATGACTGCAATTTACGGAACGATTCTATCCATCGGTGACACTCCGGAAGAAAGCGCTTGGCGGCATGTCAACGAAGTCCGCGGCGCCCTGGGTTCCGACATTGGCACATTGGTGCCAGAAATCAAAGAAAACGGCGAAGTCACGCAGGGGGTCATGTGGAACAAACAAACCCAGACTCACAAATTCAACATGTTACGCTTTAACCAGTATGTCGATGGAATTCCGGTCTTCCGATCCGGGGCGGGTTTTTTGGTCCGCAATCAAGACAACTATCCATTGGTGATGTCGGGATTTACCGTCAAGGATTTATCCGGTGCACGACTTCTGCTCCCTGAAGCAGGAGCAACTGCCCAAGTCACAGGCGACATGCTGAACAACGTCTCAGCTTTGATGGATGCGGCACCGGTCGAACGATCCGTATTGAACAACAAAGCTCGCCGCCAACGCTTAGAAGTCGAGGTTAGCGAGGAAGATTATGTGATTTTCGCGGGCGTCGATGGCAAGTTTGCGGAACCCGAATTAGCGGTTTCTTTTATGGCCACCCGTGGTTCCGTCCGCACCGTCCCCGAATATCACAAGCACTTTGTGATCGCTTCGGTTGCGACGGGAGAAATTCTGCATGAAGAAAATCAAATTTGCCACTGTGCTGTTTGCCTCGTTAACGTCACGGGCTCCGTTGAGGGGCGTGCCACCAACGGGCAGCAATCACTCGATTGCGATCCTCGGGCTGTGACTGCCTTGCCTTACATCGAGGTTGGCATCAGCGGTGGTAGCACGGTCTTCGCCGATGAGAATGGCGACTTTGATATCCCTAACAGCGGTGGCAGCAATGGCACCCTGAACGCCAAACTGCGGGGACCGTGGTTTGAAGTATTTGACGAGTCAAATGGCAGCCAAACACCCGAACTAACCCAAGTGGTAACGCCTCCGGGACCTGCCAATTTTCTTTTCAATCCCACCACCTCTGACGATTTGATGACAGCCAATGTCAATGCTTATCTCGAGACTAATGTGGTTCGCGATTACGTATTGAGTTACGAGCCCAACTTCCCCACCATCGCAACGCAAACCGGTTTTGATATCAACACGAATATCGCCTCATCTTGCAATGCTTTTTATGACGGAAGCTCGGTCAATTACTACCAAGCAGGGGGCGGTTGCAATAACACTGCTTTCTCCAGTGTGGCCTATCACGAATATTGTCATCACATGATTAATGTCACTGGAAATGGCCAAGGTCAAATGGGGGAAGGATCAGGAGATTCGATTGGTGTTTTAATTCAGGATCAACCAGAACTCGGCTTAGGATTTTCCACTTGCGGTTCTGGAATTCGAAATGCGAACAATAACAAACAGTACCCCTGCGAAGGTGGCATCCACGATTGTGGCCAATTGATTTCAGGCTGCGTTTGGAGCACTCGTAACGAACTAGCCGTTACCGAACCTTCCGCATTTCGCGACATCGGCGCAGCCTTGTTCACGGGTATGCTGATTGTTCGTGGCGACCTCGATCCGGGACAATCGACCATCGCTCCAGATATTACCATCATCTATCTCGAGCTGGATGATGACGATGGCAATATCGGCAATGGCACCCCGCACTACAGCGAAATCGCGGCGGGATTTGGAGATCACAACATGGATGCACCTCCGTTGGATTTGATTGAATTCGAATACCCCAACGGCCGCCCTTCTTTGATTCCGGACAATGGCGAAGCTGCTTTCCAGGTGGAAGTCGTCTCTTTGTCGGCCACGCCGGAACCAGGCACTGGTGTTTTACATGTTGACATCAACGATGGGAACGGTTTCCAAGCCTATCCGATGGTTGAGATCGCACCCAATCTCTACGACGCCATTTTCCCGGTTGTCGATTGTGCAACTACCGTACGTTACTACGTGAGTGCCAATTCTGTGTCGGGCCCAACGCAGTTCGATCCAGTCAACGCACCCACGGCTTTCTACACGGCCTTGGCTGCTGATTCCGTAACAACGGTTTATTATGACGACGCCGAATCCAATCCAGGTTGGGTCGTTTCCGGTGATGCGGTGGACGGCCAATGGGATCGTGGTACCCCGGTGGGTGGCGGCGATCGTGGTGATCCCGCGACCGACGGTGACGGTTCAGGAGGTTGTTGGTTAACCGACAACGTCGACGGCAACTCCGATGTCGATGATGGAAGCACCATCCTGACTTCGAATGTTCTAGATGCTAGTTCCAGTGGAAATGAGATTCCCCTGCTCAAGTATCGACGCTTTTACGACAACGTATTCGGGAATGCCCCACGTGCGGATGTGATGGTGATCGACATCTCCAATGATGGGGGAGCGACTTGGACCAATCTGGAGACCGTAGGTCCCGATGGCCCAGAAGTAGAAGGTGTCTGGATCGAAAAAACCTTCCGCATCAATGATACGCTGGCCCCAACGGCCAACATGAAAATTCGCGTCAACGTTTCGGATCTCGGCGAGGGGTCGGTTATTGAAGCTGGATTTGACGGCTTGGAAATTTGTATGGCGGTGTGCGATCCGCCAACGGTAACGCCACTCGGTTCTAAATTCCTGGATGGCATTATCGCTTCCGGTTTACTGAACGATGTCAATGACAGCGACAACCTTAAATTGGAAATCGATCCCTCACCTACCAGTAATCCACTCAAGCAAAAGATCGACGTCATCTTGGTATCCGAGTCGATGGTGACCTCGCCAAACAGCCTGACATTTAGGTTGGAGGCCAGCATGATTGGCGGTCCTGCGGGTGATGTGACTCAACAGATCTACCTGTGGAATACCGTCAACAAAAACTGGACCTTGGTGGATACTCGTTCTGCCGAAAATGGCGACATCGTAGTGGATGGCGTGGCGGGTGGTAATCTGGATGAGTACGTGAACCAGGTGAATGGTGAAATCCGAGCCAAAGTTCGCTGGGCCAGCCCATCGTTCAGTGGCAGTTCATTCTTCTGGTCGGTATTTGTTGACCAAGCCGCTTGGCTAATCGACTAAAGTCAGCTGCGACAAAAAAGAACCAAACGCCCGTGCCGAAAAAGCACGGGCGTTTTTTTATGGCCCCCGTTTTTATGACGTAGCCAAGAAGGCTACCTTCTTCACAGGCAATCGGGTGGGTCACCACCCCTACGCACCCGACGGGTTTGCTCAGACGCACCCGCAACGTGCGACGTGCCATGTGGCCCTCGCGATCTCAGGAGAGGTTTGGCAAGCTCCGCAAATCACCTGAGCTTGTCTGAACAGACCCTAGGCAGCCGCCAACGAGCCCCCGAAGCCAACCCCCGTTGGCGGGAGAGAGAAAATCCACACAGGACACAGCCTTGGGCAGAGCAACAACTTCGCGTGGGTCTGTGGCGTTCCGGCAAACTGAACCATCGACCTGTACAAGAATGGCAATCAGGAGCAACGATAGCTGGGTGCATCGATACCTCAGGCCATTGCGTCAATACCAGCGAAACCCGCTTCATTTTACCAGCGAAACCCGCTTCATTTCCAAACAGATTTGGTGCACCTGATTCAGATGATGAGGTTTCCAGGCCTGAGGGCCACGGCATGCACCGAAGGGCGAAAGAAACGCAACAACCAGAAAGCGCAACCGCCTAAAAAACCAAATTACGCCGTAAATGCTGCTTACCGAAGGCGTCTTCGACGGAGGCCATACACAACCAAGCCCGATAACATCAGTCCCGTCGTGCCGGGTTCCGGGACTACAACAACCAAGTAACCTCTTATCTCACCAAACTCAAATAGGTCTGTGTGCACATTGATGTAGGTGCGACCATCCAAAATGGCTTGCATGTCGGAGGTATTGATAAAGAAATCATCGTTGACCCCTCCGTTAATGCCGGAACTGTTGAACGACAAGGAACTGCTTAAGGTCACCATTAAGGGGCCTGTTTGGCTGAACGAGTCGGGAGCATTCGCGGGCGTCGGACCATGCAAATGTAGTTTGGTAACGGGACCCGTGAGATCTCCTGAGTAACCGTTCGCAGTGCCCCAATCGATGTCGACATGCAAAATATTGATATCGGTATCGAGAGTGATACCCGAGATTCCGATCCCCCCCGCTCCCAGAGAACCGGTGGGTGGCGTGACATTCGTATCCAAAAGGCCCTCGCCGCCGTTTCCGGTTAAACGAAAATCGAAGATGTCTGCTGTTACAGCCCCGCCTGACCCAGCGCAAAACACCGCCAAAATCACCCCCACAAACAAGCGTTTCATGACTCCCCCAAGAAGAGAAAACGGAATTTTATATGTAGATCCCTCTACAGCAGAACGTTTATCAATCCCAGTATGTACCGGTCCAAAAAACGATCAACCGAAACGCTTGGAAACGACCTTAAATTATTAAAAGAAGCTTTTACTTGGCCCGCTAAGTCGGCCCGGGAAAAACTTTTGCGCATCCTGACGGTAACCGGTGGAAACGCTTGGAAAACCGCAGCATGCGAGTTAAACTCAGCGTTCCGGGGAACCAAAACTTTTCTTCTCTTTACGGGCTCTCATTATGCGAAGGTATCTTCTCACCCGCGTCATTTTCATCGGTGCGCTACTTCCCTTCATACTCGCATTTGCGCCTCACGATGGCGGGGACAGCGGCAAAGACATTGGCAACTCTGCCCCTCCAGGAATTGGCGGAGAAGGTCCCTGGGATGCTTGGAACATGATGCTGGTCGGACGTTTAGATCTATCACAAATTGGCGCCGTGGGCGCGAACGTTTTAGGCAATGATTGTTGGGGCTGGACTGACCCGAGCAATGGAAAAGAATACGCCATCTGTGGTCTGACCAACGCCACTTCCTTCATCGATATATCGGATCCTACTGATCCAAAATATCTGGGAAAGTTGATGACGCAGACGGGTAACTCATCCTGGCGTGATATGAAAGTTTTTGCGAATCATGTCTTTATCGTCTCCGACAGTAACGGGGCTCATGGCATGCAGATTTTTGATCTAACGGAACTCCGCACCGCTGATCCTGCGAACCCTGGCAACTTCAGTAACACTGCGTTTTATGACGCCAACGAGGCTCTAGCCAGTGCTCACAACATCGCCATTAACGAGGACAGCGGTTACGCCTATATCGTCGGATCTGGCGAAGCTTCTGGCGGTCTACATGTTGTCGATATCAGTAACCCTCTCAATCCTGTCACGGCGGGTAACTTCGGTGGTGATGGTTACACCCATGATTGCCAAGTCGTTTCCTACAACGGACCGGACCCCGATTACGCTGGTTCGGAAATTGCTTTTTGCTGTAACGAAGACACGGTCACGATTGTGGACGTGACCAATAAGTCTGCCATGACCCAAATTTCGCGGAACGCCTACGCCGAAGATGGCTACACCCACCAAGGCTGGCTTTCGGAAGACCAACGATATTTCTACATGGGTGATGAGCTGGATGAAAACCAACTGGGCGGCCCGACGCGGACCCATATCTTCGACTGCCTGGATCTTGATAATCCCGTTTACAAGGGATTCTATTCCTCAGCAGAAAACACCATCGATCATAATTTGTACGTCAAGGAAAATCGGCTCTATTGCGGTAATTACTCGTCGGGCCTGCGGATTTTGGAACAAGATGCTCAGGACTCCTCTGTTCTGCAGGAGGTCGCCTACTTCGACTCCTACAGCCTGAATAACGGAGTCAATTTTGATGGGGTATGGTCTGTTTACCCTTATTTCGGGAGCGGGAATATTCTGATTAATGATCGGCAAGGCGGCATGTTTCTGGCCAAGCTAAGCCCCGTTTCCATCGAATTTCCGAATGGCCGACCTGAACTGATCGATCCGGCAGGCGTCGTCGAATTCCTCGTACAGGTTTCTGATTTCGCGGGGACTCTGGCACCCAACACGGCCACACTGCATGTCGATATCGGCGACGGAAATGGATTTGAACAGTACCTGATGAACCCTTTAGGCGACGGTTTGTTTGAAGCGAAATTCCCACCGAGTACATGCGCGAGAGAAATCAAATACTATTTGAGCGCAGCGGGAACCAATGGCGATGTTTACTGCCGTCCCTCAACCGCACCGACCCAGCCCTTCATCTCCTGGAGTGCCCGCAGTATCACGCAAACCTTTTACGAGAATTTTGAATCGGCCAGCGGCTGGTCGGTGAGCGGTGACGCCCTCGATGGACAGTGGGAACTTGGCGTTCCCGTGGGCGGTGGCGACCGTGGCGACCCAGCAAACGATTACGATGGCTCTGGCCAGTGCTTTCTGACAGACAACGTCGATGGTAATTCCGATGTGGACGACGGCACCACGATTCTCTTGTCACCCGTCCTCGACCTTACCACCGCACCCGATGAAGAAGCGCTGTTGTCTTACGCTCGTTGGTATTCCAATTCCAACGGTGGAGACCCAGCAAACGACATCATGGTCGTAGATATTTCGGATGACGGCGGAGAAAGCTGGGTCAACTTAGAAACGGTCGGACCCAGTGGCAGTGAAGTCTCCGGAGGCTGGATCAAGGCAACCTTTCGTGTCAGCGACTTCGTCACGCCCAATGATAACGTACGCCTACGCTTCCAAGTTTCCGATCTCAACGGCGGTTCCGTTATTGAAGCTGGCTTAGATTCTCTTGAGGTGCGGATGGTCAAATGTGCAGAACCCATCTTCCCGGGTGGATCCAAGTTTTTGGATGGCATCATCGCCAACGGAACCCTTTCCGATCTGAATCTCAATGACGGACAATTCCTCGAAATTGACCCTTCACCAACCGGCAACCCACGCAAGCAAACCGTGGATGTTGTGCTGTTGGCGACTTCGCCTGTAACGAACCCAACCGCTCTCAACTTCCGCATCGGTGGTTTCTTGAGCGGCGGACCAACGGGCGATGTCACGCAGACAATCCGTTTCAAAAACGAGATCACCAACACCTACGAAACTGTCGACGTGAGGCCCGTTTCCGATACTCTGGAATTAATCGAAGTGTCACCGGGAGGGGATGTATCGAGATTCGTGAATCCGGTTTCTGGAGATGTCACGGCCCGCATTAGTTGGCGGAGCCCTTCCTTTGCCGGAGGGACGTACTTCTGGTCGCTCCAAATGGATCAAATGATCTGGGTCTTAAGTGACTGATCTTCCACCGAAGATGATGATATAAACAAAAACCGCGAGTGATTCGTACATGACGGATCGCTCGCAGGTTAGCCGGTTGCAGGTTAGCCGGTTGCATAGACGCGGACTTGGTAACACCCCCATGCAGGGGCGAACGGGGGCAGGTGGCTAAGCGTTTACCATTTCTGTGGCTTTTTCTTTGACCGCTCGGAGGTCTAGTTTTCCCGTCCCCAGCAATGGCAGTTCTTCGATTTCCACGAAACGATTGGCATTGGGAATGTAAAGGTTGGGCAGGCCAGCTTTTGCAAGCCCTTCGCAGTAATACGAGGGGGCCTGACTGAGCTTCGTATGCAGCACGACCAATTGCTCCCCCTTTTTGGGATGCGGAACGGCGGTTACTGCAAATCTTGGCTCGTCTTGCTCTTCTTGATCCAACAAGCCGGAAAGCGTCTCCTCGATTATGACGTGCGGTACCATTTCGCCGCCGATTTTTGAAAAACGACTGATGCGGCCGGTAATCTTAATAAAGCCATCTTCGTCCAAAAGGGCGACATCACCGGTGTTGTACCAACCCTCGACTAACACCTCAGCAGTTTTTTCTGGTTCCCCCAAATACCCCTTCATCGTATTGGGGCCCTTGATCCACAGGTTCCCTTCTTCGTTGGCTCCCAGATCTTCTCCAGAATCGACGCTCGTAATCCGCGCAGCGACCTCGGGAATTGTCCGCCCGACCGTCCCCTCTTTGCAATCAACCATGTAATTATCTCCGCGACGACTGGGCGGCACGTTGACAGATACCAAAGGTGACAGCTCCGTGGCACCGTATCCCTCCACGGGTCGAACCCCAAATTTTTCTTCGAATGCACTACACAACTCGATCGGCAATTTTTCAGCCCCGGCCACCACAACGTCTAGGGCTTTGAATTGTTCAGGCTTGCACTTGCGTAAATAGCTGCGAAGAAACGTCGGCGTCGCCAACAGAATCGATACGTTATATTTCTTGCTAAGCTTGCCAATTTGCATGGCATCAAGGGGGCTGAAGTGATAGACCCCTGAAATATCCAACGCGGCAACACCCCATAGCGTGACCGTATAACCAAACGAATGAAAAAACGGCAGCACACCGATCAGCACATCCTTGGGAGTCAACTTCACGATCTGATCGATCGACTTAATGTTGGACTGAATATTTTGGTTCGTGAGCATGACTCCCTTGGGGACACCCGTCGAACCCGACGTAAAGATGATGGTTAAAACATCATCCTTTTGCTGTTTATGAACACCTAACTGCCTTTCCAATAACGCACGAGGCGTCAGGTAGGCAGCCAACAAACTCGAGACCTTATCCCCCAGAGCAAGCTTTTCGCGAAGGTCTTCCAGATAGACGACTTCGCAGTCCAATTGCAGGTCTAATTTCTCCATCACTTTACGGCTAGTGAGTACATGTTTTAGCTGCGATTTTTTGATGCAGTAATTCATGATTTCGTTGGAAACGGTATAGTTCAAATTCACGGCCACCCGTCCATCGATTGCCAAAGCCATATTGGTAGCAAATCCGGCAAATGATGGGGGGATTAATACACCGACATGAGACTCCCCTTTGGCGAGCACATGTTTATTCAACAACCGCCTCATTATGAGCGTACGCATCAAAGCTTCGCCGCCCTTCAGTTCAGCGCCGCTGCTGTCAGCGATCTTAAATCCGAACTTGCGTTTTTTTGTACTGCGCACAAACATCTGAGCGGGCGATACGAATGGGGGTTGATGGTGGGACACAGCATCGGCTCCTAGGCTTAAGACAGCTTGTCGGATTTCATGAACATTGTCGGGTTCGGGAATCGGACGCCCAATCGTGATAGTCACAGGGCGACGAAAAGATCTCGGCAGTTTCCAAATTGTCCCGCCCCCTGCGAAACTAAAGATACTGCCCCATGTTTGATTAATTGAAATGGGTAGAATGGGTGCGCCGGTTCCCGAAATCACCCGCATGACACCGGGCTTAAAAGTCTGAATTTGTCCGGTTCGCGAAATTCCACCCTCGGGGAAAATTCCTACGCAATCCCCGTCAATGACCGCCTGTTTAGCATTTTTAAGTCCACGCATGATCGACTTGGGACCACCTGAGATCAGTATCACGTCAGCGAACCAAGCGATCCACCGGCGCAGAGGACCGGAAAAATTTCCTGACAATGCAATGACACGCGTGCGCCGCGGCGCAACGATCAGCAACAACTGCCCATCGATCCAGGTAACATGATTCCCGACGACTACCAGCCCACCCTCGCGCGGCCAATTTTCCAATCCCTCAACTCGAATTCGATAAAGGGAAAAGAAAATGAGTTTCGTAAAAGCCTGAAAAATCTTCTGCCGCCATGTCCACGACGAACCAAGAATAAATAAACCCCAGAACCACCAGATGCTTGGTTGCGGAAAATCCAACGGTGCAACATTGGTAACCAGAGCAGGTAAAGATTCCATGAATTTTTTTAATGTGGTGAGTGTTTTGAGCCGATTTTTCCGCCCACATTGTAACGACTGCTTATCGTTATGAGAATCGCAATCAGCAGGGCAGTTACCACCAGAACATCCGGCAATCCCTGCGGTTTAGCAAAGCCATGACACCTGGGGAATCGATACTGATCCTAAGGTAAGAATTTGCTGCGCAGAGCTTGCGGCTTATTTTTCAAGCAACCACTTCTCGCGAGATCCCAAGGGACAACCATCATGTCCAAGCTTTCCTCCATGACCGTTGGTCTGGTTTTTATTTTCATTGGCCTCCAGTTGATGCTGGTGAAATCCTACACACTCAGTCCTACGGGCTCTCGTTTCATGCAACAGGAAATGCAAAACCCAAACGGGAATCCCGCTCAGCAAAATAATAACGGCGGATTGTTCACAGGCATATTCCGCTCGTCGGGCCAGGCCAGCAATGCCGCTCCGCCCGCCGGCCAATCATGGCCTTACTACCAAACTGGCAACGCCAGCACCTCCAGTAATTCTGTCCCGGCATTCCAAGCCTCCACATGGCAAAACACATCCCAGGTCTCCTCGTCTAACAACTGGAACGGCCAAACCAAACGACTGGCTCCACCGAGGTGGTTAGCCTGGCCACCTTTGTTCCTTGGATTTGTCCTGTTTTTGCATGGATTGGCTTTAAGGCAATAATGCGTCGATTTTGTAATAGAAACCATCGGCATTGCGTGGGGAACGGTTCGGTGAGCAAGACTTTTTCGCTCGCTGGCCCTGCTACCAAATGCCACCTATCCCGCCTGCCTATCGGTCATTGAATTGACACCGGACCGTGGCAGCTTATCATCATACTCGTGGTCGCGATCCCTTTCGCCCAGCGAACGGTTATCCCCGCGACACCTACGAAACACAAACACTCGGTTACCTATAGCGAGCTGCCCGCATGTCGGATTTCAAGTGCATAGATTTGCAAAATAAAAATGACGTTACTGTCGTCAAACTGCGTGATGACAAAGTAACCGATGCTGAGCGCATTGCGACGCTGGGTGAAGAGCTCATGACACTCTCACAGCCCGATGGTGGGCGTGTTGTCATCAACATGGGGAACGTTCGGTTTTTGAGCAGTTCGGCGATCAACAAACTCATCGTTTTGGAACGTCGCTTATCCAGCGGTGGAGGCAATCTAAAACTCTCCAATTTGAGACCGGAGGTAGAAGAGGTGTTCAATATCACCCAACTTCATTCCGTTTTTGACATTCGAGCAGATGAGAACGACGCGGTAGGTGCCTTTGACAGTTAAGCCTGTCGAAGGTCTGATTTTTCCCTGTGTCCCGACGACCTGTGTGAAAACCTAGATGACTGACATCGCATATTGGAATTATGACGAATGGCTTCCCAGTGATACGACAGTGGGTAGTGAGGTCATATTGTGCATTGTCGAAAACATGCAAAAGATCGGATGGCCGGAAAAGGAAATGTACGGGGTCCATGTTTCGTTGGAAGAAGCCATCATCAATGCCATCAAACATGGCAACCAACGTGATCCGGAAAAGAAAGTTCACGTGGTAGTCAAATCCACGGCAGAGAATTTCTACCTTAAGGTAACCGATCAAGGCGCCGGCTTTGATCCGCTGGCGGTGCCCGATTGTACGGCGCCCGAAAACCTGGAACTCGGTTCCGGACGAGGCTTGCTTATGATGCGGCATTACATGGATGAAGTGATTTACAATCACGCCGGCAATCAGTTGGAATTGAAAAAGCAACTTCAAAAAAACAAGACCTGAAACTTTTTAGCGCCTGCTGCCTCACGAGACACTGGACGCTCTCTTCATGCGGGGCACGTTTGAATATCGCGGACGGCTCCCTCACGATCGACGCAAAAAATATTTGGGCGGCCGGCGTGTCAGCCGCCCGGGCCGACCGGCTTCTGGCACCCTGGATTGAGACCACCGGAGAAACGCTTTGCATTGGCAATTGCCAATTCGCGGCGGACGAAGTGAAGCGAATTTTTCTCGCAGGTGCCGGCAAAGCAGCCCTCGCTATGGCAGTCGGTTTTTTAAGTGAAACAGAAGCATGGTGTGACAAACACGCCATTCAACTTGACGGACAAATTCATCTTCCGGGGTTGTTAAGGCTGACTGATGACGGGCAGGCGTGCGATCTGCCACGACTAAAAAACCCCCTTCTTCTGCAGCGACTGAGCCTGCTTTCATTGCGTGCCAAACACGCCAATTTCCCGACCGTGGAAACTGTCAACGCTTCGCTGAGGTTGACGCGGCAACTCAACGAGCTGGGTCAAAAGGACCTTTGTGTTGCCTTGATCTCAGGTGGAGGTTCAGCGCTGCTTTGCCAACCCGTTGCCGGTACTTCGCTGGATGACCAACTGGCTGTCGTTCAAGTGCTGTCCGAAAACGGGGCCGACATCCAACAAATTAACACGGTGCGTCGCTGTCTCGATAACATTAAAGCGGGTGGCCTTGCTGCGGCAAGCCATGCGCAATTTAATCTCGCGCTGGTCTTATCCGACGTGATCGGAGATGACATGGCCACTATCGCCTCAGGGCCCACATGGTATTCCCAACGACCCTACCGCGAAGCCTTGGACATCATTGAACAATTTGATGAGATGCATCAGATTCCAGATCGAATTCGAAGCTTTCTGGCAGACGCCTGCCCGGGCTCCGCCTTAAAACCCCGCCCTCAATGCATACCACACACGCGCATTGGGAATATCGAATCCGGCGTTACAGCAGCCGTGCAACATGCC
The DNA here is from genome assembly GCA_905480235.1 of uncultured Pirellulaceae bacterium. GTDB lineage: Bacteria > Planctomycetota > Planctomycetia > Pirellulales > Pirellulaceae > CAJQPP01. The sequence goes on from CAJQPP010000085.1 coordinate 39,043, forward strand.
GAATCATTGGGATATCGCGTCGTCCGTGAAATCGCCTCCCCCCCGGAATGGTTGCCCGACAAAGCCAGTCAGCTCGTGAAGCAACTTGTGGGAAGCGATGACAAGATTTGCGTCATCTCTGGTGGCGAACCCTCTCTGAAACTAACGCCTCGGGAAATCCGAGGCAGGGGAGGGCGAAACCAACAATTGGCATTGGCAGCCCTGAGATGTTGGATGCAATCAGATTGCTCAGCCCAACGAGAATTTTGTTTCTTATCGGGAGGCACTGATGGCGAAGATGGCCCCAACCTGGCAGCAGGCGGGTGCTGCGACAATCGAACTGCCGACCTGATCCGCAAACAGCAGTTGAGTGTGGAAGACTATCTTGCGCGAAATGATGCGGGCACGCTCTTGGAAATGACGGACAGCCTGCTGTCGGCGCCCCCCACCCACACCAACATTTGCGATATTCGTGTTTTCATCGCCGGTGCTCAATGAACGATTTTGCCAAAACTGGGTTTCCAAAACGTGCTCGCTATCGTCACCAAAAGTAGCGATTCCCAAAGGCACTTGGATTTTTTTTGGGGGCGACAGGCCCTCACCCCCATTAGCTGGGCTTTGGGGGGAACGATCCCCCAATAGCCATTTGCTCGAGACTCGTGCTGTTTTCCCTAAAAATGTACAATAGCAGCGAAATCAAAGCATATTTGCCCTGCCAAACGAATGAATGATGGCGTGGGATTTTAACTTTAAGGCAGCAACTGCAACTTCCAAGAAAAAGGAACCGTGACCGATGGCACAAGCAACCATGGCAAAGCCGAAGAAGAAAGTTTCGCCGAGCAAGAACGGCTCGACAACAAAAGCTAAGAAAATGACTTACTACTTTGGTAAGACAAAGACCGAAGGTCGTGGAGTCAGCAAAGACATTCTTGGCGGCAAGGGTACCAACCTTGCGGAAATGACCGGCATTGGCCTACCCGTCCCTCCGGGATTCACCATCACCACGCAAGTTTGTGCCGCCTACTATGAAGCTGGCAAAAAACTGCCAAGTGGATTGCTCGAAGCAGTGGCCAAAAACGTCAAGATGCTGGAAAAAGAGCTTGGCAAAAAGTTCGGCGACCTGAAAAACCCACTGCTCGTTTCGGTGCGGTCGGGTGCAGCTGTTTCCATGCCTGGCATGATGGACACGGTTTTGAATTTAGGCCTTAACGATGAATCGGTCCAAGGCCTGGCCGATGCGACCGACAACCCACGCTTCGCTTACGACGCATATCGTCGCCTGATCAACATGTACGGCAACGTTGTGATGGATATCAACCATCACTTGTTCGAAGACGAGTTTGCAAAGATCAAACGCAAATACAAAGTCTCTAACGATAACGATGTACCGGCCAAGGGAATGCTGGAACTCTGCAATGCTTACAAAGCCGTGTTCAAGCAGGAATCCGGCAAGCCGTTTCCACAGGATCCGATGAAACAATTGGAACTGGCAGTAGAAGCCGTATTCAAGAGCTGGAACACATCCCGTGCCGTGAAATATCGCCAACTGGAAGGCATCCACGGATTGTTGGGCACTGCCGTGAATGTTCAATCCATGGCATACGGCAACATGGGTGATGATTCGGGCACCGGAGTAGCATTTACTCGTGACCCCTCCACCGGGAAAAACCAATTCTACGGTGAGTTTTTAATTAACGCTCAGGGCGAAGACGTGGTTGCCGGCATTCGCACACCTTTGCCATTCAGCGACATGAAGAAGTGGAATAAAAGTGTCCACAAGCAGCTGCTGGATATCAAAGTGATTTTGGAAGAGCACTACCGTGACATGCAGGACATTGAATTCACCATTGAACGGGGTGAGTTATTCATGCTGCAAACACGCACCGGAAAACGCACCGGCCCAGCCGCCGTCAAACTTGCTTGCGACATGGTCAAGGAAAAATTGATTACGCGGGACGAAGCTCTGCTGCGGATCCCTGCGGATCACCTTACGCAACTGTTGCTGCCCGGTTTTGATCCAGCCGCCCGCAAACAAGCCAAGGTTTTGACGAAAGGCCTACCCGCCTCCCCCGGAGCGGCAGTTGGCAAACTGGCATTCACGGCTGAAGAGGCTGTGGAAAGAACGGCGGCCGGTGAGACGGTATTACTGGTTCGCACCGAAACCAGCCCTGAGGACATTGACGGCATGCACTGTGCCGCAGGTATTCTGACCAGCACAGGCGGAATGACCAGTCACGCCGCCGTGGTGGCACGTGGTTGGGGTCGCTGTTGCGTCGCGGGAGCTGGCGAAATTGAAATCAACCAGAAAACTCGCAAGGCCCTGATCAACGGAAGGTTGCTGACGCACAAAGACACGATCTCCATTGACGGATCGACAGGTGAGGTTTTCTTGGGGGAACTAAAAACAATTCAACCCAAGTTGTCAGGTGATTTTTCCACCATCATGAACTGGGCCGACAAATGTCGCACCTTGAAAATTCGCACGAATGCGGATTCCCCGGCCGACGCCAAGAAGGCACGTGATTTTGGTGCGGAAGGCATTGGCCTGTGCCGCACGGAGCACATGTTCTTCGAAGAGGGCCGCATCACCTCCATGCGTGAGATGATTTTGGCGGAAGACGAGAAATCCCGTCGTGCCGCACTGAAGAAGCTTCTGCCATTCCAACGCCGTGACTTTGAGGGCATCTTCAAAGCCATGAAAGGCTTGGCCGTGACGATCCGCTTGCTGGATCCCCCGCTGCACGAATTCTTGCCTCACGAAGCCAAAGCTCAAAAAGATTTGGCCACCGAACTGGGCGTTCCCGTCTCCCAGATCAAGCGTCGTGTTAAGCAACTGCACGAAATGAATCCCATGTTGGGCCATCGTGGTTGCCGCTTGAGTATTTCGTATCCCGAAATCCTCGAGATGCAAGTAACGGCGATCACTGAGGCAGCCATCAAGTGCAAAAAGCAAAAGATTGATATTGCCGTAGAAATCATGATTCCTCTCGTAGGAACACAACAGGAACTGTCCATCTTGCGGCAGTTAACAGAAGAAACGATCGCCAAAGTTCGTCTGGCGAAAAAGTTCACCGGCAAACTCAAGCTGATCATCGGCACCATGATTGAGATTCCGCGAGCGGCATTGACGGCCGACGAAGTTGCACGTGATGCGGATTTCTTCAGCTTCGGGACTAATGACCTGACCCAAATGGCGTTCGGATATAGCCGCGATGATATCTCTGGCTTCTTGCCCGATTACCTCGAGCAAGGCGTGTTGTTGGTTGACCCATTTGTGTCGATCGATCAAACGGGAGTGGGGCAATTGGTGGAATTTGGTGTGATTAAAGGCCGCCAAACTAAACCTGACCTGAAAATTGGAATTTGCGGCGAGCATGGCGGAGACCCCGATTCGATCGACTTCTGTCATCGGGTCGGATTGGATTACGTCAGCTGCTCGCCTTATCGTGTGCCGATCGCCCGTTTGGCAGCCGCCCAGGCAGCTTTGCGGCACCCCAAGAAATAGGAACCGGGGATAAGGGCCTCAGCAAATACCTGAGGCAGAATCCGTTCAAACAAACGGATCCCTTATCAAGTTAAACCCGTGAACTTGGCTTTTGAGTCCTCGACAAGTACGATCTTGTTGAGGACTCTTTTTTATTGATTAGGAAAACAACCGATGTCGGAAATAATCGAGCTCGAAAATCAGGCTGACGCATTGCGTGACGAAGGCAAATACGATGAAGCCATCGCCAAACTGCAGGAACTGTTGAAACAGGACCCAAAATTTGTGCGAGCCCATCTTGGCCTCTCGGTGCTTTATCATCTCACCAATGATTATGAAAAGTCGGTTCAACATGGCGAACAAGCCAATGAACTGGAGCCCAACGATCCCTTTAACATCGCAGCATTGAGCGTGACTTACCAAAGGGCCTTGGCCGCCACCGGCGACATGAAATACAAGGAAAAAGCAGAAGAGATGCTCTTCCGCAATCACGGCACGCCCAACATGTAGTCCGCCAATAGCGGTAATGTCAGGTTGAGAAAGTACGAATTTTTTTTGCTTTCCCGAAGCTGAGTAATGCGCAAGCTGCGGCCCAGCTTGATACAGCCTGCAGATGGCAACGCCTTCTGCTCGGTCGTGAATGTTGAATGTGATTGTTAACAACGGCAGCAACAAGGAAAGACGATGAGCGACCGGTTTCAACTTGTTCTGGGAACCCACAATCAGAAAAAACGTCGCGAGTTGCAACTTTTGCTCTCTGACATGCCCATTGATGTAATCACTCTCGACGAATTCCCGAATGCGCTTTCAGTGGAAGAGACGGGGACGACCTTCCAGGAAAACGCGGCCCTCAAAGCGACCGTGCAGGCTCAACATCTAGGCTGCTGGGTGATGGGCGAGGACAGTGGATTATCGGTCGCCGCATTGAATGGTGCCCCCGGTGTCTATTCCGCTCGGTTCGCCGGCCAGGACGGAGATGACAAAGCCAACAATGCCAAACTCGTGGAAAGCCTTTGTGATATTCCCGAACAACGGCGAAACGCGTGGTACACCTGCCACATGACGTTGTCGGACCCCCAAGGACAAGTGATGATCGACGTCGAATCATCATGCCAAGGGCGTATTGTTTTACAGCCGCGGGGCGAGGCCGGCTTCGGGTACGACCCGTATTTCGAATTGAGAGAATACCGCCGCACATTCGCTGAATTAGGCGACTCCGTGAAATCCGTTTTGAGCCACCGTGCCAAAGCGATGCGATTATTTCTGGCCCGCTTCAAAGCAATGTCACAAATCAGCGTTTCTTAAGTCGCGGCGGGCCATATTTCCGTGTCCCACCGCAGTCGCAGAACCTAACTTGCCTGCCGCCATGGCAAGATTCAGGCATCAATGCTGAATGGTCAGATTGCGAAAGTCCGCGGTGTCATCAAAAGAACCGAGGCCAATCCAGCCTTGAGCAAAGGACTGATCCTTCGCCGTCATCACAGGTTTTTGCATGTCATCGAAGTAAACTTCAATGCTGCCTGATTCCAAATTCCTGATCAACCGAACGTGATGCCACTGATCATCCCAAGGCGTGCCTGCGGTGGTCGTCAGTGATATCTTTTTGCGTGCCGCGTTATCGACGATAAAGATCTGGTTAGCGTGCGGGTCAGCTTTTTTTCCGAGATGCACGTAATAGAATTGAGTCGGACTCTGGAATCCAAAAAACAAACATGCATCGCGGTGGTTGTAATCTTTTTCCGTGCTGAGAATCTCCACATCCAATTGAAAATCCTTCAAAGGCATGTCTTTCAGCCAGGCAATGTGACGCGGACTACGCACCTCGGGTTGGTAGTGACTTTTCTTTTGAAAGAGGCTTAGCTTGGCATCCTTAATTTCCCAAGCTTGAGGATCTGTCATTTGCCACTGCTTGTCCCCATCGGTGAATTCCACTTTTGTGATTTCCATCTTGGGTTGCCGGGTTTCTTGTGCTGACAAGACACCCTCGGGGTAGATTCCCAGCAGGAGAATCAGCGCAGGAATTGTTAATCTCATTCGAACTCCTAATAAGCCGTCGTTTCGCCGCGTACCATTCGCCCCAAATCACACAGCCACGCCTCGATCACCAGAGCCTGGTTGGCATTAGCGCGAACCTGACCTGCCGCCTCGCCGCAACGCTCAATACATTTGGCTGCGGTTTCCGCATCCCCCCCGGGCCAACGCTCAGCGGCGGTCGTAACACAGCGCGCCATGGTCTCGTCAGCTACCACAGGCTGCTCACAAAGCTGCATCATGACGTGTCGATAAAACCGACTGGCCAATTCTGCCACTAACCGTAAACGCAACCGTTTCGCGGCTGCATCTTTTCCAGCCGCATCCACATAGGCACCTATCGACTCAAAAAAATCGTCCGCCCCCGGATCCAACGTCGCTAGTTGCTCCAACCAATCGCGTCGGAAATCGAGCGTTTCGGGGTCTGCTAACTGCAACGCCAATTTCAGACTGCCGTCGCAAGCCATGGCCAGCTCTCGCGACGAATGGCCCTCGGGTACTAACGCTTTCTTTTCCAAAATCTCTTGAATTTGTTCGGGCAGCAAAGGTCGAAATCGCACAATTTGGCTGCGTGAGCGAATCGTCGGTAACTGCCGATGCTCACCACTGGATATCAAAAAGATAATCGCGAACGCCGGTGGTTCTTCTAGTGTTTTTAATAGACAGTTCGCTCCTTCCTGATTCAGAAAATCGGCATCGTCGATAATGGCAATCCGCCGCCCACCTCGGAATGGTTTCATCGCGATATCATGGCAAAGCCCGGCGCGCATGCGTTTTTCCCGGGTACCGATAAAAAGTTCTATCGGGATCAAATTCTTTTCGGCCGGTTTTTCAACGATCAATAGATCCGGGTGGGTTAGGGCATCCACCTGTTGGCAAGCCGAACATGTCTGACATGCGGCAAGTTCATTGGTAGGCGTTTGCTCGCACAGCATGCACTTGGCTAACCACATGGTTGTTAAACGCTTACCAATGCCCTCAGGGCCGACCATCAACCAGGTGTTCGCCAGTCGATTGTTTCTTAAACTTTGCGCGAAACGGTCGATAACCTGTTCGTGGCCAAGAACGTCATTTTGATGCATGGTACGTCTAGCAAACAGCAACGATTATTTGATTAAAGGCTCGATCGCCTTACGAACGTGTTGGTGAATCTCAGCTGCCTGGCCACTGGCGTCCACCACCTGCAGTGAATCATGATTCGCTGCCTCGGCTAAAAAACCACTGCGAACCGCAGCGAAAAACGTCTCCCCTCGCGATTCCATACGGTCACGACCGGTTCCAAGACGTTGCATGGCAACCTCCAGCGGTGCATCGAAAACCAGTGTCAAATCAGGCAGGCACCCGCGTGTTGCCACGCTGCCAATTTCCCAAATTTTCTGCGGTTCCAGGTTTCCGGCGTAGCCTTGGTAAACCACGGTAGAGAGCAGGAAGCGGTCGCAAAGCACACAGCGTCCCTGTGCTAACGCTGGCAAAATCAGTTCGGCAACCATTTGCGCTCGAGCGGCCATAAACAGAAACATTTCCGATTCGATATCGATTTGCAGCTCGCTGCGATTCAATAAGAGTTCACGCAGCTTAAGTCCCAAGGGGGTGCTGCCAGGATCATGGCAGACCAAGACCTCATGTCCCATTTCCTCAATCCAAGCTTGGCATCGCTCCAATTGAGTGGACTTACCCGTGCCATCTACGCCTTCAAATGCAATAAACATGGACTCATTCTAGCGGATCAAATGCCTCTGAGGAGCCGTAACCAGCCGGATTAAAAAGTCCACGTACCACGAGCCCAACTGTGAATTTCAATTTTCTTTCGAACCAACCAGTGAGAACGGACGTAACATTCTCGTACATCATTGCATTTGCAAGCAAACGGAGTTGCCGTTCCAGATTTCGTAATCGTTAAAACCATCCCCCGAGGCGATGGCTAAAGATGATTTCAGGAACGTGATTACTGGGAATACAAAGGGGAAACATTTCCGCCAATCTTTGTTAGCCGCATAACCGGCGGTTGGCAAGAATATGATTTGCGAATTTCGAGGAATTTTCCTTTCCGCGCTCCTTGTTCTGTCCTACCTTTCATCATCGCAGCCCGAGAGATCGGTTGATGCTGCGATCTCGGCCATGCAGGGCTGAGTCATTTTTACCCAATCCAATCAATCACGGACTGGTCTCCTCCCCCGGAGTCAACTAATGTTTCGCGCTAAAAATCTATTTGTATTCACGCTACTTGTATCCACACAGTTAATCTGGGTCGCGACGGCCGATGCTGGTCCTTTGTTGGACTGGATTCGAGGCCGACGAGTAGCACGCCAAGCCACGCCGCCATTACCGGGCGCCGCAACCTGTGGGCAACAACCCAATGCGTGCGCAACAGGTAGTTGCACCACGACCTGCATGCAAACATGTCAGCGAGTCGTAGTTAATTATGTGCCATGCACGGCGTATCGGAGCAGCTGGGATCGCGTTCCCGTTACCACGTATCGCCAGACCACATCCACGGATCCATGCAGCGGCTGCACGGTTACATGCAACAAACCCTGCACCACGTATACCTACCGGATGAAACAGGTTCCTTACACGACCTACCGACCGGTGTACCGAACTGAGACTTACCAGGTCCCTGTGACTTACACGACACCTGCACCGGCCGCCGCTCCATCCTGTGGTCTGTTTTCCGGCTGCAACCTATTCAGATCATCTCGACCCACCTCAGTCCAATCGGTACCCGTGCAAACGGTCCCCATGGCTGCCCCAATGGCTGCCCCCATGGCGATGGCGGCTCCGGCAGGTGGATGCAACAGCTGTGCCTCGCCTTCGCTTCCCATGATGCAACCGCAGGCTAACAGTATGAATACACCGACGTACTATGAAGCGTCTCCGAATACGATTGCGACACCTCCGTCGTCCAATCTACCGGCGGACCAAATTCCCACGTTGGCCAATCCTCAAAACATGCAAAAGCCAATTATCGAAGGAACTTCAAGTTCAACGACATGGCCCGCGCCTAATAACAATCCATCGCTGCAGTACAACGCCATCCCTGATCCGATCCCGTCGAATCGTTGGGATACCGGGAACGGCAGCCCCTCGTTGGTAGATCCCTTTAACCAATCTGCCAGTGCACCCTCGGTGCAACGTTGGGATTACTCGCCCGTGAAACTAGCCAGTTACGAAGACCCACTGAAGGTTCCCGTCGCTCTGCAAGAACGCCCGAACGAGTACGTGGGAACCATCTCCGTGGTAACCGAACCCCGGGAAACCAGCCAACGCCTGAACGAAGGCTGGCGAACAGACTAAGCAAAACCGCTTAAAATCCAAAATTCACGCAGCCATCCGTCCCTTGGGGACGGATGGCTTTTTGTTTTATCTATCTAAACGCGGATTGGTGTGGCTAAACAAACGCGATAAACTTCTTGTTCATTGCCCCAATTCCAGCCAGAATCGAACCGTCGTCCCCTGCAAATCCCTGTCTTTGTAAACGCAACCCAATGCCCGCCAATCTCACGCAGCAGTATCACAAAGCCGAACAAGCCTATCGACGGGCAACGACCCCTCAAGAAGAACTGGATTGCCTGCAGCTCATGCTGAAAGAACTGCCTAAGCACAAAGGCACCGACAAGATGCAAGCCGATCTGAAGCAGAAGATCAGCCGCGTTAAACAAGAGGCCAGTAAACCTCAAAAGTCGATTGGTAAAAAAGGCTTTCGCCTACAGCGGCATGGCGCTGGCAGAGCGGTAATCGTGGGTGGACCGAATGCTGGTAAGAGCCAACTCTTGGCAGCCCTCACCAACGCGACGCCAGAAATCGCTGAGTATCCATTCTCAACCCGGGAGCCCCAACCTGGCATCATGCCATGGGAAGATGTGGTGGTGCAATTGGTCGATACGCCACCGATTACGGCCGATGTATTTGCACCCGAAATTCAAGCTTTGATCCGGGGCGCCGAACTCGTTTTATTTATGCTGAACCTCGGCGACGACGAGGGTGGCCAAGAGATGCAGGAGGCCTTCCAACAAATTCAAAACACCCGTTCGCGGATGGGGCCCGAAACCTGCGTGGATGAAGAAGACATCGGATTGACCTACACGCAAACCATCCTGGTGATCAACAAAGTGGATCTTCCTGAATCCAGCGATCGGCTAGAGTTCTTTCGAGATTATCTCGATTTCGATTTCCCGATCTTGGAAATTTCTGCCCAAGAACCCCGCGGTTTGGAACCCTTGAGAAATGCGATTTATGAAGCCATGGATGTCGTTCGCGTTTACACAAAGCTGCCCAATAAAAAGGAAGCCGACATGGCCTCGCCATTCACGTTGAAACGCGGCCAAACCGTGCTGGATTTGGCGGAGCGGATCCACAAAGATGTCGCCAAGAATTTCAAGTCCGCGCGGGTGTGGGGCAGCCAGGTGCACGATGGCTCGACGGTAAAAGGCGACTATGTGATATCAGATCGAGATATCGTGGAACTCAGCAATTGAGCTGCTAGGGTGGCGGTTTCCCCCTTTCCGAGTCATAAGCAGAACGCCCTTAAACACTTGAA
>CAJQPP010000086.1 GCA_905480235.1 uncultured Pirellulaceae bacterium
CCCTTCACCAACATTGCCCCGACGCAATTAATCGTGGAAAAGGAGTGGGGACGAGAATAAACTACGATCCTCACAAGACTCAAACCGCTGGTCAAAAACGGCCCCCTCAGGTAAAGCTATTTCACGAGCTTATCCACGCCTATTACAACGCTGGAGGCAATCAGCTCGGCCGGGAGGATAGTGCGCGGGAAGAAAACGGCGGGCGGCTTTTCGAATTGATGGCGGTAGGACTGGGACCCTTCACTGATGCTGAATTTAGCGAGAACGAATTGCGAAAAGTTTGGCCAGGTTGTCCGATTTCGAAATGTTACCCATGAGCTCCGAAGCCCGATAATCTTAACCGCCAAAGGTCTTCTTACGGATTAGCATTTAAATAGGTTCGCGCCACTGTTTTTGCGACTTAGGCGACGAGATTTTCTTAGCTCCGATTCGTCCAATTCTCGGAGCGAAATGCAAGGCACAGTCGGCAATGTCTTAGCACAGTCTCAACGCGGCGTATTTTTTGCATGCTTGGGTCTGGTAATACGGTTGCTCTAAATTATTGTTTTCAGCACACTGATTTTGGTGTCAGCTTGTAAACCGGATCTTTACGTTTCCGCGGGCAGCTGTTTAAGGCAAGCATTGAACCAATTCGCAGCAATCACCGGTTTTTGCAGAAATGCGGACCGAACTCCCAAATAGCTTCATTCTGCGAGTTATCCATGAGGTGAGCCTACTCCAGTTGTTGTTCTTCGGAGCAAGTATGTTTTGGGAGGCCACCGAGTTTTATTGAAGATGGTGCTCTTTTTCCAAGTCATGTTCCTTTTCGGAACTTTGAGGTCGTAGTTAACTTAATTGCCGTAGGCAAAAAATCGATTTTTCGGCAATTCAAAGAGCTTGCTGACAATCAATCATTTTTTTAGGTGTGCGATGTCATCCACTTAATCAACTAAGAAATCGCCGTTGGTCGTGGCCTTTAAATGGACAACATTGGGGCTTCATGATTTATGGAAAACGCAGCATAAAAACCGTGGATATTTAAACAACGAAGAGGCTGGATTGATCGGTACTAGAATCATCCCAAGAAAACACCAACTTAAGAAAACTTACGGATGTTGGATAAGTAGTTCCGCAACGCGGTAAATTAAAGCGTTAGGCGGTCTGGCACGTTTAGGCTTACGCTCTAAAGTCGTTGTTGGTGAAGTTTTTAATAAAACGATTAAAAGGGAATCAATTTTGACTTGTTGTTTCGCCCCAAGTTAGCCGGCAATAACGTAACAGCGTTTTACATTGTTTTTTAGGCTGGACGTTGACCAAGACCGCCTATTTGGTCCCTTGCCACCACTGCTTTCGATCGTCATTGCGTTTTTGACGAACCAGATATGCCCAGGTGATCCCTTGAAGTAGCCCAGTCTTAATATCCCGTCTTTCTTAGACGCTTGGGTCTGGTAATCCACTTGCTCAAAATTATTGTCTTCGAAATATTTATTCTGATGCCAGCTTCCTGCGCGAATTCTCACGCTTCCATTTGTAACCGTGTAGAGGAGGTATTGAACAAAACCGGAGCAATCAATTTTTTTGACTTTGGAAGGATCAATTGTGAGTGGACTTGCTTTATCACCAAAACCGTATTCGCAATGGCCACCCATCATTCCATCGATAAACTCGGTTAGCTTCTTTTCATTGATCGCGATTTTTCTTGCCGTTTTCGGTTTTTCAACCCAATAAGATTGTAGCTTTTTTAGTGTCGTGCCATCGACATCAACGCGACGGTCCGGAGATTTCAAGAACCTTTTTTGGAACGATTCGATCGCTTTAAGCGTCCCGGAACTACGCGAATTTTTCGAAATCAAACCATCCGGAGTGCCTGGATGGCAGGCCGGGTTATTCATTTTGGTTGAAGCACTGAGCAAAAGTTCCTGCACGTTTTTTACATCCGCTTTGCGGTTGCCGCTTTTCTTTTTTACAGTAGCGTCGTCCCAAGGACCAACCGGAGCAGTAATTCTTTTTTTCATTATTATCTTTCTTGGACATGAAAATTTAAGTTTATCGGTTATCCATACGTCGCCTGCAAATACCAGTCTGATCAATGATATTATCGCAGGTCGATCTGAATTGTTGCTTAGCATTCCGAAATTTCTTCGACAGGGGACACCGCGAACGTGAATTCCTTCGTAAAAAACGGTGGAATGGACATTGGCCATCATCCATCGCACCGAGTTTTTTTTCGCGGTGAAGGAAAAGATGCTTACGGAGGATCCTTTAGCAGGCGAGTTCCAATCCGCATCTTGTCAAGAAACTGCCGGCAACCAGTTAATGAATTCCGGTGAAAGTCAGTAATTGTTTTTTCGGCGGTTTATTAGGTGTGACGGATCGAACTCATAACTTCGATATACTGATCGTCAAATCAGGAATTACTGAAATCAAATTCTCGTTTGCACTTGTCTTCCGAGAACACGCTTCTGATGCTCGGAGATTCCCCACTGCTGCGGGGGGACCCCTGTGAGTCAATTGATGCAATTGGGCGGATTGCAGCATGACATACAACCCATTTAAAGGGCGATTACTACTACAATAGCGGTTCACTTTTTTGTGGGAGATTATCCGTGAAGTACATTTTGCCGGCGGTTGTTCTGGTGGCCACTTGCCTACCCGTCTCATTGATTGAGGCACAGACCGACCAAAAGAAAACCCAACCCAACATCCTTTGGTTATTCCAAGAGGACCTTTCACCTTGGCTCGGATGTTATGGTCACAAAGTGCAAAGTGGCCAAACGCCGGTAATCGACGCGATGGCGTCGACGGGTGTCCGATTCTCGCGAGCCTACGTCCCCGCGCCCGTTTGTTCGATTTGTAGATCCGCGATTATCACCGGTGCGAATCAGATACGGTTCGGCGCGCACGAGCATCGTTCGCGACGAGGTAAGGCCGAAAGACCACTACCAACTGGCATGAAGACGATTCCCGAGTTGATGACGCAGTCCGGTTACTTCTGTTTCAATGTGGGAAAAACGGATTACAACTTTGAACACGCAAAGGTGTATCAGAAAATCCCCAGAAATTTGAAAAACATGCCCTGGCGGGCATGTCCAGAAGGCAAGCCATTTTTTGGCCAGATACAACTTAAGGGTGGCAAACTCAATACGTCAAAATTCAAAAACAAAATCGATCGCGCGCAAGTCACCATTCCTCATGATTATCCGCAAACTGAGCTGTATCGAGAAATCGTAGCTGAACACTACGACTCTGCACGCATGGATGATGGGAACATTGGTAAGATTTTGGACCGACTGAAAGCAGACGGGCTAATGGAATCAACCATCGTGGTTTATTTTTCGGACCACGGCGCTAACAACTTGGTCCGACACAAACAACAACCCACCGAGGGCGGCTCCCATGTTCCATTTATTATCACGGGTCCCGCACCTTGGGTCCCCACCCCAGCGGTTCGCGATGACTTGGTCTCACTGCTAGACCTTTCGGCCACGACGCTTGTTTGGGCAGGCGTGGATCAACCGGAATGGATGGAGGGACGAGATCTTTTTGATGCAAACTTTATGCCCCGCGAGTTTGTCGCCACTGCCCGCGACCGTTGCGACCAAACGATCGACCGAATTCGCAGTATTCGTACCGACCGATTTCGATTGACGCAAAACTTCATGCTCGATCGGGTCTTGCTCCAGCCACAATATCGTGACAAGCGGGATGCTGTTAAGGCACTTCGCCAAAGCTATGCCGATGGAACGCTCGATCCGAAACTCGCCAAGATTTACTTTGGGGAACGGCCACCCGAAGAATTTTATGATGTGGTGAACGACCCTGCACAGTTGAATAATCTGATTGACGACCCCAAGTACGCCGATGAATTAAAACGGCATCGTGAACTGTTGGATGCATGGCTTGCCAAGGGCGATACGGGAGCCGGGGATGAACCGGCGATCGAATTGGAAATGGCCAGCAATAAGCGTTGGGGCATTGGCGTCAATTCGGAATACGAATCGATTCGCCAGGATTCTGATGGGGACGGACTCTCGGATGAGTGGGAATCCGTCAACAACCGTGATCCCACGGATGGCAAGTTGTTTTTCGAGTTTGATTGCGGGGGCTGGCAAACGGAGGGCTGGCAATCGATGGGAGCGGTCACCAATCTTGCTGGGAGTCAGGGTTTCCTCGATTTTGAACTGACCGAGGGGGAAGGATCGATCAGGCGAGATGGGCTGAATCTTGCCCCTCCAAAAAATGGATCGACGCTTGTTATTCGGTTGCGTCACAACCACCCCACGCGGCTGACGATTTTAATCAACGAAAAAAAACAGGGTTCCGTCGAGTTGCCAGCCATTGCGACATGGAATGAGGTTGCTTTACCGACCGCTGGCCTTGGGTCCGCAAGAATTCATTCTCTGCAGATTGATTTTGCCGCGCAGGCCAAAACCGAAATAGAAATCGATCGGATTGAGTCGAAATAAATACCCCATCGTTGACGCAGCCGTGATGGGCGTGTGTCACGAGCGAGGCGGGTGATGGTCAATTACGATCACTCCCCCATCCAGATGGCACCGATCTTTTTCTCCCAGAGTTTTTTGTTGAACGCGGGGATCTCATTATTCACGAATCCATCTGCCTGTTTTTTCAGCGTATTCCATTGCGTGTCAAGCTCGCTTCTCCGGTCTTGGGAAGCCTTGGTGACACGTGGAATATCGCTTTCCGTTTGATTGATCAGGAATAAATATTCGGCTGTAAATTTGTTAGGGAAGTTTTCGACATCGTCATAGGCCTTGGACTTTCGCTGCACCATTTCTTCATCCCACTGTTTTAATTTTGTCACCAACGCCTCGCCCTCCTTCTGGAGTTGAGCATGGGCGTCATCTTTGGGAAGGGTGTCCAAGAGCTGCTTGAGCTGGTTCTGAACCTTGAACAACCGGTTGGTTTGCTCGTGCATATCGGTCAAGGTTTGCTCCATCTCTGCCATGACTTTGTGATACTCGGCGTATTGTTCCTTCGTCGTCGCGTAGAGGGGATTCGGCAAAATCTCAACCGTGGTTTTCAAGGTCACGTTATCCTGTTTGAGCGTCAGTTGGTACGTCCCCGGAATCGCTTTGTGTCTGCGGTAGCTTCCCTCGATGTAGGCCGTCGGAATCCCGGGCATCGTTTGATGGCGCATATCCCAAACAAATCGATTCAATCCCTTTTCTTTGGTTAGCGTGGCGGCCGGTTTAGGCCCGCCATCGTATTTCTTAAACGATTTGTCTTTCTTGGAAGAAAACTGATTCACCAAATTGCCGACGGAATCTCTGATTTCCAATTCAATATCTTCTGATTCCGGAAGTTCAGGAAGCGTGTAATAAATCACTACACCGTTGGCTGGGTTGACGCCCCGCAGGGGATGAGAGCCCTTGAAACCTTTATCGTTCTGGCTGAGTTCGCTTCCGTGATTAGAAAGCATGGCTTCCTCAGGCTGGAACAGTTCGAAGTTTTTGCTGCTTTCCTTCCACTGTCGAATCAGTCCCAAGTCATCCAAGATCCAAAATGATCTTCCGGAGGTGGCCACAATCACGTCGCCATGACGGATAATCAGATCGAGGATGGGTGTTACCGGTAGGTTCAACTGGAAAGGCTGCCATTGCTGGCCCCCATTCCAGGAGATATAGAGTCCCGTTTCCGTTCCCGCGAATAGCAAATCCTTGCGCTGGTTATCCTCGCGGACCACTCTCGTGTAGGAGCCATTCGGGATACCGTCGGTGATATTGCTCCAGGTTTTCCCGTAATCGGTTGTCTTATAAATACCTGGGCGTTTGTCATCAAATTTATATCGTGTCGTTGCAATGTAGGCGGTTGCTTTGTCGTGAGGAGAGACCTCGATAGCATTGATCAGGCACTCATCCAAATCTTCGGGCGTTACATTGCTCCAGTTTTCTCCTCCGTCTTTCGTGACATGGACGAGGCCATCGTCGCTGCCGGTCCAGATGACGCCTTTTTCATGCGGAGATTCGGCGACGTAGCTGATCGTGCCATAGTTCTCTGCGCCCACGGCTTCGATGGTATATGGCCCACCCCCTTTGCCCTGTTTGTGATCCTGATTACGGGTCAAATCCGGAGATATTTCTTCCCAAGTTCGACCCCTGTCGCGCGTGCGAAGCAGATACTGCGCGGCATGGTAGTAGGTGTCCTTTTCGTGCTGAGACCAAATCACGGGGGCATTCCAATTGTAGAGATACTTCATATCGCGAGCCGCACGCCCCAGATATTGAATGGGAGCCGACATGATCTGGGTGCCGGCAGAAGCATGGGTATCAAGCAATTCGATCGTTCCGAGGTAGCTCCCTCCCATGACATATCGCGGGTTGTCTGGATCGAAAGCCAAAAATGCACTTTCTCCTCCAGCCGACGCGGTCCAACTTCGCTCGGTTATTCCGCCACTCCCCAATTCCATGTTGGCTATGGCGACCGATGAATTATCCTGCTGTCCGCCGTAGATGCGATAAGGAAATTGGTTGTCAACATTGACACGATAAAACTGTGCGGTGGGCATGTTGCTTTGCCTTGACCAGCTCTTCGCATTATTGAAACTAATCGCTGCACCGCCGTCGTTTGCAATCACCATGTTGCGAGAATCAGCAGGGTTAATCCAGAGGTCGTGATAATCTCCGTGTGTCCCTGAAAGGACCTCCCAATTTTTTCCGCCGTCGATCGATCTCAGGGCGGGAGCACTTAAGACATAAACGGTGTGTTCGTCATTAGGATCGATAAAGATCTCGGTGTAGTACCACGCTCTTTGTATCAATCGATGGTCCTTGCTGATGCGTTTCCAGTTATCGCCAGCGTCAGAGGAGACAAAAAGTCCTCCCTTCTCTTGTTGGCTATCGCTTTCAACCAGTGCATAAACCTTGTCGGAATTTGATCGCGAAACCGCGATTGCCATTTTCCCTTTTTCTTCCGGTAAACCTTCGTGAATTTGTTTCCATGTCTCTCCGCCATCGGATGACTTGTAAACGCCACTCCCTTCCCCACCGCTAACGACAATCCACGGTTTTCGTTGGTGTTCCCACATCGTCGCATACAGGACTTGGGGATTGTTCATGTCCATGGAAAGTTCAGAGCATCCTGTGAGTGGGTTGATAAAGAGAACTCGCTCCCAGTTCTTACCACCATCCGTTGATTTGTAGATGCCACGAGTCTCGGAGGGGGCGTGCAACGCGCCTTGCGCCGCGACGTACACGATGTCTGAGTTCTTGGGATGGATAATGATGCGAGCAATATGCTGAGTCGCGGCCAACCCCATATGCTTCCATGTTTTCCCGGCATCGGTCGATTTATAGATGCCATCTCCGTGAGAGGTCATGACCCCACGAGGGGCATGTTCGCCCATACCAACGTAAACCACATTGGGGTCGCTTTCGGAGACAGCGACGGCACCCACTGAGCCCGTTTTGAAGTAACCATCGGAAACGTTCTTCCAGTGTTGCCCAGCGTCACCGGTTTTCCAGAGGCCTCCACCCGTCGTGCCCATGAAATAAGTTTGGGAGTCGCCGACAACACCGGAAGCACAAACGGAACGACCACCGCGAAACGGGCCAATGTTGCGCCACTTGACCGGTTTGTAGAGACGATCCAAAGATGGATCGGATGCGTCTTGGACTGTTTGAGCGTTGGCTGCAGGTGGCGAAAGGGCCAAGGATAGCAAAACAGCCACGAATAAAATTGCCAGCTTGGAAACGACAGGTGCCTGCTGACAAATTTTGCGGGGTAGATTCATGAGAGTGCCTAATACTGCAACGCAGCGCAGGTGATGAAATTGATTTGGATCAGGATCGTTCCCCTCGCGAGGAGGAGCTTTCA
>CAJQPP010000087.1 GCA_905480235.1 uncultured Pirellulaceae bacterium
CCACCAGTCCAGCGCTTAGCAATCTGTTGAACTACTTACTGGATGCCCGTATTTGCGCGTTGGTTTCCATTCAAAATGGTATTTATACTCGTTACGCGGACGACATAACTATTTCCTTTGCCAAGGATCACCCTGTCAATCTGAAACCTTTATTGGCGATGGTATTTCAGATAATCAGGGAGCTTGGTTACGAGCCTCATTTAGGCAAAAAGTTTGCTGTGCGGCGTGCGCATCAACGTCAGGTTGTGAATGGGTTGGTGGTCAATGATCGAGCTAATTTACCACGCGAGACGCGACGCTGGTTACGAGCGGTCCGACATCGTTCCGAGATTTACCGCCGCGGTGGCTTCCTCGTGTCACCGCCCACATTGACGAAGAATCAATTGGCTGGTTGGCACGCCCTTCAGGTTATGATTAACCGACGGTAGGCTTGGCACGAATCAGCGTGGAATCGCTCCGTGTTATCCTGTCAAAAGACCTGCCCTAATTTGAGTTTCATTTCGCTTCGGCTTCGGGAGCGTTTTGATTTGGCCAGTAGATCGGAACATCGGCGATGAACTGTACGAGTTGTTGGGTTTCGGGATTCTGGATTTCGAGTTTCCAGGCGTGCAAGGCGATCCATCGTGACCTCAGATCATCCGTTTGGGGACCGTAAGAGATGCGACTGCCGTAAAGTTCATCGCCCCAAATGGGAAAGCCTCGGGAACTACTTTGCAGGCGGATCTGATGGCTGCGTCCGGTTTCCAGTTGTATTAACAATTGGCTGGACTGTTGATCGAGGCTTTGCTGTTGAAAGTGCAAGACGGCGGATTGAGCACCTTCCTCAGATGCAGCACAGATTTCGGAACGAGCTTCCCCAGGGATTTTCCTCATGCTGTCTGTCCAGGTCCCCTTTTCGGGACTCGGCTGGCCCTGCACAACAGCTAAATATTGTTTGCCGACAACGCGTTTCTGGAATTGCTCGGCAAAAAATCGTGCGGTTTTTTTGTCTTTGGCGAAAATCATCACACCGGATGCTGGTCGATCTAGACGATGTGGGATGCCGAGATAAACTTTACCGCGATTACCGGTTTGCAGGGCGAGGTATTGCCTGATTCGTACTTCCATGCTGTCGATGCCCGAGGGAGCTTGGGTCAGCAGGCCACCTGGCTTAACGACCGCTAAAAAACGGTCAGTTTCTTGAATTATTTCAGGCTGAGGCACTGATCCGGAAAGCTGGTTATGCACAGAGATAGATTGCGATGGGACAGAAACGAAAGAATTGCCACATAGCGTAAGGGATTTGTGATATTTCGAAAGGGTTTGCTAAACGTTAGCCCTTGTCGGCCCCCGCGAAATCGCTAGACTAATCGCTTGCTCGTGAGCGCTAATTCGCGAGTTTGAGAGTGTAGCTCAGTTGGTAGAGCAACGGACTTTTAATCCGTAGGTCCAGGGTTCGAGCCCCTGCACTCTCACTCGGCCGAGGCCGAGTCTTCTTGGAATCTCTATTCCGAAGCGCCGGACAGGGGATGACTTCCCGGCACCAAGACATCGCAACCACTGAAAAAGGATTTAGCACATCGCATAGGTTTACTTGTTCAGATGTGATCGTCAGACCCCCGCTCGTTTGTGGGATGGCAGTTTCTTGAGAAGTTGAACTCCGTCGGGCTGTTCGGCAGTCTGCGAAGTGGCGAATCAGATTTAATTCCCCTCCCTCCTCCACCGCTAAACCACGACTGAAATTACCGCCGCTCTTCCTGCTCTCCCCAATATCCCCTATGCGACCCCTTCTCCTCAGCCTCTTTGGATATTTCTGCGCTTCCCTTGTCTGCGGACAGGAAATTCAAGTGCCACCGGCGATCGATGGCATCTTTAACGAGTGGTCTAATTCTACTCAGCAATCGGTGTTCGATCCCGTGGGAGATGCTACCGGAGCTTTCGATATCAAGACCGTGGTCGTGCAAGATTTTGGTCTCGATTTGTACCTAGCCCTCGAATTGGAGTCGCCGCTCAATCTGCAGGCTGGGCCCAAAAAGGACGCCACGCTCAAGATCGATTTTGATCTAGGCGAGTGTGGTACGTTGTTGATCGATTTTCGGGGCCGTACAGCCAAGCTAAACAAAGGCGATTCCATTCGTACGGTGCCTTGGAGTGAATTGGGGTTTGTGTCCCTACCCACTTTCGCCGCCAAACGTTTCGAAATGAGGCTTGAATTAGGGCAACTCGGGGTCGAGGCAGGCGATATCCTAGAAATAAATTTCAGTGGCTCAGACGATCTTGATAAGCCGATTCGGCACCGCTTTTCGACGTTGACGGTTAGCGAAAGGGTGCCGGAAAAATCCGTTCAGCAAACTCAGGCGGCGGACTTTCGGATAGCTAACATCAATACCTTGCGTAATGGCCTCGTCGACAGGACACGTGGGCCTTTGTTGAGGGCGGCAATCGAGTCTTCCGCGGCGGACATCATCTGTGTGCAAGAGGAATGGAAAAAAGACAAGTTTGATCGTGGCCTTAGCCTTCTATCCGGAGAGCTCGCCGAAAACGCGATCTGGTTCGGCGGCTGTGGAATCCTATCACGCCACCCTATTGAGCGTTTACCGATGAAACTTGATCGAGCAGTTGCTGGTTTAGTGACTTTCAACGCCGGCCAGCAAGTTGTAGTAATCTCGGTTCACTTCAAAGCCGCTGGCTATGCCGGCAGTAAGGAAGATAAGCTGCGAATTCAACAGGCTACGCAGCTGGTTGCTGAAATAGAAAAGATGCGAGACCAACAATTTGGCAAAGATGCCCAAGAGGCTCCCGTCATCGTCATTGGAGATTACAACCTCGTCGGTAGTCGCAAGCCATTGGATATTCTGTTACGAGCAGGGCTTTCAGAGGTACTGCCGGTCCGCCAAGAAAATGGTTTTGCTCATACCTGGCAGGGGCTGAAAGAGAACGAGTCGTTTTGGCCAGGAAGGCTGGATCTCGTGACTCAATCGGGACTCAAGCCAATACATGCCATCGTGATGGACTCTGAAGCGAGTCGGTTCAGTGACCATTTCATGCTGGTGGGTGAGTTTGCCTTTCCAGAATAACGAATGCTCATGGCTGTTGGCATAGCCTTTCCTTCACGGGCTTGGCCGGCCCCCCCAATTTCATGTCACCCGAACAGGTCCAGGCCGACGGGGCCGTGACCACGTCAACCGACCTGTTTTCGCTGGGATCGATTTTCTACACGTTGCTTACCGGGCAACCACCTTTCGAGGGCGGATCAACGGTGCAAACCCTCGGCAACGTCGTCGATAATGCACCGGTCGCACGGCACACCTTCTGTGACTGAGGACTACCGGGAAGTTCAGACAGCTTGAGGTCTTCGCGGAAATTGAGCTCCCATGTAGCTGAGAAACGAAGAGAACAGTTGAATGAAAAAAGACTTCTCGAGGACTGTTAGGGATAACAAGGTAGGAATTGGTTTAGTCTCACACAGGTATTGCCTGGGAAGCTGAGAGTTTTTCCAAGAGTTGAAAAATGAATAGTTTCTCAGCCCTCTCTGACCAGAGTGCAAAACCATTTAAAGACGTTTTTATTCGGAATGGAATCGAAGGTAGAGACGCCCCATTGTTAATTCGGAACTATTTCCCATCGGTTTTTGAATTTTATTCCTCTCAAAACGAAGCTTAAACAATCGATTGATTGAGGCTGGATAGCTGGGGTGTTTCAATTTACCAAGTGTCTTTCACGCATCACTTTTGATACACCGATGCACCGCCTTACGGATGGTAGATGGTCTCGGGTTCATGGTTGGTGCGAGACGCGAGAACGCTAGGATCCTTCGCTAAAAAGCGGGTTTTCGAAATCGTAAAAAACCGGTCCCTATGCCTTTGCTTAGTCAAAATGCTTTTTTGTAAACACGAAAAAAATGTTCAATGGCGATCGGTTTTCCAATTGGAAATTCGAGTTTTGCCAGTTGGGATATTAGAAAAGTTACGCTCGATTTTTGATGGGACTCAAAAGCCGCTATCAAAAAATGCTGCCAAAATTTGATTATACGTGGGTACAATTTTTTTGTGCCTGTTTTCGTTTCCATGTCAAAAATTGCTTGACTCAATGCGGAAATAAATGCATTTTGAATGTTGGTCATTTTGTTAAGCGAAGACCTTGCGGTTCTTCAAAAGAAATGACTTGGGATTTATATACCGCACTCATCATCTTATCGACTCTTCTGTTATTGAATTTTTTGATTCACTGACAACACAACTCATCTACTCTTCATCTCATCTGTTTAGCAAAGGAGTTTTGCGACCGTTACCGCACGGATTCCGTGCACTAATTTCGAGCAATTACGAAAATCCCTAAATGCTGAAAGGAAAGTGACGATGTCCAAACTTAAATTTTGGTTCGTCTTGGCTGTGTTCCCATTGGGAGCCATAGTCGCAGGTACGATGGCCGCCTACGGGCATGGTACGGCAATATCTCCGCAGAGCCGAGTGTATCGGGTCTACCAAAGTAATCCGGAGAATCCCAATTTCGAATTGGCCCGCAACGCTGTTGATATGGATGGTAAAGGGGCC
Organism: uncultured Pirellulaceae bacterium; assembly: GCA_905480235.1. Classification (GTDB taxonomy): domain Bacteria; phylum Planctomycetota; class Planctomycetia; order Pirellulales; family Pirellulaceae; genus CAJQPP01. The sequence continues at coordinate 4,533 of CAJQPP010000087.1, forward strand.
TATTACACTTGGAATCAAGTATCCAGAAACATCGCAGATGCGGTGAACAGTGGATTGCCTGAAGGCTTCGACTACTCACCGTGGGTCCCGGATGGTCAGTTGGCCAGCGGTGGTCGCGTTGATCAAAACCAATTTCCAGGTTTAACTTACGCCGGTTTGGATCAAGTCAGTTCTGAGTGGCCTACTGTACCTGTCGTCGCCGGAGAAACGATGTCCATTGATTTTTACGCAACGGCCGTCCATGAGCCGAGCGTATGGGACGTTTGGATGACGACTCCCGATTGGGACCCGAATACGGAACTGAATTGGGGTCAAATGGAATTTTTGGGGCGTCCTGACCCTGTATTGACCGGGAATAATTTCAACTTCGATTTAGAAGTTCCTACCGATCGGGAAGGTCACCATGTGTTGTGGATTGCTTGGCAACGGGACGACCCCGTGGGCGAGGTGTTTTTCTCAACATCCGATTTGATGATTTCCGCGGTTCCGGAACCCGGCACCGCCATGTTTGCAGGTTTTGGAGCTTTGTTTTGTTTGACGCGACGGCGTCGCAACAACTTAGTCTAAAACCATCGCTTCCTGAAACTTCACGATCGTTATCTGGGGTATCGTAAGATTGGCTAAACAGGCAACCTAATTAGGGGCATCAAAAAAACCAATGCATGGCAAAGAAGTTTATGTGTCGTCAGATGCGCGATGCAATCGGGGGAACAAAGCCATGACCGCCCTGTGAAGCGAACTGCGTTAGTCTGGTGACGTTTTTATCGCAGGCTTTTTATTTCAGGGAATGAAAGGTCTAAAACGGATATTAAAGAACTTTGTGAATCGCTGGGTCAGCTTTTTTGCGCGACGGCCCAGCGATTTTTTTGCCATCCAATAGACGCGATGTTTTTTGCATAGGGAGGCATTCGTTCTGCCCAATCCTTTCAAGCAGTCCGCACGTGGGAGGCTAGAATGCTTGAATCCGGAGCGTAAAAAGCTGTCTTGCCGTCCACTGTTTGATGGGGCCTTTTTTCGGAGGCAAAAATGGCAGGGGTTGCTGGTACGAAAAGACCGTGTCGGGGACGCAAGCACCGCGTTGACCTTACCGATTCCGTTAATTGCGAGTGCCGACGACCTGAAAGGTTTGCGCGATGCTTTGGATAGATCGTGGGTTCTCTTCGTGTTGTCTTAATTCATCAATCCACGCAGCGATTTCTTCTTTATTGGCAAGGCCTTCTGCGATTGCAGTCTCTGCAATATTAGTCAGTGTCAGGCGAGCAATCGTTTTTCCAGGACCCTCTCGGAAAACAGGCATCGAGATGGCCGTCTGCACATCCTCGAATCCAGCGTCAAGAAAAAACGCTGGCAAACTAGGTCCGATCAGGGGATTAACACCTTTGCAACGGGCAGTTTCGCAGTAGAGCGCTTGGTACTTTTGAAACGCTGGAATTTTCGGCCAGTGTACGTGTGCGGAAATATCAATGTCTTCGATCACCAATTTGCCACGCGGACGTAAAGCGCGATGCATTTTTGCGATTGCCTCTGCGGGATCTGCTAAGTGTGATAACAAGAAACGTGAATAAACAATATCGAATGAGTCTTTCTCATCCAGATCCTCCACACGACCCTGCCGCCATTCCACGTTGACCCCCTCGGCGGCACTCGATTCCCGAGCATGTTGTAAAACCCCATCGTCCATTTCGACGCCAACCACTCGACCTGTGGGGCCAATCTTATTCGCAATTGAAATCGTAACTTCGCCACTGCCGCAACCGAGATCTAGAACATGTTTGCCAGGAGCGATATTTGCTCGCTCCAAAACCGCCATGCTAAAGGGGAGAATGGCTTGCGATAATACCTGCAAACGAGCGGCACCGGCATCACCACCGCGAATAATGTAATGATCCTGGTTTGTCATGGGGATTCCATGAAAATTCTGTTTTGAGTAACAACTGACCCAATGGAGGCTACGGAAATTGGTCTGCCGCGCCTAGCCTTGCCTTCTGGGGGTTAAGAAATGGGTCACGCGTAATTGCGCGCTGGACTTTGAGGGCCGAGTTAACCAATTTAGTTGCGACAAGTCGCAACGTTATAAGGATGGCATCATGCGTATGTGTCCCAAATTTGTCACGGATTGAAGTGAGGCTGTGAAAGTTGAAGCTACCAAGAACAACAGGTGAGGAGTGTGGCGTTGCGTACAGAAGTATGTGGTTTTCGGCCTGAAATCACCGCTTGTTGGTTTTTGGATCCATTTTTTTTGATGTCAAAATCGCGCAGTGCATGTGCGGTATTTGTTAGGGTGCTCGAGCTCCAGTTGGGTTTGTGACAAACAGAAGGATCAGCCACCGGAATTTAGCCGTCGACGAGGATTGGCATAGCAGTTGCCGCTTATTTGGTTATCTACTTTTCGCCGTTCAGCTAAATAAAAAAGAAAGAAAACGGCGCCCAATTGAGTTTTGTAAGCTATGTGGTACGGGAGTTTTTATGGAAGTTAGCATCAAACGAAACCGGCTTTATTACGGTTGTCCAAAATGTAATAAGCAGCTTCGGTCTGCTCTCGCTGATGCTGGTAAATTGGATCACTGCCCGATTTGCCGCCACTTATTCACGGTCCCAGGCGAATCTTTGGTCAAAGACGTCAATCCCGCTGACCTAGAGGAAGACGATCTTGAGCCGTGTTTGGAGACAATAAAATCACCCGGACGGATAGACGCTATGGGCGATCTGTTGGAGGGTTGGCTTTGGAGACATTGGGTATTGGTGGCTGGATTGATCCTTTGGTCCCCGATGTATATTCCTATACCAGCCGGTTTTAAATCTCCAGAGGCGAAAAATTGGCAAGACTTGCCAACGCCACAAGACCGGTACGCCAGTCAGCAAATCGATCCGAGTCCGAGTGTTTCGAATTGGACCTCAGTGCGACGCATATTTCGGGAGGTTCACGACGGCAATTGGTATGATGTGATTTACGATTCCGACTTTGATCGGTTTCTCAGGGTGCAATGCGAATCCAGTTATGAGCCTGAGGGGACGATCGATTTAATATCTTTCAAAAATCAATCACTGTAGCTCACAAAGGGAAGTGACGTTTTTGATTGTCAGGTCTTTTATGCGGCTTTGGATAATTAAGAAACAAGGAATTACGCGTCCGGTAAAATCACGCGACGCTGCAACGCAAAAAACGCTCGCTGCTTACATTGAGATTACTCAACTACAATGCCCCGATAGTCACGTTCAGATTTTGGGTATTGTGGGTCCATCGCCCGTAGCTTGGAGAGCAGTAATTCGCTGAGAACGAGGTTTCGATACCATTTCCGATCCGCTGGAATGATGTGCCATGGTGCCTGCGGTGTATTGGTTTGAGTAATCGCCGCGTTGTAAGCCTCCCGATATTTCGCCCAGTATTTGCGTTCTTCTAAATCAGCAAGATTGACTTTCCAGTGTGCATCCGGATCGTCCATACGGGCCTGTAATCGTTCGCGCTGTTCGTCTTTGCTGATATGCAAATAGCATTTCACAATCGTAGTACCCGAATCGTGAAGCATTTCTTCGAAGTGATTGATTTGTTGGTAACGTTTCGACCAAACTTCCTGGGGCACCAGATTGTGTACTCTCACAATCAATACATCTTCATAGTGAGAGCGATTAAAAATTCCGACATTACCTTTGCGGGGTACTTGGCGATGGACGCGCCAAAGGTAGTCATATTCCAGTTCGCTTGCGGAAGGTTTTTTGAAAGAGTAAACCTGAAAGCTTCTTGGATTGACCCCTCGTGTGACGCAGCGCACAGAACTGTCTTTGCCGGCAGCGTCCATAGCTTGTAAAACCAACAACAAGGAACGTTTGTTTTCAGCGTATAGCTTTCTAGCCAAGAGTGCCATTTCCACGTTGTTTTTTTCGATCTGCTGATACGCGGTTTTTTTATTGTGTTTTTCCCATTCAATTCTCGAATCGATTTGATCCAGGTCGCAATTTTCACCCGGCTTGAGCACGCATGGTTCTGGCATTTTGTATCCTTTGGGATGGTCGAAAAAGCGAGCAGGCAATCGTCTGCTGCCATGTCAGGTTCAAAAGTTCGCGGGAAAACGAGTAACAGGCGTTACCCAGATGATTGTGCCATCGTTTGGCGATACTGCTGATCAAAGGCGGCCAGCATGCTTTCGAGGTTGGAATAGGGGCCGGGCTGAAAGGCAGTTGATTGGGCACCCTTTTGAGTCAATTCGCAGACTCGCCAATCTTGCCGATTGACGGTGTCCCACATTTTCCAGGCACCGGCCAGAGAATCCACGGTGGCCGATGGACCGGACAGGAAGTGGCATGAAACCTGTGTCGTGCAAACATCTAGCGGGTGCAATTGATGGATCATGACGTAATCGGGGTGGGCACTGACAAACATGTTCGGGAAGACCGTGTAGTAATATACCGAGCGGCGTTGTTCCGCAGTCAAATTTTCGAAAATTGGCCCCACCAGTTGGCCATCATGAGAAATCGTCTGAAAACCGTCAGCCAATTGCATGGGACCACCCAATATCGGTCCTTCTAATAAATCATTGGTTGCTGTTTTATAGGGAGTCTGTTGATTCAGGTCTGGGTGGACCGTTGGACAATGGTAACACTCACTGTAGTTCTGAAATATCAGTTTCCAATTAGCCTGTACCGTATATTCCAAGGTGTGGACAATATGTAGTTTGTCGAGCTGCCAGTTTTCCAAGCGACTGAGCAATGGCTGCATCGCTTTTTGGAACGGTGCTGCTGCCGTGTCGATATTTAGAAAAACTAATTGTGCCCATTGAGCTGTTCCCACGGTGACCAGTGGGAAATCCGCACGCTCGAAATCTTCGACATCCGTCATGTTGGGAGCACCTAGCAGTTTTCCATCGGTGTTGTAGCTCCAAGCGTGGTACGGACAGGTCACACAATCATTACGCAAGGTTCCGCAATTTTCGACCAGTAAGCGTGTGCCCCGGTGGCGACAGACATTATGAAAACCGGATAGTTCCCCGGAAGGTTTGCGGACAACAATGAGGGATTGAGCACCGACGTTGACGGTGCAAAAGGAGGACGATTCTGGTGGCTCGGACGCAAAATCGTCTTGCTCATGTACCGCCAACCAATACTTCGAAAAGATGGACTCTATTTCACGACGAAACGTCGATTTGCAAACAAATGCATCTCGCGCGAGGCCTTTTATCATAGCGTGCTGTTTCCTCTAATTTGACGAACTCACGTTTTGGTTTCGCCTGGATTTTGCTCGACTCAAATTCTATTGAATGCGCTATTAGCGTGATCTCAAAACACCCTCTAAATTGGATTATAGGTAATGCGGATTCGTTTAACAAAGTGGGTTGGAGCAAAGCAAAAACACCGTTGGTAATAATCGAATCTTCAAAATCCAAAATTTATTTTTGCTCCTAACGCTCACTTCTCTTGGTTGTTCGGGGTTTGGTTCTGTTTTTCGTCACGAGAATTCGAATTCTGGAAGTGTTGTTCGATCGCAGGCGAAATCTTGTACCGAAGTAACGGACTTAGGGTGTCACATTGACGTCCAGTAAAACGAATTCAGATTTGGACAAGGTCAGGGCGTTTTCAATGGCCTCGCTGACATCGTCCAGACTCTCTACTCGAATTCCGTGTCCATTCCAGGCAGCAGGAATGGCGGAGTATTTAGGTGTCGGAACAATTTCTGCGCCCGGTAGGTAGGGGGTCGATAACGCGGCTCCACTGGGGAAGTACTTGTAGAAGTTCCAAGTCTGGGAAACGTAGCCTGTATTATTCATGACGACGATAATAATTGGCAGACCGTATTGTTGGCTTAGACCAAAACAAGCGGGGATGGGATTGTAATTGAACGCGCCGTCGCCAAGAACACAAACCACTGTTTTGTCGCGGTTGGCAATTTTTGCGCCGAGAGCGACTGCTATTCCCGTGCCTAAGCCTCCATGCCAACCGCGGCAGCTTTCAAATTTCTTTTCCGCGTTCTGGAACAAGTAATGGGTGAAGTAGGGCATTTGCGCGACCATTTCATCAACGATGATGCTTCCCTCGGGTAATTTTTCAGCCAGTTGCTCAAAGAAAACACTTGCATGAATTTTGCAATCATTGGCGGCTTCCACCATTTCTTTTTGGCGATTGGATTCCAATGCGTTTTGTTGTTCGTGATTGTGATTTTTCCAGCGTTCGAAACGTGCCGCGATTTTGGAGCTGTTTTTTTGGTGTTCGGCAGATGTCTGCACGTTGGCCAACAGGTTCTTTAGATTGGATACGGGATCACCGCTGATGCAGACCGTCGTTTCGTATCCCCAGAATGCCGAAGTGGGTCGCAAAGGTGCTTGTTCGATGGCGATCACCTGACAACCTGTTTTGAGCTTGGTATTGGGTGGATGCCAGGGGCCGTTGGTACAAATCGCGATCACCACATCGGCTTGGTCCAGCACGGATTCCAATTCACCTTTGCCATGTAGGGGACTGGAACGATCGAAATTCGCGTGGCCGGGGATGAACCACTCAAAAACCGGTGCCGCGATGGCGTGTGCGAACTGGTCGAGTAATGCGATGGCGGTTGGACTGGATCCGAAGCTCTCGGTAATGATGATGGGGTTTTCAGCGGAGGCGATGATTTGCGATACATCGCTTAATTGGCCTGCGCTGGCAACGGTTACATCGGAGGTGAGTGATGGGAATCTGTTTTGGGGTGAATCTTCAGCGTCGAAGCGAGCCATCATCACTTCGAAGGGCACCTCGACCATGACGGGTCCACGTGCTATTTGCTGGGAAAAATAGATCGCCCGATGCAAATTGGGATAGAGGTCTTTCGGCGTGCGGCAGGCGACGGACCACTTGGTGGTGGTGGCAGCGTGTTGGGCTGGACCGAATTCATCGATCAGAAAAGGGGGCCACTCCGGGCCGGGGTCGGCTGTGTCCGTTTGTCCAAAACTGGTTGTGTCCGGTGAAATGATGAGCATCGGAATCTGTTCCTGCTTAGCCGTACGCAGGGCCATCGATCCATTTAATACTCCCAGGCCTGTCGGCAGACAAACGGCAGCTGGCTTCCCCGTACTTTTATAATGACCAATAGCAGCGCTGACCGCCAATAATTCATGACGGCAATTGACATATTGGGGAATTGATTCTGGTTGGTCTCGGCGCCGTTTGGCAAACGCTTCCCACAAAGGCGCTAAAGCGGCAATCGGAGAGGTGAACAAATAGTCGATACCGTATTGGGCCAACACGTCCAAAATTGCATCGCCGCCGTTTTTGAATTCTCCAGATTTCGTAGGCTCGGGCATGCTGCGTCCTTTTTTTGCATTTGCGTTCAAGATAAAGCTCACGTGACAGGGTAATCAAATTTGCGATTGCGTTAAACCGATGTGCTTTTTTAAGTTCGCGCCTTCGTCAAATAGGTTTAGCTCGCATGAGAACTGGAGAATAAATGAAGCGGCTAGTGGACAAGGTGGCGATAAGGGGTAAACAGGATTTATTGCCGCTTTTTTATTGTGACTTACCGAATCGCCACCCCAGGCGAGGGTTATGAAGTATTTGTCTTTCGATGTTCAGCTGTGCTACAAATATGGTGAATCCAGCACTGTGGAGTTCCTGGGCGGCAATTTCGGTGAAGCTGTTTGTTAAAGTCTGAGCCAAAGTAAAGGGAATGGATGAAACCTCATTGGCAAGAAATTGGTCATTCGTTTCTGCGATCTTTAATTCCGGTAGGTTTGACATATACGGCAACCCTGATCGGCATTAAATATTTTGCCGCAAGCAAACTTGATTTTGGGTCGACCGATTCCTCCAGCGGTATCGCGGGGCTTTTTGTGGTGCCGCTTTTTACGTTTACACATTGCGTAATTCCAGTCTTCTTTTATTTGATTTTTGTGGCCGCTATTCAAGGCATGAAACAGACCATGAAATCAACGGGTACGAAGCCTGGGATATTCGTGTTTTTTCTATTGTTTAGCGGGTTTGTTTATCTCCACATGGGATTGTGGTACGGCGTGCCAATTGTTTTTTTGGCATCCTTTACCGGGTGGCTGACGATTCTTGCTGCGGCCGTGCATATCGCTTTGGCAAAGAAAGGAACTCGGACGTTTGTTTTTTTGGAGTACGGCTCAACTTCGCTTGCCCTCTTGTTATTTCTTGTCATGTTTTCAACGACAAAAATTTTCCCGCTCGGATTGTTGGTGGTTGTCTTTCAAGTCCTATTGCTGACGATCGTGGATTGGAAAGGTCGCGAGCTATGGTTGAAACTTATGCATGGCGATTATTCCAATTCGAAGGTCACCGTTGATCCCGGCGAAAGCTAGGCTGATTCAATAGCCAAATCTTTTATTGTGTTTACTTTTCAGGGAAACGGAAATTGGACTTGGGAGCCGCAAATTTACTTCAGTACGTAAATCGGCATACCCCAAAGAATCTTGCTGGAATCGACAGTCAGTTTTTGTTTTTCCTTTACTAACTTCGGCCCACGCGAAGTCCAGAAAACGCAAGGCAAACTGGCGGGTGGTTCGGACCCGTATGGCAAAAGAAATCCCCAGTCTGTTTTTGAAGAGGTCGCTATTCGGTTTAATTCAAGGCACTCGTTTTAATTAATTTACCCCTCGAGTTCGTTCTTGTCGTCAAAGTTTTTTGCCGACTGGAAGACTCGGTTTTGTGTTTCAGGAAGTCTTAAGGATCAGGTGAATCATCCGGTTGCAGAAATTCACATCGATTCTCCGGGTACTCGTCAGGGGAATTCTCGGTAGATTCGTGAACATTGGTAGTCCGAAGGACCGTTTTGCCAAGCACAACACGAATAAGCACTCTGCCAAAATATTAACGGGCATTATTATCAATCGGATAACGGTTGTCTCGGAGCCGTTTATATCTCATTAGGATGTGCAGTTTATCCACTTCGAAGATTTCTGCCGCCTCGTTTCGATTAATAGAATCGTCCTACGTACATCACTTGGAATTTTTGGCCCAAAAGCCTGAACCTCTGTGCTTCCAAACAGGTATTTTGCCGATAGAATTGAGAAGCACTACATTGCTACGTTCAATTCAGCATGTGGTGTTTGTAGGTTTTGGTATTATCGAATCCGAATCCTTTAAGGTCCCTCGAGCGTTGGGGGTAGAAAGTTTTGCTGCTGCTTCTTTACAAGAATGTAAAGATCTGGCAAGCACCTGCTTTTTTGCGAATGGAAGTGCTTACTTGTCTGGTGACAGTCGCGGTCTTCAAAACCGTTGGGCCGTATGAAAAACATGCGGTCGGTGGGTTCGATTCCCATGCACTTCCGCTTTTCGCATCTTACATCTAGCGATTTATATCTTGGATCGTTATCGCCGGGTTCTGTCTAGCGATTCAAATCGTCGTTACCGTTTGGACACAGATAAACGCGATTTAGGACCGAGGGAATGGTATCTCTCGAGGAAAGATAGGTGCCGGGATCAAGTCGTGCCAATCCTTGTGTCAGATCCAACCGATTGGCCCAAGCCGATTCGGGGTTAGCTTGGATGGCTTTCTGCCAAACTTCGATTGCCTGATCGACGTCATTCGAGTGAAACAATGCCAAGCCCAAGTAATACATCGCCTCTTGAAAGCGTGGGTTTTCATTATCGATATCGACAGCCTTCATCTTGATGGCTTCCAGATTTTGGACAGCCCAGTATCGAAGAATATTCTCGACTTCAATTTCCTGCAGGTACTTTTTCTCCGTGATCATTTTGATGGAGTTTTTCATGGACAGCCATTCTCCCTGCTCCCGAGCGATACGGGCCCTTAGAAACCAGGCTTCCGATGTCTCTTGCCCTTCTAAGGTTTCCATTGCAGCATCTAATTGTCTTAGCTCCAACAATAGACGGGCTTTTTGTAGCGGATCTTCCAATGCTCGTTCGGCAGCGGTCAATTGCCCATAGATTGGATTTTCGTCGAGGATAGCAATCATTTTCTCAAGTAGCTCTTGTCCACTCAAAAAGTTGCTGGCATATCCGAGGAATTTCTTTTGCGGTGTCATGAATAATAGGGGAGGCGTCGGCATCGACGACAGGTACCGCAGGTCGGGGTAAAGCTCCATGGCCAGTTGAGTTGCTGTTGCGTCGTACAAATCCCCCGCCGAGTCCATATCGAAGTAATAAGGCACGAATCGCTGGTTCAGCAGGTCGACCACTCGTGAATCTACGAATGAAATTGCCCGCTGAGTTTCGGCTGACGGGCTTAAATGAGCTTTGTTTTTCTGAGAGCGGTAAGAAACTGGCTTGAGAATTACGATGCGATTGGTCTCAGTAGCCTTGGTAATTGCCTCTTCGAGGGAGAAAACCCAGTCGATTCCAGTGGAATCCTTACTCAAGGGATGTTCGGTCGAGTCTGCGATGACGGGACCGGTTTCCTGGGCCTGAGCGAGACTGCCGAGGCAGAACAGCAAAAGAACCGGTGCAATTATTGACTTTTGGCACATAAAGTTGGTCCACAAACAAATATCAAACAGCTTATTTCTCGATTAAAGATACCGTAGCCCTAGGCGAATTTGGTTGATTAATTGCCGCAGGACGCAAAATTTTGCAGCATAGTTAAATGAATGCTGACAAATGCCGTTTTCGTTCGTTGACCCTCTTTGGGCGTCTTCGTAAAATGCGATATCGACCCAACATGCGGTTGCCACTGCCCGGCAAAATCGGCCTAAGTAGTATTGTCGGAATAAATTACCGATCTTGCCAATTCCCACTTCCCAAAATAACGCAGATACAGAACCCACCATGGAACCAAAAGCTGATAGTCAAGACTTTGATGAAACCCTGAGAGGGGACGATTTCGATTTCGAATTTGATGAGGATTTCGAGACCGAAGTGAGGTCGGAGTATGTCGTAATGGACGCCATGCGTTTTGATCGTGAGGCCGGCACTGCCAGCTGCAACTTCGAGATTGATGATGATGTCGAAGATGCCTTTCAGATCCCAGGTGCCAAGCCTGCGACTGGACAAGTTGTGCCACAACCAAAATCCAATGAAGCGAAAACGCCTCCCAACGACAAGGCCAAGAAATAGTAGTTTGCAGTTTCCTCGCAAACCGTAAAACAAAAACCCCGCTGGTCTGTACCAGCGGGGTTTTTTCATGCATTGTTTTAGCCAAGATAGCTCGGTTACTTGAGCTCTCGACCTAACCAGTCAAAAAATACTCGGTGCCAAAGTACACCATTTTGCGGTGACATTACCCAGTGACCCTCCTCCGGGAAATAGAGAAAGCGGGAATCGACTCCTTGAGTCTGGGCCGCTGTAAAAGCCTCCATGCCCTGCGTGATTGGCACGCGAAAATCTTTTTCGCCGTGAATCACTAACAGAGGAGTTTCCCAGTTTTTGACAAATCGATGTGGTGAGAACTGCGTGTACTTATCTTGCACATCCGGGCTTTTCCAATACGGTCCGCCGAGGTCCCAGTTCACAAAAAACAGTTCTTCGGTAGAGCCATACATGGACTCTAAATTGAACACACCGCAATGGGCAATCATGGTAGCAAATCGATCTTCGTGATTTCCCATCATCCAATAAACGGTGTAGCCTCCGAAGCTTGCTCCAATAGCGCCCACACGATCCTTGTCAATATAAGGCTCCTTGAGCATGGCATCGGTTGCCGACAACAAATCTTGCATGGCTTGGCCACCCCAATCACCGCTGATTTGATCGTTCCATTCTCGACCAAAGCCAGGTAGACCCCGTCGATTGGGAGCGATAATGACGTAGTCGCCGTGCGATGCCATTAAATTGAAATTCCAACGGTAGGAGAACCACTGGCCAATTTGTCCTTGGGGCCCACCCTGACAATAAGTCAACAGCGGGTATTTTTTGTTCTCATCAAATCCAGGCGGGTAGATCACCCAGCATTGGATTTTTTTACCGTCGGTGGCTTCTACCCAACGTTCTTTGACGGTAGGTAACGCCAAGTTTTTATAGATCGCATTATTAATCGTAGTTACTTGGGTGTCGGATTTATCCTGCGTGTTGAGGAGGTACAATTCCGCGGGACGTAGCATCGATGTCTTTGTTACCAACATCCTTTGCTTATTCAACTCTGCGACAATGTCCCAATTAAAGTCACCCGTTGTGATTTGTGTTGGTTTACTGTCTGCCAGACCCATCGTGAACAACTGATTGCTGCCGCGATATTCGGACATGAAAACGACCCCTTGGGAGTCATTGGTCCAGTGCGGATGATTAGCATTTTGATCAAGGCCCGCCGTCAAGTCGCGAGTCGCCTTGGTTTTGCGGTCAAAAACCATAACGCGATTCCGGTCGGCTTCAAAACCCGGTCGCTTCATGGAGTTGTAACCCAAGTACTTTCCATCCGGTGAATAGAATGGGTTGTTGTCATAGCCGTCTTGACCCTCGGTGATACAAGACGCTTCACCTTTTTGGGATCCGTCGGCATTCAACATGACAAGATATAAATCACTGTCCGTTGATTGCGCCCAATCTTCCACGATTTTGGCCGTGTAGCAAATTTCATCGCCGGTAGGGGCCCAAGCGAATTGTTCGCTACCACCAAACGGAGGTACGGGGCAGTCCACTTTCATGCCTTCCATCAAGTCATGGAGCGTGCCCAGCGTTCCATCGTCATTAAGGGCGGCGACATGCAGGTGAGAGTATTTGTAATCGTGCCAAGCATTCCAATGTCGATACATCAATTTGTCAATGATGCGGGCATCAGCTTGCGGCAGGTCTTCATAAAGTTCGGTAACCTCAGCATCTAATTTGATGTCCCGGGTGAAAGCGACATGCTTTCCGGTGGGGGAGACTTTCAAGTTGGCGATGCCATCCTCAATACCACTGATGCGTTGGAATTTTCCCGACAGGTCACATCCATATAGTTGAGGGGACGAGTCAAAATTGCCTTCTGCATCATCAGCAGGTTCAGCATCTTTCTTGTCGTCCTCGTTCGTCTCTTTTTTGGGTGGGATGCCAAGAAAATAGATAACGGGCTCTTTCTCACCGAAACTGGCAACTTGAACATCACCAATGGACTTCCAGTCACTGAGCAAGGGTTTCGCCTCGCCGTTGGTTAAAGAGTGCAAGTACAAGGTCGAGGTTCCGCTATTTTCGGCGATTTCATAACGCCGGACGGTGTAAGCAGCCCAGTCGTTGTTAAGGGCTGTGGGATTACCGAGTCGCCCCAGTTTCCAAAGTAATTCGGGTGACATTCGCGTCTCTTGAGCGTTCCCAGGAATGGGAATGCCAAAGGCAAATAGACAAGAAACTAAAACAAAAAAGAGCTGCCGCATGTTGGGTCTCCACGTTTTTTAGGTACTGAAGCAGCAAGTTCGCAGCGCTGCCATCGATTGGACGATTGATGAAACACGCAGTATATCCCGGGATGGCGGGCAGCAACAGTAATCGGGGGCCCTGCCTGGAAGTCGTTTGACTTTGTTCCAAGGCTTCGCAAAATAACAGCTTCGTAAGGATTTCACCGAAACAGGAAACTTGCCATGTCGCGTTTTTTTGGGTGCTTGCTAATTTTTATTTTCGGAGTCATCCATGCGGATGTTTCCCCGTTGGTGGCCCAAGGCGAGGAGCCTCATCCGTTGCAGCAAATGCGGACGCTGAATAGTGACTTTCCATTCCTAGTCCCGGAGACTTTGGGGCAATGGCGGCAGCAACGGGAAAAGCTTCGACAGCACTTGCAAGTCAGCCTAGGGCTATGGCCTATGCCTAGTCGCACACCGCTCATCCCAATCATTCATGGCAAGCTTGATATGGGGGAATACAGCATTGAAAAGGTTATTTTTGAAAGTTTCCCTGGTTTCTTCGTTACCGGAAATCTTTATCGACCGGCCCGCCCCGAACGGTTTTCTGCGAACGGAAAATTACCGGCGGTCCTTTGCCCGCATGGTCATTTCCCAGAAGGGCGATTTCTCTGGGTGAGCGATGAAAAACTTCAACAGGAAATGGTGTCAGGTGCGGAAGAGTTTCCATCTAACGGGCGCAGTCCGTTGCAAGCTCGTTGCGCAAACCTGGCGATCAGGGGGTGCGTTGTATTTCATTACGACATGCTGGGCTACGCCGACAGCCAGCAGATAACCTATGACTTGGCGCATGGGTTCCGCAAGCAAAGACCAGAGATGAACGGATTAGAGGCTTGGGGGTTCTACAGTCCTCAAGCTGAGTTGCGGCTGCAATCGGTTATGGGACTACAAACTTGGAACTCGATTCGTAGTTTGGATTTTTTATGCGAGTTACCTGATGTGGATATTGAGCGGATTGGGGTCACAGGTTGCAGTGGTGGCGGCACACAGACCTTTATTCTGTGTGCCCTTGATGCCCGACCGGCGGCTGCGTTTCCCGCCGTCATGGTTTCCACAGCTATGCAAGGTGGTTGCACCTGTGAAAATTGTTGTAATCTTCGGATCGCCGCTGGCAACGTAGATTTCGCTGCGCTGTTTGCGCCAAAACCTCTGGGCTTAACCGCTGCAGGTGATTGGACGGTAAATATGCCGGATAAGGGCTTCCCCGAATTGGAGAGTTTGTATCGGCTTTATCGCGAGCAAGATGCCAATGTGGTTATGCCCCAGCTGCACGCGAACTTAAACTTTCCGCACAACTTTAATCAAGTTAGTCGCGAGGCCATGTATCGATTCTTTCAAAAGCACCTATCACTCGCCGGCGAAGTGGCGACTGATGAGCAGGAAATTGTCGTGAAAACTGCGGCAGAGCTAACCGTTTATAATGAACGCTATCCGCGACCGACGTGGAGTGATGAGCAAGAACGGGCCTTGTTAAAGGGCTGGATGGAGGCAAGCACTTTAAGCTCAAAGGGGGACAAGGTGATTACGAAAAAGCAAATTCAGGATTTACTCACTTTGTTGGCTGTCGCTCTCCAGTCGATTGTCTCTCATCCCGATTCCCTGCTCGAATTCCGACCGATTCTGGAAGAGACTTTCGACCGGGAAAAAGGTCCGCCCGTGGAACGCATCAAGGGGAGTTTAGTGGCGAAAGAGAATGGGCTAAAAACCGACTTGGATTTGCTGATGCCGGGTTCCAATCAAGTGGGAATTGACACGGTGCTGTTAACTTTGGATCAACAAGGTTGGGATCCGAAAAAGAAAATTAATGGGCCGCTTACCCAACGATCTCGAATGCCCGATAGCGGTAATTTATTAGCCCACCTTACGATTTCACAGTTTCCCGATACAAATCGAATGACGCCCAATGGTCGGGAATCGGCCGGGTATACGTTTGGGTATAACCGTTCAGTTTTTGCTTGGCGGGTTTCGCAAGTGCTGTACGCCGTCGAGTATTTGTCCAGTCGCTATCCCCAAGCAAAGATCAAAATTCAAACCCATATCGAAGGGTTGGCTCCGGTGGCGGCGATGGCATTTTCTGCAACCTCGAACCCGCAAGTCCAAGCATTGGATTGTCCTTTGAATGGATTCCGGTTTGCTCAGGTCACTCGGTTTCAAGATCCCAATTTTCTTCCGGGCGGGGCCCGTTATAAAGATGTTCTCGGGTTTTTGGCGACCAAGACTAATGGCTTCATCACTCTGAGGGGTGAGTCCAGAGAGTCATGTCAGTGGTTGTACCGTTTGATGAAAATTCAGGGATTCGATGAGCAGTTGATCCTACGACCATTTCCCAAATGATCAGGGTTGCAAAGGCGATACGTCCACGGACATTTCATCGGGTGTTGATATCTCATTGGCACGCTGCATCAATTGCACAAACCCGATGAAGGTCTCAATCTCATGCGATAGACGGGGCGCTAGTTTGATGGAGTCATCAACGGGGCGACCGGGCAGGCGAAACCAAAGCTCATGGTGTTTTTGATCGTAGCCATAAATGATAATTTCATCGATTGGTACGACAGAGGCCGAAGTTAATGTTTTGGTGTAATCCAATGGATTGCCTTGATTCTCAAAAATGGTCCATGTGCGTTTGCGGCTAACCCATTCGCGGGCAAAACCCCAGCCGTGAAAAAACGCAAGCAGTCGAGCAACGTAAAGTTCCAAGACAAGCGTGATTAATGCCGCAGCGGTACCAGTAAATGTAAAGGGGCCTCTGACCACTGCCAGGTGGTTGGGAGTGGCGACGATGCCCACGCGACTGTTGGGCCACTGGGTTAGTCCCGCCGCTCTGGAATACCACGCGGTCCCTTTTATTTCGATTTGCTCCTTGTCGAGGGCTGTTTGATAGATGGTATGCCAATAAGGGTCCTGGTCGCTCGGCGTGTTTTCCAGCACCCGTTTGGGTATTTTCCGGACGCGAGTTTTGCGGAGCAGATAAAGTACCCAGAGACCTAATAAGAACACTGCTGCGGGTAGGCCAAAATCGGTATACGCGGTGGTCTCCACGTAGCTTTCACGATCAGGGGAAGTTGGGGAATAAAAAACTTCAATTTTCTTTCCCGGCTTAAAAGCGGTGCGGTACCTCAGCAACTCAGATTTGTCGATGTAGGTACCATCTTCATGAGCTGGGGTTATCAATTCGCCCGAGTAATCTTGCCCATTCAATACGAAGCTGAACTGTAGGTCATAGCGCCATCGATCACGTTTAACTTTAAAGGTCTCGAAAGACTTTACGGTCCCCTCGGTGCGGCTCCAGCCCAAAGTACGGCTCCAGTTCCTGTGGGTGTCCACCAGCGAGATGAAACCTCCAAAAACAAGGGAGATAGCGAGCAGGAAAATTGCGGATCGCTTTAAGCGGTACACTGTGGCGAGCTCAAAATGGGATGAAAGATGGTGGTGAAAAAATCGTAGGAGTGTCGATTGCTGTCCCCGATAATTTATGGGTCTCGTCCAACCAGTACAGCTCCCGGAGTATTCGCACGAATGTACCAATCCATCCAAGCCACTTCGTCGTAATCAAAATCAACTCCGCCGGGGGTTACCAAACGTAGCGTGTCTAAAACGGCTCTGTTTTGAAAGGGCCTAACCACCGTTTGTTTCTTTTTGCCAGGTGAGAATCCGATTCCGTCGGAAGATTGCCCGAGTGACATATTGCCACTGGCGGCGCCCGTAGGGACGGTATGCTCGGTGACCAATGCCTCGATCAACTCTTTGGTTGCCCCCTGGTACTCCAGGCGGCCGATCAGCCAGGCTGCTCGATTTACCTGCGTGTTGACATTGACGGTGGTGCTGGCAGAAGGTCTTAACCAATGCAATACGGTGCGAACGACCCTGTCACGATCGAAGTGATCTTGTTGCAAGGCATTGATAGCACGTTCTGCTAAATCCAGACTGTTATCGGTCGTGGCGATTTTCACCAAGGCATTTTGCGATGCGTAGGATTCAATCTGGCCCAATATATCAATGATCTGTTGTCTAGCCGCGGCATCCAAACGGCCGTCTGTTTGGTAGACCTTCATTAAAGCGGGAACCGCATTCGGATCTTTGATATTGCGAAACTCCGCCAAGGCAGCCTGATCGTTTCTTTTGATGATTTTGGTCAACAGATTTTTTAACTTTTTATTCCATTCGGTGACCAGCATATCTGCTGCTTCTTCCCGCTCATGCATCTCAATTGCTTGCGGGAGTCGTTGGACACCGCGACCGTCCTTGACGTAGCCGTGATTAAGCATGAAGTGGTCCCAATGAACCCACATGCCATTCATTTCTTTGTGGCCGAGTCGGGCCCTAGCGTCTTCGTGATCGGGCTCTAATTCTACGATCCGCAAAAGATGAAACTCACGTCGAGCTTGAAGTTTCGGGTCACGTCTTTGATTATCAACGCACCATTGTTGTAGTTCCCAATGGCCATCCACGGTGTCTGCCAGAGTTTCATTGCGTTGGATGTATTCCCGCATCGCATCGGTCGGTTTGCGAATCTGTTCTACTTGCCCGCGTTTTAGCTTAAGCAATGTACCGTCAGCGGTTTTTACCAAGAACAGCCTTTGCTTATTTTCGGTGATCTCTTTGGCCGTCCCGTGGATCACGCCGCCATTTTTCAAAATCACCGTATCCATGAGGAGTGTCTCGTCAGCATTGACGGAGAGACCAGTCAAAGCCCAGCAGCAATGGGCTGACAGTATCAGAAAAAATGTTTTGCGGATATCGTTAGTCGGGATCATTGTGTTTCCGTCGTGTGGACGCCAAAACTTGGTTGGTTCTATTGTACCCGGTTCACCCGTTTGGGACACGTTCTTGCGGTCAGATTCACCGCTGGGATGCGTCGTCGGTCTGGTTTTTGGGTAAACAAAATCAGGGCTTCGAAGCACGCCCCCAATTGTCTATCGGCAAATCTGCCGGACTTTTTATCCGCTAATCTCGGTCATTCGCCAAAGCAAGCCAATCATTTACGTGGGAAACCCGTCAAATCAGATTTTTGTGAAACGCCCACTCACAATTTTTCGTGTTTTAGCGAATAATTTAACCGACTCCTCAAAGCCACGCCGTCGGCTCCCTGCATAATCGTTCAAATGGACCCCCCATGTCAAAAATCTCCACCGCGAAAATGGCGAGTTTGTGTCACCGAGTAGGAACTGCCTACAAAGCGGGGCTTAACGTTAAGGCGATTTGGGATCGCGAAGCGAAGCATGGTTCGCCGCGGCACAAAATCGAATTGCAAAAAGTGGCCGAACAGATTGGCGATGGACAAACGGTAGCGGCGGGATTGCGAGCCACCGATGGATATTTTCCAGAGCTCGCTATCGCCGTAACCGAGGCGGGTGAAGAGGGCGGGCGTTTGGAACGGTCGTTCGAATTGTTGGCCGAACATTACAAAACGATCGTGGGATTTCGTCGGGACATGATCAGCCGACTCGCCTGGCCAGTTATGGAATTAGTGGGTGCCGTTTTTGTAATCGGCGCATTAATCCTGATCATGGGATGGGTGTCTGATCAACCGATTGACTGGCTGGGGTTTGGTTGGTCTTCCACCCAGTACTTTTGGGCATGGGTAACGTTTATTTTATTCTCCTTCGGTGGAATCATTTTTTTGATTTTGGGATCTAAGGAAGGGTGGTTTGGTGATTACCCCATGAAAATTGCCGGCACCATTCCGCTCGTCGGCAAGACCATACAGATCTTTTCTTTGGCTCGATTTGCATGGGTGTTGGCAGCCGCTATGGAAGCGGGCATGAATACGATGCGGGGCGTCGGATTGGCGTTCCGAGCAACCCAAAATCACTACTATCAACAGTTCGAAGAGACGGTCCAAGAAGATATTCAGGACGGGGTTGAGATAACCGAAGTGTTGCGAGCCACGGACGCGTTCCCGGAGGATTTTCTGATCCAGCTCGAGAACGGAGAAATGACGGGCAATATTCCCGAATCGATGACCCGCTTGGCAGAAGAGTATACGACTCAAGCCGAGCACAACTTGGCGATTATTACCAAGATTCTGTTTTTTATTGTGTTTGGATCGGTTGCCATTTTTATTGGCATTCTCATCGTGCGGTTGTATTCCATGTACATCAGTAACCTGCAGTCCTACATGTAGAAATGGGACATCCGGCGAACTGAAAAGCCGCCGCGTTCAATGGGCCAACACAATAACGAGTTGCCTACAAATGGGTACGACCGGGAGTGTTGGCACCTGTTATTTGCGGCGAGCGACGGCGATGAAACATTCTGCGAGTTCCTGATTCTCATCGCATGTCGGAATGATTCCCTGAGCCTGCCCACGATTGTATTTAAAGTCGCTGCCTGAATTTTGATTAAACAGCTCCAAAACTTCAAAACGACTTTCTAATGCGGATAGAAACGATTGGCGGTCGTAAACGCGAACGTGATGCGGCGCAATTGCCAATGGCCATCCATTAGGCGTGGAGCAGATTAACGTCCCGCCCGGTTGCAGGATGCGTGCAAACTCATCCAGTAAACCCTGCTCATCTTCTACATGTTCAATGGTCTCAAATGAAGTAACGACATTGAAGGCGGCGTCTGGTAAGCCGGTTTGTAGTGCATCTGCCGTCTCGAATCGACAGCCTGCGGGTTGGTGTTTGTTTCTCGCGTATTCGATAGCCTGAGGGCAGCAATCAATCCCCACGATTTGGCTGGCTTTACCGAATTCTCGTAGGTAGGAGACTCCATACCCCGTGCCGCATGCAATATCAGCCACCGATTTATCTGCCACATGCTGTGCCGCGAATTGGTATCTTGCCAAATGGAAGTCGGCGCGTGCTTTTGGAAACAGGGGAAGTGTAGCGTCCATACGTTCCGAGCGATTTCTATACAACCACGCCATCTGCGGGTCGTCGCAAACCAGTCCTAATGCGGTTTCCAAAATCGAAACACGTTCTTTTAATCGATGGATGACTTGGCGATTGACTTGCGCCATTTTTTGCAATTGTGCGAGGTCAATTTCTGGATGGCTCATAATCGGGACTGCTTCGTTTGCTGAGGCTAGCTAAGCAACGGAGAGTTCCGTCGGGTGACTTGCCATTGGTTGGAAATGAAAATGAACAATATTTTTTCCTCTGACCAGTCCAATTTGCTCGGAAAACGTCCGCTGGGGATGTCTTACGGTAAATTAAGTTGAGTTTCTGTTGCTGGATCGGTAAAACGAAAGTGGGGTAACAGAGCGATCGGAATTTTCCATGACTTTATCTAGAAGAAACGCCCTGCTGGCAACCGCAGCGGTGATCGGACTACCCCAGCGTCGCCTCTGGCCACTGGTTTGCGCCTCGCAACAACCATTACCTCCGGTTTACAGTGTGACGCCCGTCGCATTTGACGGGGTCTGGGTTTGGGAAAACGAGCCCTCTGATCAAAAGGGTATCGTGGATGGCAGGGAATTTGATCTGGAGGTAGGTGTGCGCTGGCGCAGTGATGGCGAAGTCCTTAATCTCCAATCATCCACTGTTGCGCCCGTTGCCTTTCCGGAACAAGAGGTGTTGGATTTCCGAATTGAAAAATCTGACGGGTGCACTGCCCAGGTCGTGCCATTGTCGGACACGGTGGGGCAATTGCAGGTCAGTGCACCACGACTGGAACGTGGCCAGCATGTCGAAGCCAAGGCCGTGTATCGGCTAAGGATCTCTCGTTTTTGTCCACACTACGACAAAACACAATTCCCAATTGAGCAATCGGTAGGAAATGGGTTACGCCAGATAGGGCTGGGAAACAGCCCGGGTATACGAAGTGATTGGAACAGTGTTCAAAAGATCGTGAGCGCGTTGTCCAGTAAACACGATCTACCTTGGGATAAGGCAAGGCGTTTTTACGATTGGGTATGGGAAAATATTGAGGGCAAGCGAGGCGAGTACACGAGTGTTCGCGAGGCCATCGACCAGAAGGTGGGCGATTGCGAAGAGCGAGCGGGTGTTTTTATTGCGTTGTGTCGGGCTGCGGGAATTCCTGCCCGATTGGTCTGGGTGCCCAATCACTGTTGGGCAGAGTTTTGTTTGATGGATCATCGGGGCCAGCCACACTGGATCCCGGCGCACACGGCTGCTTACAACTGGTTCGGTTGGACCGGGGCCCATGAATTAGTGCTGCAAAAAGGCGATCGCTTTAAGATGCCTGGTAAAAATGCCGTGGTTAGGTTGATATCCGATTGGTACTCGTTCCGAGGGCGCCGACCCATGATCGAGTTTTTTGGTGACTTGAAACCGGTCGCTGAGAAGGGGCGGGATGCCGGGCCTGGCGAACGTCGGAAAACCCGACAGGCAGGCTGGGAACTCGTTGGCAATCACCCTTTGAATCGGCGAATTCGGGGGGAATAGAAGCTTTTGTTCATTCAATCAACCTGCCAGACTGTTGAGAACAGGCGAGGTGGTGTGGACGCAACCGCGAACATCTACGGCAGAGTTCAGAGATTAGTTCATGGCCCTGTAAGACCATCAACGACGTACCAGACAAAAAGCCCACCTAAAATCACAAACATCATAAAGGCCCACAGACAACAGGCGGTCCCATAAGAAGTTTCTTTTTTACGCACTCTGCTTGAACTCATCCGATCTGAATCACCCACCACATAGGACGCGAAATGATATAAGGGGAGGAAAATATTAGATACTCCAACGCAAAAATTATGAATAAGTATTCTTACTATTATTTAGATTGGTAAGTGTTAGCCTGCATTCCGCAAATCGTTCTCGACCGTTAGGTTATTTGTGACTGCCGGTTGGGTTTGCCATTTTTTTATTGGGATAAGTATGAGTCGCTTGAAAACGCAGTGCTTTTTTCTGTTCGGTTGCCTAATGCTACTGGGTTCCACTGGGTGTGGGGCAGGTGGAGGGGCAGTGGAAGAAATGGAAGTGGCGGCAAAGCCAGTCCGCAGTGTGTCGCTGGATGTCCTAATTATTGATGACCAGAAACTTGGGACCGTGCTCAAACGTCAATTTGGTTCCCGGCGTAATGGTGTGGCTACCATTAACGAAATGACCTGGCAGGAATTGAACGATGGAGCCTATCAGGCAGCTCGAGAGAACGACCTGCTGATTTATCCATCCTGGCGGCTTGGTGAAATGGCATCCCGCGATTTGTTGGAAGTAATTACCAAAACGAATTCTCGATTGGACGAAGGCCGCACCAAGTCATTGTTGGTATTTGACCGCAATCAAGCCGTCGAGTGGGGCGGTCAACAGATCGCCATGTCTTTGGGGCAATCGCAGTGGGTGGCCCTGTACCGCAAAGATGTGCTCGAAAAACTAGGGACCAAAGTTCCTCGAACCTGGAAAGAGTTCGATCGTTTGGCCGCACAGATCGCTGAGTTGGAAGGCGCTGACCTTCCAAAACGCATTGGGTTTCCCTTAAAGGAGCACTGGGCAAGTGCCTCTTTGTTGGTGCGGGTGGCGGCTGCCATTCGCATTTCTGGAAAATATTCCAGTCTGTTCGATGTGAAAACAATGACGCCGCAAATCGATACGGAACCATTTATCCTCTCGCTGCAGGCCATGCAGAAACAGCTTGCATCGGCAGAGGAGCCTTTGACGCCTAAACAAATTTTGGCCGCATACGCAGGGGGCGAATTGGCCATCGCGGTGGTTCCCATCAATCACCACTGGTTGGAGATGGATGGCGTGGAAGCATTACCGCCTACCGATTTGGGGCCGATTCCCGGTTGGCCAGATGTGTTTGATACCAGTCGGGAGAGATGGAACACGCTCCCCTCCGGTGCGAACGTGAGTGTACCGTTGGCTGGATCGACGGGCATGCTGGTGAGCGCTTCCTCAAGCAGCAAAAAAATGCGTGACGTCATCGAAGTCATGGATTGGATGACCGAAAAACAAATGAGCTCCGTACTGTCAAGCGTCTCCGAAAATACAGGCATGTCACGTAAAGTTCATTTGGCGAGTCTGGAGAAGTGGCTTGGTGAAGGTATCGATTCCAAAAATGGGTCGGCCTTTGTCGACTATATCAACGAATTGAATGGTAGCCGACGCATCATGTTTTTCCTCCGCATACCCTCCGCGAATCAATACTTGGATTTACTAGATGAAGCCGTTCGCAAAAGTGTTTTGCAAAAAGCTAACGTCGTAGAGTCATTAACCAGCGCTGCACAAGGGTGGACGGTAATCACTAATGAATTGGGCATCGAAAAACAAAAATCCGCTTATCGAAAAAGCGTCGGACTAGGCCGGTAAATCACGCTCGCGATAGAGACGAAAGCTCTTTCCGGCGTCGTCCCAAGACTTACGCTGATAAGGTGAAACGCTGGCCCGAAGCGCATGGTTTTTGTAGCGTTTGACAACGATCGCAAAAGGCATTCGGACGAATGCCCTGCTAGGCTTGACCCAGCATGGCGGCGATCTTGCGAGCCTGTTTGCGGTGGATTCGGTGGTGGAAACCTGCGAGGCACAGCCATTGGTGAGAATCCAAGATGCCAAACCAAGGATGCGCAAATTTTGGGTGGCCACGACGTAAGGGTATCTTCGCTTCAATCAGCCTTTGGAATTCAAACACGATATCGCGAAATTCATCAATCGACTCCGCACCGCAATCCGGGTCCGGCTTAAACCACGAAATATCAAATTCGCCCCGTGGTTCTACACCATCGTGCAAAACGTCGATGGTGCGGAGAATCTCCCGGTCGACGCGACATAGATGATCCAACACCATAAACAATGACCAGTTGCGACTGGAATCTTCCATGCCGCGAAAGCGTGGGACCAAAACGCGCTGCGACGCAAAATCATAATCAACGCTATCCACCAATTCGATGATCGAATATGCCTCGTGATGGAAGAATTGCAACCCTCCGTGGTCGGACTTAAATGCCGAACTCAACTTCAAGCCAATTTGAAGCAGGGATTGTTCCAAAGGAGGCAAGCCGGAGCCGGGGGACTGAAGATTATTCATGGGATCTAGAATGCGTTGCGGATTTGATAAGACACATCGACGCCTTAAGCAACCCAGCGTTGTCCGGTTTCGTTCACGCGCCAGCTCCCATGGGTACGATGCCGAAAAAACTTTCGCGCCAGAGAACGCGGAACCAAGGCCACATCTTGATACTTTTGATGAGTCCGATGATAGACTTCGCTAATGATGTCCGGTCCAGTCGTGTAGATCACGTCATAGTCGTCTTCGATAGGTATGTCGGCCCGCTCTTGAACCAACTCCATGACATCCCGCCAGAACGGATGTCCGGGAACCGAAGCCATCCAAAAATTGGCGACTCGAAGCCTCAACTCCGGTCGACCTTGGCGGACGGCATGACGTTTTCCGCGACGCATTGAACTGGCGCGGGTCAATGTAACCTCTTCGACGAGTAATACCCCGGCGTGCGGGAATAAATTGCAAAGTCGATTCAAATCCTGAAAGGGGTCGACATCCAAGTCAGAGTAAACCCCGCCGTATTTTTCCAACAAAAAAGGTCGAGCTAAATCACAGCGTTGAATCGCTGTAGGGACCTCCTCGTAAATGGCTCGATAAGGGTGATCTTTAGCGACTGCCGAAGTCGTTGGTGGATTGTGCACACTCAAATCCCAATCGGGATTCAACGTTTCCCAACGATTGAAATTGGTTTGCTCTCGTTCTGCTAACGGACCGTCGTCGCCAAGGAATCCCCATAGAAAGTGCAGACTTTTCGGGATCACTGAGCCATCAGCGTTTGTTAATTGTGTGCGTTGGGTACGCCAGGGAAACGGCATAAAATCGGGCTCCATGTTGAAATCATGCGACGATTGCGGCGAATTGCATTTTCGTCGTCCCACTATCTACAGATTTTTGAAAGATCCGTCAAAGCCTTCGTTTCACCATTTCGGCCATGTTTGCTAGCGGCTGTTGGGGCCGGGGGATCCACCGAACGCAGTCTTAACAAGGTTTCAAAGCAGAGTACGCGGCATGAAAAAGTTTGGGGGGAATGGGAGGTTGTGGAGGGAGCGGCAGAAAAAACAGGCCGGGTGGTGAGGATTGGATGTGCCTGTGGGATTATGTCGAAGACAGAAACGTTATCGTTTTATTCGATTCTTTGGGAAATCCCATAGTTGGAGTCTGCGTTGTGATCAGCCGATTTGCACTTAGTCTTTGCGTTTTGATTTTCGCGACCTCTTCTATTTGGGCGCAATGCAATCATGAAGGAAGTTGTGTGCAAGGAATTTGCCCGCAGCCACTGGGCAGTTGCGGGAACAACAATGATTGGAAAGACAACTTTTTTAATTGCTGCAAAGCGAAGCAATTTGATGGCCCGATCTGCGATCCTTGTTGCAGTCGGCCGTATTTCAGTTTCGCCGGCGGTTACAACAACCTGAACGCCATCAACAACACCACGTCATTCTCCGACGCCACCATTATCGACATCATCAATCCGGGATCACCCCCTACGTTTGATGACTTTTTGGCAGAGACGACGGAAGTCAGCACTGTCCGCGAAAGAGGTTTTTTATTCGATGCAGGCTATGCCTTTAACAGCGCCATTGGTTACCGAGTTCACCGGGTTGTGCGTGTGGAGGCGGAGTTGGGATTTCGAGAGAATGATGTAACGGCGTATTACACCGAGGATAGCGTTACCACAACTCGTACTATTTTTGACAACCCAAATTTTACCAATGGATCCGTATTGGATACCAATACGATCAGGTCCCGTACCGAAGACCCTGCGACGGGTGCGGTTCGCAGTTACTCCAGCATGTTTAACGCCTATTATGATTTCTCCGCTCCGCGTCTTCGTTGCTGCAACCTTTACCTAGCGGGTGGGCTCGGCATGTCTTATCTCGACGGGGAAATGTCGACCGCGACGACCGATTACAGCGTGAGTTCTACGTCTTTCGCTTACCAATTGATATTCGGCGGAAACCTGCCAATCACTCAAAAGCTAGATTTGTTCGCGGACTACCGATTTCTGGGGATGTCAAGAATGTCAATCGACGATGTGACCAGTAATATCTCTTTGGGGCAAACCGAGCCGATCGCCAACCACAGCGTATTTTTTGGTGTGCGTTGTCGCCTCGGCCGATAATCATCAAGCGAACTTCTTCGGTCCTTGCGGCAATTTCTTTGCCGTCAATTTCTAGCTGTCGGCATCAGTAAGCCAAGCTTGAATTTGGACCCATTCTTCGTCTAGGCAGAGGTCGGGGTAAGGTTTTCCCGCCGCCGTATACCAATATCTGGCATTCGCTTCGTCACCTTCTTTGCGGTGCAGCCAACCGTGGATCCAGCAGGCTACTTCTTCGCGCTGGTGTTGGACAATTTCATGCGCTTGGTCCCATTGCTGGGCCTGTATCAGCTCAATTGCCTTCCGGTACTTCTGGGACAAGATCTGCCTCACTTTTCTGTTGCGGGATTCGAGCGGAGAAGCCAACCAGCATCAGAACCAGGAACGCAGATACAGCGCCAATGACGATACTTCCGGTTTCTGGTTTTTGAATTTGCAACGACGTCGCGAGGACCGCCTGTGCTAATGCGCCTCCCACTCCGATTAGCATGAGGGCATTCCAAATCCACATGCGGTAACCTTGCGGCTTTTCGGAGCCTAGAAGTTTTTTGTTATTCATCAGCAGGAAGAAGGCGAAATAGGCAATGGGCAATAAGATTGCGGCGAACGTGGAGGCCACAATAATCAGCCATGTTTTTGACTGCCCCGCCCACAACCAAATCCAGCTGAATCCTGCCGCGGCCGCCAGAACGGCTCCGACGATTCGCAAAATATTGTTGTTGTAAGCTCCGCAAACTTCTGCCACAGCATATCCGTTGATCAGCATCAAAATGATGATCGTGGAAAAGCCCATGGCAAAGGCACCTAAACCGAAAACCAGATTCGCGTTTTGCTCTCCCAATAAGGGCTCCAACGATTTGGCCAGTTGATTGGTGTTGGGTTTGACCAAGGTAGCTGCGAGTTTTCGTTCTTCCGGTGGTAGGGTCGCCGCGTATTGAGCAATTTTTTGAGCCTTGGCAGTTTTGCGAGCCGCCTTCTCTTCGTCGGATGTGTTGGGCAGCGCGTTTATATCGGCCAATGCATTTTCACCCTGTTCGGCGACCATGCGTTTTTCAAGCACGCCCATGGCACCTGCAAACATCTTGCTTTCTTGAATCATAACCGGGTCGTTACTCAGAAAGGCCTCATCCGCTTTGCCGTGGAAAGCATTGGCCGAGGCTAAAACGATACAGCTGGTGACGATGATAAAAGGAATCGCCATGGCAGTGATTAAATCCCAGCGTGCCAATCCGCGGAACGGCTTGTCCCATCCGCGAGCGATCATTGAGTAGGGCAAGAGAAACGTCATGTTGATGCCGACGGCTGTTGCCGTGGTACTGATAATTACCTGTCGCTGGTTTTTGATGATGTTCTCATTCCAAAACGCCTGCC
This sequence comes from uncultured Pirellulaceae bacterium, assembly GCA_905480235.1. Taxonomy (GTDB): domain Bacteria; phylum Planctomycetota; class Planctomycetia; order Pirellulales; family Pirellulaceae; genus CAJQPP01. Next base: position 32,154 of record CAJQPP010000087.1, read on the forward strand.
ATTGTTCGGGGAGTCCGTTAATGAGTGTGGCTATTTGATTGGCGGGTTGGTTCCATTGGCTGAAATCGGGGATGAATCCACGCCAGATCTGGCCCCAGTCCAATTCGTTCGTACGGGTCAGGTACACCACGACGAACAGAAAGCAAAGCACAATCAAGCCGACGATGACTTTTAGCGCGATGTCAAAAATTCGGCTCATTAGCCCCGGTCGGAAGCTCATAATGACGGCTGCCAGTGCGAGGATCGCCAGAACGGCAGAAACGCCAATCTGGCTGCCGCGAGAATCGCTCAGGGATCCAGCCAGCAAGTTGTTATCCAGAGCATCAAAACACAAACTGAATTGCGGCAGGATGAAAATCATGTTGGCCAGGATGGTGGCGGTGACCCAACCCACACCCAGCACTGGATTGACGTATTGATTTATCGCTTGGTAGGGACGAATCTTTATCGAAAGGGTGATGTAGGCGATGGCCGATAACATGATCACGCCGATGATGATTGCCACAGCCTGCAGCCATAGCATCTGGTATCCACCGAGGACTCCCAAATAGAGTGCTCCGCCCAGCGATCCGCCGCCTAACGTAATAGCGCTCTGTAACCAGCCGGGTCCTGAGAGTTTGAGAAAAGCGGTTAGCTTTCCCGCTGGACCTTTTGCAGAAGAGAGGATCTCACGGTCGCGGTGGGTATTCGATGACATAGTGCTTCCTTGGTTCGGGTGGCAAGTATCGTGCCTGACTTGCATGTAATAATCAAGTTCCCTTGGCCAGATAACGCCAGACAGGTGACACATTTCCCAAGTTTGTGAAGGCGTTTATTCGCTTTCTATATGCCGTCATTCGCGAGTGGGAAGCCGAACCACCGCGTGTCAAATCCCACAGTTTAACATCTGGTGAGTGCGAACCTGCGGCGCCAACCTGTGAGGTTAGGGTTCGCCGGCTGGCTGCAGGGGGCTTTGCGCCAAGCGGAATTTTTTTTCTTCACCCGAAAAGAACTCCACGGTGGCGGTTCTTTTTTTACCTTCGCCGCTGAGCGCGGTGATTTTACCGGCACCATATTCGGGGTGTGTGATGAGCATGCCGTTCTGAAATTGCTCAGGCGGGAAACGTTTTACAGGCTCGGTCGTTGCCTCATCTTGCGAGAACATCTCGGAGGCGGTTTGTATCAGTGGGGTCTCTGGTTGCTGAGGATCGGAGGGTTCCGTCCGCACGTGCACCGTATCGTCTGTGGAAAACCAATCATCATCGTCGTCGGATTCTTGATTGAACTCATCAAATCCGGATCCAAAAGAGCTTTGCGGCTCAATGATCGTCATTTTTTCCCGCGGTAATTCCATTAGGAATTGACTGGCCACGGTGGGCCAACTGGCGCCTCGGCGAAATCGGTAGAGGGCTCGACTCAGTTGCAATTCTTCTTGGGCACGCGTGATGCCGACGAATAACAATCGCCTTTCCTCTTCCAGTTGCGCAGGATCTTGCATGCTTCTTTCGTGAGGTAGCGTGCCTTCCTCGACGCCGACGAGAAAGACGACCGGGAACTCCAGGCCTTTGGCCGCATGTAATGTCATCAATGTCACGGCATTGTCACTGCTTTCCCAAGCATCTGTCTCGTTGACCAGCACGGCCGATTCGAGGTAGGCCTGCAAGCCGCCGTCTTGGGGGTGTTGCGAATCAAATTCCTGAGCGGCGGCCTGCAATTCGTCGATATTGGCGATTCGATTATCGGCCTCTTCGGAATCCTGTTTCATCAGATGCTCACGATACCCCGTGAGGGTCAATATGTGGCCAATCACTTCCTCGACGGTATCGGTGGCGTGCACGGCCAAAGCGTCATACAGGGCGACGAATTTGGCGACCTTGGTGGCGGCTTGTTTCGACATTTCAGGATTCAGGCCTGATCGCCGAGCGGACTCCAACATCGAGATGCCCTCGCTCTCAGCGAAATTGCGAATCCGCTTGAGCGTTACGTTGCCGATCTTACGGGAGGGTACGTTAATGATCCTCTGCAACGCGAGATTGTCATTAGGGTTGTTCAAAAGATGCAAATAGGACAACAGGTCTTTGATCTCTTTACGCTGATAAAATTCCTGACCTTGAACGACTTGGTAAGGCACCAAATGAGACTGCAGAGCGTGCTCAAAGCTCCTCGAAAATGCGTTCACGCGATAGAAGATTGCGAAATCGCTTGGTTTTCTTTTGTTGTTTTCAATCTGCCAAGCGATCGTCTCGGCAATGGAATTTGCTTCCTGATTTTGGGATGGATAAGCGACCAGCGAAACGGGCATGCCCTGTTCATTATCTGTTAGCAGGTCTTTGTGCCGCCGTTGTTGATTGTTCACGATCAATTGATCAGCAACATACAGGATCGACTTCGTGCTGCGATAATTCTGTTCAAGGCGAACGACTTGGACCTCGGGATAATCTTTTTCGAAGTCGAGAATATTGCCAAGGCTGGCACCCCGCCAACCATAGATCGATTGATCGGGATCGCCCGTAACAGCCAGGTTGCGATAGGTCTGGCTAAGTCCCTTAAGAATTAAATACTGGGCTGTGTTGGTATCCTGATACTCATCCACAATCAGGTAACGGTGTTTGGCATCCAATTCCTCACGCAAGTCGGGATTTTCTCGCAGCAATTGGACGACGTACAGCAGCATATCGTCAAAATCCATGGCGTTGGCGTCACGTAACGCCTTTTGATAAGCCGGATAAATTTTGGCAGCGATTTTATCCAAATGGCTGGCAGCAACTTCAGACCAGGAATCTGGCAGGTAGGCATGGGATTTTGCAAAACTGATTTTATTATGAATTTGGTCCGGCGAGTAATGCGAGAGTGGGATCTTGGAATCGTTGATCGCCTGTTTCAAAACCTTTTTACTGTCGCCGTGATCGTAGATCGTGAAATTTTCGTGCAGCCCCACGTGGGGGGCGTAGACTCTTAAGAGGCGAGAACAAAAACGGTGAAAGGTACCGGTCCACGCATGGTGTTCATCCAATAACTCATTCAGGCGAGCTTTCATCTCGTCCGCCGCTTTGTTGGTAAATGTCAACGCGACGATTTGGTGTGACGGCACGCCTTGCGCAATCATGTTGGCAACGCGATGAATAATGACGCGAGTTTTTCCACTACCGGGACCGGCCAAAATTAGTTGCGGACCTTCAACGTGGGACGCGGCGGTGCGCTGGCTGGGGTTCAGCGAATCCAACAGGGCGTTTTCTGCAGGAAGAAACTCGTCGAATAAATCGTGCTCAGTCGTATTCACGGGCGGAAGGGATAAGGAGTGCTAGCGGTTTGTGGGGTTTCGGTTTTACGAATCGACGAAGGTCTTTTCAGAATCGTTTGCATGTTCGGTCACACGGAATGGAGCTTAGCTCGATAAAGACCTTTGCCCGGCGACCGCGTGGCGGACCAGCAAGGTCGCTCGAGTAAGGCTCGGATTTTCAGCAAGTTCGCCATACCGGTGTTCGTCAGCTTAAGCTTCATGGTATACTTCGGCGGTTGAGGAACAAGGAGCGGGCAAATTGGACGCCTGCACAAACGGCCCAAGTACGCACACTTGCCGAACTGATTCACCCAAGGGAGGGACCCCCATGTCAAGCACTAGAGTACCGTTAAGCCAGTCGGAAGAACACGCACGCAGCCAAAAAGAAAAATTGGAACTGAGTACGGCGGAAATTGGATTGACCGTTCGCACTACGAATTGCCTAGAAGAAAAAGGTATTTTTACAGTACGCGATTTACTGCAAACCACGCGCGCTGACTTGTTAAGCATCTCCAATTTTGGTGAAAAGACTTTGGAAGAAGTCTACAACTCATTGGAAAATATTGGTTTCTATCGCCCCGGTCATGAGACCAAGCCTCGCTAACTCGTTAGCCCAAACCAAATCGTTCATTGCCTAAACCCGGACCCTGCAGTCCGGGTTTTTTATTGTCGTAGGGGGGGCAGGGTAGACGGTGGTGGAAGGCCGTTGCTTTCAACTTCGGTCTGATGTGGGTACCCGAAATCAAACGCGAGGTTTTGCTAGGGCGATTTTTTTGGGTTCGAGTAACGCGCCCAAATCTCTTCCAACACAATCGTTGCCGGCAGAGGTAATCGATAGGTGCATAGGTTTGATACCTGTGTTTCAGTCGGATTGATTTCGATGGACACCTTACCTGTTTGATGACAGTGTAAAACAGGTTCCGCGATGTAGGGAAATACGCTGGTGGTGCCGATGGAGAAAACCACGTCAAACCCCGTTTGCCATTGCCGGGTCAAATGTGCGATGGAGTCCCTGCCCAGCATCTCATCAAATAAGACGACCTTAGGTCGCATTAGGGACTGACACTGATCGCAAAGCGGTGGGATAGAGATTGCTTCGAAGGTATCTACTTGTTTTTGGAAATCGCATGCTTCGCATTTCAGGTGATGCAGGTTGCCGTGTATTTCAATCAGGTTTTTGGAACCCGCGTCGCGATGAAATCCATCAATGTTTTGAGTCAACACACAGAAATCTTCGAAATGGTGCTCCATGATTGCGAGTAATTCATGCCCTCGATTAAATTTGGCGGCACCACAGGCTTTCCCAATTTGCCCGAGATATTTCCAAGTCAAATTCGGGTTGTTGCGAAAGGTACTGCCTGAGAGTAATTGTTCGATCGTCATGCCCTGTTCGGTTTCTCCTGAATTGTAGAGTCCCCCCACGCCGCGGTATGTGGGCAAACCCGAATCGGCTGACATGCCTGCTCCGGTGACGGCCAAAATTCGTGTTTGAGGGTTTAGGAGGTTGACGATTTCATCAATCGCCTGTGATTGCGAAGCGGAAGGTTTCTGAAAGTCCATATTTTTTCAAGCTGGGGGGTATTCGGATCATGCGACAGGTCCAACGACTTTCACATTGCGGTTGGTTGTGCCAATATATGGCAACATTGAAATAGATGCCGACAAAACGAACAGGATGGAAAATGAGTGATCAACGCAAAACAGAATTGCAAATGTACTGGCGAGACAATATTCGTGCCGTCTCTATTTTGCTGTTTATTTGGTTTGTCGTCGCTTACGGGTGCAGTATTTTTTGCATTGAGCTGTTGAATCATATCCAAATTGGTAACGTGGGTCTCGGGTTCTGGTTTGCTCAGCAGGGCTCCATTTTTGTTTTTGTGATTCTCGTTTTAGTCTATGCGTTGTGGATGGACCGACTCGACCGTAAATACGATGTGGGGGAATAAGATGTTTCTTGACCATCTATTCATCATCGCAGAAACGGATCCTGCCCGTCCCTGGACTTGGGCGTTTGTGGGGATTACGTTCGCTCTTTACCTGTTCATTGGTTGGATCAGTCGCGTTCGCGATTCCAAGGGCTTTTATGTTGCTGGGCAGGGCGTTCCGGCGTTTGCCAACGGTGCAGCGACCGCCGCGGATTGGATGAGCGCTGCATCTTTTTTAGGCATGGCAGGCTTGATCAGTTTTTCTGGTAGTGACGGAGCGGTCTACCTGATGGGTTGGACCGGTGGATACGTATTGTTGGCGTTATTGCTGGCGCCCTATCTGCGGAAGTTTGGCCATTACACGGTGCCTGATTTTATTGGTGAGAGGTATTACAGCGAAACAGCCCGAATTGTCGCGGCGATTTGTGCGATTTTTGTGTCGCTAACGTATGTCGCCGGGCAGATGAAAGGCGTGGGTGTCGTATTTTCCCGCTTTCTTGAGGTTGAGTTGTGGATGGGCGTGATGATTGGGATGGCGATTGTTTCTTTCTTCGCAGTCCTCGGCGGAATGAAGGGCATCACCTGGACTCAGGTCGTGCAGTACTTTGTTTTGATTCTGGCATTCATTATTCCTACGGTGGCGATTTCCCGCATGTTGACGGGGGATCCAATTCCGCAAACGGCCTTTGCTTTTGGCGATATCTCACAACGCCTCAACGAAGTATTGGCTGGGTTGGGTGAAGAAATATATACGGAGCCGTTTACCCGGTTCTCAAAACTGAATGTGTTCATGATTACGGCGGCCTTGATGTTTGGGACCGCAGGTTTGCCCCATGTGATCGTCCGTTTCTACACCGTCCGCACGGTGCGAGCGGCCCGGTACTCGGCGGTTTGGGCGATTATCTTTATTGCCATCCTGTATACGGCCGCCCCTGCCTTGGGCATGTTTGCGCGGTTTAATTTGATTAACTCATTACACGAATCAAGAATCACAGAGCTAACGGTGAAGCACGATGGTGATGTCAAATCGTTCAGCTTCCCCGGGGAAAGCGAGGCCGCCTGGCAATGGGTCCAGGAAGCTGGTGATGATGCAAATTTGACGTATTCGGTGACTTCCAAAGCTGGCGTCCCGCTGGAGTGGGCAACACGCTGGCAAAACACCGGCTTGCTAACGTTCGATGATTGGAATCGAGATGGCACGATCAGCTTGAAGCTGCAAGAAACCGAAGCGGATGGTAAGCCCGTTCGCAAATCCGAAATGGCAAAAATCGATAAAGACATTATTGTGTTGTCCACCCCGGAGGTAGCAAATTTACCCCCATGGGTAATCGCCTTGGTGGCTGCCGGTGGTCTGGCAGCTGCACTTTCCACAGCGGCAGGATTATTGCTCGTGATTAGCTCTTCTCTGGCTCACGATTTATATATTCGTTTCGTAAAGCCGGACGCCAGCGAAGCGGAAAAGGTGTTGATGGGGCGTATCGCCATTTTATTCGGGATTGTCGTCGCTGGTTATTTTGGCATTAATCCGCCAGGGTTTGTGGGGGAAGTTGTCGCATTTGCCTTTGGCTTGGCAGCGGCCAGTTTCTTCCCGGCAATTTTCCTCGGCATCTTTTCCCGACGCGTTAATCGAGCAGGCGCCGTTTCCGGTATGATCGCCGGTCTGCTATTCACCATGAGTTACATCGTAATGTGCACGGCGGACAAGGTCCTACCGATGTTTTTCGATGCTCCGGTGCTTACCCAGGAAGATTGGTGGTTGGGGATTTCACCGCAGGGCATTGGAACTTTGGGTATGGTATTGAATTTCGTCGTCACGTTGACAATATCCAGCGTGACACCCGCGCCACCAGAGGAGGTTCAGGAGTTAGTCGAGAATGTGCGCATTCCTTAGACCACTCAGGACAAAGTGTCGAATCATCCCTGTCGGCGATTTTTGCCTCTCGGGCCGGCACGCTTTTGCAGGGATGGATAACGAGCGGTCATTTTCGAATGTTTTAGCGTTAAAGGAAAATACGGATGAAAAGATTGTTGTTGATCAGTAGTTCGAGTACTCACGGTACAAGCTTTTTAGAACACGCGCAACATGCCATTCAAGAACACCTGCAAGGCGTCAAGACGGTCACGTTTATCCCATTTGCATTGGCAAACCGAGAGGCTTATGCGCGACTTGCGGAAAAGGCATTTCGAAGTTTTGGATTTGGCATGCAATCGCTGCATCAAACCGAGGATCCTAAAGCGATGGTCGAGGATGCCGAGGCGGTTTTTACGGGGGGCGGTAATACGTTTCGCTTGCTGAAAACGCTTTACGATAATGACCTTGTGGAACCGCTCAGGCAGCGCGTGCTGGCCGGCATGCCTTACATGGGCAGCAGCGCTGGAACCAATATTACTTGTCCCACCATCCGCACCACCAATGATATGCCAATTGTGGAGCCCCCCAGTTTCAGCGCATTGAATTTAGTCCCCTTCCAAATCAATCCTCACTATCTGGACGCTAATCCGGATTCGACGCATCAAGGCGAAAGCCGGGCCACGCGACTGACGGAATATCTCGAGGAAAACGACACACCAGTTTTGGGTATCCGTGAGGGATGTTGGTTGAAGATCAACGGCGATGGAGGTGCGATTGCGGGCAGCAATGGCGCCGTGTTATTTCGTCGCAACGAGCCACTCATTGAGATGAGCAGCGGCGATTCGCTGGAGCAACTATTTCTTGCCAAAAGGTAAATCGAGAATGTCACCGCAAGATGAACTGAAATTGAGCCGCGAGCAACTTCGTTGGCAATGTGATCCGTCCATTTTAGACGGAGACTCTGATTCTCCAGTCACGCCAGGCGAGCAGGTCGTTGCCCAGCAAACGGCCCGCGATGCGCTGGTATTCGGTATTTTGTGTGATGCGCCGGGGCAGAATATCTTTGTCCGTGGCGCGCGAGGTACCGGGCGTCGTACGATGGTCAAAAAACTATTGGCCGAGTTGTCTCCAACGACGGAATGCAAACGCGATTTTTGTTATGTCCACCACTTTAAACACCCGGATCGACCGAGATTAATTACGCTGCAACCCGGCACCGCCAAAGCCTTCCGTCGACAAATTCATGATATTGCCAAGTTCATCGAAAATGGGTTGGTCAAAGCGTTAGACTCCGAGCCATTTGCGTCAGAAAGAACGCAAATGAAGGAAGAGTTCCAAGTGCGGATTGCAGCCATCTCCGAGCCATTGGAAAAAGATCTGGCAGAAAACAATATGGCCTTGGTTTCCATTCAACAAGGCAATGTGTCGGTGCCTGTTATTTTCCCTTTGGTGGATGGCAAGCCGGTCAAACCGGAGGAGTTTCAGGGTTTCATCAAGGAAGGCAAAGCCAGTCCCGAGCAGCTTGAAAAATTCAAAGAGCTTTTTCCGGGTTTCGCAAAACGCCTCCAAGACGTCGGCAAGCAGGTCAACGAAACCTACCGAGAAGGCCAACAAGCCGTCGATGCATTCAATGAGCGGGGAGCACGGTCCCTTTTTTATTCGATCTGCGAACCTGTGGTTTCCGAATTTGGATCAGAGCGGGGGGTCGCAGAATTCCTTTCCGAGATCGTCGACGACGCGATTGAGTATCGGCTCAATCCCAATGGAGAAAAAACACCCGACCTCACGGACCTTTACGGCGTGAATATCGTCTTGACTCATGAAGACCGGAACAAACGTCCTGTGGTTGAGGAGTCGTTGCCAAGTGCCATGAATCTGCTGGGTACGGTGGAACAAAAGATTGGACCCGGTGGCGCGGCTTCTACGGACTACCGAGGTATTCGAGCAGGCGCTTTGCTGAATGCAGACCAAGGGTACTTGATCTTGAATACCGAGGATTTGGTAAGCGAACCGGGGGCTTGGCATGCACTGATGCGTACCTTGCGGACCGGGCGTTTAGAAATTGTACCGCCCGAAGCAGGTTGGATGCGGCCGTACGTGGTGGTTCAGCCCGAACCCATTGACATACAAGTCCGGGTTATTTTGATCGGCGATGTTTCGACTTATTACCGGTTGGACCACAGCGATACCGATTTCGGTGAGTTGTTTAAGGTGTTGGCGGATTTCGAACACGAGATGCCGCGGGATGAGCAGGGCGTAAAATATTACCGAGAGGGCATCAACCAGTTGGTGGCTGCGGAAGGTTTGCTGCCGTTCGCCAACTCGTCAGTCGCGGCCTTGGCAGAGCACGGCGCCAGAGTCGTTTCTCGAGGGAAAAAATTGACGACTCGCTTTGGACGCATCGCCGATATCGCGCGGGAGGCTGCTTTCGTCTGCACCCAACAGGGTGAGGGTATGGTGACAGGCAGCCACGTGGAAGAAGCCGTGCGGCGAACCAAACGCCGCGCCAGTTTACCCTCCAAGAATTTTCAAGAAATGGTGGAACGGGGTACTATTCTGGTCGAATGTTCCGGTTCGGTAGTCGGCCAAATAAATGGACTGGCGGTAATGCGAGCCGGTCCACTGACTTATGGATTTCCCGCCAGAATTACCGCTTCGATTGGGCCCGGACGGGCAGGTTTGATCAACATCGAGGGCACGGCCAGTATGTCAGGATCGATCCATACCAAAGGTTTCCACATCCTCGGTGGGCTATTGCGATTTCTGTTGAAGACGTCTCACCCTTTAGCGTTTAGTGCCTCCATTGCGTTTGAGCAAAGTTACGGAGGGATTGATGGTGACTCAGCTTCTGGAGCTGAGATGGTCTGTTTGTTAAGCGCCCTGACAGGCATTCCGATCCAACAGGGAATGGCCATGACCGGTGCCGTCGATCAGCATGGGCATATCCAGGCGATTGGGGGCGTCAACGAAAAAATCGAAGGCTTCTATGATGTTTGTGTCTTTTTCGGACTGACAGGAGAGCAGGGCGTGGTGATTCCCAAATCAAATGCCGCGGATTTGATGCTGCGTAGCGATCTTGTCGAAGCATGTGCGGAAGGGAAATTTCACATTTATGCCGTCGATACGATTCATCAAGCGATGGAGTTGATGACAGGGGTTGCGGCTGGCGAATATTTCGAAGGGCGATACCCCGCAGGCAGTTTGTTGGCGATGGCAGTTCAAAAAGCTCATGAATATTGGCGACTCACCTTATCCAGTCCCAACCAGATGACGCGAATCGCCGGTGAGTCTGAGGGCACCGCTGACGCTGAAACGGAAGCCTAGGTACGGTCCGCAAGCCCTCTGGGATTCCTGGGCCGCGCATTCGGCAAACTCCGCGTTGTTTTTGGACTGCGGAACGCCATCGGTAGTTCGTTTCTTGCTTCCGCCTTGGGGTCTAACGTAGACTGGTGGCAGGAAACGTTGAACCAAGTCAAGCAAATCCCGAATCGAGGAAACTGTGTCGCACATTACAGCGATTTGTCCAAATTGCCAAAAGCAATATCGGGTTGATGAGAGCGCCGTTGGTAAAAAAACCAAATGCAAAAAATGTGACCATCGATTTAAAATCGTGTCCTTCGAACTCTCTGATTCATTTGGAATTCCGGACGTCAAGGAGTTTGTCTCCGATCAGGATTTTAATCCACTGGCCCCTGCTCGGGGTAGCGAAGCTCAGAACCCGTCCGATCCGGAACCTCGCGACTTTGGAAAACCCGGAAGCTTGCAAGAAGCACGGGTGCGAGATTGGCGAAAAGAAATAAAAACCAAACGGAGTTCCGGACCTTTTGGTCCGTTGCAACGAATCTTGTTGGTGGTCGGTGGCATTTTCGCTCTGGGTAGTGTGGCGGTCAATTTAATGGATCTCTTAGGCGTCAATTTATTTGGATCGGAATTAGAAGAGAATAATATTGGCTCGTTCATTGGGCTAACTATTGGTTTGGTCGGCGCTGGATTGATTGCCGCTAGTCTGATCAAATTTCCAGCCGCCTCTCGGATTGCGGGTGCCGGAACGGCTATCTTCGTCTTTGCGGTCTTTATTGGATCGCTGGGGAACACGCAACAAAACGGAGACCCCACCCCTCCATTGGCGGAGAATTCAACTTCAGAAAACAAATTGGCACAATTCAAAAGTCCCTGGTTCGAAAAGTACCCGAACTGGTTGGGCTTCAAAGGGCTCCAACGCATGCCCTCGCCCGCGGATCGCTGGAATCGACATCAGCTAGGTGGGTATGATTTTAGCGCAACGTTTCTCGGAGATCCCAAGCCGGGGAAGAAACGATTGCGAGTGGCCCGCAAAAACGTCGATATGGATACCTTGAGCGTCAGTGAAAATGGGTTTGATTTTTCGCTGTCGGCTTTCAAGTATCCGGAAACAAATAAAGAAGCAAAAGAAATGCTGAACGCCACGGAGTTGGCGTTAGGCGATATTGAGTATGGGAAATCGATTGAAAAAGATGGATTCAGTGGGCGTCAGTATCGAATTACAGATTCCTCCGTATCCACCCACGGGCAAATTTTCGTGGTCGAACCTTACGTGGTTCACATCAAAGTCAATGGTTCTTCCACAATGGTGCCGGGCGTATTAAGCCAAGATTTTCTGGGTTCGCTATTAACGCGACCGGTCGATTTTTCGGAAAAGAAAACACCACCATTTGAACTATCGGAGAAAGACACTGAGAGGCAACCTGTCATTGGGCAAAATCTGCGAGATTTGGGTGTGCTCGTAAGTGAGCACATTCGAACAGGGGGGCTGTTAAATTTTCCAGCCGCCTACCTGTCGATCTCTGCAGGAAAGGATGTGGGGACCCGTCGTTTTTTGTTCCACCCGGGAAAATTACCGATTGTCGGTGTGGATTTGATCACGGCATCATCCAAAGAAGGTGCCATTGTGACCGATATAGCGCCCATCTATGACAAGCCGACCGATGAAAACTCGATCATGGCAAAAGACGGATATGCGTTAGCCGGTTTGGAAGTCAACGCGGGAGCCTGGGTGAAAGGAGTGCGATTGATTTTTATGAAAGTAATACCCACTGGATTTGATACCTCCAAATCCTACCGTACGGAGTGGTTTGGGAGTCGGCCCTCAGGAGTGGCAGAAAAATTGGGAGGAGACGGACGGCCCGTTTACGGTTTTTGGGGTTGCCGAACGGACATCTGCAAATCCATTGGACTGATTCGTGAAAATAACTAGTTCCCTAATGGATTCGACCGCGAAAACTATTTCCTCGGTCTTGGTAGTCATCGGTTTGGTAGCGGTTTTCGTAGCTGTGGGAACGCTGGTCCTAGTTCGATACGAAAACCCCATCAAGCAAATTGACGTAAACGATTTGAAGAAAGTGACGCTCCAAGATCCGGGTCATGGCGTCACGAAGGCGGTGGAACCGCAGCGCTGGTCCACCATGGTGGATTACTTCAAGTCATCTTCCCGCGTCGTGCAGCCCGCCAACGTGCAGGTCTTGGCCGAAGTCGTTTTTTATTTTAAGGACGGGCGGACTCAATTGGTTGAAGTCATGGATATGGGACGCGAGGTTGGCTGTTTCAAGATTGATAATGTCTTTTATCAAGGCGGTGACGAGCGCGAGTTGATACGCATGCTTGATGACGCGTTGCGATACCAGCGAGAGGACCAGAATTCGCCTAGGCAAAGGTGAGTAGATCGCCAAGCAGCGATACCTGGTAATTTTGAATTCCGCAGTCGCGGTATCGGTAAGAAATGCCAGTACATTGGACGCCTGCTTTGTCCGAGCGTGATCAGCGGTGGGGCGGCATGCTTTTTTGGCTACAACTTTTTTGGCTATAACTTTTTTGGCTACAACTGACTGGCGGGTTATCGAAGGGACCCTATGATCAGAATTCCCAGTTGAAAACCGAAATTAGTTAATTGTGATGTGAGGAATGGAAATGAGAAATAATTCGATTTGTTGGCTGCCCGTCTTGATGATGACCGTTTTATTAGCGGCAAGCTGGTTCGCGGGGAGTTCCCGTGCAGCCCATTCCGATATTAGCCAAGGCGACCAATTCGCCAACCCTTCTTCCCGCCTCGTCGAATATATTGTCGTTACCAATCGTGATTGGGCCGCGTTTCAGACCGACGTGAATACCCGCATTGCACAAGGTTTTGGGCCCGTTGGCGGGATTGCCGTGAATGCTGAGGGGCATGCCGTGCAAGCCATGGGCAGGTAGACGTCGAAACAGGCTGCGTGGGGTGGCGTTGACAGTCTCACCGGTGAATTGGAAACTGTAGGTTACACGTTACCAACCCACCGATTATGGATTGCCATGACTACGCCAACAGCACGTGATTTATTCCAAACATTAGATGTTTTCGATACCGGCAGCGGTTCCGCCCATTTATTTCGGCTTAGCCGTTTGGCAGAGCAGGGCATTGGCAACATCGAAAACCTTCCCTACTCGATTCGTCTTTTGCTGGAATCCGTATTGCGGAACTGCGATGGAACGACCGTTACGGAAGAAGATGTGCGGAATTTGGCGACTTGGAACGCGGCTGAACCGGCCAAGGTAGAAATCCCGTTCATGCCTGCTCGCGTCGTACTGCAGGATTTTACGGGAGTTCCAGCGGTCGTGGATTTGGCGGCGATGCGTTCTGCCATGAACCGTTTGGGTGGGGATGTTGAAAAGATCAACCCGTTAATCCCCGTGGATTTAGTGATTGACCACAGTGTGCAAGTCGATCGTTTTGGCTCAGCTGACGCGCTGGAATTCAATGTGCATCGCGAGTTTGAGCGGAACAAGGAGCGGTACGAATTCTTGCGTTGGGGTCAGCAGGGGTTCGACAATTTTCGGGTGATTCCACCCAATGTGGGAATCGTCCATCAGGTCAATCTGGAATTTCTTGCCAAGTGTGTGTTCCTTAGAGAAGTCGATGGCAAACAAATTGCGCTGCCGGATACCTTGGTGGGTACGGACAGTCACACGACCATGATCAACGGCCTAGGGGTCCTTGGTTGGGGTGTCGGTGGAATCGAAGCGGAGGCGGCCATGCTCGGTCAGCCAATCTATATGCTGTTGCCCGAGGTGATTGGCTTCGAGCTGACCGGTAAAATGGCGGTGGGTACTACCGCAACAGATTTAGTTCTCACGGTCACCGAAATTCTTCGCAACGAAGGAGTCGTGGGTAAATTCGTAGAGTTCTACGGTGAGGGCGTTACCCAAATGTCGCTGGCCGATAGGGCGACGATTGCGAACATGGCACCCGAATATGGGGCTACCATGGGCTTTTTTCCAATCGATGTAGAAACCATCGATTACTTGAAAAGGACCGGGCGGACCAATGAAGAGGCGGAATTGGTGGAGCGATTTACTAAAGAGCAGATGCTGTTCCGCACCCCTGAATCGGTCACTCCTACGTACACCAAGACGCTTTCGCTCGATATCGGCGTAATTGAACCCTCGCTGGCTGGCCCTAAAAGGCCTCAGGACCGTATCGCTTTGTCGGACATGAAGTCAGCGTTCAATCAGGCTCTGCAGGATCCCATCGGAGCTAGCGGGTTTGGATTGGACGAGGCAAAACGCGATGTCATGGCGCGGGTGGAAGCCAATGGTAACTCAACAGAAATCGGTCATGGCGCCGTCGTGATTGCGGCGATTACCAGCTGTACCAACACCAGTAATCCTTCGGTCATGGTAGCCGCCGGGTTGTTGGCTCGTAACGCCTGCGAAAAGGGTATGGAAGTCAGCTCCTACGTCAAAACCAGTCTCGCGCCGGGTTCTCGAGTCGTGACGGACTACCTGGTAAAAGCTGGGTTGAATGACGACCTCGATCAACTTGGGTTCCAAACCGTCGGTTACGGATGCACGTCTTGCATTGGTAACAGTGGGCCGTTACCTGCACCCGTGGCTGCCGCCATAACGGAAAGCGATTTGATTGCGTCGGCAGTATTGAGCGGGAATCGAAATTTTGAAGGACGCGTCAATCCGCTGACCAAGGCTAATTACCTGGCAAGTCCCCCCTTGGTGGTCGCTTATGCATTAGCGGGTACCACCGACATTGACCTTGTCACCGAACCCCTTGGGAGCGACGCGGACGGCAATCACGTCTTGTTGAAAGATATTTGGCCGAGCCAGGCTGAGATTGCCCAGGTGGTGCAGGCCAGCATTCAACCGGAAATGTATGTCACCCAATACGGAAATGCCTTTGAATCAAACGAGGCATGGAATGCCATCAAAATCACCTCCGGCGGAATGTACGAATGGGATGGAGACAGTACCTACATTCAGGAACCGCCCTTCATGACGGATATGACCTGCGATGTGCCGAACATCACGCCTATCTCGGGAGCCAGGTGCCTTGTCCTGTTAGGGGACTCGGTGACGACTGACCATATCTCTCCGGCCGGTTCCATCGCTCAAGATAGCCCTGCGGGTCGATACCTTGCCGACCATGGAGTTCAACCAAGGGATTTCAACAGCTACGGATCACGTCGTGGGAATGACAGAGTCATGGTGCGAGGAACGTTCGCCAATATTCGCATTCGTAATCAATTGGCACCGGGTACCGAAGGTGGCTGGACAACTTTCTTGCCCACGGGGGAAGTCACCTCCATTTACGAGGCAGCCGAGCAATACAAGGAAACCGATACTCCCTTGGTGGTATTGGCGGGCAAAGAGTACGGAACTGGCAGCAGCCGAGATTGGGCTGCAAAGGGGACTCTACTGTTGGGCGTAAAAGCGGTCCTTGCCGCGAGTTACGAAAGGATTCACCGCAGTAATCTCGTAGGCGTCGGGGTCTTGCCCCTGGAATTTAAGGACGGTGCGACCTGGGAAACACTTGGTCTCGATGGCAGCGAAACGTTTAGTATTCCGGAACTGGATAATGATTTGAAGGCTCGCAGTGAGATTGAAGTGGTGGCTCACAAACAAGATGGTTCCGAAATCCGTTTCACGGTTTCTGTGAGAATTGATACGCCCGTGGAAATCGAGTACTACCGAAATGGGGGAATTCTTCAAAAAGTTCTGCGAGATTTGGCTTGAGTCGGGTTTTATCTGCGGGTGCTAGGCTAGTTAAACGGTTAAGAGAGGTGCTATCACTACTGAGGCGTTCGGGCATCATTTTGAGACGAGGCTTTCGCTAGGTGTCCGGTTATCCGTCTTTTAGGGGTAGTGACTGATTTAAGAAAGTTAACTAGGTGAATTGGCGAGCGGACAGTGGTCTCCTTTTTGCCTAGTTGGTAAAATAGGGGGAGTGGTTAAATTGAGCCCCCTGTCGAATCTTTTCACCTTGACGCCCTCACATCCCCACTCCGTGTTGGGCAAGCCTACGAACCGGAATTAGATGCTTCAACAAGCCAAAAAGCGAAGCAGGAAGAACACTCCTCGGCTCCAATGCAGCAAGTGCTGTCGTATGGAATACCACTTCCTAAGCTTAGGGACTCCTCATATGGAGAGTTTCCTCAAGGTTTTGACGTTCGGTACGATCTCTTGGGTTGGCCAGTACCGTTGTGTTTGTTGCGGTTCAAGTCGGTTTGGTCGATTCGATGGTTTGCGGACCAAGGCACAGGACCGCGCTGCTAACGGGCCGCGAAAATCCGCGAGTTGGAACCCGATTGATTGGTGGTTAACCTACCGCGACAGTTGGGACGGCAAGCGAAGGCGTCGGAATATTAGCCGTCGTTTCCAGCGGACAAAGTCTAAGAAAAAGTACCGCTACAAGCCCTTCCGAAAAAAAAATTGGTAGACTGTGCAATGCGCAGACCCGTTGAGATTCACGGGTGAAACTATCCAATCGTTCAATTGTTAACTCCAGCATGCTGCTGAATTTTTTATGTGTTGGAATCGGCGGTGCGGTTGGCGCAATGGGACGCTATGGGATCTTTCTGTTGGCCACTCAGTGGCTTGGGTACTCGGCTCCATTAGCGACGTTTACTGCCAACCTCGTTGGCTGTTTCGTCATTGGCATTCTATTGGGGTACGGGCTCCATAAGCAGGTGGATACAGCCTATCTATTGCTTGCGGTGGGTTTACTGGGAGCCTTTACAACGTTTTCGACATTCTCTGCTGAGACGTTACTTTTAGCTTTAGAGGGTCAGCTCTGGGTGTCGTTTTTAAACGTTGTGGGCAATGTTGTGGGCTGCTTGTCCAGTTGCTATTTCGGGCTTGCTCTGGCTGCTTATTGGTCGGGTTCGGATTCCTTGCTTGGCTGATATAATTTCGTAAACCACTTAGCCCGGACGTCTCCATGAACCCACTATATTTTGCAATCATTGCCGCGCCGTTGGGCGTCTACCTGCTGATTATTGGGTTGTTAAACCTGAGACGGCGGCCGTTTGTCACGACGGGCTCGCGGGATGCTGCCGCGATTGGCATTGCGATATGTGGTTTAATGATCGCCGGTCCCATGGAACTTTTTTTTCCAGAGAGTGCGGCCGGTCGCTTTGGGCCCTATGTTTGGCTTTTATTAATTGCCTTTTACGGGCTATGTGTTTCGCTCATCGTTTTGTTAATGCGTCCGCGGATAGTGGTTTATAATCTCAGTCCACAACGTCTGAGGCCCATTTTGGGAGATGTAGCTATTCGGCTTGACCCGAAAGCACGTTGGTCCGGGGAAAGCTTATTGTTACCTTCCTTGGATGTTCAGTTAAACCTGGAGGGAAGTTCCTGGTTGAGCAATTCCCAATTGGTTTCTGTCGGAGACAAGCAAAGGTTTGAAGGCTGGCGAATGCTGGAGAAAGAACTGCGAGAGCAACTGGCTGCCATGAGATCAGAAACCGTGGTCTTCGGTGTCGCTCTGGTGACCGCAGCTTTAGCACTAGCGACCATTTCCACGGTGTGGATCGTCGCTCAGCCGGAAGTGGCCCGGCAAGCGTTGGCTAATCTGCTACGTCTTTAGGCCCGACGGCTCGTCTTTGTAGACCCAGCCCGTCCCTATTGGGTCGGGACAGCAGCCACCCCGAGGTGGCCACTCCCCTTTTTATCAAGCGATTGCCAACCGCCCATATCTAGCTGCGATCGCGGTCTTTGTTATTACCGCCGCCGCCGCGGCGTGGACGACCACCACGTTTTTTACGAGGTGGTTTTTTTCTCGAAGAGATGTTTGTCTCAACAACGACATCGATTGTGTCCGCCCAGGTTGGCAGTTTCCGTGCTTTCCCATCTGATTTTGAATCATGGTCGTCATCGCCTTCCAAGGCTTCATCATCCAAATCGTAATCCACAATTTCGGAAGATTTTATACTTTCGTCGGCTTTGTCACTTCTTGAGCGTCTGCTTCTGCGTTTGCGAGGGGCCTCGTCATCACCCACCTCATCGCTCACTTCGCTGCGACGCTTGCGTGGTCGTTCGTCCTCGTCGGAGGCGTCACTGCGTCCGCCGCGTCGCTTGCGTGGTCGTTCGTCCTCGTCGGAGGCGTCACTGCGTCCGCCGCGTCGCTTGCGTGGTCGTTCGTCCTCTTCGGAGGCGTCACTGCGTCCGCTGCGTCGTTTGCGTGGTCGTTCGTCCTCTTCGGAGGCGTCACTGCGTCCGCTACGTCGTTTGCGTGGTCGTTCGTCCTCTTCGGAGGCGTCACTGCGTTCGCTGCGTCGTTTGCGTGGTCGTTCGTCCTCTTCGGAGGCGTCACTGCGTCCGCTGCGTCGTTTGCGTGGTCGTTCGTCCTCGTTGGAGGCATCGCTACGCTCGCCGCGACCTTTGCGTGGTCTAGAATCCGCTGCGACGTCTTCGTTTTCCTCGCTGTGTCTTTTTCTTTGCCGCCTTGGTTTGCTTTCTTCCTCTGTTGAATCGTGGGATTTCGCACTGCGACCGCGACCACCACGTTCTTTTTTTGGTTCTTCTTGGGAATCTTGACGATTACGCGGGGCTTCTTCTCCTCGACGCTTCGGCCTTCGTCGCCCTGTTGGACGGCGTCCGCCGGGGTCTAGATCCTCGACTTCGAATTCCACATAGTCTTCGTCTTCAACGTTAGCTTGAGCATCTTGGTGGGAATCGTCGTCCTCATCTCCGTCATCGTCTTGGAAAACCTCATCTTGCTGGCCAAAATTTTCGGCGGCGGAATCTGACGCATCGGGTTCCTCAATACCTTGTTCGGAGGTTGCAAACATCTCACCCAAAATGTTCATTTGGTTCTGCTCGTCGTCCGACGGTTCTGCATTGCCAAGGTCGATAATTCCTGCCCCGAAACCACCCAGATCTGCCGGGGCGGTTGGTTGGGGTGGAGCTTCTGAGGGCGTATTCGAGGTACGTGACTTGGTAACTTTGGCAGCTTGCTTGGCTTGCGGTGGTTGTTTTTCCGGCGTTTGCTCTTGGGTTTCGGGTTGATCGGTTTCTTCCTCTAGCCCCAAAGTCGATGCAAGCGAGTCCCAGTGACTGTTTGCGGGTTGGGGTTCGGATTCCTGGGTTGGTTTGGCCGCAGCGGGTTTGGCGGGCGGTTTTTTGCTCATTTTTTTCTTGTTTTTTCCGGGCTTGTCTTTTTTCGTGGCGGGTTGGGTGGCTGGAGCACTCCAGCCAATTTCCAGGTCCGTTTCATTCGCCGATTCCATTTTCGGGTCTGCTTGCGAGTCATCTGGTGATTCTGATGTCGCATTTATTGAGGACGATTGCGATTCATGATCGGCGATCGCAATAGCCGTTTCCGCGGTTTCTATCTTCGCGATTTCTGGCAAAGTGTCAGGTAATTCGGATTCATCCAATTCGATCCCTGAAAACGAGGCGGTGCCCCCAAAATAATCGTCGATTTCGGTGGTCGTGTCCGCACCCAGCTGTTCGGCTAATTCTTGCCAATGAATGTACTCTTTTTCCTGATTTTCGGTCATGAGAGACTTTGGTTCGGGGATGGGATTTCGTGTCGAATTAAGCTCGCTAGTATATCCGTTTGGATTCAAATACGTAACGGGAGAAATGCCCTCACTGGAGATACGAAGGGTAATTTCTAATTCAAATTGGGGGAGTTTCCCCCAATTGGGAAATTGCACTCCCGCTGTAGGTTACCTGCCCCCGATGAGCGGCCGTGCCTCGATTCGTGGGGTGTTTGCCGGTTTTATAGGGGGTTTGCCATGAAATTAGGGAGCTCACATAAAAAACCGTCGACGCATCCTGCGATACGTCGACGGTTCTCTCTCAACGAATCCCGGTAAACCCGGGTGTTTTCGTGCTCTTACCGTTTGAACGATCCGTCGCTGGGCGAGTTTTCGTTGTCTGCGGTTTCCGGAGTTCCGGCGGTTGCCTCACCAAAGAAGCGGGTGGTACCCTCAGCGACTTCGTGTGAGTCAGCTTCGTCGCACAACAGTTGTGCTCGGAAGCGATGCGAACCAGGCTGGTTGGCCGAGGCGATGACTTTCAAAATGACGTCTTGCCCTGGCTCAATTTGCGATATCGGTGCAAAAGTGACTTGCCCAGGAGCGAGTTCGTGGGGGATGCCGTCAGCATTTTTGGGCTCCACACCCTCGCTGAAATGCATGACAACGTTTACCACACGAGCTGCCTTGGTACCCCGATTGGTGATGCGAATTTGGTATTCGATGTTCTCACCAGTGGGCAGAGGTCCCTTGGGGTCGGCAACCGCCAACACTAAGTCGGCGACCGCATCCACTTTGGTGATGGCTGAATCCGTAGCCGCCAAGTCACCTAGTCCTCGGGTGGCTGCGTCGACGGTAATGTCGCCAGCCATTTTCATGTTACAGCTCATCTGATAGGTACGTTGGTTACCCGGCGAAAGCATGCCGACGTTCCAACGGATCCCACCATCAATTTTTTCTGCGTTGTCGATTCCCGACAAGAATTCCACGCCGGGTGGTAACGCCACGGCTGCCACGACCTCTCGGGCCATGGCGTCTCCTTGGTTGGAAACAGTAATCTGATAGGTGGCAATGCTACCTGCGTATTTCATCGGCGGTCCATCCAATTTGACGTTCAACACCGCACGGCGAACAATGATTTCCCGTGTGTCTGATTTTTTCAGATCACCGTCAGCAACCACGGTAGTGGTTAGGTCTAAAGTACCCGCAGAGCGAGCAATCAATTCAACTTGGAACTTCTTTTGTTGCTGTGGCAAGATGTTGTCGAGCTTTGCTCGTTCACCACCAAGAACCTCGGGCAACATAACGATGACATTGTCTGCTGTTCCGGTGCCCGGGTTGGATACCGTTACGTCGTAAAGTGCTTTTTCGCCAAACTGGACTTCGGTTGGACCCGCGATTTGAATCGAAAGCTGAGGTTGAGTTACCTCGACCGTGGTCTTGCCGCGGATGGGCTTGAAGGTCCATTCGACATCAATATCAAAGGGGCGAGCCTCACGCGGAATCACTTCGATGGTGACCTTTTCGGTCGTGTTGGCCTCAACGATGGGGATTTGCCAAACCAGGAGTGGTTCTTCACTGTCGCCCGTCATTTCTTTAGAGCCTGTGGATGGCATTACGGATGTTACGTCAACCCACTCCGGGAAATTAACACCCACGATGACCGTGTTGGCACTTCGCGATTCCAGATTTTCCACCGTCACTTCGAAACGAGCCGGCTTACCAATAGTAATGCTGGCAGGTCCGTTTGAGGTGACTCTTAATTTCGGGCCTTCAGAAACCGTCAATCCTGCGCTCGTCCTCGCCTGAGGAATCGTCGATGTCACGGGTGAGGGTTCGATGGTTGCCACATCATTCGTGTCGTAAGGTTCCATTCGGTTAGCTGCTTGAGCTTCCAACTCGCGGTCACGTAAGCTGTTTAATGCTTCGGTGGCGGATACCTGTTGTACCTCGGCACCCGCGGGCGATTGAATGGGTTGCACCGGAACCGTTTGTGCTTGCTTCGGAGTGCCAATCATTGAAGATTGATCGTCGCCAGGTGTGGCGGGCGTCCGGAGATCGGCCGTGGTGGTTTGCGGTTGGAATTCCGCTGGCGAAAACTGAGGGGTCGGAGCTGCCTTCATTTCTGCCGGTTGTTGCGGCGTCACCGTTCCAATAGCGCCGGCGTTTTTGACCGCCGGAACCGGAACAG
The DNA here is from genome assembly GCA_905480235.1 of uncultured Pirellulaceae bacterium. Classification (GTDB taxonomy): domain Bacteria; phylum Planctomycetota; class Planctomycetia; order Pirellulales; family Pirellulaceae; genus CAJQPP01. The sequence goes on from CAJQPP010000087.1 coordinate 54,166, forward strand.
GCGTCGCGTTTGTTTTGCCACTCAGTATTTCAGGAACTTTTATTTCTTCCTGATAACCCACGGGCTGCACTGCAGGACCCTGGTCTGGGGCTTTGGGGACATACGTCGGTTGGGTTTGCTGAGGAGCAAATCCACCTCCCGTCTGTGCCAAGGTGATTTGATACGAAAGTACCGCAATTAGGGCGGCCATAGCGAACGTTGAGAGAGAGTTTTTTTTGCGCATTTTTCTTCTGCCTGAAGTTTCGAAAAAGGACTTCATTAGGCA
>CAJQPP010000088.1 GCA_905480235.1 uncultured Pirellulaceae bacterium
GTCCAGTTGATTACGCAATTTTTGCACGTCGCCAGCGGACTTCAGCAGGCTTTCCATCGTCACGTCAACACCGACCATCACGTTCAAAGGCCGGTTGCCAAAATCCAACCATTCCCGGTGAGCGCGTTGCCAGAGATCGACCATGTACTCGTCGGCTCGAAACTCAGACTGCAAAGCCAGCGCCATGTTCCGCAGTTGAGCCGGTCGGTAATTGTAGAACAGCATTTCTTTGCGGCGTCGTTCGACGGGTCCCGTGCCATCAATTCCGTTTTCCACCATGCGAATGGACCGGTCGTACCACTCATAGGCCAGCAGCCAGTGATCGGGTCCGTAATCACAGTTGTTAACTTTGTTGATGTTAACGAACTTGCTCATCTCATCGAGGAAGGGTGTGTCGTTTCGGAATAAACGTCGGTACTGGACTCGCTCGTCGGCGTTACCGAATTTATTGCCGCTGAAAAAACCCAATGAATCAATGATGCGGTGATCGCGGCGGTTGTAAGGGATACCCTTGGTAAGGAACTCGATACCTTTTTTGACCCACGCATAACGCTGTTCGTAATCGTCGAACTCGACCGACGTGTTGTAGGACAGGTTGTGTCCTTGGTATTCCCAGACCTTAATGAAGTTGGGTTGGATTTTGACCAGCGAATTGAGTGTTGATGAGAACGTATCCCATTGCTTTTTCTCTTGAGCATCGAGCGCCTTCATCCACAGGATATTGACGGCTACCCCGCGTAACCCGAGCGATGCGAGTTTCATGGTCTCACTGCCCGGATCAATTTCCGAAAGTCGCGCTTGAGATAACTCGTAATCGTCGCGCAAGGCAGAGAGCACACCTCCGGCATCTCGGATGGCATTTTTATCGTCTCGGGTGGCCGGGCGGCTGACCAATGAAAGAGGAATCAGCAGACCGCCAACGAGGGCGATGTAAATAACTTTGCGAACAAAACTTTTTGACTGGTTCATGCGGCCAATTCTCTAGTTTTCAAACAGAAGTAACCCAAAACTGTGAGCCCCAAGCAAAAAGCCAGGGAGATAAGTGCAGCAACCAACAAGCGATCGTTATCAACGAAGTAGCCATAAGTCAGGAAATCTGAGAAATCGAGACGGCTGAAATTAGGAACTACTTGGGTGACGGCACCCACCATGTTGATAAAGACGGAGTCGATACTAGTAATAATGGTACTGACAATCCCGTCCGGCAGTGGTTGGCTGACGTTTTGTTGTGTAATCATCCGTACGAATGATTCGATCGGCCCACCGCCTTCGATGGCAAAAGAGGCGAGCTTTTGCAGCCATTCCGAAAAGAATCCAAAAATGATGGTGCATATGACTGCCAACATAACGACCGGAGAGCTAAGGAAAGTACTAAAAGCCACTCCCAAGCAAGTCACAATCATCATTTGCAGCCAAATTCCGATATAACCTTTGAAGAAGTTCCACCAATAAGGTTTGTCGGTGGCCCGAAAATAAATGTCCGCTTTGGCCATCCCCAGGTACTGGTCTTGGTCGAGACAGCGAACGGTCAATTTCAACTTGCCGTTCTTGGCAAAGTCGTTGAAGAGGTCAAAGTTACCGTTCTCCAATAGCTCTCCGGAAGCACTGAATTTTTGTCCTGGCAGCGTGCGTGGAATGGCTTTGACTTGTACGGTGAATTCTTCGGACTCAAACTCAAGTTGCTCCGAGACGTAACGGTCACCCGTGGCGCCCTCGCCTTCGTTGACACTCTCGAATTGCAGGCCGACCCGAATTTGTTTGTAGATGTCACCGGTCTTGGAGCGGTAGACCCCCAGCGTCAATTCCAATGGCAGTTTGTCGCTGGAATCAAACAGGCCCTCTTTGATACCTTTGAAGTAGTATTCAGCACGTGACAAAGTAATGCCGCCGCTGATGTAACCCCGGTAAGCCCATTGATCCCCGGTGCTAATCCCGCGTGACTTGGCATTGCCATCGCGATCGTAAAAGACCAGTTTTTCTGCGTATTGGGGAACCCGAGCCCGAAAAAATCCACGTGCGGATGAAATGTTAAACTCTGCTTTTTTCAACAACTCGGCGAGGTCTGCGGTGCTGTCGCGATCGACTTTAACGGAAATTTTGTGGGTGTGCCCGCCCACGTTTTCGATTTCAAGGCGTTCATAAATAATTTTGTCGCCCGCTGGAATCTCCCGAATCACCGCATCCATGTTGACGGGTTTGGGCGCGTCTTTATCGCGGACGTCGCGGAGTACCTCGACGAAGTGTGTATGACCGGAATCACGCGTGGTTCGCGTCTCCAGAACAGCATCGTCCGAAGCGCGACGCCCGGTTTGATTGCGATCGACCTCGACAAACTCGTATTCGTTGTTTTCGTTTACCGCGATCTGATGACGGTGCTCTAGGCCACGCCAGACAAATAGCAGGCTGATTACTCCCATGAGAATCAACAGGGCAGTCCCTAGTCCCGCGAAACCCAATATTCGACCGACCACGATTTCGCTCGCCCGTACGGGTTTGGTGGTAATCGTGTAGATCGTACGATTCTTAATATCTTCCGGGAGACTGAAGGCACTGATCAACATCACCATCATGAGGATCAGCATTTGCGTGCCAAACATCACGAAATTGATATACACCCGCTCGGGGTTTTCGGCGCCGGATAAAAACCAGCCTCCGAACAACAGTGCTAAGGCAAAGATCGCAAACACGATCAAGATAACGCGTCGACGTATGGCTTCTTTGGCAGCCAGTTTGGCGATGGCAAAAGTCCGTCGAGGGGAGATTCTGAGCCAATCCGGGCCGGCACCAGAAACGACTTTGGCAACGACATAAAAGGCTTCGGTGGGACCATGACGAAAAGCCGCCACGAGATAACCGAAAAATAACCCAAACAGCGTTGCTGCCAGAATTAATAAAAAGAATATGTAAATCGCGCTGGGGCTGTCCGCCGAGCCGAACAACCACTCCATGATTTGAGGGAAATCGTTAACGACCACGTGTTAGTTCTCCTTGCTCTCGGCGTCCTGTTCGCTGATCACGCGACGCCCTGGACGCTGTTCGCTTTCGCGAACGATGTTCAAGAATAACTCTTCTAATGTGGTTCTTGGGTTTTCCACGGTTAACACTTCGCCGCCGTGTTTGCGAATGACCTCTTCAATCTCTTGCTGAGCAGATTTGGGTAAACCCTTGGCTCGGATCGAAGTCTCGTCGCTGACCTGTAGCAAGTCATTAACCGCCCCCAGTTCTTTGAGGTCACCTTGGTGAAGAATTGCAATTCGATCACAAACGTCCTGGACGTCTGCCAGTAAGTGACTGCACATGATCACGGTCTTCTTCTGAGCTTTCAGATCCAGGATCATGTCCTTCATTTCCCGAGTACCCATGGGATCCAGTCCCGAAGTCGGTTCATCTAAAAGGATAAGATCGGGATCATTGATCAGGGCTTGGGCTAAACCAATTCGGCGGGTCATCCCTTTGGAATACTCTTTTAATTGACGCCGTTTCGAACGGGTCAGGCCAACCTGTTCAATCAACATGTCCGAGCGTTCTTTGCGAACCTTGGCGGGCATGTCGAACAATCGACCGTAAAAATCCAGTGTCTCCTCGGCGGTGAGGAATTTATAAAGATAGGACTCTTCGGGCAGGTAACCGATCCGCTCGTTCTTGGTGGTCTCGGATGCGTCCTGTCCAAATACCAGGGCCCTTCCGCTAGTGGGGAACAACAACCCGAGCAACAATTTGATGGTCGTGGACTTCCCGGAACCATTTGGCCCCAACAGGCCAAAAATTTCACCCTTGCGGACTTCCAGGTCGAGTGCCTTTAAGGCACGCACTTTTTGCCTGCCCCAGAAATCCCGGTAGACCTTGGAAAGGTTTTGTGTTTCCACGATGACACTGGGGTCGTAATCAGGATTGGTTTGCACCAATCTGTCGTCCTCAGTTTGTTGCGCCTTGTCCGGTGCCGTATCGGCCATCAGTCACTCCTGCGAATCGTGGGCGACCCGCAATGATTAAGTGTGTTGGTTTATATCGATCGATGTCTTGTGTAATGATCGCCAAGATCATTTATTTTGCTTGGATCGTAACCGGAAATGCCATTTTCAGGGGAGCAAACCCGGATTTTCTACGTTCCTTCTGGAATCGCAGTTCGGCATATAACGGATTCCCCAAAAATGAGACCGTATTACCATTGAACGGTTGCTGGGGACCTTTGCCAGTTGGATTTCTAACAACGGGCCAGAATCCCCTAATCTGCGGCCATCGAGCCACGCGTGGAAATCCCAAAAACCGCCCAAAAAAACAACCTGTAATAAGCCATAACGAGTTCTCTAACTATAAAATCTATCTGCTGTATTATCAACCGACCCACCGTTAGGGGGACCTCCCCGGATCGTCCGCAATGGGTTAGTTTTCCCGTTGCGAAAAGCCGTTTGGGAGGGACGGAGTGGACGTATTTTTCCTCCCTGCGGTACTTTCATCCTTCGAATCGTTAAATCCCGTTTAATAAGCATGTTCACCGATCTTTCTCAAACTGCCTCAGATCCCCGGCTTCAGGCTGAGTTGGAGTTTCTGTTTGAGCGAATTAATTACGAAAGGACGGTCTCCAGCAACTATCCGCGGCATTTCAAGTTGGAAACCATGCGGCGACTTTTGGATCGTCTGGGCAATCCCCACCAAGACTATGGCATCATTCACGTTGCCGGGACCAAGGGGAAAGGTTCGGTATGCAAGATGATTGGCGGTGCGTTGGACGCCGCGGGGATAAAAACCGGTGTCTACAGCTCCCCACATATCGAGTCCATTTGTGAACGAATCTCACTGGGGGGACAGCCCATTAGTGAGGCGGCTTTGGCCGACGTATTGCAAACGACTCGGCAAGCGGTGCAGCAACTCGATAAAGAAACGCTGGGTGATGGTTCAAGGCCTTCCAGTTTTTTTGAGATTATTACTGCGACAGGTTTGCTCTACTTTCAGCAACAAGGCGCCGAAAAGGTCATTCTTGAGGTTGGCTTGGGGGGGCGCCTGGATTCAACCAATATTTGCCACCCCGAGCTATGTATTATTACCAATATCAGTTTGGACCATACCAAGCAGTTGGGTGCCACAGTGGACAAGATCGCTCGAGAAAAGGCGGGCATCATCAAGGCCGGCATTCCGGTCGTCAGCGGTGTCAAAGATCCTTTGGCGGCCCGGGAAATTCGTGAATGTTGTTGCGTTTGCAATTCCGATCTGATGGAACTGGATGAAGATTTTCATTATCGAATTACCGGAGCCGAGCAGGCTAGTTGCGAGGTGCATTTTGACACGTGGGGCATGTTGCCGGAACGTCACAGTTACCGGCTCGATGCGGTGAAACTGAATGCAGCGGGGCATCACCAAGTCGCCAATGCCGCGATCGCGGTAGCTGCGATCAATCTTTTAACCGACCGCTTTCGCGTGTCCAGCGATGCTATTCGCCAAGGGATGGCCAGTTTTGCCATGATCGGGCGCGGGGAAGTGCTTTCCCAAGATCCTTGGGTCGTAGTGGATATGGCTCATAATGTTGCATCGGTCGACGCGTTGTTGGCGATGTTGACGCGATTACACGCAAACGACGTGACGGAAGGTTCCCGGAGATTGATCTTTGCCTCCAGCCAAGATAAGGATTTGCCGGGCATGATGTCGCGGTTACTGGGGTATTTTGACGAGGTGATTTTCACCAAGTTCGTCGAAAATCCGCGGGGTACCGAGCCGGCTGAGTTGCTGGAAATTGCGAATTTGGCCTTCCAGGATCGTTCTCAACGGCCAGCCATGTCCATGGAACCGCATCCAACGGCGGCTTGGCAGGCCACCCAAACCGTGATGCGGGCCGAGGATTCGTTGTGCGTCGCCGGATCGGCATTTCTGGTGGCTGAGATGCGACCGCTTTTGCGGGCTCACTTTCAGAAAGAGCCAACGGACCCCTGAGTGACTGAGGTTTGTCGTTGATTGCCACCAGGGCATCCGTTAGACTGCGACCTTCAAAACAAGCCGAAAAATTCGAAGATCATCAATCAGGAACAAAAATGGGCTGCAGCGAACGCCAAAAAGAAATCAAACGTCGTCGTCAACGTAAACGTAAAGTCGCAGCAATTGCGACTCGTGCCAAGAAAGCGTCGGCCTCGGAAAAGGAAGTTCTGGCTCGTAAGCTTCGCGGTTTGACCCCCGGTGCAGAAGGCTTGATCAAAAAGCTGGGAATTGAAAAGGCGTGATTGCCCTTGATATCGAAAGCACTCGATATCAAAGAATCAACAGGTAGGCGTCGCTATGACGGAACCTGAAAAAGCGATGGACCAACATGGCAGCGTTGTGCACGAGAACGCTGCCCTCATGGTCCAGCCGGATTCGTTGCAAGACGAACCATGGCTTTCCGCTTCTGCAATGACTGCGCTGACAGTTGGCATGGAGTCTCTTCTGGTTATAGCTGCGTTCGCTGGTGCCGCGTTCTTTAACTTCTATGACCTCGCTCAACCATCATCGAAATGGCTCGGCGAAAATAGTTGGGTTAACTTCTTCCTCGGCTGTCTTTTGGCGTTGCCTCTGTTCGGCGTGGTGGCCGGTGTGCTTCCCCGAGTGCCGCTGATGAAGCAAATGCTGCGGTCGATCGAGGATTCGATTGCACCGCTTTTTCAAAGCATGAGTTTTTACCAGATGGTTTTGATCGCCGTTTCTGCTGGCATTGGCGAGGAAGTTTTTTTTCGCTGGTTCTTGCTGGGCGGGCTTTCTCAGTACTTGTCATGGTGGGCAGCCTGTGGCATCGCTTCGCTGCTTTTCGGACTCTGTCACTACTTGAACTTCACCTATTTTATGTTGACCACTTTGGTAGGCGTTCTGTTGGCCGGGATTTATCTGTACCTTGGTTTGTTGGCGGCGGTCGCCTGTCATGCAACTTACGACGTATTAGCGTTGGTGTACCTAAAACGAAAAATGCTTCGGCAAGTTACACGCTATGACGAACGCTCATTTAGCGAATCCTGATCCGTATCGAGTTCGGTTTTTGTGGGCTGTTTAAGGGGCTGGGGAGAGGATTTACCTTCCGCCTCTTCTTGGAGTTGTCGGAAAATTACACCATTAATCTGCCCGCCAATAAACAGAAAAGCTGCCAGTAGATACAGCCAGAGCAGTAAGACAATAACTCCCCCCAAAGCGCCGTAAGTGACGTCATACCGCCCAAAATTATCGACGTACAAACGGAAACACTGACTCGCAATGATCCAGCCCGTGACGGCAAATACGTTGCCCGGCGTAAACAATCGCCAAGGTACCTTGGTGGCGGGAACCACGCTGTAAAGGGTGGCGGTGAAAATGAGCAAGCCGCTGATGACGATAAAAAATCGCCCCATTTGCAGAAGAATCGACTCGAACTGTTCGAATTCCAAAAGGTGAATCATCCAATTTAAGGCGGTCGGGGCAGCCGCCGTAAGTAGCAGCCCCAGTAGAAGCAATAGCGCAAAAATCAAAGGCATGATCGACGACATGCCAAACATACGAATGCGTTTATGTCGAGGCGGAAGACCAAAAGCAGAATTCAAGGATTCGCTAATGGTTAAAAATAACCTTGCGCCAGCAAAACAAAAAATGAAAAGGTTTGTGATAATGAGGTTGGTGGTCGTCGCAGTTTCTATGCTCGCAATTTGGGACGTCACCAGCTCATAGGCATCCGTTGGTAAAACCCGTTCGAGGACAGAATAGAAGGTCGTCATCGTGCCTTTTAGGGACAGCTTGGCAATGATCGAGATGCAAACCATTAATAGGGGTGCCAACCCAAGAATGGAGTAATAGGCAAATTGAGCGCAGCGCGCATGGAGTTGGTTATCCTGAAACGCACGCATTGTTCTGCGGAACACTGACCAGGGGTGGAGTTGTCGCCAAATCGAAATTTTTTGGGTTGCGCTCATGCGTTCTAAAATCCAGTAAAACTGCGAATCTCTGACAAGCATACACCAATTGTTACCGGGTTGTCTTTTCCAACAGGGATACAAAAGCATTTTCAAAAAGGGGATCCATGAGGATCGTGACTGGCTTTATTTGATGGGGATTGACCTGGGTTAACGCTCGGATGTTGCTCCGTTTCCATGAGAGAGGTATCTGCACGGGGATGGCTTGGGTCACGCAGCAGCGGTTAATTGCCAAGCGATGATTGCTGGCAACCTAATAGGCAAAGGTTTATTCAGAGGTTCTCGTTTGCGGGCGTCGAAACCATCAGTTCGATCTTGCTCCGAAACCGCTGCAGCATTAGCATCTGGCAAGTACTTCAAACGAATTCGGGAGCATCTAATCCAGTCCATGGATGGCATCTACTCATTGCCGGGTTTTCATCAGCCACTTTCTAGCATGTCGCACTTTGCTGGTGCGGTGGTGCTAGGCTGGTTGGCCTATTACCTGCTGCAACCTTTATGGGGTCGTTGGGGGCAGTTTGCGAGTGTGCTGATTTTTGTTTTTTCCGCGGTCGGTTTGTTGGCTGTGAGTGGCACGTATCACATGTTTGTGCACGGCAGTTTACCCCGTGAGATCATGCTGAGGATCGACCACGTGGCGATTTTCTTGTTGATTGCCGGAACGTTCACTCCTTTCCACACGCTCATGTTTCGCGGTTGGCGTTGTTGGGGTGTTTTAAGCTTGGTCTGGTCCATCGCGATTGTAGGAAGTGTATTGAGAGTCGTTTTTCTCAATGAGGTCTCACCTCTGGCTAACGCCTTGGTTTACCTAGGCATGGGATGGATCGGCGGTTTGACTGCTTGGTTGATTTGGAAATCCGGCAGAGGGGATATGGTGTTCCCCGTAATCATGGGAGGCGTCTGTTATTCCATGGGTGCGATTTCCGACACTTTGGGCTGGCCGACCTTAATTCCAGGAATTTGGGGCCCCCATGAGACATTGCATTTTGCCGTGTTAGCGGGGCTGGCTTTTCATTGGTCGGTGATCGGGAAGATGATTGAGAGTTATCTCAACGAGGATTCGGAGTCGGGTCACGATCGTACTCCCTCCCGCGGTCCGGCACCCAGGCTTCCCCGGCGAGCTGCGTGAGTACTCGCTATAAATGCCCCTCAACACTATCGACCGATTGAATCTACTGAAAACTAGCACGTTTTTAAGACCTTCTTTCTGTCGCCTTCTCAGAGCTATTTGCCCGGCAGGATGACAGGTTCCTCCAAGATCGCTACTCATTTCAATATCTGGGCGGTAAAAAAGGCGTTTCGATTCGATTCGTTGGTTAGTTTTTCGGATTCGCTTCTCCTCGGGTATTCACGGAGTAGGTTTGCTTGATTTACAATTAGAGCAGCTAAAAAGAAAGCAGGTGATTATGTTACAGGGACTTGTGAATCGTCGAAACTTCTTACGCACTTCGTCATCTATCGCACTAGGTACGGCACTGATGCCAAGCTCAGGAAAGTCTGGCCGCCGAGTTGCGGCCAACGACCGCATCGCCATTGCCATGATTGGCTGTGGAAAGATGGCATCGGATTACCACTTGGGCGAGTTGCTGAAGCAACCTGATGTGCAGGTGAATGCGGTTTGCGAAGTGGATGAAAGTCGTCGAGAGATTTTCCAAAATCGTGTCAATCAACACTATTCCACCGGCAAGAGAGATTACCAAGGGTGTGATGCCGTCATTGACTATCGCGAAGTGATCGGCCGTGACGACATCGATGCCGTGTGCATTGCGACGCCAGATCATTGGCATGCTATTCCCTTAATCCAAGCCTGTCAGGCAGGGAAAGATGTGTATTGCGAAAAGCCATTGACATTAACCATTCGCGAAGCCCAATTATGCGTCGAAGCCGCCAGAAAACATCAGCGCGTCGTGCAAGTGGGCAGTCAGCAACGCAGCAATGTATTTGGCCCTTTTCGGCAAGCTGTGGAGTTGATTCGCAGCGGCCGCTTGGGCAAGATTTCCAAGGTCACGGTGGGGGTCGGTAAACCTAGCGTGCCTTGTGATTTAGCGGAAGAAAAAATGGAGCCCGGTCTGGATTGGGATTTGTGGTTAGGGCCGGCGCCCCGTCGCGCATTTAACTCAGTATTGAGTCCCCGAGGTATGCATAAGCACTTTCCGCAGTGGCGAGCTTATCAAGAATATTCGGGCGGTGGCCATACCGACATGGGAGCCCACCACTATGACATTGCTCAATGGGCGCTCGGGCGAGACCAGTCCGGGCCCGTGGAGATAATTCCCCCCGCTGATCCGCAGAGTGGCGTCGGGGTGCGTTACCTTTATGACGACGGCCTAGAGATTGTCCACGGCGGTCCCAGCGGCTGCGTCTTTCACGGAGAAAGGGGCACCTTGCACGTCGACCGAGGGTTATTGAAAAGTGATCCACCCGATATCGCAAAAACTCCTTTGGCAGATAACGAAGTTCATCTTCCCGTATCTCCCGGCCACCACCGAAACTGGTTGGACTGTATTGAAAGTCGCCAAAGACCCGTCGCGGACGTGGAGTATGGAGCTCGTACGGTAACGACGATTCACCTGGGGAATTTAGCGTATTGGCACGGACGCAGTTTTCAGTGGGATCCTGTGGCATGGAAGTTTGAGAATCCACAGGATAACGCTTTGCTCGATCGAGAGCGTCGAGATCCTTGGCAGTTGCCGAAAGTTTAATTGCGGCCGGGGTAACCATGTTACGAAAATTTAGGCACCGATTTCTTTGCAGTCTGCTATTCGCATTGGGGTGGGGATTCTCTGCCGAGGCCCAAATTGATTTTCAAGAGACCGTTGCGCCTATTTTGGCTGAACGTTGTCTGTCCTGTCACAACAGCGAAGAACGGGAAGGCGATTTTTCATTGCAGACCCGGGAAGCCATGTTTCGTAACGACTACGTCGTGCCCGGCGACCCTGGTGGCAGTTACCTTTTGGACCTCGTAACTCCCGTGGATGGGGAAGCTGAAATGCCGCATAGCGGTGATCCATTGACGACCGAGCAAATCGCGGCAATTCGCGATTGGATTCAAGACGGAGCCAAGTGGCCAGAGTCATTTGAAATCGCAGATGCCGGTGGAGCTGATTTTCAATGGTGGTCCTATCTTCCGTTCCGACGGTCCCCGGACTCTGCCGCGGAAATGTTAAGTGTGGATGCCTTTATTCTTAAGTCATTGAATGAACACGGGCTTTCACCATCGCCGTCAGCAGATCGACGAACCCTCATCCGCCGCGTTACCTACGACCTGCATGGCTTGCCGCCGACGCCTGCCGAGGTCGACGCCTTTGTGCATGACCCGGACCCTCAGGCTTACGAAAAATTAGTGGATCGATTACTGGAATCGCCTCGCTACGGCGAGCGGTGGGCAACGCATTGGCTGGATGTCGTTCAGTACGCCGACACTTGCGGCTATGACAAAGATAAACTGAGGCCTAACGCCTGGCCCTATCGCGATTATGTGATCGATAGTTTTAACGATGACAAACCCTGGGGCCGCTTTGTTCAGGAACAGGTTGCCGGAGATGTGTTATTTCCGGAAACTGCAGATGGCATTGTTGGGTTGGGGTTTATCGCCGCGGGCCCTTGGGATTTTATCGGGCATGTGGAAGTGCCGGAAGAAAAAATTGATGGCATGGTGGCCAGAAATCTCGATCGTGACAACATGGTCGCGAATACGTTCAACGCGTTTTGCAGTATGACCGTCCAATGCGCGCGATGCCACCATCACAAACACGACCCCATTACCCAACAAGATTATTACGGCCTGCAGGCAATTTTTGCCGCCGTCGATCGTGCCGAGCGAACCTACGATGAGCATCCCGATACCGCACAAAAACGCCAAGACTTAAACGCTGAAGTGGCGCGGTTGAAACTGCTAAACCAATTGATCGACGAGGAGATCAAACAGGCGGGGGGGGAAACGCTGCAACGAGTCTCGGATCAAATCGCGGATGCCAAATTACAGATTGAGAACGCCGAAGTCCTAAAGAGTGAGAAATTTGGATACCACAGCCAAATTGCCGACAACTCCAACACGGAAAAATGGGTCGGGCTGAAATGGGATTCGCCCATTGAAATCACCGAACTGATCGTACATCCCTGTCACGATGAATTTGCGAACATTGGTGCCGGTTTCGGTTTTCCAATCCGCTTTCAAGTGGAGGTTTCTGCGGATGGAGATGAGTGGAACACCGTATGGGATCAAACGAAAAGCGACTTTTCTAACCCCGGACTCAGGCCGCTGCACGTTCCCCTACTATCCAAAATGCAAGTTGCCCAGGTGAGAATTACCGGGATGACTTTGGCCGAGCGGTCTCAGGATTTTATCTTGGCGTTAGCGGAACTTGAGGTCCTCGATGACCAAGGCCGCAATGTGGCACCAGAGGCCACTGTTTTTTCACTCGACTCTATTGAAGCACCTACGCGTTGGGGTGAAGCTAACCTGATCGATGGACAGTGGCCGGCGTGGAAAAGAGATCCGGTGGAGATTCAGACGCGGCAATTGGAATGGCAGAAACAACGCAAGGCACTGTTAACGAAATTGAATACCCCGGACAGAAATCGACGCCGCTCGAAAAACCGGAATGCTCTACAGCAACTGCAGGGGGAAATAGCTGCGTTACCAAAACCTCGACGCGTCTATGCCGCAGCGGTGGATTTCTCAGCGGAGGGTAATTTCAAACCAACCGGGGGTGTGCCTCGTGATGTTTACGTATTGAGACGAGGTGAGGTGACTCAGCCAGCGGCGATGGCGGTGCCGGGAGTGTTGCCGCTTTCAGGCGATGATGAATATGCAATGCAAGATTTTGAGTCAGAGCAGGGCAGGCGAGCTTTTCTTGCCAATTGGTTAACGGACCCCGAGCATCCATTGGTTTGGCGTTCGATTGTTAACCGTGTTTGGCAACATCATTTTGGTGAGGGGATCGTGGCCACGCCAAACGACTTTGGGCGTATGGGGGGGGGGCCCAGCCATCCCGATTTGCTGGATTGGTTAACGACAGAGTTTCTGGAGCAGGGCCAATCGTTGAAATATCTGCACCGCTTGATGGTCACAAGCCAGACTTATCGCCAAGCCTCTGCGCACCATGCCGAGAACGCGAAAGTAGATTCAACCAACCGTTTTTTGTGGCGAATGAATCGCCGACGTCTTTCGGCAGAAGAGATTCGAGATTCGATTTTGGCGGCCAGCGGCGTGCTGAATCTGGAGATGGGTGGGCCAGGGTATTATTTGTTCGAATTGGAAAAGACAGAGCACTCACCCCATTTTGAGTACCATCGTTTTGATTCCGCGGACTCGGCGAGTCACCGCCGCAGCATTTATCGTTTTATCGTACGGTCCCAACCCGACCCTTGGATGACGACGTTGGATTGCGCTGATTCTTCCCAGAGTACCCCCAAAAGAAGTGAGACTTTGACCTCGTTGCAAGCATTGTCCTTGCTAAATAATGGATTTAATTTGGAGATGTCACGGCAGTTTGCAGCCAGACTAAAGAAGGCATCGCCTGAGATTTCCGGGCAGGTGGATTTAGCAATGGGATGGATTGCCCAACGATCACTGAGCGATTCCGAAAGACAGCGGTTGATCGATTATGCGACTACCTACGGCCTCGAAAATTTATGCCGAGTGATGTTCAATTTTAGTGAGTTCGTTTATGTGGACTGAACCAATGTCTAAAAAAATAATGGGTTTGGGAAAACGGAATCCCCAAAATATAGTACCGCCGGGGGTGGGTGGAGATGCTGCGAAAAACCTGAACCGTCGTGGGTTTTTAGGGAATGCCGCTACCGGTTTTGGCGGACTCGCGTTGGCCGCAATGTTACAACGCGATGCAGGAGGACAAGAAACGGGGACCATGAAGGTCTTGCATCACCCGGCAAAAGCAAAGCGGGTCGTGCAACTTTTTATGGCGGGTGCCGCCAGCCATATTGACCTTTGGGACCATAAACCGCTGTTAGAAAAATTGCATGGGCAAGAATCCGATTTTGGAGAGCCCGTTGAAGCCTTTCAAAATGGTTTAGGCCCTTGGATGCAATCGCCATTTCAGTTTTCCCGCCACGGTCAATCTGGGAAGATGATTAGTGAAGCGGTGCAACCACTCGGTGAATGCGTGGATGACATCGCCTTTATCCACAACATGGTGGGGAAAACCGGCGTGCATTCCCAGGCAACGCTTTTGCAAGCGACCGGTTTCCAACGGCCAGGCTTTCCTGGTATGGGAGCCTGGGTGAGCTACGCATTGGGATCGATTAACGATAATTTGCCGACCTTCGTGGTGTTACCTGACCACCGTGGTTTTGCCAGCAATGGCCCCAAAAACTGGGGCGCCGGATTTTTACCAGCTCATGCTCAAGGGACAACGATCTTTCCGCAACGCAAAAATCCAATTGCGGACCTGTATCCCAAAGCCAGTTTTATCACTCCGGAAGCTGAGGAAGCGGGACGCCAGCTATTGCAGCAATGGAACCGTGATTACCAAATTCAACGTGCGGAGGATTCCCGTCTGGAAGCCCGCATCCGATCTTATGAACTAGCCGCTAAAATGCAGTTGAGCGCCCCGGAGGCACTCGACATTTCTCAAGAACCCAAACATATCCTGAAGATGTATGGATTGGACCGTCCTCATGCGACCTACCCCGAAGAGATTAATGCGGCAGAGGAAGCAGAGTATTTTGGGCGGAAATGTTTGATCGCTCGGCGAATGTTGGAGCGTGGCGTACGGTTTGTTCAAATTTGGTCAGGCAATGACAATAGCTTTCCCCGCAGAAACTGGGACAGTCACGAGAATTTGAAACGGGATCACGGCCCTTTGGCTCGGGGCATGGCGGTGGGTGCGGCGGCCCTGCTGAAAGACCTGAAACAGCGTGGTCTGTTAGAAGATACGATCGTCCTTTGGACCACTGAATTTGGTCGAATGCCAAGCACGCAAGGGTCGTTGGGCAGAGACCATAACCCACATGTGTTTACCAATTGGCTGGCTGGGGGTGGGATTCGTGGGGGCGTTTCCATGGGACCTTCGGATGCTTGGGGATATAAACCTTTGGATCGAGAGAATCCCACTCAGGTCTACGATGTTCATGCAACCATCCTGCATCTGTTGGGCATCGACCACGAAAAATTGACCGTGTTGCATAATGGGATAGATCGTCGTTTAACCGACGTGCACGGGAAATTACTTTCTGATTTGCTTGTGTGATAAAAATTTCCCGCAAACGATCTTTCAACGCATCAAGGAGAGGTTAGCGATGAGACAAAAGAGATACTTGGCACTAATTAGCATACTGGGCGCTTGGTGGGTGTGTACGGCAGGCGGGCCGTTGGCACTGCATGGTCAGATCACTTTTCAAGCCAAAATGTTGCAACTGGATGCAAACGAGGGGATCGCTGCCGGTGATATTGATGGAGATGGTGACTTGGATTTGGTGGCCGGTAGGAACTGGTATTCTAATCCCGACTGGGTTCCCCGACCTCTCCGCACCATTGAAGATTGGAATGGTTATGTGCAAAGCAACGGAGACTTTTTATTTGATGTGAATCAAGATGGTCGAGTGGATGTTATTGCGGGGTCTTTCCTGCCCACGACCGTGCATTGGTTTGAGAACCCTGGGCCGGCGGGTTTGGAACTTGGACATCTGTGGAAAAAGCATTTGCTAGTGGATACGGGGGTTAGCAGCAATGAGGGGCAATTGCTGGAAGATCTGGACGGTGATGGACGACCCGAGTGGATTGTTAATAGCTGGCAAAAAAACGTTCCTACGACGGTTTGGCGGTGGCCTGATAACTCTGGCGATTCCGCGGCCGATGATAGTCCATCTTGGACGCTGATACCCCATCAGCTAGGCGCAACTGGCAACGGGCATGGACTGGGTGTGGGGGACGTAAACGGTGATGGAAAAAAGGATGTGCTCACCGGGCAAGGGTGGTATGAGCAACCCCTCAGTGAGCCCTGGAAGAACGCCTGGGAGTTTCATGCCGAATGGGATTTGCAAGCAAGTTTGCCCGTGATCGTGACCGACTTGAACGGCGACGATCGAAATGATTTGATTGTGGGCAAGGGGCACGATTATGGTCTTTTTTGGATGCGCAATGAGGGACCCGATGCGACAGGGAAAATTCGCTGGAAAGAAATCGTGATTGATCGTCAGTACAGCCAACCCCATACCCTGGCTTGGGTCGATATTGATGGGGATGATCAGCCGGAATTGATTACCGGTAAACGAGTGCGAGCGCACAACGGTGGGGATCCTGGCGGCAAGGAGCCGGCGTGTCTGTTTTATTATGAATGGGAACCGGAAACCCATTCATTCCAGAGGCATACCATCGAACAAGGGCATGTCGGTTGCGGTTTGCAAATTGTTACTGCGGATCTATCGGGCGACCGCAGGGTCGACATTGCAGTGGCCGGCAAAAGCGGCACGTTTCTGCTGATACAGAAGCCTGAGTGAGCAAGCGATTGTGGCACCGAACAGGGGCGTCAAAATCGTTACTCGGGAGATCCGGTATTCAGGGAGTTAACCAGGGGATCGTGTAATTTAGTTCCTGCATGGCGGTCCCACAAATATCTGTAAATTGATGACGTTGTTCGTCTGTCCACCATTGCCAACGATCTTTTCGTTTGTCTAAATCCTTGGCATCTGAGCGGCTCTCACCATGAAATTTTGTGGGATGAAATCGGGTTTCCAGAGGGCTTAGACAATGGGGAGCAAAATCTAAGCCACATTTTTGAAAGGCCTCCGTAAGGCCTGCCTGAAATAAATCACGTCGTTGGTTCAGCCATTCATACCGCAGTAACGTGCCGTGTGGGTTGTGCGTGATTAATTGAATCATGTCATAGCGTGCCGCCCAGATTTGGCAGCACTTGGTAAACTCAATGTGTTGGAAGTTTTTGAAAGATGCGTAAGAGGAAACGACTTCAATGCCATTCCGGACGATGTAGCAAATCGACAACTTGGGGAAAGCCGCGAGCATAGCCAGCGCCGCTCGGGGATCCAGCATGCTGTAGGTGCTAATCACGGGTTTGGCTGGTTTATTTGATAGTGACTTTTGCGGCCAGTGTAAATTCAATATCAGTTGTTGGTGTTGACGCCAAAATTGGTCCTTGGAGACGACCAGGTTTTTTACGCGAAAATCATTATCCATGGTGATGTGCGCATTCCTCATCAGGTCAAAAATATAGTTGCTCTCCTGATTGAGCGATTCAATTTTTGGATGCGCGGCCACGCAATTGCGGAGCACGGTTGTACCCGAACGCCCCATACCGCTGACCAGTAACAAGGGGGATTCCGAGAAAGGGTGTGAGGCGAAGATTATGCTGTCTCCACGTTTCTGAAATGCGATTTGCTCGACGGATATGAAAGGTCGTCTCGTCGAATTTAACACGATGGTTATCGCGATAGACAAGATCAGTGTTTCAGGAAATCAGTCTTTACGTTTCATTGTCACAATACGGATGGGCTGTCGTACGCCCTCAACAGGTATTTCGGATTCTCTCAGTTCCCAGCCCAACTGCTGGAACATTTTCAAAAATTCGCGAGTCATTGGGCGGCTGGGGTCGCTGAGGATCACACTGCCGCTGGCCAACAAGTGTTGGCGAAAAAAACGATCGAGGGGGGCAACCTCGCCGCGTTCGTAAACAATATCGGAGCCCACGATCGTATCAAAAGACTGCTCCAATTCCGTGGCATGCCAATCGATATGTTTCACTTCGGCCCGTTCGCGCCATGGCCAGGTGTTGATTTCGGCAAACAGCAGTGACGGTGGTGCATTATCCCCACAGACCAAATCCGCGCCCGCCGCCAATAAAAGTGCTGACGTTAATCCGATGCCGCAACCCAAATCCAAAATGCGTTTGCCGCGTAAATCCATGTCCCCAACATGCTGACACATTCCCAAACCAGCATCCCAAGCCTGAGCCCAGTAGGGCTGCCATGCTAATTCACCATGAGCACTGAGCAGGGTCTCTTCATCCAAGACCGCTTCGGGGTCCGCCGGACGATAATACTCAATCGTGTGCTTGCCAAAGCGGATAGAATCTTTCGCGTAGGGGAATTCCTCGCCCGCTTTTTTTAGTAAATCTTGAAAGGCGAGGGAATCTGGCATGTGGGTTTGCTGGTTAATAAAAGGCTTGCCCTGTGTCACCAGGATTGGTCATCGCGACGCTGACGGGCTCAAAGATACTATCGTATAAAGCACGATCGCAGCAAGCGACGGGACCTCAGATTGGCTTGCCTTAACGCCTGCCCATAGGGGGCGTCAAAATGGGATATGAAATGCCTGGTCGTTGCCTGTTAAAAGGGAACCGAGCTATAAAAAAAACGGGCGATCCCATCAACTGGAACCGCCCGTTATAAATCAGACCAGATATTATCCTGGTTGTCGAATGTCAGCTCCGATTAGTTGCAACCGCAACCAGCATCACAACCGGCATCACAGCCAGAGTCGCAGCATCCGCCACCAGCGTTGCATCGGCTAAACAGTCCACCATTGCACAGTGAGCCAATTTTGCATCGCATTCGGGAGAACAAACCGCATCCGTTGCCCCAACCGCATCGTTGGAACAAGCCGCAGCCGTTGCCACAGCCGTTTCCACATCCGTTACCGCAACCGCAAGGATCACAGCAGGGAGTTGGGCAGCATACGGTCACAGGAACTTGTTCGCAAACGACACGTGGAACGCATACGTTTACAGTGTAAGGAACTTTGGTGCAAACACGTCGTGGGCAGCAAACCGTTTTGGTTTCGCAAACCTTGCGGCATACCGTGTAAGGTACTTTGCAAGTCTTGGTTTCGCATTCCCAACGAGTGGTGCAGCAAGGAACCTGCTTCGTGCGTTGCTCGCAAACCCAGTTGCATACGGTGTAGCAAACTTCTTTGCTACGAGTCTCGCAACGCCAGCTGCAGCAGCAGTACTGAACCGTCTTGGTGCATGGCTCGCATACTACACGAGTCCGAGTGCACGGTACTGTTTCGCAACGAGTTTCGCAACGATATCGTGTGCAGCAAACTTCTTTGGTTTCGCAAGTTGGTACCCAAACTCGTTTGCAGCAAGTCCGTGAAGGAGCTTGGCAGCAAACAACGTTGCAGCAACCAGGTGTGTAAGTACGGCAACCGGTGCATGGATCGCAAGACCAGGAACCTGGTGTGCGAACGCGTCGCTTGTAAGTACGACCGGGAACGGTGTACTGCTCGGTTTGCCATGAACCACCTCGGACCGTTACGGTGCGAGTGTAGGTTTCGGGTACGCGAACAACCTTGCGGACTGTTCGGTTGTAAGACTCAGTTACGCAACGGCGCTTGTAAGTCGTTACTTCCCGGGTTTTCATTTCGCGTACAGGTACGCGGACCGTGTAGTTAACGGTCTTTTTACGGGTTTCGCGAACTGGGCGGCGAACGGTGTAATTAACCGTCTTGCAGCTCATTTCACGGACGGGGCGACGTACGGTGTACGTCTTGGTGCGATAGCACGTTTCACGTACGTATCGTGTTACCGGTACTTCTTTTGTTTCGTTGACGTACGAAACTTGAGTTCGGTAACATGTTTTTTGTTGTTGTTCCATAACAACACGACGTCGGGTTCGCATGACGGTGTAACTTCCGCAAGCTGAACCATCTGATGCTGCTGCACCTTCACCACCTTCGCCGACAACCACGCTGCCTGCTGTTCCACAGCCTTGATATGTGGCACCGCCACAACAACACTGGGCCCAGGCAGTGCCTGCGGACATCATGGCACTCAGGGCAGCCACGGCCAGCACACTCTTGACCAATCTCATTGAAACTCTCCTAAAAACTGACGTTTCTTAAACAACCTTGGAGGCGGCATCTGGTCTGGCGAAACGCTCGCCTGCCTGATCCAAAAATGCGTTACGGGTACTAACGGTGATTCCGGCCTGTTGAATAAGTGCCGCGAATTGCTACCGCTAGATTTTGCATGACTCACTGATAGCGAGTGCATGCCAGCAAAATCCTCCTGCTGTCGTTAAAGTCGGACAGTCAGGGGGGATTGCTTGATTGCGGCGAGTAGGTAAAGCAAAAAAAGTCGAAATCTTGGGGTGACTTTGCGGGTTCTATCGAAACCGCATAGGGCAACGCCTCCGTAAAATGGCTGGTCGGATCAACCAGTCGTCTAAAAAATAGACCATAAATAGCGGTAAGCAGGGTAAAATGCGGTGAAAGTGCAGTTTATGGCAAAAACCCGTCCTGGCAGCGAGTTTTCTAGTTTGGCAGTCGTGGCCAGACGCGTGGTTGAGACTGATTATTCCCGGTAATGCGACTCGTAGGGGTTGCGATCCCGACAATCCTCTTCATCATTGCCATATTCTGATTTCACAATTAGCCGGCAAAATAAATAGCTCAAGTAGAGTGACGCGAAAAAAAACCAATACCGAGCCCGAACCGAACGTACCCAAAGCGGTGGTTAGTCGCCTGAGTCTCTATTTGCGCGAATTGCAAAGAGTCATTGGTGCGGGCAAATCGACCATTAGTTCTACGCAGTTGGGAAAAATGCTGGGTGTCACGGACGCTCAGGTCCGCAAGGACTTTGCCAACTTTGGACAATTTGGTTATCCGGGAATTGGGTACCGTTGTGAGGAGTTGACGGAAAATATCCGGGAAATCCTTGGCACGAAAGACCGTTTATGGCCCGTTGCTTTGGTGGGATGTGGAAATTTAGGCCAAGCCCTGTTGGGATACGCGGGTTTCGATGACCAAGGTTTCAAGGTGGAAGTCGCCTACGACGTCTCGGAAACGATCATTGGCCAACCCTTGGGTGATCTGCAAGTACGAGACTTGCGGCATTTAGAGGTGGATGTCCGCGAAAAGGGAATCAAATTGGCCATTTTGGCGGTACCGGCGGCGGCGGCCCAGCGAGTCACCGATCAGTTGGTCGAAGTCGGAATAAGCGGAATTTTAAATTTCGCACCTGTTACATTGGTGGTGCCGGATTCGGTCTCCATCGCTGAGGTCGATCTGGCAATTCAGCTGGAGCAGCTCTCTTTTGCAGTTGTCAAACAACTGGAAAAAGAATAATAATAGAGGTAACGCTACCCGGTGGTGTAATCGGCAACACTACGGTTTTTGGTTCCGTCATTCTAGGTTCAAGTCCTAGCCGGGTAACTCGAGTTTTCTCACTAACGATCGCCTTTGGCGGTCGTTTTTTATTTTCGGGATGTCCTTTTCTCGGCAGATATTCGTTTCATTTGGTTGCTATAATTAAATGCGAACGATTTTAGTTTGGAAACAGTAGATTTCTCTGCCAACCATCCCACCGACGCTCCATGGACATCCAATTCCGTTGCACGAATCCTTCGCAGTTTGAAGAGGGCGGGAACCACAAGACGTGTTCTCAGTTGCTGCAGGTATCTAGCGAAATCGTGGGTATGGAGGTTCGCTGTCCGCGCTGCAATCAATTGACGGTGGTACCGCGTCGTGGCAAATCCGTGCCCGACCGCTCTTCGACCAACGCCGCCGGTTTCATGACCCGCGAATCTGTGGCTCAAGTCGAAGCTGAGCTAAGTTATGGGAAATTCAGCCAACGCACTCGTTGCCCTAAATGCGGCTCGCTTTTGGATGATGAAAAGCGTTGTACGTCCTGCCGCTTCCAAACACCGTTAGTCAAGGTTCCCAAGGTCCCGCTCAGCCAAATGCCGGTCAAACCGGCGGGCTTCCAGCTTTGGTTTCAAGCCATCATGACCGATGGTGTGGGCGTTAAGGTTTTCGAAGTCAGTCTGCACATGTTCTTATTGATAATTGTGACTGCTTTGATCATTGTCGCTGTGATGCTGGGGGGGACTGCTGCGATTTACGTTATCTTCGCGGCGTTGGTGCTGGGTTTCTTATATTTGATGACGGTTATCCAAACGAAACGGATGGCGTCCGTACCGGGAGCACGATTACCGTTTTTTCTAAGGCCGATTTGGAACATGATTCTGCGTTTGGCAAGGTATCAAAATTGGCAAAAATATGATTCGCGATTGAAAGGTCGCTTGATCATTGATGTCCGCGGAGAAAATTTTGGCGATCGAGAACTTTTGGATTTAGAAAATCTTAATATCTGCCAGGTGTTGGACGCCGAAGGCTCGGATATCACAGATAACGCGTTGGCAGCCATGCATGGTCTCAAGCATCTTCGCTGCTTGGTGCTGCGGAAGACTCATGTCTCCCATGATGCGGTATTTCGCCTTCAGCAGAGCCTACCTAAGTGTTGGATCTGGTATTAATCCAGCCCGTTTCCAAGGTCCGGTATCGACACGGTTGGTGGTCTAGCTGGGCTGGCTATTTCATTTTTTCTACGTCGGGGAAACGGCCCAAAACTAGCTCGAGTTCCAGTTCCTTGCCTTGCCGAATGACGCCGCATTTAACGCGATCTCCTGGATTAAAGTCCGCGACTGAGCCCAGGAATTGCTTGCCGGTTTTAATTTGTTTTGTCGCGAACCATATGACGCGATCACCGGCGCGAAAACCCGCTTTGTCGGCAGCGCTATCTTTCACGACATCGCTTACCTCACAAGGCCCTTCTGTGTCGTTGAAGTAAATCCCCAGAAAAGCTCCGTTACGCCAGTCGACATCCGTACTCGCCATCGCCTGCTGGGCCCAAGCACCCTTTTCACGACTGACGCCTGTGCCGAACAGCCTCAATTGCAACAAGTTTTTTAGCTCGACCAACGACTCCACTGATTGGTCGTCGATCGGCACATAATAAAAGTGCAGGTAACGCAAAGTCTTTACGTCGCGCAGTGTATCGACGGATTGATTGGTGATGGTTCCTCGCTTGATTACCAACCAATACAAGGATGGCATCGCGGCCACTTTTTCGATGATCGCATCGTTGATTTTTTCACCGATGAGCGTCAGTTTTGTTTCACCTTGCAACCAAGGCAGCATGGCAAAGTCATCGAGTTCGCCTTGGAATTTAGGTCCGATCATTATTTCAAAGTTGTTGCTGCGACTGAATCGGCCAAAGTTCTGGTTTACCTTGATTTCGGCACCCTTTTCTCGCAATTGCTCAAGAGCCCGATTTTGCATGGCCTCGCCCATTTGGTTGATGGTCTCGAGAGCCAATTGGCGAACGATGCGATCTTCATCTCGCGTCAGATCGGCCAGTACGTCCTGTGCTTGTTTCTGAGAAGTCGGACTGCCAATAATCGCGAGCTGTCCGAGGATCGCGATCGCCCTGTTTTGGGTTTCTGGGTCGCCCGAGGCGATGGCCTTTGTCAATGGTTGAACCGACGCCTCGCCGCGTTCCCTTAACATCAGAGATGCTTTTTGGCGTTCCGCAAACGACGCAGACCCCAAGGACTGGATCAGCTCACTGATTTCTTGCTGGGGCTGTTGCGTTGGTGAAAGCGATTGAGCAATAGTGCTTTGCGGAGCTACGCCCAGTACCACTGCGAAAACAAAATAGAAAGCAAGGGATGAAGGTTTCATAAGGCCTGTGCGATTCAAACAAATTTCATTCGTCCTATTGTTTCCCTTGAGGAACGTTAAAATCAACAGCTAAATCGTGTCTGCGGTGCCACGAATGCGCTCCGCCCCCCCTGATTTACCGGAATTACCAAACAGCGTGTACCAGCTTGTAGATTATGGAAATGGCCGAAAACTCGAGGAGTTTTCCGGCGTTTTGGTCGATCGACCCAGCCCAGTCGCCGTCGGTGCACCCGTTACGAAGCTTTGGCATCGTGCTGATGGCCGTTTTGATTTGCAGGAGAACCATCGTGGTGTGTGGGCTTGGGAACGCAAATTGGGTGCCTGGCAATTAGCGACCCCCTTTGGACAAATGGAGCTGTTCCCCACGGATTTCGGTCATTTAGGGGTTTTTGCAGAGCAATTGACGCATTGGAAATGGTTGACCACGTTGCCGTTAGCGGGCGTTAGATTATTAAACCTTTTTGCCTATACGGGTGGGGCATCTTTGGCAGCCGCCAAAGCAGGGGCCACGGTGACGCACGTCGATTCGGCAAAAAACATGGTTCGCCGCGCAAGTCACAATGCCCATATCAGTCAATTAGCTGATCGACCGATTCGTTGGATTGTCGAAGATGCACTGAAATTTGTCACTCGCGAAAGCCGCCGCGGTAACCAATACGACGGAATCATCCTTGACCCGCCTACTTACGGCCATGGCGTTTCCGGAAAGTCAATTTGGAAGATTGATGAGCAACTGCCAGAACTTTTTCAGCGATTGCGGGAGATCGTCCCCCTCTGTCGATTGATGCTGTACACCTGCCACTCGAGGGGGTTCACGCCCGCCTTCATGAAACAAAATATCGCAGGATTTCGGGTTCGTGAAAAATCTCAATCGGGACCGATGTTTTTGCAAGCCACGGATGGCAGGAAGTTGGCCAGTGGGAATTTTGTGCGCTGGTTTCAATCATAATGTCGAGCCTTGCTCGGCGTACATTGAGCTCAGGCAGGTTCGCGGTATTCCACCAACGTTGTACAATCAAACGTCATGAAAAAAATCAGCAGTCCTCAGAATCCACGGTTAAAAAATGCGATCCGACTAAAAACCAGTCGTGGTCGTAAGACGCAGCGCCGAGTCATTGTCTTTGGATTGCGAGAAGTCCAGCGTGCGATTGCTTCGGGGATTCAGCCATTGGAAATTTTTCTTTCCCAAGAGCTCGTCTGTGAAGAAGATTGTCAAGCTTTGCAAGCGGCAACGGCCCCCACAACCGAGTTCTATGATTTGCCGGCTGAACTGATGCAGCGACTGAAGTATGGTGACCGAGAAGTCTCTGCGGTGCTAATTGCCCAACGTCCGGATTTGTCACTCAATAAAATTGTCTTGGACGCTTGCCCGTTGGTGGTAATCCTTGAATCAATTGAAAAACCTGGCAATATTGGGGCTGTTTTACGAAGTATGGATGGGGCCGGAGCTAGCGCTTTAATTCTCGCCGATCCGCAATGCGATTTGCTCCATCCGAATTGTATTCGCGCAAGTATGGGGAGCGTTTTCACGACGCCTTTGGCGGTGGCTACGACTCCTCAGATTCTGGCTTGGTGCCAATCTCAGGATTTGCCAGTGTTGGCGGCGCGGGACAGTGCGACCGATTGCTATACCGACGTGGCGTTAAACCGACCCGTGGCCTTGGCCTTTGGCAACGAGGCCTCCGGCCTTTCCAGCCACTGGGGCAACGCAGATATCGACTCTATTGGAATTCCGATGGCGGGTGTTTCTGATAGTTTAAACGTCAGTGTTGCCGCCGCAGTCGTCCTTTTCGAAGCACGTCGGCAACGCCATAATGTTTAATCGGGATGGTGGGAAATGTCAGGCTGGCGGCTCAATAGCGGGTAGTCCTAGAAAGTCCTACGAAAGGCCTGCGAATGGCCCACTATTCATTTTATGATTTAAGCTCAGAGCTCTCAGGTTTAGACGATCACCATCAATCAATATTTGTTAGGACGACTATGGTCAGGTTCTCTTTTCGTGTTGCGGGTGGGTCTGTTTTCTTGGTCCTCGGCTGGTTGTTCGCCTGCTCAACGCTGATAGCTCAGGAACGCGAGTTGCCTTCATCGCAAAGGCTTTTCAATGCCGCACAAACAGGTGATTTGGACGAAGTGAAAGCGGCCATCGAGGCGGGTGCTGACGTAAACTCCAAAACTCGTTATTCGGCAACGGCGCTTTCGTTTGCCGCAGAAAAGGGCCATTTGGAAATCGTCAAATTTCTCATTGAGAACGGCGCGGATCCCAACGTCCAGGATACTTTTTATAAAGCCACGCCGTTGACCTGGGCGAATTATCAAAATCACAAAGAGGTGGCCAAGTACTTAAAAGAGCACGATGCCGAGTTGCCAACACTTAAAGCTGATCCTGAGAAAACAAAAAAGCAGCTCAAGAAGGCTAAAGAAAAAACGGACGCCAACCCTGCCGAAGAAGAGAAGGCGGCGTTGCTGCCAGATTCCAAAAAATCTCGCATTGCCGATCGACGTGTTTCCAGTGTTAACTGGCCCCAGTTCCGTGGAACGGAGGCTCGTGGCATTGCTGATGGGCAAAACCCACCTGTCGTTTGGAATGCGATTGACGGTGAGAACCTGCTTTGGAAAACGAAAATTGATGGCTTGGGACACAGTTCGCCGGTTGTTTTTGGAGACCGGGTCTACCTGACAACCGCGGTCAGCGAGGCTGGGGATTTTAGCATTAAACCCGGACAGTACGGGGGCGTCGATTCCGTTGAAGACGATTCACCGCACGCGTTTGTTTTGCTCTGCCTGAATAAAAATGACGGTTCCGTCATTTGGCGTCGGCAGGCGGTAGAGGCCAAACCGCAGGTGAAACGACACCTTAAATCGACTCACGCTAATTGCACCGTAGCGACGGATGGAACCCATGTCATTGCTTTTTTTGCCGGAGAGGGTCTGTTTTGTTACACCCGCGAAGGCGAATTGATGTGGCAAAAGGACCTGGGGACATTGGATAGCGGATGGTTTTACGACAAAAGCTATCAATGGGGATTTGCCGCGTCCCCCATTATTTTTGAGGAAAATGTGATCGTGCAGTGCGATGTGCAAGAGGATTCGTTCGTCGCCGCTTTTTCCTTAAGCAATGGAAAAGAGGTTTGGAAAACCATGCGAGATGAAATACCCAGTTGGAGTACGCCGACAGTCGTATCTTCCCAGCGGGGTCCCATGTTGTTGACGCAAGGGACTGGTTTCGCGCGGGGGTACGATGCCCGGAATGGACAGGAGTGGTGGCGATTTGGAAACCACTCCGAGATCGTCGTGCCGACTCCGTTTGTGGCTCACGATTTGATTTTCATCACGAGCGGTTACTCTCCAATTCAACCCATTGTGGCCATTGAATTGGATGCCGAAGGAGATATCACACTACCCCAGGGCGAGTCTGAGGGGGAGTTTGTGGCTTGGTATAAATCTAAAGGCGGTCCCTACATGCCAACGCACATTGTCTATGGCGATTACCTTTATCTTTGTTCCAACTCCGGAATCGTGAGTTGTCTGCAGGCGAAAACCGGTGAAAGGGTTTATCGCCAGCGGCTTTCCAAGGGGCTGGATCAATTAGATGAAGTCGTTGCCGGATTGGAAGGCAGCACAAGCATGGTGGGGTCCCCGGTCGCCGCCGATGGCTGTCTGTATTTCCCCTGCGAAGAGGGGTTCGTTTTTGTGGTCAAAGCGGGGCCAGAATTTGAGATGTTGGCTTGCAATCCGATTGGAGAAAATGTCTTATCGACACCAGCCATCTCTCAGGGAGTCTTCTTTGTCCGTGGGACCGAGCACTTATTTGCCTTCAAGAAAAATTTGCAGAGTGCTGCTGATTAATCCCTGGCTCAGTTATTGCCATGTTGTTAAAGAAATACATACGCGAACCTAGATTTCGAGCGGCGTTACTTTTACCCATTATCATTTTTGGCGGTTTGGCCCTTAAGTTTTATCGGGGCCCCGGGGATGAATGGGTAAATCATTGGGGGCCCGCAAGTGTGGCTTATGTTTGGGCGTTCATGCTGATGGGTTTTATGCTGTTCCCTGACTCTCGGGCAATCATCGCGATCGCCTTAGTGGTCTTGATCGGTACCTGTTGTGTCGAGTGGAGTCAGCAGTTCGAGGTCAGTTTTTTGAAAACGGCCCGCCAAACTTGGTTCGGTCGTATGTTATTCGGAACGACGTACAGTGCCTGGGATTTTCCGGCCTATTTCGTCGGCAGTCTTACGGGGATCGGTTTATTGCATTGGTGTGTGGCGAGTCAACGACCGATCGATTCGACGTCAAAAAAGGATTGAAAGCGTTCCGCCAATTCAGGTTGGGAATGCCCTGTTTGAATTGCCGTTGGTGTCTGATTGTTAGCCGGTTGCTTTCGATAAGGGCACGTTGGCGTCCAAGTTATCCTGGCGACTTTTAGCAGGGCGTTTTTTTAATTTTTCTCGATAGGTTCTTTCGTCTTTCGCGGCTTTGATCTGTCTTTCCTTGCGTGAACCGTTTTCCATGGCGGGCTGTAGCCCCACTGAAATACGAATGTCGTATTCGCGTCTGTTTTCCACTTCGGACGCATCACGCCCTCCGTTGTCGCTCCCGTCCGCACCGAAGCTGTAGACCATGAAGCCGGTCTCGTTAAATCGGTATTGGATATCGCCGACGTCAAATTGGTCTAGCTCTACTTGTTCGAGAAACTCCGGAACCAACATCGTCAGACTCGCCGGGAGTTTGTGGTATTTGGACCGGTAACCCGAAACAGCAAAGGCAATTTCACTTAATTGATCCTGTGTTGAAACATCAAAATCGGCTCTCACTAGGGAGGCTCCGGCGGGCATCAGCATGGCAGCCAGCAGGTTACCGATGTACTGGCCTCGGGATTTTGGACCGGAGACAAGGCTGAACACAGTGGAACGCCAATTGTCAAAGGGTTGGAATTTTGAGAGTTCGTCTTCGATCACTTCGAAAGCCGCAAGCGATTGCTTGATCGTCGGTTGGTTTGCAGCTGACGCAGAGCGATCGAACCATTGGTTAATGACACGCAAAGTCGTGTTGATATCAGATGAGCGAACGAGTCCCCGCATTAGGTTTTTTTGGAAAGCTGCAGGGGAACTATGATTTTGGTGCTGCCCGAGCTGTTTAGGGTTTGTCATTAACGACTGCATCTGATCAAGCACGATGATGCGTTCACCAAAATCGATTCGATCTGCCATATCCATTTGGTATTTGTGTTTGCTGATGTAGGTTTGATGGTCCTGCAACTGTTGGGTTGTCAGCTGACCGCTGGCGATAAGGTTGATTTCCGCTTCATTGACCATGCGGTAAATTGCTGCCACGATCAGTTTTTCAGTCAACGAAATAGACTGGCACTGCAACCAGCCCAAGCGACGCGCTGACTGGATATCCTGGATAGCTGATGCCACATTTCCCGGTTGGCCATCCCCTAGTGAATTCATGGCACGCATCAGCAGCACGCGAACGCACTGCCGAAATCTTTGACCCATCGGCAAGCTGGCGTCGAGCAAATTTATGTTGCCGAATTGACTAGCCGGCACGATCAATGGGTGGTAATAGCGGGGGCAGGCGGCTGCCTTGGCGATCAAGTTCAATGCTTCCTGCTGCTCTTTCAAAACTTGCGCGAATTCAGGAAAGCGGCTCGATTTCCAGGGCTTCTTACGGGCGGAACGGAATTCCTCCAAATGTTGTTCGGCTTCTTCGTAAGCTATGGGGTCTTCTGCCAATTGTGGCAGCTGATTCTGAATACTGGTCTCCGGATCCTCCAACTTGAGCACGGGTGGAGTGGTTGAAAAACCGAGAGCACGCGCGAATTGATCACGCATCATTTTGCATGATATCTCTGACGATTCCGGGAAAGAGCCCTCCGGAGTCAGGTGGAAAATGACAGCAACCGCATTTTCTTGCGGTTTAATACCATCCATGTGACGTTGGTTGATGGCGGCGATGTAATCCAAAGAGCCGTCGGCTCTCAGGGGCCCCGTTAGCGAGGTGGTCGAGGGGCTGATCTGAAGTCGGTTTTCCCCGAAATTTTGGTACGGGATATTGATCACAATCAGGACGGATAGCGCCAGCAATATCATTCCGCCCAGCCATAAACACCCTCGCTTCCACATCTCAGGTCGACCTTTTAATCGGGTTAAGAAGCTTCGTAAGCGGATTTGAGCCAACCTAGCAGTTGGGCATTCACTTGTTTGGCTTCGGTAATTCGAACTCGGTGAGAAACCATGGCATTGAAGCTGCCAGAATCTTCGAGGCGTTTCGTTGATTTCTTTCCTTTAAGGTTGATGCCTACGTCAACGCGGTCTTTGGTAGATGGCTGAATAATGGCGAATTGCTTATTGCGGCGAACGCTCACGTAAGTTTTCTTGGGCGCAAATTGGATATCGTCTCCCAGAGTCTCGATGGATTTCACGAGTGCATCATAGATCGGTCGCAGGCCCGATTTGGCATTCCGATATTGATGATCGAGAGGAGGCTCGGGGGCGCCGGCTGATTTATTGCCGGCTAAGAATTCGTGAGCGATCATGGAGGCAAAGCCATGAGTGACGGCATGCTCTGATTTTAAGAACTTGACAATTTGCCCGTGTTTTTCAAGCTTTTCTGGTTGGATGATCTTCAACCAGTGGGGCAGTGTTTTGCCGGTCTTTTCCTCGATATTCCGTTTCATGGCCGCAGCCATTTCTTCAGGTGATTTCGCCATGGACAGATTTTCCAGTGGTTAATGGGGTTGGAATTTCCAACCGAGCTTTTCAAAGACTTGCGAGTTTCCACCTCGTCCGGGACATCGATATTAACAGGAATCACGCCCGCATTGCAGTTAATAAAACGAAGGCTGACCCCACGGATAAAACGAAGGCTGACCCTGCGGATAAATTGGGGATTGCCGACCTAACCCAATTTTCGAATCTGTGTGCTGGAAACGTCCACCCGGAAAGTGGACTCCTGTACTGGATCGCACAGACGGGCCAAGGATTCGGGAAGTTGCATGCTTGGCAGTGTCTGAAATCTACCCTCGCTCAAGCGACCGAAGACGAGGAAGCGACACCCCAGCCCGGCGATTTCCTCCATGGCTTGGTCTCTCCCAACCGTCTGGTTTTCATAAAACCTTGGCTCAGCGATCCGTGAAAGCGTATCCACGCCGACGGCAAAACAGCAGCCAGGGAAGGCGCGTGCTTTACAAGCGAATTTGGCGTAAGAGGTCAGCAAAAGGCCGTGAGGGGGAGTCTGCAGCATCGGTTGTTCGATGTCCGAGGCGGCATAACCGGAAGAGAATGTCCCGAGACGACGTTGGATCTCGATAAAATCTACCTCCGGTTTATCCGCGTTAACGAACGAGAATTCGAACCAGACGGGAAGTGACAGGTGCCTGGCGACCCAATTTGCCATGCCGACATGCCCCCTATGTAATGGATTGAAAGACCCCGGCAGCAGGACCTTGCGGTGGCCATCTTTACCCGCCGGATTAGCGTTGTTAGCGGGCGGGAGTAGCTCCACCGCGGAAACTTGCCCGCCGGAAATTTGTCGCCAGGCTGCGTGGAGTTTGGCAGGCCAATGGGCGTCGGATTCAATCTGAGAGGGTGAACTCAAAACAGTCTCAAACGTCATTAAAACAGGGGTATTAGCGATTGCCCGAAAATCGGCACTACGATAGACTACGCCTGTGATTTTATCGGGACCTCTGTCGCCATTGTACTGGCAGATGCCCCTCAGTTTAACTTTTGTTTAGCCACGCGGCGTGCCTGCTTCAAGGGCGTCACCAAAAACGTGGGACTAAACCACTACGGAGATTTTCATGGCCAATAAGGTTGTCGAAGAACTTATCGAATCTGGCGTACACTTTGGACACCGCAGCAGCCGCTGGAACCCAAAGATGCGACCCTACATTTTCGGTCGCAAAAACCAAATCCACATCATCGATATCCGCGAGACGGTACGCGGTCTGCTAAGAGCGAAGAAGTTTATTCAGCAGGTCGCCGAGGGTGGCAGCCTGATTCTTTTTGTCGGCACCAAACGCCAAGCCGGCGCCGTGATTGAACGCGAGGCCGATCGTGCTGGTATGCCTTTCGTCAGTGAGCGCTGGTTAGGCGGTTGCCTGACGAATTTTCGCACTATTCGTAGCCGCATGAGCCGCCTTGAGGAATTGGAAGCGATTCGCGGTGGTGACCAGCTGCAATCTTATTCCAAGAAGATGCAATCCTCTTTGAATCGCGAATACCGCAAGATGTATCGCAACCTGAACGGAATCCGCAATATGAATCGGATCCCCGAAGCGATCGTGGTGGTTGACCCAAATAAAGAAAAGAACGCGGTGCGGGAAGCTCGCTCACTAGGGATTACGACCGTGGCGTTGATTGATACCGACTGTGATCCTGACACGGTGGATTTGCCAATCCCAGGCAACGATGACGGAATTCGCTCTATCGAGGTAATCATCCGTCACCTGGCCGATTCGGTGATCGCGGGTGGTAAGAACCTTAAAGCCAACAAAGAAAAAGCAGACGCAGATGCTGTTGCTGAGGTGGTTGCTGCCACGGTTCCCGATAAGGATGCCGGGTCTGCCGAAGCCAAAGGTTAATTGAACATAAAAAAACAAAATTAAAACAAGCAAAACAGAGATACAGGATTTAGAGGAAAATCATGACAACCATTACTGCAAAAGATGTAGGTGAGTTGCGTAAGGCGACGGGCGCTGGATTGATGGACTGCAAAAAAGCGTTGACGGATGCCGAAGGCGATTTTGACGGTGCCGTTGAAATTCTTCGGAAAAAAGGCCAGAAAGTTGCCGCCAAGCGAGCCGATCGGGATGTTAATGAAGGCGTCGTCGTTGCTTACACGGATGGCGAAAACGGTTTGCTTTTAGGCATTGGCTGCGAAACAGATTTCGTGGCGAAAAACGACGACTTTATCGCATTCGCCAACCAAGTCGCGGAACTTGCCATGGAAAAAGGCGCCATGACCAAGGAAGAAGTCTTGGCTTTGGACATTGATGGAACTCCCGTCAGCGAACGCTTAATCGAAAAAACAGGCGTCATTGGTGAGAAAATTGAAGTCTCCGACTTTCAAAGACTTTCTGGTGGAAATATCGCCTCGTACATTCACGCCGGTGGGAAAATTGGCGTTTTGGTTGCCTACAAAGACGGTGGGCACGATGAGGGATCGCAATTTTTCAGAAAATTAGCCATGCACATTGCCGCCATGGCCCCCTCGATTATGCATCCGGACGAGTTCGACGAAGCGTTCGTCGTTAAGGAAGCAGAGGCCTTGAAAGGTCAAATCACTGTCGAGAACGAAGACCGTGCCCGTTTGGGTAAGGCTTTGAGAAATGTTCCTGAATTTGCCAGTCGACGCCAACTGACGGACGAAGTCTTGGCAGATATCGAGCAAAAGATTAAGGATGAGTTGGCCGCCGAGGGCAAGCCCGAGAAGATCTGGGATAAGATTCTGCCCGGTAAATTGGAGCGATACATCGCCGACAACACGCTGCTTGACCAAGAGCGATGCCTACTCAGTCAAGTCTTCGCCTTGGACGACACGAAATCAGTGGAAGCGGCGATCAAGGATTTCCACGAAGATGCTGAGGTGCTCGCCTTTCGGCGAATTGCCGTTGGCTAAAGCAAACAACGCCCCAACGATCGTTGGGGCTTTTTTTATGTAAAAACAGAACCGCTTTGACGCTTATCGATTCGCAAATCACCTTCCCAAGCTGGTTTGTGAAATAGCCTAACCAAGTCGTTTAAGGCAAATACATCAGGAACCAGCATGAGCAACGATCTCAAATATAAACGCGTCGTATTAAAATTGTCGGGCGAGAGCTTCGCAAAACCGGGTGAACGGGGCATTTGTATGGATGAGGTGGTACACATCGCCACGCAAGTCAAAAAAGCCGGCCAAATGGGTGCTCAGGTTGCGGTCGTTATTGGGGGCGGCAATATTCTGCGGGGCAGTCAGTTCAAGCAGACTCAGGCGATTGTGAATGAGGCAACCGCTCATTACATGGGAATGTTGGGCACGGTTATCAATGGCTTGGCATTGCAGGATGGGTTGGAATCTATCGGCTGTGACACGCGATTAATGAGTGCCATTCAGATGGATGGCGTCTGTGAGCCCTACATTCGGCGTCGTGCTCAGCGACATTTGGATAAACAACGCATTATCATCCTCGGAGCGGGTACCGGCGGCCCGTTTGTGACCACTGATACCGCAGCGGCATTGCGAACCCTTGAGCTGGACGCGGATATTTTGCTCAAAGCGACTCGGGTTAACGGGGTTTACAGTGAAGATCCCGAAAAGAATCCCCACGCCATGCTGTACTCGGAGCTGGATTTTTCCACCGTTATTGAAAAAGGCCTTCGAGTGATGGACCAAACCGCAATCGCTCACTGCATGGAACATGATAAGCCCGTCATGGTTTTCAATTACCTGAAAGAAGGTAATATTCAGAAAGCGATTGCCGGCGAGAAAATTGGTACATTGATTGCCAGCAAAATTAACACTGTGACCGCATAAGCTTTGATGGCAGTCAAAGCGTAAATATATTTCCCAGAACCGAAGCGAGGAAAAACCATGTCAGTTGACGAGATCCTGTTGGATACCGAAGATCGAATGGAAAAGGCGATCGAAATCCTAAAAAAGAATCTCAGCGGCATTCGTACGGGTCGAGCCAACCCCGGGTTGGTGGATAGCGTCCGAGTCGACGTTTATGGATCACCGACGCCGATTAAGCAAGTTGCTTCAGTGGGGGCTCCTGAGCCGACCCAAATTGTGATTCGCCCCTACGACGCGAGCACGATCAAGGACATCGAAAAAGCGATTGTACAAGCTGATCTGGGTTTCAACCCTCAAAACGATGGGCGTGTGATCCGCATCAACATCCCTGCACTCTCTTCAGACGTGCGGAAGAAAATGGTCTCGCGGATCAAAGAGCTCACTGAAGAGGCTAAAATCTCCATTCGCAACGTACGCCGAGATGCTAACAAAGCGGCTGAAACTGCAGCTAAGGATAAAGAAATTGGCGAAGATCAACGCGATGACGTGAAAGATTCCGTACAGGAATTTACAAAAAAGTATGAGGACATGGCATCGGAGTTTGCCAAGACACGTGAAAAAGATGTCTTGGAGGACTAGGCCTGAGTCGAGGCGGGCAGCCAGGCGTGGGGTGTCGGCCAACGTTAGAGACAACCTGAAATACAGCAGGTTTAAAATAAAAGAAGGGTCCCCGCTCGCCGCTACAGGGAACCCTTCAAGTTTTGGCTGTCCGAAGCGTTGAACCGAAGTTCTCGGCTCGGAGACCCACAGCCACTATTAACTATCGGACAGCTTTCCGTTTTTCATGCGTACTAAAACAAGTAGTGTGTCAAACGGCGTAATGCTCAAAGTCAAACATTTCTAATTCTGTCAAAGATTCGCTTCAGTCAAATTAATCCAGCGATTCAGGAATAAAAAATGCAAAAAATTGCCAAGCTTGCCTTAGAAGATGGAACCGTATTCACCGGTCTAAGTTTTGGAGCCTGTGGTGAAACCGACGGCGAAGTGGTCTTCAACACATCCATGACGGGTTACCAAGAAATTTTGACGGATCCCAGTTATCGCGGCCAAATGGTCACGATGACCTATCCTCAAATTGGTAATTACGGGGTGAATGAAGAAGATGTTGAGAGTTGGAAGCCCCATCTCGCCGGGTTTATTGTGCGGGAAGTCAGCCGGATTGATAGTAACTTTCGCTCCACGGGCGATTTGGATTCTTGGCTGCGTGAACGCGGCATTATTGGTATTTGCGAGATCGATACGCGTCGGCTGACACGGTTGATTCGCAACCAAGGCGCCATGAAAGCAGTCATATCGACGGAGGAACTTGATGACGCCGCGTTGGTTGCCAAGGCCCAGAGTAGTGCCGGTCTGGTGGGGCGAGATTTGGTTCGCGAGGTTTTGCCAGACCAACCTCAGAATTGGAATGAAAAACTGAGCGCATGGTGGGACTTTTCTCCCAATACTGCGGAGCGTGGTTCCGAACACGCCTGGCACTTGGTGGCACTCGATTTCGGTATGAAGCGGAATATTGCTCGGCACCTTGTCGATCAAGGTTTTCGCGTAACGATCTTGCCGGGGACGGCGACCGCTGCCGAGATTATGGCTCACTCGCCCGATGGGTTGTTTTTATCCAACGGTCCTGGGGATCCTGAACCTCTTCAATATGCGATCAACACCATTCGTGAATTGTTGGGGCAGCTGCCCATTTTTGGCATTTGCCTCGGGCACCAGTTACTGGGACTTGCTTGTGGAGCCAAGACTTTTAAGTTGAAGTTTGGACACCGAGGTGCAAACCAACCGGTCTTGAATATCGGCACCGGTCGCATTGAAATCACCTCGCAAAACCACGGCTTCGCTATCGAAGAAACGTCTCTGCCGGACTGCCTCGAGATCTCACATCGGCATCTTAATGACGACACGATCGCCGGCGTGGTTCACAAAACTCTGCCAGCGATGAGTGTCCAATATCATCCGGAAGCCTCGGCTGGCCCTCATGACAGCCACTACTTATTCAGTCGCTTTCGCGACATGCTGGACGCCAATTCGGTGGGGACCTCCTGATTCGCTGGCATCCTAAGTCGGATCCCATAGGCGAATTGGTGGGGAATTAACGGCCTACAACCGATATAAGACCTTACCGGCCCGTTGGTAGGCAGGCTCAATTTGTGCAGCGTGTTGGCTTTTTCGTGGGTTTTTCAGCCAAAAACAATTGAATTAGATGGGATTCACTCAATCTACTGTGGAGGTTGAGTCCTGGTCATCTAATTAATTGTGGCGAATCCTGCGGCATTTCGACAGAGTAATAGCAATCGTGCGACAGCACTTTACAATGAAGACCACGACTAGGTTTACATCATTGGAATTATGTTAAAGCAACGAACAGCCATGCGTTTCGTTTTTCTATTGGCGGCGATGGGATTTGCCGCTGCGTTGACAGGCCAGTCATTATTGGCTGACGATATCTTCGTGAACAATGCAGTAGGCGATGACACCTTCAACGGTCGGTCAGCATCGGATGCGACAGATCAGGGTGGGCCGCTGAGAACGATCAACCGCGCTTTGCGGATCGCTCAAACGGGTGACCGGATCATTGTCGAAAAGACGGACTTGCCTTACCGCGAGAGTTTGTCGATCCAAGGTGGCCAGCATAGCGGCACGGATGTCATGCCGTTCACTATTTTAAGTGATGGTGCGGTCCTTGATGGTACCAGCCCCATCGACAGTAGCGAGTGGCAGTATGTTGGTAAGGGTGTCTTTCGATTTCAGCCGCGGCTACGCAGCTTTCAACAACTCTATCTCGATGGCAAGCCTGCCGAATGGGTGCCTGTTGTCACGCCTGACACCGTTCCTGAATTGCAACCCAAGCAATGGGCCCTGGTAGACGGGGCGATATATTTCAAAGCGGAAGATGGCAAAATTCCCAGTCAATATATTCTAAGATATTGCCGCTATCAGACCGGTATCACAATTTACGAAGCTCGTAATGTCGTCATTAGTGGATTGACGGTTCAGGGATTTCAACTGGATGGAATCAATGCTCATGACGGCGTGAAGGGTTTGTTGGTGGAAAACTGTCGATTGCGGGGCAATGGCCGTAGCGGGTTGTCAGTTGGAGGCGCGTCGCGTGCCCAGTTGAGCAATAGTGTTCTCGGTGGTAACGGATATGCTCAGGTTCGTACCGAAGGATATGCGCTGTTGAAAATCAACGATTGTCGATTTTTAACGTCGCCCTACAGCGGTCCTGCGATTGTCCAATCCGGAGGACGAGTTGCCGTGGATGGCGGTGAACCCAGCAAAGCGGCTTCGCTTTCTAGTGGCGAGTAACGTTTGCCCTAGCTTGGCTCGAACGGTTAAATTCCGACTCGACTGGGTAACGACTAGTTTTTTGCCGAAGCGGGCAAGCTGCTAGAGGGCGTTGTGGATAATTTCCATGCTTGCACGTCATCGTTAGTGCTCAAGATTAAAACGAAATCCTGACCGGAAGTCGTCAGTTCTAGCCCATGTAGATCTTTCCCGGTCTGCCATTCATCAACGAGTTTGCCATCATCGGTGATGAGCCGCATCGATTGCTCTGCCGATGCGATGACCCACAAGCCTCGTCGGTTGCCTTCGGTGTAGGCATAGGCAACAGGGTCAATCTGTGTTTCAAACCGCTGATTACCAATCGGTACGGCCCATGTTTGTTGCAGTGCTTCATTCAAACCTACTGCCATCCAGCGTCCCTCCGCGTCGGTGCCAATGGCACACAGCAGCGTTTGGTCACCAGATTGCTTGGCAATGATGCGGGTCGCGGCAACCAGATCGCAGGGGACGTATTGCACCTGCGAGTTGCCGGAATCAATAAACCGTAACTGGGCCTGGGGATCGCAAAATACTAGGGTCTTTTGGTTGTCGGGGCGCTGCAATACGGTGGCCGATCGAAAAGACTGGCTGCTGATGCGGCGCGTCTTGTTAGGTTGTGCTGCGTCAATGATCTCGGTTCCGCGAGGTCCGGTGAAGGAGACCATCAGTTCGTCCTGACCGTCGTTATCAAAATCAAAGAGGTTCGCATCCCGAATGCGCTGTTGATCATTATTGACCTCGACAATTTGGATAGGAGTCAGATTTTGATCGAGGACCCTGACCGTACGACCCATGATCGAATAGACCACGCTGAGATCTTTTTGTTTGTCGCCAGTGCGAACAATGCTGATAGATTCCTGAGGATCTAAATCGAGTTCTTTTCGAGAAGTCTCTTTGCCCTGTCCGTCGAGTTGGATTACGGTTCGCCAACCGTCTAGCATGGTTAATTCATTTCCCTGTGCCAAACGTAAATTTCCAGGTTGTTGAAAATTGGTGTTTCGCCAAAGAGGCGCGACGGCCATGTGGGTAGGCGTAGATTGGTTGGATTGTGGTGTTGGCTTGGGAGCTTCTTGGTTCACAGTTACCGTAGCTAAACGTTCACGGTAAAGGTCCAGAAATGCCGCATACTCCTGCCGCATCTCTTCCGCGATGTTATCTCCCGAGTGAACCCGTTGCAGGATATTTGCAAGGACGTTCGTGGAGATCGTTTCATCCTGAAGAGATTTAACGTACTGGAGAACGCCCTGTTGATTAACGACCGCCAACATCGGGTAGTGATGCAAACCCAATTTTCGGCCGCTACTAAATGCGTAATCCGCCAGCGTAGGAATGCCATCGGTTTGCTCTAGGCGGCTCAGTAGACTAGCCACCGCAGGATTTCCCGGCAGCGTGCCGCTGACGATTTCAACACGCTGGATTTGGTATTCGTTAAGGGGCAGTTTTTCCTGTAAGTCCTTGAGAGTAGCGAGCAACTTTTTTTCTTTGACAGCTTGGTTGGTCCAGCACAGTAGATTGACCTTGCCGGACCAATTCGCTTGATCAATGGGTTGATCCTGCGAATTGCGTAAACCAATCGATTGGATGGTTTTTCCCAAATAACTGGAAGGGAATGTCTGAGGAACCGGAATGAAATTTCTTACGGTCTTGGCTTCCGCCGGGATCTCTAATTCAAAATCCAAAGCCTGAAAGGCTGGGTCGAACGTTGCTTTGGAGAAATCTGCGACAACCTGTAAGTGCTTTACGTCGGGATTGTTTTGTAACTGGCTGTCCAACAGTTCATGGGGATAGGTGATCTTTCGAATTAAGAAATTGGATGGATCAACAACGACTTGCCAGACCATTTCTTCATGCTCGATTTGGAGCTGATAAAAGGGATTACCAAGAATGGAAATATCGGCGATGCGGGTGGCTTTCCCATCTCTCAGCCATTTCAATTCCGTTTGTCCCGTCAGCAAGGCCAACGTGGGCGGAAAAAATACATCGGCAGCCACGGCGTGATTGGGTTTGATTGGCAAGTCATCGTGACCGGTCATGTAGTGACGACAGATTCCGTCTTGAAAGAGCGGCCCCAATGGCAGGCCCTGTTTCCGTTCCTGGATGAGCCATTGGTCGTCCAGATTTCCGGATGCAAAATCAAATACGAAACAAGCTAATCGTTTATCATCGGCGCGGATGCGACTCTCAAAAATGTCAGCCTGCAGTCCTTTATTTCGCCAAAATTCGACACTCCATGGGTGGGGTTCTTCCAGATGTTTTCCCAATAACTGGTAACTGATGCGAAAAGTCGCGGCATCTTGATACCGTTCAGCCGCTCCATAGGTTTGCAGCGTACTTTGGACGATTTCTGTTCCGGAAGGACCGTCCATTTGAGATGGTGCCTGCGTTTGCCCGCTCCCGGAACCATCCTCTGTGGCTTGGCAACCAATCATCACCCCCGCGATCAAAACGGTCGCGAAAGCGGCCAGTAGAAGCCTGTATTTGGGGGGTAGGAAACCTTGCATCATGAGTCCTTTCATTGCAGTTCCGGAGCTGGCGAGGCGGTTCGCCATAGTTCCCATTAGACCCCAGTGTCCAGAATCGGCAAACAGCGTTTTTTTCGTGCAAATAGCGGCTCATTGACTCTGTATTCCGGGCATCGCTATCATCATCCATGGTGATTGCCCCCGCCGCCTACGAATTTAGGTGTGGCGGGCAGGCATTTCAGGAAGGGATGGTTGCCAATCCCGCATTTCAGGTACCCGAATGGACCGGCGTGCCGCAGGACAAATTAACAAAAACGCATTCCTCCGAATCTCAGTGAATAGGAGGGGGCGGATAGCATAGAAGAAAAGCATGAGCGAACACCGATTCTGCAAAGATAAATTTCGATTGGATGAAAGCCATATCGTCGACCCTCGCGCGAATTTGCCTTGGCCAGTAA
Organism: uncultured Pirellulaceae bacterium; assembly: GCA_905480235.1. GTDB lineage: Bacteria > Planctomycetota > Planctomycetia > Pirellulales > Pirellulaceae > CAJQPP01. The sequence continues at coordinate 40,139 of CAJQPP010000088.1, forward strand.
TAACTTCTGAGCAAATACCCGAAGTGGTTGCTCAAGGATTTGCAGCGCCTGTTGATTTCCCTCCGATTGCACAGGCAGTATTAGCCGAAGATCGAATCGCTATTGCAGTTGAGTTGGATACCCCTTGTGGACTGCAAGTGGCTCGCTCGGTTGCTGCCCAATTCGTGGAGCAGGGCATACCCCGCGAAAACATACAAATCGTCTGTGCTGATCGAGATGGGGATCCCGGGGACGATTTTATAGTGCATGATCCATCTGACAGCGAGCAGCAGGCCTATTTGCTTGTCGATCGCGACGGAGTTCCCTGCTACGTCAACCGAGTTCTTTTCGAAGCAGATGTCGTGGTGCCGGTCGGGACTGGGGATGGCGGGCGAGTGCGTAACTCACTCTGTGCTGGTTTTTGCGATGCAGAAACAAAAAAATATTTGGAGCGTATGAAACCAGAGCACGCTTCCGCCATGGAACGCATGTTTGATGACAACTTGGGTGTTTTTTGGCAGGTTCGTATCGTGACGGCTCCCGGAGATCAGGTCTTGGGGGTGATGGTGGGAGCTAGTGAAGCGGTGTTGGAGAAAGCCGGGCAGTTTGGCAACGAAACTTGGACGTTACAAATTGGTTCGGCCGCGGATTTGGTGGTCGCATCCATAGAGTCCATCTGTTCCCAAACATGGTTGCATTTACGGCAAGCAATTTTGAATGCCGCCAAAGTGGCTAGCGAAAACGCCATTCTTGTTTTATGTACGGAATTACGTGGCCAACCCTCAGCGGCCTGGCCCACGGTCGACTCCGATCAGAATAACAATGACGAAGCCTTAGCCGATGTATTTCGTGGGCACCACGTCTATCTGGCCAGTCGGTTGACTCAGGACTCAACCGAGAAATTTGGATTCGGTTACGTCGAAGATTCCAGTCAAATCCAAAAATTAGTTGATCAAAATGAATCCTGTTTGCTTTTGCGGGATGCTCATCGAGTTGGTTTGAAGCAATTGGAGGCTTGTCAATAAATGTCGGAAGTTCCACAAAAAGAATCGGGGCAATGCTACCGGATTCCCCAACAGACCTTACTCAGATTGACCGGCGGTGATCGACAAAAGTGGCTGCATAACTTTTGCACGGCAGATATCAAAGCCTTGGAACCAGGGCAAGGTTGCGAAGCTTTTGTGTTAAACGTGAGAGGTAAGACGATGGCTCATATCATCGTCCTGGCATCCAAGTACGATCTGATTGTGTTGCTCGTGGGGCAACCGGAGACGCCGTTGGTGGATCACTTTAACAAATACATCATCACCGAGGACGTGCGGATTGAAGACCTCTCCGTCAATCATGAATTGTGGTACGCCAACGGCGAGCGTATTGATTTGATGTTTCGGCGGACGTTCCCGGAGTGGGCGTCGTATGCCCATGGTCTAGTGCG
>CAJQPP010000089.1 GCA_905480235.1 uncultured Pirellulaceae bacterium
GGTAGACTGCTCGGATGGGTCCTGCTGGGATTCACCCTGCTGGGATTCATCTTGTTGGGATTCATCTTGTTGGGATTCATCTTGTTGGGATTCATCTTGTTGAGATTCGTCCTGCTGAGATTCGTCCTGCTGAGATTCACCTTGTTGGGATTCGTCCTGTTGGGATTCGTCCTGTTGGGATTCGTCCTGTTGGGATTCGTCCTGCTGAGATTCGTCCTGCTGAGATTCATCCTGCTGAGATTCGTCCTGCTGGGATTCGTCCTGTTGAGATTCGTCCTGCTGAGATTCGCCCTGTTGAGATTCGTCCTGCTGAGATTCATCCTGTTGGGATTCGTCCTGCTGAGATTCATCCTGTTGGGATTCGTCCTGCTGAGATTCGTCCCGCTCTTTTTCCTTCAGCTTCTTCAGAAGTGTATTCGCCAGCTCAATATTGACGCGAGCATCGGCATTATCACGGTTCAATCGCAGTGAATCACGGAAGCTCTCAATCGCTGCGGTGAGCTGCTGTTGTGCTGCTGCTCCGTCGGACTCGGCTTGTGCAAGTCCCTCGGCGTATTGGCAATTTCCCAAGTTGTAGCGACTGTTCGCCGCAATCGAAACGTCGTCGGCCTTTGCCGATTGTTGGAAAAGAGTTTTGGCAGCTGCCAAATCACCATTTCGATAGTGAGCGACGGCCAGGTTGTAATTAAGTAAATCCCGCTGCTCAACGTCAGCCTCGATCGCACTCAACGCATTGATGGCTTGTGCGGCATCCTGTTCCAGCAGTTCGCTGGCCGCATTAATTTCCCGAGCCGTATCGACTGACGATTGAGCCTGGGCGGGGCCAGCCGTCCAGAAGGCTAGGAAGATCGCTGCCGCTGCGACCTTGGCCCGAGGACGGGACTGGGCGCTGCGTCGTTGGTCATCTTTTTGCAAATCTTGATCCCCCACGCTACCGATTGCCTTTCTCGATGAACGGTGGTTTTGTTGATTGCGCCGCGTGGAGACCAGAATCTCCAGGCACAAAAACAGCAACGCCGCTGCAGCAAACCATTGATACCTTGGAACCCATGCGTTGATGGTGGCAGTTTCAAATTCGGTTTGCTCAACATTAGCGACATAATTGTGGTAGACATCCGCCATATTGACTCGCTTCGTACCGGCAGGGATGTAAGCCCCTTCGCTCTCCGTTGCGATGGCATTCAACACCTGACCGTTCATTTTGGACCAAACCTGTTGACCTTCGTGCTGCAGAAAAGCGTCAGCATTCATTTGGCTATCCGGAATTCGTGCGCCTTGATCCATATCACCGAGACCGACAGTAAAGATTCGGATGCCCTGTTCTTCGTGAAGTTTTTTAGCAATGGCAGTCGGATCACTTTCATGGTCCTCGCCATCAGTAAACAACACGATCGTTTTATGTTCATTCGTTTTATCCATGAATCCTGCAGCCGCCGATTCGATGGCATCTCCCAATCGGGACCCACCCAATCGCAACGAATGCGGACCCACGCTTTCAAGAACCTGTTTGAAGTCGTCGTAATGACTGGTTAGAGGAACGGCTTGTTTGGTTTCCCCCGCAAAGACGAGCAATCCCACCCGATCACCGGCCATTTCGTCGACCATGTCTTCGATTTGTTGTTTCGCTCTGGCGAGTCGATTGGGTGATGCATCCTCAGCCAGCATGCTGCGTGATACGTCCAGGGCGAACATGACTTCGATGCCCTTTTGCGGAACCTCGCGATTCGTCTTACCCCACCGGATATCGAGCAGCGCCAACACCAGACACAATAAACTAGCGGTCACAAGCAACGCCGACATACCACTCCAAAAAAGCGATCGGCGGGGCAGGAGCGCCTGTCGGAATCGACTGGAAGCAAATTTGCTCAGAGCGCGATTGCGAACAGCCAGCGTCCAGATCATCAACGCGATGCCGCCGATGACAAAACCTATTAGGTACAGGCTATCAGGGTTACCAATTTGAATATTCACCACAATTCTCCTAGCTCAATTCTCGCAACCACGTTTGTTGAAGCAAAACGCGTGCCAATAACAACACAAAGGCAATCAACAGTAACGGAGGCATGTGCACCCAACCTGCGCGGAGCGGTTGAACGGCCAGTTCGCGATAATCCACAAAATGATCTGCTTCCACTTTTGTCTTTTCCAACTCATCAATTTCGGCATAAATTTTTTCGAGTGAATCCGTATCCGTTGCTCGAAAATATTTCCCTTCCGTAATCTCAGCGACTTTTTGCAAAGTCTCCTCGTCAATATTAACGGGCATCCAACGAATCACCTGACGGCCGCTGAAGCCATCGGTTACCGGGATGGGAGCCTGGCCCTTGGTACCCACACCGATGGTATAAATTTTGATCCCCATCGTCTGAGCCAGATCAGCCGCCGCCAGTGGATCCAGGTCACCTGCGGTATTCTCTCCATCTGTTAACAGGATAATAATTTTGCTCTTCACTTTTTCGGATTGACGATCGTCCAACGCGTTTAATTTTTCTACGGCCAATGCGATGGCATCTCCGATGGCCGTTCCATCTTCCTTGGCCACTGAAACGATCTCGGTTTGATTGAGATTGCTCACCAAAAAACTGTGATCCAAGGTGGGTGGCGTCACACCATCGGCGAATCCTGCGAAGGTGATTAACCCAACCAAATCGCTAAACCGGCCATCCAGACCGTCGTCTCCCGCGACGAATTTGCCTGCCACATTCTTGATGGCCGTCAATCGATCAACATGTTCGTCTTCAATTTTGAAATCCAAAGCTCGCATGCTACCGCTGCGATCCACCACCATTTGAATCGCAATGCCCTCGGTATCGATCACCGTTTGTTCACGACCTTCGCGGGGTCTGGCAAGACCCACGATGATAAAAACCACGGCTGCCAGGGTCAGTGCCTTAGGCAGCCACATTAACCTTTGCCGAAGGGTCGGTGTCACAGCTCGAGCCACACTCACGGCACTGAAACGAATGGCGGCGTTGCGGCGAGCCGAAAAGATCCGCCATGCCAGGAAAGGCAACGCCAGCAGCAATAGAAAAAACCACGGTGAGTAAAACATCAAAGCTCTCCCTCTGCTGACGACGACGCGGCAGTTGCGTTGTTCGATAAATGATCTGATTCCAAATTTTCCACCAAGCGTTGCAAATCTGATGTCGATTGCTCGAGGTCACCAAAGCGGCTGATAGCGCCAGCGAACCTGGCTTGTTCAGCCCGCTCAAACCACATGGCCAAGGACTGCGACGCGTTGTTCTCCGAGTTATGCAATTGTTGTTCCAAGGCACTCAAAATTTCACGTGGCGTCCAATTAGCAGCCGGCATGGCGAATTCCCATTCGATGAATGACCGCAAAATCTGGTCCATCCGATCAATACAAAATCCAATGTCGCGCTGCGAAAATGGTTCCGATTCCCTGAGTTGCTGAATCTCCGTCTGTGCCCATTGGCGGGGACTGCTCCATTGACGTTTTTTGGCTAACACCAAAGCTGCCAGGCCAAGCATCAAGGTCCCACCCAGACCGCCTGCCAACCACCATGCCCAGGCGTAAGACACAGGTTCCGGGATTTCTAAATTTACAACGCCTTTGATATCTCGAAATTGCAGAGGATCGGGTTGATTCTCTAACACGCTTATTACTTGCATTTTTTGGGCAGTGGTCCTGATCACCAACGCTTCGTTACTGGCTCCCGTCCGTACCTGAATTTCAATTGATGGCAATTCCAGGTCACCTGTTGAGATCGTCTCCAACGTCAAACTCCGGGACCAGCTTCGCAAACCGCTACCATCGACAGCCGGCACGTCAAATTGATCTTGGTGTTCCAGTACATCAAACGGGCCCCAAACGCGATTTAATTCTGGAAATGCAACCTTTGCACCCGCAGGTGCCGTGACTCGAATTTCCGCGTGGAATGGTTCGGCGACTTGAACCGATCTTTTTGAAACCGTGACTTTCGTGGATACGTCCTCTGATCCCAAAAGAGGTTCGCTGGCCGTCAAAAGCCCCTCGCCCATCAACGACAGGGCCACCAGCAAAAATCCCGCCAGCAGTGTTTGTTGATAACGCAGGCGGACAAGTCCGTTTTCGGACTGATTTAACCTATGAATGCTCATGACCGACCCTCTCGTTTGTTGAAGTAACGGCGAAGCGGGTCAATCAAGTCCTGCCCTGTCACCAAGTGCACTGGCTCCATTTTGAGACGCCGAAACATAGCGTCACGAGCCTCTGCCTGTCGCAATCCGAACTGCTGGAAACGTTTCCGATTTTTTCGACTGGCCGTATCAAACATCACAACTTCTCCGGTTTCGGAATCCTGAAGGCGTACGAGCCCGATGTTGGGGATCTCCAATTCCCGAGGATCTGTAATCACGATCGGGATGATGTCGTGTTTCCGACGCGCTACCCTCAACAATGACTCATATCCGGCATCCTGAAAATCGCTTACCAAAAATGCTACGCATCGTCGCTTGCTGGTGCGATTCAAGTGCTCGATCACACCTCGGACGTCTGTCCCTGTTCCCACTGGCTGGCAATACAGCAGCTCCCGGATCAGGCGTAACACATGCTTGGAGCCCTTGCGTGGCGGAATGCTCTTTTCAATCTCGTCAGTGAACAAGGTTAAACCCACCTTGTCATTATTCTTGATCGCCGAAAGTGCGATCACCGCTCCTAGCTCCGCGACCATCTCTCTTTTGGTTTGCGTGGTGGTACCAAAATTGAGCGATTCACTCAGATCGACCATGAGACGGACTGACAATTCGCGTTCTTCTCGAAACAGCTTGATATAAGGCTGTTCACTTCTCGCCGTTACTTTCCAATCAATCGCACGAATATCATCGCCAACCTGGTAAGGCCGGACTTCTTCGAACTCGATTCCACGGCCCTTGAACGCTGAGTGCCAAGACCCGGCCAGCAGCTCATCCACTTTGTGCGAGCTGCTTATTTGAATGCGGCGTATTTTTTGAAATATTTCTTGAGGAATCATGGGTGTAATTTCTTTTTATACCGACGTAAAAACCGACATCGAACCGTTGAGCGATGGCGACCGAAGTCGCCATCATTCAACTATCATGCGTTTAGGGCACCGGAATATGATCGAGAATTTCCTGTACAACCGATTGGGAGTTACGATCCTCTGCTTCGGCTTCGTAACTAACAATGATGCGGTGTCGCAACACGTCCATGGCAATCTCTTTCACGTCCTGTGGCACGACATAGGCTCGTCCCGCCAAAAACGCATTGGCTTTAGCAGCCAGTGTTAAATTAATGGTCGCTCGCGGTGAGCCACCAAACTGAATCATCTGTCCCAATTGCAATCCATAAGACTCGGGTGAACGTGTCGCCATCACCAAGTCAACGATGTAGTGTTCGACCTTTTCGTCCATATGAATTTCATCCACCAACGACTGCGCCAATTCAATTTCGGCAGGTTCCGTAACGGAATTGACCTGGAAGGAGTTCTTGGTTTTTCCCATGCGACGCAGAATCTGCAATTCTTCGTCGCGATTGGGGTAATCCACGATCACCTTCAACATAAACCGATCGGTCTGAGCCTCGGGCAGCGGATAAGTCCCTTCCTGTTCCACCGGGTTTTGAGTCGCCATCACCAAGAATGGTCTATCCAGATGAAACGTCTCGGTACCAATCGTTACCTGTCGCTCTTGCATTGCCTCCAATAAAGCACTCTGCACTTTGGCCGGCGCTCGGTTAATTTCGTCCGCCAAAATCAAGTTTGAAAAAATGGGGCCTCTCTGCACAACGAAGGCCTGATCCTTGGGTCGGTAAATCTGCGTTCCAATCAAATCCGCAGGTAACAAGTCCGGGGTGAACTGAATTCGTTGAAACCCGGTATTGATCGCCTTGGCCAAATTGGCAACGGCAGTAGTCTTGGCTAACCCCGGCACCCCTTCAATGAGCAAATGGCCACCGGTCAGTAATCCCACGAGCATGCGGTGGACCAGTTTTTCCTGTCCCACCAGCACGCGGCTAACCTCTTCGACAATGCGTTGAAAAGGCTGGCTGTGAGTCTTGATTTGTTCCGCGAGTTGGTCGATTTGTGTAGGGCTGGTCGTCATGATTTCGAATCCTGTTACTCGTTCATAGTTCTTTGAAAAAATGTCGCTTACTGCTTTCATTCACGTCAAAAACTGTCACTTTCTCAACGAAAATTTATCTGCGAAAACCTAATATGCAATATGCGTGCCAGAACCAAAACCCCGCGATTTTTCCCGCAAACACAAAATGACACGGGGCGGATTGGGACCGTCGGGGAGTTTTGCCCCGCAGTCCTCTTGGGCTGCATGAAGCCTCTGACGAGCCCCCAAATCCGGAACCTGGCACCGCTCTAACGGCCTTTGACGACGGCAAGGGGACGATGGCTACGAACAACGTCGGTCGTTCAACAATCCCGTTCAGAAAGAGTCATGGATCGTTGGCCACGCAGGGGCCTTTTCTGAAACCAGTCATTTAACCGAACCAAGATACGTTCATCTAGCCGAACGGGCTCAGTCTCCTGCCTGAGCAGGGGAGGCCATCGTAAGTTCAGGCGGCAAGCGGCCACCGATCCAATTCACAGCGGATGGCGTCATGGTGACCTTGAGTCACTTTTTTTGCACCAAGCGGTTTCCCAACTCAACGGCTTTACTGGGGCTGGCCGCATAACCGTCGGCACCCATCTGTTCCCACATGTCCGGCGCGTCAGAGAAAGCGCTGCCGCCGACCATGATCTTGCAGTCAGATTCGATTTCACGCACGAACCTGATGGCTTCGCGCACTTCCGTTAATTGGGTGCTCAGAGAGGCCGACAGCAGAACTAAAGACGCGTCCATCCATTTCACCGCCGATGCGATGTCCTTGGCCGGTAAATCCCCTCCCAAACAGACCGCTCGCCAGCCGCCAAATTCGAAAAAATCGGAGACGACGCGAATGCCAATGTCGTGAGCATTATTGGCAACCGCGGCAGAGACGACGGTTAGTCCGTTAGATTCTTTTTTTTCCGCCTGAAAGGCCAGCACTGCCATGGCTCGTTCAGTTGTAAAAGTAACCAGATGTTCCTCGGCAATATTGATCGCAGCGTGATGCCACATACGTCCAACTTCAAATTGAGCGACGGACAGGGCGCGATAAATTTCCGGTAACGCGATGCCCTGGTCTCGTTTGTCAATCATCAACTGAACCGCTTTGCCGGCGTCACCTTCTAATACCATTTTCAAGTATTGCAGTCCCAGTTTGGGAATCGCGTCCGTTACCACTTCCGTACTGGATTCGGTGACGGATTGTTCCAGGGAGCTCAGGGCCGCGGCAATGAAGTCCGCCGGGGTCTGAGCACAAAAGGCCGGCAGTTCTTCTCGCAGCACTTCATCCAAACATTGCAAACTATCACTCAGTAATGTTTCCGGCAGCGCGCGGGCGGCAAAAGCTTCTCGCGACCAAATGACGCGTGACGTAAACAGGACAGGTTGGTTCTCTGAAAGCGCTGCGGACAACTCGCGGATGCGCTCAGTGAAGTGTTCTTTCCAATGACGGAATGCATTATCACCAAGTTTCAGTTTGGCTTCGGGGACCTTTTCCAATAGCCGATTACTGGAGTAGGCAGCATAAGCGGCCGTACTTACCGCCAATAACTCAGCCGCCATGGAACTGTCATCATTCGTCATTAATTCACGCGCCTCAGAGTGTGCTGTCCTATCGGCTTGACAGGCAAAAATTGTCGCTGGATCGGTAATGTGGACTTCGTTATGACTCAGTTTAACACAGACAAGCCATTATTTCCTCATGTTCACTGCCCAACTGGCCATGCCCAAAGTTTATCCAGTCGCCCGCGAACAACCAGATAAACACGGTATTCTGCCAAAGCTGATAGCAACCGAACGGGCTCATTCCTAGTTCAAACGAATGGCTCTTTGAATTTTTATCGGCGGAACAAGCCGTTGACCTTCAGCCTTGGATTCATGAAGTTTGACGACGGTGTCCATTCCCTTCACGACCTTGCCAAACACAGCAAAACCCTGTCCGTCGGGATTTCGCTTGCCACCAAAATCCAATTCAGGTTGATCCCCAAGACAAATCGAAAATTCGTCTTGGGCCGTATCCGGACCTTCTCTCGCCATCGTCAACGATCCATGAACATGCGAAAGTCCACTATCGCGGGTTCTCTCGAGTGGGATGGCCGGTAAAAACTGGTCCTTCTTGGATTTGTCAGCAGCCGCTTGAACTACCGCAATTTTCACTTGATTGCCGGTTTGGTTTTCGGCGTTTACGGTCCGGTAAAATGCGCCGTCGGAATACCATCCTTGGTGAACATAGTGGAGAAAATTGCGAACGGTCTGGGGTGCTGCATCGCGATACAACTCCATTTCAAATTCGCCGAGTGCCGTATAGACACGCACTAGCGGTTTTTCCGGAACCGGTTCGCTCCGCCACTGAAAAGCCGGTAACTGGTCGAAATCCACCTCTAATAAGTGAGCGCGTGCGGAGGCCTGGCGAAACATTGGCTTTTGATACCGCCAAGCACGATCACCAAAAACCTGTTCACACAAGTCCGCGAGAGGCGCATCGTATTGTCGCAATTCCGCGCGAGTATTGACATGGTTATGCAACGCATCGTTTTCTCGATTGTCGTCAAACCAGGATTGCACGCCCTCCGCCCAGTACTCCATACGGTCGACCGCCGCATAGGTCCCTTTCCAGAGTCCCTGTGCCAGCGCTTGCTGATAGGCACGCTCCAGTCGTGAGTCAAAAGAAGGATCCACATCAACCATTCCCATTTGGTGGATGGCATGCGCAAACTCGTGGATACAAATATTTTCGGTCGCGTAAGGATCGTTGGGATGACCCAATAAATTTTCTTCTGCGCAACTGACCGCTGGCGCCTGCGGCGTGGCTCCCAAACCGCGTGCGCGACGATCCCAATAAACTCGAGGCTCCAAGTGACGATGTTCGGGGACATCGCTGGTGTATTCATTCCAAGCCATGACTGCCAATCGAGTTCGATTGTCCGCCATCGCACGCAAAATATCAGGTCGATGCCCTAGCATTTGCTGCACAATCCATGCGGCTTCTTTGAGTGCTGGATCGCTTACGTTCTTAGAGCCAACGACCGGAAGACCGCCGACATCAATGTATTTTTGATAGAATTTATCCAGCTTAAAATCGTTGCGTACCGAATCCGGCACGCCGGTTTTATCATCCGCCGCAAGTTGCGCTGGGATTTCCCCATCTCCGGTGCGCTCACCCTGCAAAACCCAAGTCAGGTTAAATTTGGCAACTTGCGAACCCCCATTAGGCCCGCCTTCAAAGTGCAGGAAGATCATACCTGCGCTGGGTGTGCCGGGGCGGCCGCAGGTGAGAGAGGAGTAGGCACTCGGTCCGTCGTAAACCAGTCGTTTTACCGGCCAAGATTTACCACCGTCAAAACTGGCCCAGACCGTCGCTCGCTCGCGTTTTGCCTCGGGAGTATCGATATTGCTAAAGATCAAGATATCCTGACCTTGAACCGGTAACCGAGTTAACCCTCCCATGCATCCGTAGGATCGTCGTTGGTGTCCATCAGGTAGAACATCGACGATTTGCCAATCCTCCCAGCTTTGCCCACCATCGCGACTGATGGCGCTGCGACGTCGCGTATTCTTAGGTCGCTGATCCCAATGTACCCGCGAATTGTAATAAATCGTGCCGTCCGACAACTCGGCCAGTGTGGCTTCCCCTGTCCCCATTTCAGGAAACGGTTCGCTGGTTAACCATGTCTTTCCTCCATCATCACTGAAAATCGCATTCGTATAGTGATGCGGCCATTCGGACCGATCATTTTTCTTTCCGTAATATCTTGCAGCACGCAGTAAACGGCCTTTGTGCTCCCCCTGTCGCAAGGTAATGCCATGTTCATTCATATGCATGGAGGCCGGATGTCCTTGGCTGTCCGGTTGAATCACTGTCTCCGGCTCTGCTTGCCACGACAAGCCATCGTCCTTACTGCGATAAATCGTAATCGGTGCCGGCGGATGACTTTTTTCCACGAACACCAGCAGGTCACCGGTGGCCTCGTCCACAATCGTACCGCCTCCATGGATCCCTTCGGGTGCAATCGTAATGGACGGCCCCCAAGTTCGACCGCCATCCTCGCTGCGTCGAGCACTCACGGCGCTGCTGCCCCAAGTCGCCAACACCGTACCTTGGTTGGTCACCACAATGTTGGGAAACCGTTGATCAGAGAAGACCTTCTGCATTTCGAAATGGGCAGGTCCTAAAAAAGCCTCCAGAGGACCTTCTGTAGGAACAGGCTGGCCGATGGCCGCACCCTCCAAAACCAGATAAATCCCGATCAGGGAAATCGTAGAGCAGAGCCAGCGTGACATAGCATCCTCGACAGGGCAGAAGGATAGAAAACCAGCATTCTAACTGCCTGCAAGGGTCGCTTCCATTAGGAATACAACCCATTTCTACTGAGATCTCTGACACGATTGCAGTTGCTGGGACAACAGCGTATCTACGTCCCAATGTTCGCCTTAGACCGACTCCAGCAATGCTGCTGAGGGAGTTTCCCGCAAGGATTCAAAGACGTGAGCAAACGCGTCTTGCCGAATCGAAGGATTCGTCGATTTCTTGAAAGGTGGAGCGGTTGCCAATCCTGATTGCGCGACAATCTCACATCCCAAATTTTCCAGTTGCGCTAGATTTGCCGCAAACTGTTTCGCAAACGTACGATTATCCATCTGATCTTTCAGACGTTGATTCATCTCTCGGATGATTGGCATTTCAGAAATATTCACGATCCCGCTGGCCGGAATATCTTTGGTGCGTTCGTGCCAATCTCGAAAAAACTCTTGCATAAAGTGATTGACTTTACCCAACCGAGATAACAACCGTAGATTACGCAGGTACATACTTTGTTGACAGGTCCGATCATGCATAAAAATGAAACCCGTAATGGACCAATACACGAGGTAGTCCCACAGAATTTTCACTGGCATGACGGTCGGATTTCCGAACATGCAGTACTGATCGCGGTAGGCTGCCAGCGTTCCGTAATAGAATCGTTTATAGATTCGATCATACGAGAAGGCCCGCATGCGAATTCCTTTCCCGTTCATATCTCTTTCAATGAGATCCGTGAGGAACGTATTTGAAAAAGCGATAAAATCGCTGCCCGGCGAATAGAAAGGATCGTGAAAAAATCCGGCCTCCCCTGTGATCCCCCAGCGCTGAGAAGAAAATACCTGCTTGCACTCAACCGAGTAATGTTTAATCGCACGAAAATCCTGCAACTGATCAAGATTGTCCCGAGCGGCGGCCGCACATTGCGGCTCATGTTTGTCTAACCATGCCAACGATTTTTCAATGGAGTTGAAGTTGGACAGCGAATGAAATTCTTCGGCTGCCACGATGCCCATGCTGGTTGAACCGGAAGAGAGTGGAATCATCCAAACCCAGTAACCTTGTCCCATCAAATGGTTGGTACTGTACCAGCGAGCGGTTTTGCCATCATGGCCTCGGTGCCATTCCGGGCTCTGACACCACTCATCGATTTTGATACGGCCATTGAATCGGAACCATGCGGCATTCGCCGTATGGGGGGATTTTTTTTGCAAGTCGAGTTCCCGTTTCAGGAACGCGCGACGGCCACTGGCATCGATAAGCCACCGCGCCTGCGTGGATTGGGGTCGTTTATCTATTTCAAAATCAACGCTGTGATTTTGACCGCGTTTAGAAACGTGAACTTTTTTTATCTTGGCTTGGTCAACAAATTGAATATTGCGTTGCAGACATAAATCACCGAGGTAGTTCTCGAATCGCCCACGATCCAGTTGATAGCTGGGGCAGGGAGCGTATCGCTTTCCTCCGACTTCCCGCCGATCCTCAATCCGGGAGTTATCTCCTGCGGGAAAGAAGAATCGCAAGCCTAATTTGGGTAATTGTTGCTCCAGGATATGGTCCTTGAGCCCCAGCACCTCGGCAAAATAATAGGCGGCAACTTCGACCGTCGATTCCCCGACCTTGAAAGCCGCCTCGGGTACAGGATGTTGTCTTTTCTCAAGCACTGTGATTGATGCCTGGGGTAATTTTTGGCGACATTGCAAAGCCATCGACAGCCCAGCCAGACCGCCGCCAAGGACCAGAATGTCACTTTGATTTTTAATTTCCTGCATCGGTCGCCCTTGTCGAATTTTCAATAGATCAAAATCACAGGTTCAACATTTCAAAAACATGGTCCAGTCGATGCGTGTTAGCTCGCTGGGACGGCACGGCAACCTGCAGTTGTGGTTGCGATTGCTGGACACGTTCGGTAATTTCCAACATCAGATCGCGAATCAAATCAACGTTGTCGCGGAAGCGATTTCTCAGTTCTGAATCCTCAAGCTTCTCTTTCAACTCGGCGTTTAGACGCGTCATTATTTCGATCTCGTTTTGATTCACGAACGCCGAGACGGCATTCACATGGGGATCGACTTCGTACCACTCGCGGAAGAACTCCTGCATTTTCAGGTTCATGTCGCGAATTTCCTCCACGCCATGCGAAAGCGACTGGATGAAATTCACATCTGTCAATTTCTCATTGAAATACAACAGTGCCGGGAAGCCCCAGTAAACGGCGTAATCCCAAACAAATTTCAACGCCATTATTCGGGGGTTGCCGAACAACGGGTATTGATCTCGATAGGTCAACAGGTTGTTTTGAAACAGGGTCAGAAAAACGCTTTGCAGAGTGGGCGCTAATTGCTGAATGGAACGACCTTGCAAGTCCTCCTCGATCAACTTCCCAACCATCGTATTACCAATGGCAATGAAGTCGCTGCCTGGAGAATAGAAAGGGTCCAGAAATGCCGCCGCTTCTCCCACCAAACCCCAGCGATCGGCGGAAAATACCTGACGGGAGCCACGTGACATTTTCTTGATAGCCAAGAAATCTTGAACGTTGTCCTGGTAGGGACGAATGCTCTCGGCACATTCGGGTTCGTGAGTTTCCAGCCAAGCCATGGCTTTATCAAATCGATTCAGGCTCCGCAGCGAGTGAATTCGCGGATCCGCCACGATCCCAATGCTGGTGGAACCGGTTGCCAGAGGAATTAACCAAACCCAATACCCTTCACCCATCAGATGATTGGTGCTCAACCATCGTCGGCGTACTTTACCCGTTAAAGTCTGCCAACGATCATCATCGCACCATCCATCAATTTGGATCGATGCATCGATTCGAAACCAAACCGCGTTGATGTCATGCTTGAGATCTTCTTCTAATCCCAGTTTGCGTTTGAGAAAACTGGCTCGGCCACTGGCATCCACAACCCAGCGGGAAACCACAGTGTGTTCACGACCGTCCTTGAGAAAGACAATCTCGTGTTGGGTATCTTCGGTCCCGTTTTCGCTGGAATCCAATACGATCTGACGCACGCGGGCCCCGTCGATGATATCTGCCCCCATTTCGGTATCCGCGTCGGCCAAATAATTCTCCAACCGTCCGCGATCAACCTGATAACTGGGGGCCGCAAAAAACTCACTTCCGCCGACCTCGGTTCCCTCCGAGAGAGATTGCCACGCGTCTTTGAAGAAGAACCGTAATCCGAACTTGGGTAATTGTTGATCCGTCAGGTGTTTTTTTAGCTGCAGCTCTTCTCCAAAATAGTGAGCACCAATTTCAACCGTCGATTCTCCGACTTTGTGAGTTGTCTCGGAAACGGGAAAACTGCGTTTTTCTATCACCGCGATACGGGTGCTGGGGTCCTTCATCAACAATTGTCGCGCCAAAGTCAGACCGGCAAGACCACCGCCTAGAATTGCGACATCGTATTTATGAGTTTGGTTTGAAATCATTGGCTGGTCGCTCCGGCAGGCAATTTCTTGGAACCTGTCTTGTCTAGGAAACGGGCAATCTCCGTAATCCAATAGCGTTTCTTTTGGAACGGATAACCCGGCAAAGCAACGCGTGTCGGCTCATCGTATCGATACAATTCGCGGAAGTCCGGATTCATACCTTCAACGTACAAACGTTGCACCATATTCATTATCGAGCTTCCCGCCGATTCGTCAGTACGAAGTCCGTGCAAAATGGTCGCTGTGAACGATTTTAGCCCCTCGGAAACCACCGATTCTGCTGGCATTTGTGGACCGATTTGCACAATTAGGTCACATTCCAATTGAGAAAAGGTATCCAGAGCCTGCGCGACCTGCGATTCTGCATCAATGCGCTCTCGCCAATAACTGCCTCCCAATGACCGATGGATGGGCACTGCCTGCCCGGACAGACTGCATACCAGCGGTAAATTCGGTGGGTAATAGTTGAATTGATCCGCGAGCGCTTCGAAGGCATCGAGGTCGGCATCCTCTTGTGCCTTAAGTCGGCTAGTTTCGTAGGCGAGTATGATTGCATCTTTAGGACACAACCCGCCAGCAACGCACGAGGCGGTTAATTGTCCGATGCCGAGACCCAGCACCGCATCTGGTTGTAAGCCCCACGATTTCCACAACTCGACCATCGCCACCTGTAACAGAAACAGGCATAAATCATTTGGTACCGCGGGTACCTCGTCCGCACCAAAAAGATCGCGCAAGAAAAATTCGGTTTGGTGGGTGTCACGCAAATGTTGACTTAGCCGCTCATCCAGTGAATCGAAAAGCCGACGCACAAAGGGCTCTTCTTGATACAGTTGGCTGGCAGCCTCCAACGCGCCCATTGAATCGTCATTTAACAACCAGCCAACCCTCGGTAATCCTTTCGCAAAACCGCTAGGGATATCTTGAGGAGTTGCCGAACGAGGCGTGGTTGCCGATCCGTTACTGGCACTCTTACCGTTTCGTTGCGACGCCTTTTTCGATTGAAAGTTGGTCAGCTGCTCAATCGCACTTTCCCTGTCTTCAAACATTATCGCCAACCGCCATTCGTAATGTCGTCGACCTATACCAGCCGTGTAGCAAAGACTCGCAAGATCCATTTCTGGATGAGCTGTTAACAGGGCAAGGTAGTCAGTGGCCATCTCCCGTAATGCTGATTCGGAACGAGCACTGAGGACCAATAGATGCTTGCTACGCGATTCGGTGGAAACGGTCTCCGCTTCAGAATCATCCGGAGATTCCGGAATCGTCGCTGACCCCAGGATGACGTGGGCATTGGTTCCCACCAGCCCCAGCGCCGTTACCGCCGCTAACTTTTGACTGGCCTCGGGCCATGCTGTTTTTTCCTGCACGATTTTCACCGGCAGGCGTTTCCAAGGAATGTGGGGGCTGGGATCCTGGCAGTGAATCTGCGGTGGGATCACGTCGTGTTGTAACGCCAGAACCGTCTTTATCAATCCGGAAATGCCCCCGGCTGCTTCCAGATGACTGATGTTGGCTTTGGCAGAGCCGATTAATAGCGGCTGGTCCGGTTTCCTGCCTTTTCCGTAAACCGATGCAGCGGCCCCTAACTCCATCGGATCGCCAAACTCGGTCCCGGTGCCATGGGCTTCCAGATACTGAACCTGAGAGGGCGCTACGCGGGCGTCTCGAAGCGCCTGCTCAATAACACGTCCCTGTGCCTTGCCACTCGGCGCGGTGATTCCACCGGAGAAACCGTTGTGCACGATCGCTCCGCCGCGGATGACGGCCAGAACGCGATCGCCGTCACGTTCGGCGTCACTGAGTCGTTTCAATACCACGACGCCGCAACCCTCGCCGCGTCCAAAACCATTAGCATCCGCTGAAAATGAACGGCAACGCCCATCGGGAGACAGCAACCCCGCCTTGGACATCAACAGCGAATTCACGGGAGCCAGAATGGCATTAACGCCGCCCGCTAATGCTAAATTACAGTTTCCGTCCTGCAAGCTTCGAGCCGCTTGTAGAACTGCCACTAACGAACTACTGCTGGCCGTATCTACTGAGATGCTGGGGCCTTCAAAACCGAACAGGAAACTGATCCGGCCGACACCCGCACTATGCGACAGGCCTGCTCCCTGAAAACCGTCAATCACGTCTTGGTCATCCAAGGTAGGCAGAAATGCGTAATCCTGTCCCATGATACCCATGTAGACTCCCACATTGTTGTCGGGGAGGGGCGCCAGCGGAATTCCCGCATGCTCCATGGCTCGATAACTGTTCTCCAACAGCATGCGATGCTGAGGATCAATCCAGCACGCTTCCTGTTCCGAGATATTGAAGAAAGCGGCGTCAAAATCCGCGATGTCGTCCAGAAAGCCACCTTCGCGAGTGTACATTTTTCCGGGTACGCGTTCCTTGCTGTAGAACCGATCGATGTCCCAACGTTCGTTCGGAATTTCGGTGACCGAGTCCACACCTTGCAACAAATTATCCCAAAACTCGTCGATGTTTTGGGCGCCTGGAAAGCGGCAACTCATACCGATAATGGCGACATCGTCCCGTTTCATGGTTGCCTGTGAGGCGTCTACATGCTCAACCGACGAGTCGGATTCTGCCGCGGCGGTCGAGCCGTCCTGAGTAATTAATTCCAATACGTGGTCAGCGATGGCATCGACGGTGGGATGGTCAAACAGCATTGCTGGGCCTACCGGAAATTCATCGCCCAGCATTTGCTGCAGTTCCGTACCGAACTCCACAGCCATTAATGAATCCAGCCCCATCTCAATCAATGGACGACTGGTATCGAGAGGCTCCGACATGGACAACACATTCTGCAACGTCTCTTGGAATGTCTTTACCAGCAGAGGGCGACGGGCATTTTCGGGCAGTTGTTTGAGTTTATTTACCAAGGCCGAATCAGGAGCCTTCCCGCGACGCCGAGCACCCACCAAATTTTCCAACATGGCCGGTGTTTCTCCGGCTGGCCCCATTCGCAAGCGACGCCATTCGACGTCCATCACGGTTGCCTGAACGGCGCCCGCCAAGAGCAGCTTTTCCATCACGTCGTGGGCGTCCTCCACTGCCAACGGTGTGATTCCCTGTAAGGCCATACGCTTGATCAATTTTTCGTCATCTGCCATGCCTAAGGCCCACGGCCCCCAATTGATACTTAACGCAGGCAGGCCTTGTTGACGACGGTGCCAAGCCAAGCCGTCGAGGAACGCGTTGCCTGTGGCATAGTTACTCTGGCCTGGGGAACCGAGTACCGAAGCGGCTGACGAGTACAACACAAACAGGTCCAAGTCCATGTGCGCCGTCAATTCATGCAGCCATTGAGCGGCCGAAATTTTTGGCGCTAGTACTTTTTCGAACCGCTCCCATGTTTGCGACTCCAGCAATCCGTCATCCAACACGCCAGCTGCATGAATGACACCCGCCAACGGTTGCCAATCACTGTCAAACTTTTGCATCATGGATTCGACATCTGCCCGCTGGCTGGCGTCTGCTGAGTGCACGACTACGTCACACCCGGTTTGGGAAAGCGAATCAAGAAATTCTTGCGTGGCGGTATCGGGAGACCGTCGCGAAACCAGCACGACCTGTTTCGCCCCGCGGTCGACCAACCAACTCGCCACCTGACGTCCCAACATGCCCAAGCCACCTGTGATCAGGTAACTGCCAGTGGGGTTCGCAGAAAATGATCCGGGGCCGGCTTTCAACGAAACGCGTTCCAGCCGAGGAACCAACAACTGGCCACTGCGAATGGCCAATTGGTTATCCCGTGTCTCCGTTAACAACACGTCCACCATGGCGGCCAGCGTGTCCGATTGTTCCAACTCGGCCGCGCAAACATCAATCAAACGACAGCGAAATTCAGGTTGCTCAGCACCTAGCACACGACCCAATCCCCAGTATTGACTGACGTGAGGATTCACCGGTTCGGTTTCCTCGGTCGCGACGCCATCGACCGTAATTAATTGAAAACCACATTCGATTTGGTGGTGGCCAGCGGTTACCAGAGCTTGCACAAGATGCAAAAGGCCTTGGCAATTCGCCTGGGTTTTTTCCGCGGCAGTATTTTCATCACCGTCCAACAGCCAGGCAACGCCTTGCAACTTGAAATCTGGATGCTCCTGAGAGAGTCGCTCGAACAAGCGGCTCCAGTTCTCCGAATCACGGGCATCCATCTGATACCGGTTACTGGCCTCCGGATCTACGGCGAATTCGCAATCATGCTGTAGCGAAATTTCGATCACAGAATTTGACCGCTCCGATAATTTCTGGGCCATTTCATTGGCAAAACCTAGCGCTGCCGACTCGCTGCGTACGATCAACCAGCTGGTATTTTGAACACGCGACCCGGACAATCGGAATGGCTTCCAGTTCAATTGGGTGGCGAGCCGCGCGTTCCCACCTCCACTCATCTGTCTCAGCGCCGCGAGGCTGACCTGCTGCACTCGCAGTTCCTCCAGGTGCACCGCCACACGTCCCTCTTTATCAAACAAGAAGACATCCGCCGTGCGATTCGCTCCCTCATTTTGCGTCCATTTGGCGTAACACCAAATCTCATTTTCAATGGCGCGATAACAACGCATCTTCTTAACGCCGACGGGTAGGAACAGGGCCTCGTTGTTTTCTTTTAACAAACCTACGGCCAACGAGTGCAGGGCCCCATCGAGTAAGGGCGGAGGAACCATGTAGCCCCTGACATCCGCTTCGGTGCACAGATGGCTCAGCACCTCGCCCGAAGAAATTTGCAGGGAATCAATCGTGCGAAATGAGGGACCATAATTCAGCCCCAAATCTTGCAGGTAGTTATAAAAATGCTCTGGTGAAACGGATTCAGCGCAAGCTTCCTGTAAGGCACCTAAATCGAGCGCAGCGGCCTCCATTCCGTCCTGCGGAATCAGGTTGGCCGTGAAATTGCGAACCCATTGATTCGTGTTGGCAGCAGCGGAGTAAGTCTCCAAGGTCTGTTGGTTTTCTTCGCCTTTTTTAACCACGGTTTGCAGAGCCGTACGCGAGGCCAGTTGCAGTGGCTGGTGAAACGTGACCTCCGAAACGAGTTGCTCACCTGCGGCGGCCAAGCTCATCTCAAGAAACGCGGCTCCGGGCATAACCACATTACCCATGACTTCGTGATCCGGTAACCAAGCGGGGCTATCGATATCCACAAAGCCTTCGTAACGAGTCTCCCGATCGGCACCCGCCAAGGCAATCTTGCTGCCCAGCAATGGGTGGGCAGTATGGTATTCGGCATGATAGGCGCGAGGTTTATCGGGTCCCCAGAAACGCCTGCGTTGGAACGGGTAGGTAGGGATCAAAACGCGCTGGCTCGCGGCATCCGCCTGCATGGCTTCCAAGTCAGGCAAGCATCCTCGTTCATAAAGACGGCCGACTGCCGTCAAAATCGAATCCTCGTCATCCACTTTTTGCTGCAGACAACTGACCAGACTGGCGGCCGGTCCTTCCCACACCGCAGCGGCCATGCGTGTCAAAATACCCTGCGGCCCTAATTCTAAAATCATGTCGCAGTTGTTTTCGGCAACGCAACGAATACTGTCAGCAAACTGAACGGGTTCGCGTATATGCCGCGCCCAGTAATGACCATCCAATTCGGTTTCCGCAGCAAGCACCTGTCCACTGACATTGCAAACCAATGGCAAGCGGGCTTTTGAGAACGTAACCTCATCCACAATTTGTTGGAAAGGCTGGAGTGCTGGCTCCATCAATTGAGAGTGAAAAGCGTGCGATGTCGTGAGCATTTTACTGCGCAACCCATCCGGCATTTTCTCTTGAAGTTCAGCGATCGCAGACTCCGCTCCACTCACCACAATATGCGTACCATTAATGGCCGCAAGCGACAGTTCAGGATACGAATCCAAAATAGGCTGCAATCGATCCAGCGGTGCAAACACCGCCAACATCTTTCCACCGGCCGGCAACTCACCAATCAAGCGACCGCGTTCGCTGATCAACCTCAATCCATCCTGCCAAGACATCATGCCAGCCGTGCAAGCTGCCGCGTACTGCCCCACGCTATGCCCCAACACCATGCTCGGTTCCAGCCCCCAAGCTTGCAGCAATTTCACCAAGCCCATTTGCACGGCAAAGATAGCTGGTTGAGTCCAATAGGTGTTGTGAATCCGCTCGTCACCGCTGAACAAAACGTCCAGTAAAGAGCCTTCGCGGTATGATTTTAGCCACACCTCGCAATCGTCGAGGGCCGCTCGGAACAGTGGCTGATGCTCGTACAGGTTCCGCGCCATTTCGGGGTACTGCGAGCCTTGCCCGGTGAACTGCCATGCGATTTTAGGTTTTTGACGATTTCCCTGCGCATTGGCATTAGCGGCGACTTCCCCCCGCGCGGCGGATTTCAATTGTTCAATTGCATCTTCCCGCGTACGAGCTACCACCGCCAATCGATGGGGAAAGTGACTGCGTCCCAGCATGGTCGTGTGGCTGACGTCGGCGAGGGCCAAATCCGGATTGGTCAGCGCGTTGGCGTACTCTCCGGCCAGACAGCAAAGCGACTCTTCCTGCTTGCCGCTTACCAACACCAATTGAGGTCGAATATTTTCGTGTGTGATGGACTTGGGTACTTCGCGTTGTGGCGGTTCCTCAATAATGACATGCGCGTTGGTTCCGCTCATGCCAAACGCACTCACTCCGGCGATCTTTCGCTCCAAGTCCGGCCATTCCGTCATCTCGGTCAAGACTTTGACAGGTGTACGTTCCCAGGCAATGTGTGGATTGGGATTCTCAAAGCCCATTTGTCCGGCGATGCGATTATGCTGCATGGACAGCAAAACCTTGATGATGCCGGCCATCCCGGCCGCTGCTTCCAGGTGGCCAATATTGGTTTTGACCGAACCCACCAAGAGTGGATTGTCGGGGCTGCGATTTTCGCCCAATGCAGCCGCGGCTGCCTGCATCTCGATGGGGTCTCCCAATTCGGTCCCTGTACCGTGGGCTTCGAGATACGAAATCTCAAGCGAGGTCAGCCCGGCTTCCTGCAAAGCTTGACGAATCACCTTTTCTTGAGCTTGCGGATTTGGAGCCGTTAATCCGCTACTGAAACCATTGTGACCTACAGCAGAACCGCGAATCACTCCTAACACCTGATCGCCATCAGCCAGCGCGTCGGAAAGCCGACGCACGGTGATCACACCGCAGCCTTCACCCCGCAAATAACCGTCGGCGGCGGCGTCGAACGCTCGCGAATGTCCCTGCGGCGAAAGCGCTTTCAGTTTGCATGTCAAAATATTGGTCGTCGGTGAACAGATGGCATTCACGGCACCCACCAATGCACGATCGCAGTCGCCTCGTTGCAAGCTCTGGATGGCCAGATGCAGAGCCACTAACGATGAGGAGCAAGCCGTATCGACAGCCACGCTGGGTCCCTGCAACCCAAGATAATAAGCCAACCGACCGCACAAAAAACTGCCGGCAGCACCGGTAGCGATGTACGGATTCAGATTCAAAAACGAATCACTGGCTTCGTTTTGATAGTCGTTATGCATCCAGCCTACGAAAATACCGGTATGGTCGCCGATTGCCTCAGGCGTCCAACCCGCTCGTTCCAGTGCTTCCCAACCCACCTCCAGCAACAAACGCTGTTGGGGATCGACCCAAGTTGCTTCGCGCGGTGAGATGCCAAAAAATTCCGGATCCATCATATCGAGCTGATCCAAGAAGACACCGCGCCGCGCGTACATCTTGCCCGGTACCTCAGGATCCTCGTCGTAAAAAGCCTCCAAGTCCCAGCGATCTTCCGGTATGTCACCCACCTCATCGACTTGGTTAACCAAAGATTCCCAAAACAACTCGGGCGAGGTCGCACTTCGAGGAAATCGGCAAGCCATGGAAACGATCGCAATGGGTTCACCGGCGTTCGACGCCTGGCGAGCCTCCTCAAGTTGCTGCTTGAGTTCGCGGATTTTCAACAGGGCTTGTTGATTTGGTGAAAACTTGTTGGCGTCTGAAGGCATAGGTCAATGCATTATTTCGGGAACGAACTGCGTTTAATTGTCGACTTCTTTAAGAAGTTCTTGCAGAACCTCTTCTTCTGTCATTTCTTCGATTTCAGCTCGCAAATTACGGCTGTCATCTTTCGGTTCCAAAACCTTCGCGGCGACCGAAGGCTTCGTCGGTTGGGGTGGAAATATCTGAGCCAGAAGGAACCCAGCCAACTCACTGATCGTGGGGTAATCAAACACCAGCGTTGGCGATAATCGATCACCGAGGCCCGTCTCCACCCCTACTTGCCCACTCAATTCCACGATCATCAGAGAATCAAGGCCAGCCTCGAGAAAGCGAGCCGCTGGTTCCGGTAACGATTCCAATTGGCCGATATCCTGCACCGCGTGCTGGACAAATTCCGTCGCCACTCGCAAGCGTTCCGATTCAAAGGTGTTTTGCAGTAGCGACCTCAATTGCGGTTCGCGATTTTTTTCGACCGCGGGCTGAGCGGCTTGCGGTGCGACCATTGGCACCGATCCTTGTAACGCCAACTCACGCAACTTCGTCTTTAAAATCTTGCCCGAAGGGTTTCGTGGCAACTCATCAATTTGAAAAAATTGTCGGGGAATTTTAAAGTTGCTCAAATTCTCTTTGGCAAATCCCGCGATATCATCCAGCCACTCCGACTCCGCGCTGGCTTGTTCGTTTTCGGGAACAATAAAAGCCACGACCTGTTCACCGAAAACGGCGTCCGGAATACCCACAATCGCAATCTGGGAAATCCCCGGGTGGTCTAGGAAAACCCGCTCGACTTCCGCCGGAAATACCTTGACACCACCGATCGAGATCATGTCCTTGACTCGATCGACGATATAGAAAAATCCATCTTCATCCATGCGGCCAATATCGCCACTGTGGAACCAACCCTTCCGAATGGCCTGGGCTGTCTCCTCAGGTCTGTTCCAGTATCCCAGCATGACATTGGGACCGCGAATAACAATTTCGCCGAGATCTCCGAGTGCCGATTCTTGCCCCGTTTCAGAATCGACAATTTTCATTTCTACACCGTCGATGGGTGTACCGATCGAGCCTGGCACAAAACGCACGCGGTGGTTGTAGCTGGCAAACGGAGACGTTTCTGTTAACCCATAGCCCTCGTATATCGGCATCGCGAATTTTTGTTGCCAAGCACGACTGACCTGAATCGGCAACGTGGCGGCCGCCGAAAAGCAATAGTTGACGGACGCCAATTCGCCAGGTTCGCAACTGTCGTGCAACAGTTGGAACATCATGGGGACGCCGTACAATTGCGTTACCTGATGCTGTTGAATTAATCGGCGAGTTTCGTTCAGGTCGAATCGCTCTTGCAACACGAGTGTCGCACCGACATTCAAGGCACTGTTCAACAACGCGTTCTGCCCGAAACAGTGGAACAGTGGAACCGCCAACAACATGCGATCATTGGCTTGCATCCCGCACAGATGATTGAAGGCACACACGTTGGTCCGCACATTGCGATGGGATAACGTCGCGCCCTTTGCAAACCCTGTCGTTCCCGAGGTGTATAAAATTAAGGCGGCGGCATCGGGATCGGCATCCACCCAAGTTGATTTTTTCTGTTCATCAACGGCCAACGGTTGCCCATCCACATCCGCCCCGTCGCTACCGGTTGCCACGCGGATGGTGACATCTTCACTCAACTCTTGGCCAATATCATTGAGGTTATCCTCCAATGTAATCAGCGCCGTGGCCCCGCAATCAGAAACGACGTAACCGACTTCGCGAGGCGTTAAACGGGTGCTGACAGATACGGCAACAGCACCCAGTCGTAAAATGGCGTAGTACCAAACCACGAATGCAGGAGTGTTTGGCAACATCAAAGCCACTCTTTGCCCTGGCAGCAGCCCGGCTTGCTGTAAATGATCTGCGGCGGCTTGCGACAAGCGATCAATCTGCGCGTAGGAAATCGACCGGTCATGAAAAACCAAAGCGGTATGATCGGGGCGCCAACCAGCTGTGCGTGTCAAACCTTCGCAAACATTCATCAGGCAATTCCAAAACTATCGTCAAAGGAATTCAAAATGGGGCGAACCGCCTGCCAGACGGGCCCATGCTCTTTGATATCGTTAGCCAACGACTCAATATCCTGTTCGATCCACCGGTCAGCATCATCAAACAACAAGGGTTGCTGGGGATTGGGCTTATGTTTCAACGTGTGACAAACGGCCTCGTAAAGCGGACGGGTCATGTCGCCCAATAGACTACTGCCGTCGTAATGCCCCTGCAGAGCGTGGCTCCTCAAGTCGAGCGCTTGCACCGCAAATATCAGTGACACGGCACTGTACTGCTGGAACAACTGAACCGATTTCCATGCCAGGTTGGCGGCTCCCCAACTGAGACCATTGATGTTTTGGTTAAATTGCTCGGCGTGGGTCGGAAAATGCTGTACGAGGGGATTCGCATACCAAGTTAGTAATGGCATGATCGAATTGCCACAGATCTGCAGACCTTTCAAACCCATATTACAGGAACGCTCATCGTTACCTCGTAAAGAGGCGCTGAGTCCTCCGTTGAAGGGAGGTGCGACCAACATGGCAATTTGCACATCAAGATGTTTTGCCAACAACCCGATATGCCGGCGCAAATCATCCATCGCCAGAGCAACATATTGCCCGAGAAAATTACCGCTCTGATAAAAGGTGCCGTTTTCGCAATCAATCAGGGGATTGTCGGAAACCGCATTCATTTCCGTCTCCACCACCTTTTGAACTTGCGCGATTCCTTCGGCAATCGGTCCCATGTATTGGGGGAAGCACCGCAAAGAATACCGATCCTGAACCTGCGCATCAGGGGCCCGCGCCGAATTCGTAAACCCGGCTAACAAATCACGCATCACCTTGGCAGACCAGACCTGACCAGGATGAGGCTTGCATTCTTGAACGAATGCCTCGAAAGGTTGTTCGTTAACCAATAGCGAGCGCATCAACATAGCTTGCGTCGCCGTCGTCAGCGCCATCAGTTGACGGGCTTCGTTGGTGGCATTGGCGGCGATGGCTGCCGAGAACGAAGTTCCGTTGACCAACGCCAACCCTTCCTTGGGCAACAATTGCAGGGGAGCGAGATTCAAGTCGGCCAGCACTTGCGGCCCGCTTTTTAGACGTTCCCCATGTTGCACTTTGACGCATGCCGATTGACCACAAATAGCCCGGGCAATGGTGGCCAATGGAATCAAATCTCCGCTGGCCCCAATCGATCCCAAATCGCGGACTACCGGAATGGCATCCACCTCAAGAAACCGGATCAAACGTTGGATCAACTCCAACCTGACCCCGGAGCAACCCCGAAGCAAGACATTGGCCCGCAATAACATCGCTCCGCGAACATGTCTGGCATCAATGGGATCGCCGGCCCCTGCCGCTAAAAAGGAGAGCAGGTTATTTTGCAGCTCGCCAGCCAACGATGCCGGCACCGCGTTATCAGCCATGCCTCCAAAACCGGTCGTCACCCCGTAAACTGGCTGGCCCTCCTCAACCGCTTTGGCAACCAGCTCTACCGATTTTTTGAGTTGTTCCGCCAATTGCGGATCAGCAGAGATTTTGACCGGTCTTTGGCGGCGCACAGCGGCACCCAGATCGGCCAACGTGAGGACTTGTCCCTGGAGGATTAGCGAATCGGATTTCACTTCCGGCGTAAAGGCGTCAGTCAGCATGTTCTCGACAGAAGTTCCCCGGGTCAAAGGTGTTCCTAGACCCACAACTATCCCTGTAATTCTCTCTCATTTCAACCGAAGAAAACCGATTGAAGCCATTTGCGTATGATAAAAAACGTTCGGCGCCTCTGAACGATTTCGCCCGTGTGTGACACTCGTCCGTTTTAGGCGGTGATTTTCTTGGCATAGAGGACCCGTTTTAGCGAGGGCACAAAGTACAAAGCTAACAGCGTCGCACCTCCGACACCCCCAGCAATGGTGATGGCCAGGGGCGGCCAAAACTCACCTCCCGCCATGACCAAGGGAGCAAAACCCGCAATCGTGGTAATCGTCGTGGCGATAATATGTCGAGTGCTGGCAAAAACAATCTCCGCCATCCCCTGAGGATCTTGCCACTTTTCCCGACTCTCGGCGCCGATGGCGGCCAATACCACAATCGAATCATTGATCGCCACGCCCACCAATCCCATGGTGCCCACAATCGCCATAAAGCCAAATGGGAAACCAAAGCAATACAGAGCGAGGGGTCCCAAGCCAATCGAGAGTCCACCGACAGCTGCGATAATCAACGCCGAGCGGAAAGATCGAAAGACCGCCACCAATGTCAAAAGCATCAGCGTAAACAGGATCACGGCATTGGCGATTAAATTGTTGACGGCTTGCGAACGTTGCTCCGTCTCACCACCCAACTCCAAGCGATAGCCATCCGGCAAATCAAAATCCGCCGACGAGAATCGCTCACGAAAATCTCTCATGGCCACCGAAGGCAGCACGCCCGCGCGGATGTAGGCTTTGACCTCGTTGACTCGCTGGCCATCGATCCGAACGATCGTCGCCACATCGGAATCGAGTTCAAAGCGGCCCAAGCTTCCCAGCGTGGGCGGTTGAGGCGGTGTGACAGGTCCCGGCCCCATCGCGGGACTTGGCTTGGCCTGACCCTGCACAGGAATCACCAATGAAGCCAACTGGTCAGCCTGGGATGCGTCATCAAAGTTGACGTTGACCCGCACCGGCAATTCCTCAACGCCATCGAAAATACTTCCCGCGGAAGCACCTTGGACGGTTGTGTATAAAAACTGGGCGACCGTGGTTGCATTCAACCCAGCCCGTTGCACGACGTTCGAATCCAGATCCACCACCAGTTTGGGAATGCTGTCCTGCAAATCGGAGCGCGTGTGAATCACATCTGGAGTTTCGCTCAACAGAACTCTTAGCTGCGACCCCAACTGCTGCAAGGTTGCCAAATCGGAGCCGAAGATACGAATCTCAATAGGCGCATCAAAGGGCGGCCCCTGCTCAAGTTGACGAACGATGACTCGGCTATCGAATACTTTTTGATCGATCGCAGTTTGTAAATCACGAACCACTCGCTGAGGCGTTTGACCGTCGACCACGTCGACAAATGCTTGCGCATAAAAAGGCGTGCCACGACGCCTTGGCACGACGTTGTAATAAAAAGTCGGAGCGCTGCCGCCTAAAAACCAATGCTGTTGGTCCAAACGGGGTTCCGCGGCCACCACCTGGCGAACCTGATCGACCGTTTGCTCGACTCCGGCCAGTGTATCCCGAGCTGGTCGCTCAATCTCAATTTGAATTTGTTGTCGGTCGGAAGGCGGAAAAAACTGCTGGTGCAGATGGCTTGCCGCAAAAAAGCCCATGACCGGCAAGATCAATCCCAACATCACACCCAATACCGGAAAACGAAAAACCAGTATCAACGATTGGCGATAAAGATATTCCAGCCAAGGTAAACGTAAACCGTAACTGATGACGCCTCGGTTTTTAGGTTTAATGTCGGTCAATCCCACCAGGGCAGGGATCACCGTCATCGACAAAATAAAGGAGGCTGCGATCGCCAAAATCACGCTTATCGCAATCGTGCCCACGAATTCGCCCGCTGGGCCGGGCAGGGTGGCGATTGGTAAAAACGCCAACGCCGTCGTCACGGTAGAACCAAATAATGGCATCGCTAAATGACGGATCGCTTGGTGAATCGCCGCGGCAGGCGCATGCCCGGCATAAATACGCGAGCGCACCTCTTCCACCATGACGATCGCGTTATCAATCAACAATCCCAAAGCCACAATCAATCCCGTAACGGACATTTGGTGAATGGGAATTTCTAACACTCGCATCCCAGCAAACACCATTAACGCCGACAGTGGCAAAGCCATCGCTACCACGATCATGCTCCGCCACCCCATCAACAGCAGCAGCACCAACACCACGGCAGCGGTACTCATCGCAAGATTTTGCGACAACACACTCATCCGGCGTTCGATGTGGTGACGCTGTGAGAAGAGGGAATTAACGGCGATTTCGTTGGGGTAATCCGCCAAAAAATCCTCTATCACGGCGTCCAGTTGCTGAGCCCATTGGTCGACCCGGATCGCATTATCGACCATCACTCCCAAGACTATGGCCGGACGGTTATTAATGATCGCCCGCTGATTCGCTGGTTCCACCGTGCGCTTTTCAATCACGGCGAGTTCTGACAGCGGGGCGTTTTGAGGTTCCGGACCCCAAGAGATTTGGACTTCGTTGATACGATCCACCGCCAGATCAGCGGATTTCAGATCCAGCATCAAACGGGAACCCTGGGAATGTAAGCTACCGGTGGCTTGCTCGGAAAATCCAGCTTTGACTTGCTGAGCCAACGCTGCCGCTGAAAGCCCCGTGGAAAAAAGCGTGCGTGGCTCCACTTCGACCACAATCTCTTCACCCGGATCTCCAAATGCACGCACCCGTTCGGTACCCGGAATGGCCAAGATGCGGGACCGCAAGGTGCCGGCCAAACGGCGCATGATAATGGGCTGGCTCTCCAAGTTGTTCTGTTCATCTGGTTTCCACTCCAACGCCAGAATCGAGGCGAAGGCTTTTAAGGGAAACACTTCCAATTCGGAGTCCTGGCAACCGGGGGGAAAGGAGGACGCGGCATCCAATATTTGCTCGTGGACCTGTGACCAGACAGGATCGACATCCGTCACCGCATCAGCCAACTCGATCACGATATTGGAAATGTTAGCGCTGGAATTGGAACGGATCTGCTTGATCTCGGCGACACCCGCCAGGGATTCTTCCAGCGGCTGGGTGATGATCGACTCGATTTGACTCGCGTTGGCGCCGGGATAGACCGTGCTTACCACGGCGACACGCTGGCTCAAGATCGGATCTTCCAGCCGCGGCAACATCCAGATGGCTGCTAAACCGGCCATGATGATCACGACCAGCGACAAGATCAGTAATCGCGGGTTGCGATAAAGGAAGGCTGCCATCACTCGCCGGCGACCTCCCCGCCTGGTCGAACAAGCTGACCGGTCACGTCGCTCGTCTGAACCTCTTGGCCGGATACCACCCGATGCGTGCCGTTGACCACAATCCGTTCATCGTCACTGAGTGCCCCATCGACCAGGGCCCAGTCGTTTTGTAACTGCAACAGACTGACAACTTTTTTTGTTGCCGATTGCGGTTCCTCCACGGGCAACTCGCTCTCGGCTAACGGTTCTCCAGCGGTCTGCGACTCAATCACATAAAGCGACCACAACCCACTGGCATCTTGATTGAGAGACGAGAGCGGCACCCAAAAACCAGTTCGATCGCTGGTCAGGTTAAATCGAACTTCCACCGCCTGCCCAAACGCCCAGGAAATTTGCTCCAAGTCCGACTGGATGGCAAGCCATACGGTCTTGCTGCCCGCGGCGACCTCTTCGACCGACCGATAATCAACTTGGCATTCGACAGCCTGATCACCGACCACCGCCCAAATCGATTGATCCATGCGGAGGCGATCCGCCACACGACGTGGCAACCGAATCACCACACGCGGCGGTTGGGAATCCACGATACGAAGCGGAGCAATCTCGGGTGAAACGGCACTGCCCTCATCAAGAACACGTTCCACGACCAGACAATCCCAAGGTGCCTTCAGCAAGCCTTGCTCTCGTTGGTTTTGCAATTCTGTTAATTGCCCCTGCAGCTGGGGATTAGGGCCCGTGTTCGTGGAAGCTTGCAATTGGGACTCCAGATCGGCAATTTGCGCCTCCAATGAGTCTTGCTCCAGCGCGGCCAAGGTTTCTCCGACAGCCACGCGACTGCCCAATGGCATGATGCGAGTAATCGTGCCCGAGCGGGCAAACCGCAAACGGCTCTCCCGGATCGGTTTTAGAGAACCAAAATAAATTGCCGTCTCCCCGGAATTCGCTTCTCTGCGAATTCGCATGGTGTTCACGGTAATGTCCGAACGAGATCCCGAAGACGCTGCTTGGTTTTCCGTAGACTCACAACCCACCATCAAAAGCCCGGTCAGCGCAAAAATCACGACCGCCACGCTCCCTGCATATTTCCGCTTGTTCCCAGTCATTTTTTCCTGCTGACCCAACCGCTCTTTGTTCGCCCGCATTCTAGCCATTTTCGAAAGAATTTTTGCCAAATTCCGAGTTTTCCGGTCAGCGCGATGGCGGGGTTTACGCTGGTTAAGCCCGCTAGATGGGGAACCTGTGAAACAAGCGGATCGGCGGTAAGCCAAGAATCGTCGAGACTATTTCAAATAATTTGGGATTTACCCAAAGGCATTGAGCCCAACGGAAGACTGGGGAGAATAGCTAAAAACGAGCGTCTTTCAGCGTTAGCGGGCTTCTACCATCCGTCGATCTGGGGCTGAATAAATTCAAAATAAACCCAATCGGGGTGTCCTCAATTCACGCTTTCCTATAGCAAATACCCCTGTATAGGTACGAGACATCATCCATTCGCTTATTTTCTTCCTTTTTCGTGAATAATTCGGGAAACCTGACGCCGAAAAAAAGGGTACCTAATAGAACAAGTATGCGTTTTGCTCGATGAGCGAACCGCTCGGTCGGTACTTGGTGCGATGGTTCACGTTGCGAAATTCACTTTCGCTCTGTGAAACTACTTTTCAAAGAAACTAATCGACAAATAAGAATATTCCGATATAATAATCGGATATCACCATGAATAAAAACAGAAACTTTAAGATGCTAGACATCGAAGCGCTGACCGAGGCGGCGGAATGTCTACGAATTTTGGCACACCCCAATCGTCTGCAGATCGTTCAGTTGCTGCTTTCGGGCGAGCGCTATTCCGTCAACGAGTTGGCCGAAACCTGCGAACTCAGCCAACCAGCGACCTCGGACCACCTGCGACTTATGCAGCGTTGTGGATTTTTGATGAGCCAGCGGGAAGGGCGAACCGTTTACTACGAAATCGCTGAACCTCATTTGGCAGATCTCATGATGTGCGTGCAAGGTCGCTTCGGCTAAGTTTTTTTGCGCTAATACATATAATTATATACATATTTGCATACACCCTATTTCGCATCTTTTGAACAGGAATACTCCCCATGTTGCTGAAGTACTTTTACGACCAAGCATTAGCGCACGCGTCTTATATGGTTGGCTGTCAGCAGACGGGCGAAGCGATCATTATCGATCCCAGTCGCGATATTCAAATCTATCTGGAAGCGGCCCATAACGCAGGTATGGAGATCATGGGGATAGCGGAAACTCACATCCATGCGGATTACGTTTCCGGAGCTCGGGAATTGGCATACCACGTCAACGCCAAACTTTTTGTATCAGATATGGGCCCAGACGATTGGAAGTACGCTTACGCCGAGCACTACCCACATCTGCTGCTGAGGGAAGGGGACTCCTTTTTTGTTGGCAAAATCAAATTCGAAGCCATGCATACACCCGGTCATACTCCGGAGAGCATTTCTTTTTTGCTCACTGATTTGGGAGGCGGTGCCGATCAACCGATGGGTATTTTTACTGGCGACTTTATTTTTGTCGGTTCGATTGGGCGACCAGACCTTCTAGAGGAAGCCGCGGGAATCGAGGGCACCGCGGAAACCGGGGCGCGCGATTTGTATCGTTCCGTGCAACGCTTCCGTCAGTTACCCGACTACCTGCAAGTATGGCCGGCCCACGGTGCGGGTAGCGCTTGCGGCAAAGGGCTTGGTTCAATCCCGTCGACGACGGTGGGATATGAAAAAATGTTCAATCCTGCGCTACAGTTCGCGAACGAACAAGCGTTTGTGGATTACATCCTTGCGGAACAACCTGAGCCACCAAAGTATTTTGCTTTGATGAAACACCTCAACAAGGTAGGGCCACGAATTCTTGGGAGTGCTGCGGCACCTAAAAAGATGGCGCTCAGCCAGCTCGCCGAAACGCTTGAGCAACACTTGGTCATTGACACCGCTCGCGGGCCACAGTACGCAGACGGTCACGTGCCGGGAACGATCAATATTGAGCCTAAATTCATCGCTATGTGGGGCGGTTCCATCCTTGACTATGAGTCACCGATTTATCTGATTTCGGACCCCCACGAACTTCCGGGGTTAGTACGAACCATGCGGGAAATTGGTTTGGATAATATTGCCGGCTACTTCGCGGCTGACGAAGTCATCGAGGCGGGTTTGAACACACAATCCATCCCCCAAGTCCCACCGCGCGAGGTCTCCGAAAGAATGGCCGCGGGTCTGGTGGAAGTGATCGACGTACGCCGCATCGCTGAACGTAACGAAATCAAAATTCCCCACTCCACGCATCAATTCCTCGGCCAGATGCTGCCTGACGAAGTTCATTTCGATCCAAATAAGACCTACGCATTTCAATGTCGTACCGGTGGACGTTCGATTATTGCAGCCAGCATAGCGCAAAGGGCGGGTGCAGGAAACGTCATCAATTTGGAAGGCGGCATGGTCGCCTGGGAGAGCGCCAAGCTGCCCGTTGAATCTCAGCAGGAATCGCCACAGCCTGCTTAATCGGGAACCCCGCGCTCGACCGCGTCGAGTCTCTCCAATCCTAGAACGTTTGCTACCCCCAATTCCATCCATTGATTTCGCAGCACGCCGTCACCACTAGGAGTAAAACTATGGATCTCATATTACAACCTTGGCCTTGGTGGATTTCCGGCATCCTCGTTGGGTTAACCGTCCCCTTGTTGTATTTTGCGACCGGGCAAGGATTCGGAATTTCCACGAGCTACCAACAAATAGGAGCCATGGGTTCGCCGCACAGCCGACTTTCCTACTTTCGTAATTTTGATAAACGCAAAGGTTTGTGGACATTAATGTTCGCATTGGGAATTACTCTCGGCGGTTTCATTTCCGCCAACTTGTTGACGGCGGAACCGATCGAGTTTCTTCCCGCCTCCTACCTGAGTCTCGGAGGGGCGGTTCGGCTTTTTATTGGCGGCATCTTAATTGGATTTGGCGCTCGATATGCCGGTGGATGTACTTCGGGACACGCCATTAACGGGATCGCCAACTTAAATTTACCCAGTCTACTGGCGACCATTTTTTTCTTCGTCGGTGGCTTATCTGTCACATGGGGCCTGGGTTACTTGATCTTCTAAGCCATCAATTCAAGGAGCGATCTCAGCAATGACAACCACTCTCGAAAGGCCGTCTACACAGGACCGGCTTCCAATCGTTGAAGCCGTTCGGCCAATTGCGATAGCGCCCAAACC
The DNA here is from genome assembly GCA_905480235.1 of uncultured Pirellulaceae bacterium. Classification (GTDB taxonomy): domain Bacteria; phylum Planctomycetota; class Planctomycetia; order Pirellulales; family Pirellulaceae; genus CAJQPP01. The sequence continues at coordinate 32,943 of CAJQPP010000089.1, forward strand.
GAAAACGACCGCGCCCATTTCAAAAACGACGTTGCTTCTCTCGCTCGTGATAGGGGTTTACTTCGGAGTTGTATTGACCAAGTCGGAAGTCGTTCGCTGGCAACGAGTGCACGATATGTTTTTGTTTAACGAGGCCCACATGTACCTGATCATTGGCACGGGTATCGGTGTGGCCATGATTAGCATGTGGCTGTTAAAACGATTTCAGGTTCGCTCGATGAACACAGGTCAGCGCATTGAATACAAACCCAAGCCCTGGCACTCGGGCGTGATGATTGGCGGTACGCTCTTTGGTGCTGGATGGTCGATCACAGGCGCATGCCCGGGTCCCATTTACGCGCAAATTGGAGGCGGAGCTTGGTTATCACTCGTCACTCTCGCCGGCGCATTGGTCGGAACGTTCTTATTTGCGCAGCTCCAGTCAAAATTGCCTCGCTGAAACCACACCAGTAACTCAACTCCCGCGAAAAGCACACTCTCATCCCATCCACTTTCTCACCAGCCGCAAGCAGGATTCGCATGCCCGAAATTTTGATTCTGTTCGCTTTCCTCGCGACATGGCTGGCCCTTCAAAAATGGATATTACCTCGTTTAGGCGTCTCCACGTGACTCAGTGAAGCCTGCCAGCCGAGTTCGGCAAAATCGAATCCCCTTTCCTCGACCCCAACCCAATTGCAAGGGTATCACAAGGCCCTGCCTGCCCACCGATCCCGCTTCCAACACCAACCTGAGAATCCTATCGTGTTACCAATCCAGTCCGTTTCCCAAGTCACGTTCAGCAAAGAGGTATTAGAAAGTCCGCTGCCGGTCGTGATCGATTTTTATGCAAACTGGTGTGGCCCATGTCGCCGCTTGGCTCCCACGATCGAACGGGTGGCAAAAATCTATGCGGGCCAAATTAAGTTCGTCAAAGTCAACACCGACGACGAAGCCGTTCTTGCTGAGCAGTTTAACGTGTCGAGTCTCCCGACTTTGGTGTTTCTCGATGAAGGTCAGGTCGTTTCTCAATTCGCCGGATTGATCTCCGAAGAACACCTGAAAAGTGAGTTGAACGAGTGGATCGCACGGCGCAACCCGGCTTATCCCTAAACGCCGAACGCTTACCATACGCAACGCGAAAACTTCTTCTAGCCGCTCCGTGGTCCGCAATTCCTCCTAGCGTCCACACCCAGCCAAAGCTCAAAAAACGGCGTTTTACCGCCTCAATCCATCTCCGACAGCGGTTTTTTAGGGGGCGGGCAAAGATCTGCATCGCTATCGCCAATTGACCCCAGCATGCTATTTCTCCCAAAACTTGTACTTTTTGAGACAGGGGCTCTCTGGACCACGCTTTAAGGGCAAGTCAGGGGGGAATATCCTATTTCCTCCATGTTAGAATAAGCGTTGGATTTAACACGAAGGTAATCGTGATCTCTACATTTCTACCACGCGATCAATCGCTTGCTTTTGCCACGGCGGAAAAGCCTCCGCTGATGAAGCGGGTAACGAATTGGATCTGCGTACTGGCAACCTTGGGCGCTACCTTGTTCGCTGGATGCGGCCAAGGCGAACCCTCGGTTGAATCGACGTCATGGAAATCGCTAACGACGTTAACAGCTCATCAACAGAGGCAAAAAACTCATGCGTTAGAAGCCAAAGAGCTTTTATCTTTAGAGTTATCTTCAGAACTCAAAGGAGCGATGGCGGATCCTGCAGCAGCCATTAGCGTTTGCAAAACCAGCGCGCCAACCATCGCAACGCGGGTTGGAAGTGAAAAAAACGTTCGTATGGGTCGCACCTCCTTCCGAATCCGAAATCTAAATAACCAGCCTCCCCAATGGGCCGTAGGGTTTGTAAAAGAACGCGTCAACGATGAGGTGACATTGCAATTACCCAACAATGGGCTGGGCGTTCTTCTGCCCATCCGTGTCCAGACCATTTGCATTAATTGCCATGGTCAACCAAATGAAATGGATCCAAGTATTTTTGCAGCCGTGCTTTCCAACTATCCCGACGACAACGCCACCGGTTTCAAGGTAGGTGACCTGAGAGGTTACTTCTGGATCGAAGTACCCCCGATGGATCCCTAGGTTTCTCGCTCCTTCTTTTTTGACGGCCTTGCGGGTACTCGGGGTCAGTTTCTTGCATTACGTTTTCCACCATGCTTGGTCGCCGACAATGGCAACCGCTATCTGAGGTGCTGGTGTAGGGCTATTATGGATATTGCAGCCATCTTCTTTCAAAACGGTTTTTCTTGGTTGGCTTGCTAAAATTCATGTTGCCGCCATCAATCTACCCAACCTAATTTTCTACCGAGTCATTCCCATGGATGTTAGCCTCGACGACTCAACATTGAGCACCGATGATCTCGCTTTGCTTAAAGAGTTCGGTGAGCTTTGGAATCGTGCTGAGGCGATTTGGGATTCATATCAGCAACATTCTGCATTCGAGTCCTATGTCAGCGCTGATTATCATGCCGTTTTTCATGCTTTGGTATCGCTGAGGGAACAAAAAAGCCGGTTTATCGAATGGGGCTCCGGATTGGGCGTGGTCACGATTATGGCCGACCGTTTAGGGTACGAGGCCGTGGGTATTGAAGCCAAAGATCTGTTGGTAGATTTCGCTCTGGACCTGGCACATGAATTTCAATCAGAAGCCGAGTTTTCCGTAGGCAGTTTCATTCCCGACAGTTTCGAATGGAACCCTGCTTCCGGCGACGAATCGATCCGTACCATCATCGACGTACCTGATGGTTACGATGAATTGGGTGTGGAACTACGAGATTTTGACTTGGTTTATTCTTATCCATGGCCCACAGAACACGCGCTCTATCACAACGTTATGCGGGAGTTCGCGGATCCCAATTCCGTGTTGCTCACTTACGATGCCCGTGAGGGGTTGGGGCTGGTCCAATTTGATGACCTCGGATTCTAGTCATGCGTTGGCGGAGCGTTAACGCTTCATCGATAAATTGCGTTCCAAAAATTTCTCTAACGCTCGAAAAATCGGATCCATTGCATGCCTTGCGGCGGTACCTCGACGGGCACCACGGCCACATGATCCTCGGCAATCGAAAGTGTGGATTCTTCTTGGGATTGCGAGGCCATACCGCATTCACCCCGCAAGCCGGTGTAGTAGAGATTGACCCTTAAATCGCGAACCATCTTTCGATCCGTCGGATTGTAAACCAACAACATTCCCTGGGTTTCCAACTGAGGATTTACATGCAGCATCCAATCGAGTTCTCTGCCGTCAGGGCGCCGACCGTGGATCACATCGCTTTCCAAAATATCACGGTGCGTCTTAAACCAAGCGACCGTGTCGGCCACGAGATTACGAGTCCGCTCAGTATCGAATAGACGAGGACCTCGATAACACGCCTGAACTCCAAACGCGAAGTTGGATTCCATCATTTGGCGATAATGCTTGAGATGCTCGTCCAACGGCTCAATGGTCGCGGCCGCACCGCCACCGTGGTACTCCGTCAATGGCACAAACATCCAACCCATCGAGGGCGTCTTATACCAGGTACCGTCAAAAATATTTTGGCGGGTATGAATCAACTGCATTTCCCGAGGAAGTGACCAATTGACTTCTCGATACCCCATGCCGCACTTGTTGGTCCCATTCAAAAAATAGTAGTCCGGCGCGTTGACATAGATCCCTTGTGCGCGGCACCAGCGATAGAATTCGTTGGCGATCTGGCCTTGGACCCATCGGGAATCCGCCTCGCCTGCTTGCAGAGGCAGTCGTTCTGTCACGTCGACATCACCGGGATAGGGTCCGTCATGCTCCAGCAGGTCAAAACCAGTGGCTTGGTAAAATTCACGCAGTGCTTTGTAATAAGCTTGCCCCCAGGGGCTTGTTAGGGCCGGGCAATGACCATGGGTTGGCGTTTGTCCGGGTGGTGAAACGATGTCATTTCCACCGCCGATACGGCGGCTGGATAGTAAGCTATACCCCCCAATCTCAACTCCCGATTGTTCAGCCAATTCAGCAATTGCCTGCCATCGCCTGAGGTTTTCGCGAGAACCATCCTCGATGTTAAATCCGCTTCCGAAACTTAGAATCACCATCTCAAACCCAACTTCGGCGGCCTGCTTGATCGCGCGTTCCACCGTCGCAGGGTCAGAAACCGTTAGGTGATGCATGATGGGGTTTTCTGTTATCCACGGTGCGATGATGCGATACATTCGCCGCAAGGCCAGACTTCGCCTTTCTCGTTCGGTGCTGTCGTAAACCAACTCAAACGCTCGACAGCT
>CAJQPP010000090.1 GCA_905480235.1 uncultured Pirellulaceae bacterium
GGAAAACGTCGTCAATCGGCCAATCATGCCGCCACCACCCGCGAACCTTGACAACGGTCCCTCGCATGAAGCCCCGGGCGATGACTTTTTTTACATCCCTGGTAATTGGTTATTCGTTAATAACGCCTATACATGGCAAGCCGGTTACTGGTGCCCTCGCGTCCAAGATCGGGTATGGGTACCTGCTCAATACATTTGCGGCGGTCAAGGATTCCATTTCCAAGCAGGATTCTGGGATTACCCCCTCGAAGATCGTGGCATCCTTTTCTCACCCATCTGTTTCCAGCAACCCGTTTATTTGAATGTTGCTTGGAATTACCAACCCAGCTGTGTAGTCAACACTGGCGTCAATTTCTTCGTGCACTTGTTTCGACATCCATATCGTGGGTACTGCTTTGGCGACTGGTACGATTGTCAGGATTTCGGTTATCGCCCTTGGGTTTACACTCACCTCGATACCGGTTGTTATGACCCGCTGTTCACCTATTACAGTCACCGCGGGCATCGCTACCGGGATTCCGGCGATTGTCTGATCAACCACTTGTATAAAGAGCACCGGCATTTCGCCGACCACAAACAGCACCGCCCGCACAAAAAATTTCAACGTGGTGAGGCAGTGACTCGAAAGTCAAAACCCAAAGGTCTATTTCTCGATGGAGATGCACCAGCGGTTGCAGAATTACCCAGCAAGACCAAGCGAAGAGCGACCTACGGGAAAACCCGCAACTCACTTGGTTCCATGTACACCGACATCAGTAAAAAAACACGAAAGACGCGCGAATATCAGACCGACGGTTCGTTTACAAAGAGAAGTCATCAAGCCATTGGTAATCCCAACGCCCGCGCTTCGGCTCCTAATCAAAAACGCTCCCTGACTTTGGAACAAGCCAAACAGCGGCAACGGGTGACCGACACGGTTCTCAACAATCAACGCGCAAAAGCGAACTCGATTCGTACAAACAAACGCAGCCTGAAGAATTCATCGACAGCCCCCAATGGACGTAGTGCCCCTTCAAAACGAAGGACGGCGGGTGCAGGTTTTGATGATCCAGCTATGCGTCGACAGGTTGAACAGGCAATGCAGAGATTAAACATGCAAAACCAAGCCCCTAGCTCCAGCTCAATTCCCAAAGCTCGATCGGGCTATTCGAGTCGGCAGCCTGTGAACCCAAGACGAGAGGCAGCTAAAACACCTAATTACCGAAGCAGAAGCTACGGGTCGCAAACACAACGGAATGCCCTAGAGCAAGCTAGCCCATCGGTTCGCAAACGTTACCAACAGGTCCCATCTCCACGCTCCCAAGGTTATGCCACGCCTGGTTCGCAGAGTCGTGTGGACACAAAAAGCGCCATGCTACGTCAACGTATGCTTTCACCGAATGGCCAAGCAACGCAGGGCGGAGCTATGCAGCGTTTCCCAGGAGCAACGACTGGTAGCAACGCTCGCCTGAGAAAGAACAACCAAACCACTGCACCACGAGGTTTTTCCAATTCTCAACTTCGGGCAAGATCCATCCCAAGTACGCCGGCACAAGGACAAAGTAATCTCGGGAATAGTCGTGGAAATTTCACCCGCAGCTTACCACCTGGAACCAGCAAACGGAATAATTTCCAGCGCGGAAGCAGCACCCAACCAGGCGGTGGCTTCCAAAGCGGGGGCAACATTTTTCGCAATGGAGGCGGCGGGTTTCAACAAGGTGCTAACCTCGTCCCAGGCGCAAAGCCTGCCAATGGAAAACGCAAGTAATACCCGCCGAACAGAACCCGCACGCCACAGTCATCAAACAAGATTAAGCCGAGCGCACGCGACCGCTTAATTCCGCGTGCTGGTTCAAGGCCCGACAAAGCCGAGAAGCCGCGAATCCGTCTACGAGCCGATTCATCTGCTGGGCATGCCTGGCAAGTGTCGACTGTTTATCGAAAAGCTTCTGCATGACAGACGAGCTACGTTCGATCCAATCCGTCTGTCTGCAATCAATCGACCAAGGCAGACTCGTGATATCTTGCGGCAACTTGGAAGTTGCATCCTGCCTTGAGAGCAACACGCTGGGTAGGCCGGCAAACGCCGCTTCGTAGAAACTAGCCTCGTCGGCCGAAAGCACGAGTTTTAACTTGAAAAGAGACTGGAAAATCCGATCCGCATTGTGGTGTCCGACGAGATTCTGGCCGGCGAACTTGTTTTCTTGCCGCAATTGTTCAATCGCCGCGGAGGCAAACGGTGAAACCACCTCGAAAACGATACCTGTTTCATGAAATCGATGGCATACACCATCCAGTAATTTGTGAACGTCCTCGAGGCACAATCTCGACAAATCTAACAAACAGTGACGCGCGTTAGCATTGAACACGCGTGCCGCTTTTTCCAGCGTCAACTTGCGCCGAATTAAGGCAAATGCTGGGGATCCATTGGTGCAAAAATCCGCACCGCAGATCTCTCGGCCTAACACCAACACTTTTTGCTCAGACGACTTCTCACGAATTATCTGTTGGATCAATACCTCGTTCGAGTCATCAACGGCGATCCATTCGCAGTTTCTATCGCGAGCTACTTGACAAAGCCGGGCTGCGAAATGATGTTCGCTCGGACGCGTGTTTAACATGTCTGCTGCGCAGCCCGCCATGGCGATCTGCCGCAGTAAAATGTTGGGTAGCCGATCGACAAGATAAACGATACGACCGCCGGCCTGCGCCCAATGTTGAGCGAAATCAAGGCTCCTAAGCAAGCCGCCGGTACCCAAAATCGGGTTGGCCGCCACATGGATCAGGATGCCGGCATGACTGTTTAGGCCGCTTTGTTCCATCTTTTCCCCCTGGCCGATTCGACAATATCTTGCAGCGCGCTTACGACTTGCTTGACGTCTTCTTCTGTCATCGCCGGGAACATCGGCAGAGAAATTATTTCTGGATACACGGCATCTGCATTGGGACAACGTAACAGTCGCAAGTGCTTGGTGCGTTGCTGGTAAAACGAATGTTGGTAGACCGGTCGATAATGAACATTGGCGAAAATTCCTGCCTCACGCAAAGACTTGATTACATCATCTCGCCCTACACCTGATTTCTCTTCTGACCAGCGAATCACAAAAAGGTGATGAGCATGTCCGGCACCGGGAATGGTATCCAAGGTCTGCAAATAATTCAGTTCGCGAAAATGGGCTCGATAACTTTGCGCCACTGCAGCACGCTGCTGAGTCCATTCCGGCAATCTCTGTAACTGGGCCAAACCCAGGGCACACTGAACATCCGAAAGCCGGTAATTGAATCCCAGCGAATCCATGTCGTAAAAACAGGTGCCTTTGAGAGCTCGCTGATGATGATCGGTGTTAATCCCATGGTTGCGAAATTTTCGCAATGGTTCGTCAAGTTGCGGATCACCGGTGACAACCATTCCACCTTCACAGGTAGTCATGGGTTTTACAGGATGAAAACTATAACAAGCAGCATCAACCCATTCCGGGACATGCCGCCCGAAAGAGGCCGCTCCGATACTGTGACAACCGTCAGCCAAAAGCTTGAGACCATTTTGGTTGGCGATCTGTTTGAGTTGTGGGTAATCGCAGGTTTGACCCGCGTAATCCATTGCAATAATCGCACGGGTTTTTGAGGAGATTTTCCGTACGACATCTTGGGGGTCAATCAAAAGTGTGCGGGGATTCACATCTGCGAATACCGGGGTTCCGCCGCAATAAACAACGGCATTGGCGGTCGCGACAAAGGTAATGGCTGGCACGATGACTTCGTCGCCAGGGGATATGCCGCAAGTCGATATTGCCGCATGCAATGCCGCCGTTCCACTGCTAAATGCCACTGCGTGGTCCGCGGATACATGCTGGGCGACTGCCGATTCAAACTGGCCCACCAGGGGGCCCGTTGTCAGCCAATTGGACTTTAGAACGTCAACCACCGCATCGATATCGCGTTGGTCTATGGATTGCTTGGAGTACGGCAGCATCATGTCGTTTCAGGCTACGATTTTCAATTGCGGTTTCTCGGATCGCATGGCACCTGCAGGTACTTCACGACACTGTTGAATCAAATCTCGTAACATCGGTGGCGTCAACCAACTCTTGTTCGAGTCACTGGTGTAGGAGAATCCTTTTTCACAGGCTTTCCCAGTTGTTTCGTAGTACGGTTTTTCAGTCGTCCAACTTCGTTGGGTCGGGCGAATGATGTAAAAATCGTCGTACTCCACGGCCAGTCGGGATTCATCGGTGGGAATCATGCACTCATGCAATTTTTCGCCTGGTCGAATTCCCACGATCTTGGTGCGACACCCGGGTGCAACCGCTTCAGCAATATCCATGATGCGGGTACTTGGGATTTTCGGAACGAACACTTCACCGCCAACCATGCGGTGCATTGAGTCCATCACGAAATTCACACCCTGTTGGAGAGTAATGATGAAACGAGTCATTTCACCATCTGTAATAGGCAACACGCCCTTCGCCTTTTGTTCCTCGAAAAAGGGGACGACCGAGCCATTGGAGCCAAGAACATTCCCATATCGCACCACGGCAAATCGGCAACCGTCTTTGCCAGCTAATGCGTTACAGGCGACGAATAATTTATCGCTGCATAATTTGGTGGCACCGTACAGATTGATGGGACTAGCGGCCTTATCGGTAGACATCGCAATGACTTTTTTGACGCCACTTTCAATACTCGCGTGGATGACATTCTCAGCCCCCCGAATATTGGTGCTGATGCATTCATGCGGATTGTATTCCGCCATGTCCACATGCTTCATGGCTGCCGCATGGATGACGTAGTCCACGCCACGCATCGCGTACATTAATCGTTTTTCATCACGTACATCACCGACAAAGTAACGCACCTGAGGGTAACGGTCGGGTGGAAAGAGGCTACGTCGCAAGGCAACGTGCTTTTGTTCATCACGACTAAATAAAATAAGTCGTTTCAAGTTTGAGTTTTGCAACAACGTTTGGGCACATTTCTTTCCAAACGAACCGGTTCCCCCGGTGATCATTACTGTCTTATCTTCAAGCCAGAACATCCTTGTTCCCCATTTCAATGAGTAATTTGTGGCAACCGATTAACCTAACCAGCAACTCAAAAACCAACAACATGAATAATGGTCCGCCATCACAATGAACACGGCATCATCAATTTGACAACATCCGTTTGCGCGGTTTCTTCTCGGCAAAACGCAATTTACGGGTTTTAGACGGGGAAAAAGTATTTTGATAGCATCTGGAAATTTCGGCACGAATGCTGCGTTAATGATAACTGCCGAGAGGATCAAACGCCCCGCCCAAAGGCGTTACTCGAAAGCCATTCATATCTGTTGCCAATTTAGTAGGAGGGCACCCGCATGTCACTTTTTGCAAAACCGATCGTTGTCAGTATCGCGGCGATCCTATTCACATTTTCGGCAGCCAAAGCCGAGGGTAATTCCTGGAGACACCTTCAAGACATGGCTTTGGATATTCAATTGAAATCGGATCGGCTTTTAGGGGAAACCCACCATTATGTGCATACCGCGCATTACCAAACCATGCTCCGCACTATCTCCCACATGCGACGCCAGGCGGTCCGCGTTCACGTTCTCGCAATTCAACGCGGCTGCCTATTTGAGATGGAACGTGAATTGAGAATGTTGGATCGAAATTTTCACCGCGTGGAAGAGTTGTTCGGACACACCGAACATGACGCCGCGATAGGCGTGGGGCACATTCATGGAAAAACATCCCATGTCAGAGATCTTTTACACTGCATCGAAGATGATATTCATCACATTATGGAAGACATTACCAGTTTGAGAATTCCCGTCGCACCTATGCCCCCAGTTCGACCCTACTCTGGCTGTTACGGAAATTCTGGTTGGGCGGCCGGAAACTACAATCGCAATACCCTTTACTTCGGCAGTCGAAATCACGCCGCTCCTCAGAGCCCAGCTCGTTCAGCACATTACGAGCGAGAGTGGAGAGGTCAGGATGGATATCGGTATCGCGACACGGGATTTAGCTTTCGCTTCAATTTCTAGAGCATGCTCACACTTCAACGCCTCGGTAAGAACCGGGGCGTTTTTTTGTTTTAAGCAGCATGGTTCAGGCAGCGTGCCGGTTTTTATGCGGACGCAACCTTTTGCGAATGCTCTCGACTTTTCGTAACAGTGACCGTTTTATCGTTTTGGGTTGTTTCGGATAAATCTCCTGTCCCTTGAACCGCCCCGTGAACAAATCCGCAGGCTCGAAGTACTTATATTTAATGCCATGTGAACAGTTCCAGAAACCATAGATCAAGGCCTCGTGATCTTTTATGGGTTGCAGTTTTTTGGCCAATAACTCAAGCGCTTCCTCATGACTAGCTGGACGATAAGTTCCCTTGAGATTTTGATAAAAACACTGCCCCAACGAAACGGAGGGTTTTCCCCAATAAACCGCTTCGATTCCCATCGTCGAACCAAACGTAACGACGGTATCTGCGCTGTGCATCAAATGGTAACTGTCGACCTGAACCTCGGGAGGAATGACGCGAATATTGGGCAAGGCAAATTCTCTCATCCGGCGGATCCGACGATTATCAACGCCCTTTAGATTGGGGTGCATCCGCACGGTAATTTTGGCATCTGGATTCTTTTCCGCCAAGGCTGCGGCGATTTTTTCAATTGCCTCACCTTGATCAGGATACAGCGGGTTATCCCAACAATCTCCAATCGCCACAAACTCATCTTCTGAGGTGGTAAACACAGCAATGTTATGTTCGTTGGGATCCCAGTCATCAGGCAAACGTCCTTTGTCCTGGTCCTTCACAAATGAAAACCAATTCGTCTCGACACCTTTCACTCGCCCCTCGTACCAGGCACTTGCTTTGTCCGCCCGTTTGATTTCATCATCAGAAGCTTGGGCCCAATGCGTTTGCATTCGTTTGGAAGTGTACTCAATGTCGTGGGGGAGTTGGTTCTCCCAAATTTGGTAATGCTCTGAATCACAGGCTCTTTCATGAATCAGGCAATCGACCCCTACGGCCTGGCAGGCCCGTAGGACGGCTCGCATTGCGGCGAAGCGACCATTAAAAACATACACAATATCAGGACGATCAATGTCGAATCGTTGCAGCAGATGGCGATAAACGCGCAAACCGCTTTGCGATAAATCAAGCAAGGCGTCCACATGTTCGCTCGGCTCAAAATCTGGATCGCGAATTTGCGATATCAATGAAGACAAGGCGGCATAGCCGACGTCGTAGTTGTCGACTTTTGCACTCTTTAGCGACTCGACATTCACGAAATGCTGCGAGCCGAGGGTAAGCAAATCACCCTCTACCGTGGTCCCGATATCCCCGCCGCCGATTGGGAAGTCCTCGCTCTTCACACGACGGGACAAACTTTGCAAACCATGCCCTCTCCGTAGTCGACAGTCACCACAAACAGACGGATCTTTTGCCACATTAAAATCACAATTGGATAACGCCCCTGTGCACGATAAAAAGGTTACCGAATCTCCTTGGTCCAAATGACGTTGAGCAATTTCCAACTCGGTTTCAAAGTGTGGCGCAACCGTTCGGTATGGCGCGACAATAAGAATCTTTTTGGCGGAGAGCTTGGTAACGGATTTATTTAACATGGCTTCAGGACGCCTGCCTTTGATAAATCGCTTTCAGTCCTTTGCGTTTTGCAGCATAAAACTGTTCTCGCCAAGCGGGCGGGCAAAAAATGTTGAGCCACGTAAAAGCATCCGCCGCCTTATGATCGGCGACAATTTCTGGATGCTTGAGCGTGGTGATAGCGGCGGTCGGCCGCTCCCCAAGGTGATGGTCTTGATCAGTCGTGTGAGTCGCATCAGTGCGAAAACCAATATTCGAAACAAGGTTCTGTTCGGGCAAAACGGTGAGGCCCGTATTTTTCCAGCAAGCGTACGCCCAACTGTAATCCCAGGTATCAATTTGCCCGGCGTACTGACGATCAAAAATATCAGTCCAGTACCTTTGTTCATGCTTATCACAACTGTATTGACTCACTAACCCGGTGGGTCGCAAGTCCGGCCAACACGCCATATCCAGGTCGTAGTGCTCCCAAGCTCGACGCCAAGATGCCCAGCCCCAAATATGCGCATATTTGGAAAAATAATAACTCGCCGAGGTTCTCGGGGCTTCCTGAAAGGTATTCCCGCTGATGGACATGACGCGCTGATCCTCAGCGAACCGCTCCAGCAATGATTCACAGAATGTGAAGAAGGTTGGCTCCGGAAAACAATCGTCTTCCAAAATGATCAATCGCTCACAGCGTTGAAATCCCCAGGTAATCGCTTCTGCCATTTGCTTGCGACAACCCCGATTTTCAGCGTGGTAAAATCGGGAAACCTCACAGGGCCAATCAATTTGTTCGCAAATCGCTCGCGTTTGTTCTACTAGGCGTTTGTCTGTTGGGTTGGTTGAGCGAGGACCATCACATGCTATCAAAAGCCGTTTGGGACGCTGCCGTGCGATTTCCTGAAATACCCGCGAGGTAAGATCGGGTCGGTTAAAGACGCAGAATAATATGGGTGTTTGCAGGGACATTCAAAATCTCGTTCAAATGGGGGATGGCAGACTTTGCCAAATCCGCCGCAGTCTGGCAAGAACGATATTTACGGAGATGTTGGAATCTGATATTCAGTAGACGTGATGTGAGGTGCATGCAAGCACTCATATTTGAGCGACCCGCCACATGCGTTTGGCAGCACTCGCTAGCTAACAACCTGCTTTCCCTGACTCTTCGAAAAACACAACTTGTCTGAGCAAGCAACGTGTAATCGGTAATCCAAGTGAAAACCCCCATCGATCCCAACTCGAGATTTTTGAATGTCGGATGTGGTGCACATTTCCATCCAGGTTGGTGCAATATTGACTTGGTCGCTAATCACCCGGATGTAATCGAGTATGACATTCGCGGTGGATTACCATTTGCGGACAACTCCTTTGACGCTGCTTACCACTCTCATGTTTTGGAACACCTCACACCCACACAGGGTGAGGCACTTATTCTCGAATGTCATCGTGTCATCCGGCCCGGTGGCGTACTGCGAGTTGTGGTCCCAGATCTCGAACAAATCAGCCGCATCTATTTGCGCATGCTGGGAGATGCCTGGGAGGGTAACTCGACCGCCGAAAAAAATTACGAGTGGATGAAGCTCGAATTATTGGATCAAATGGTTAGGCACCAATCAGGCGGTCTGATGGGCCCGTACATGGTCGATTCCAATAAAACCAACGCTGATTTTGTACGCTCTCGCATTGGATCGGAGCTGGAATCATGTCAAAGTCAATCCATGCCTGCGCCCAATAAAACCAATCTTCGTGACTGGTGGTCGAAGCAAAAACAGCAGGTAGCCACTTGGACCGTTTCCCTTTTAATGGGCCGTGAACAAGCCACTGCGTTTCAAGAGGGCCTTTTTCGTCAACAAGGTGAAATTCACCGTTGGATGTACGACCGACTTTCGCTTAAGAAATTATGCGAACAGTGCGGGTTTTCCGATTTTCAAATCCACCAGGCGGATGCAAGTTCTATTGAGGAATTTGCCAGTTACCAATTGGATTCCCACAAAACACGAGTGCGAAAACCCGACTCTCTATTTGTCGAATGCCGCAAACTGAATCAAGTGGTAAGAAAAGCTGCCTAGCAGGTACCCCGCGGATTAATGACTCGCTTTTCTTTTCGCAGGCACGGGTCTCATCGATGTCTTGCGCAACATATCGTTAACATGGTTGTGGGATTTAACGACGCTGGCCCAATCGTTAGAATCTGCCGAGTGAAACCACCACCGCAATACCCTCCACGCGAAAGCCATTATGTTTGTCGATCTCTTTACGCTCGAAAGCTTATTTACGCTTTTCATGCTGATCATCCTGCAAGCGGTACTGGGATTTGACAATTTGCTCTACATTTCGATCGAGTCAAAAAGAGTTGAAGAATCGAAGCAGGCTTATGTTCGGAAGCTCGGTATCAGCTTGGCCATTGTCCTCCGCATTGCGCTTTTGCTGGTGATCATTAATGCCATTCAATACTTGCAGGAACCCTTCTTTGAGGTCGGTATTGAAAAGCATGGCGAGGAAGTAGCCTCGGTAGAACACGACCCAAATGCTGCTCGAGGTGCTAAAACGATCCATCAAGAAGATGACAAACAGGATCACGGTTTATACCAACTGACAGACGCTGGAAAAATCTTTGCTGCCAGCATCAATGCTCACAGTTTGATTGTTTTGATCGGCGGTGGTTTTATCATCTACACGGCTTTTAAGGAAATTTTCCACCTACTTTCGATCAACCACCTCGAACACGAGGGGGAAAATCAAAAAACCCGCAGTGTCGGAGCCGCGGTGTTTTGGATCATGACCATGAACCTTGTGTTTTCTTTCGACTCTATTTTGTCGGCAATTGCGCTTACCGACAACATTTGGATCATGGGAATTGCCATTATTATTAGTGGCATTTTGATGATTGTATTAGCGGATAAAGTCGCCGAATTCTTGAAGAAAAACCGCATGTACGAAGTACTGGGTTTGTTTATTTTATTGCTCGTGGGAATCATGCTGGTAACTGAAGGCGGGCACTTGGCCCATTTGCACCTGTTTGAACACGAGATCACAGCCATGTCCAAGGCGACATTTTATTTCGTATTGGCCGTGATGGTGATCATCGATGTAGTCCAAGGCCAGTATCAAAAGAAACTCTTGGCGATGGCCGAAGCGGAAATCGCAGCCCATTAACTGGCAGTTCACCGCTTGGAATCAACGAGGCCCATCTCTCACTTTTGGTCGTAGCCGTAAACAGGAAAAGCGGAAAGGAATTCTCCCTCACCAGCAAGCGTCTTCCGTAAAACGGGGCAATTCCATTGGCCCAGACATTAGGCGGCGCGAGAGAACATCGCCTGCTGCTCGATGGGCAAGCAGCGATTTCCAATATCGCGATAGAGATTAATGTACCGCTTTGCTTGAAGCTCCGCAGTAAATTCTAATTCGATCATGCGTCGGGCATCTCGCGCGAGACGCTCGCGCAATTCGACATCACTGACAAGGCGTCGGATATGACTGGCCATTTCGGCTTCGTCACCCATACTGGCAACCAAACCCGTTTTATTATGCCGCACATATTCTGGCACTCCACCGGCGCGAAAGCCAACCACGGGGGTACCACATGCCATTGCCTCAAGCCCTGTTTGCGGTTGGTTATCTTCCCGCGAAGGCAAAACAAATAGATCAGCAGCCGCATAGATTAGCCGATGCTTTTCAGGTGAATCGACGAAACCGAACTCATGAAATTTTGGTAAACCATCACGATTCTCGGGTAGTTTCCCGTTACCAAAAACCAAACATTCTATGGGCGTGTCTGACTTCACCTGACGCAATGCTGAGATCAGATGATGAAATCCCTTACGGTAGTTTTCAATATCTTCCGCTCCGAATGCCAACAAGGCGACGTCGCTGGGCAGGCCCAATTGTCGTCGCGCCTCTTGCGTGTTAATCGGCTGAAAGACTTTTTCATCGAGGCCCAAGCGAATAATGTGAAATTCTGTCGCTTCGGGGAAAATGGCACTGTGTTTTGCTAGATCCGAAAGCCACTGATTGGGCGTAACGACATGGACCGTTTTTCCACGCAGGGATTTTTGTTTGGAACGGAATCCATGCCATGAAGCATCGCGTGCCTGGGGATTACTTATTTGCGGGCATTCACCACAACCTACAGTAAATCGACTGCAATTACTGCTGTAATGGCATCCACCGGTCAACGGATTCATATCATGAAACGACCAAACAATGGGCGTCTTATCCGGAATGGATTTGAAGAAACTGGGATAGTCGATGAAAAATGACATCCAATGCAGATGCACAATATCACTGGCCATCGCGTTGAGATCAAAAGTCGATTTCTCCAGCGACCATGGCAGAGAAAAAAGCTCGTATTGATCCGGGCGTTCTTCCACGTGTTTGTTGTAGAGCGAGCAAATATTTCGACGACGTCGACGCTCAATCTTTTTCGTCACCTGGTTCAAAATTGGCAGAGTGACTTCGTTGGCAGTGAATTCCAGCTGCTGAAAAGAGGAGTCCAATGCCTGATCTTTTTCGTCTTTCCAAAAATTGAAGCGACTGGTCACGCCACGCTCCACCAAGCGGGCATGCAATCTTCTTGCTGCCGTTCCGGCACCGCCATGGGGAAAGGTACTAAAGTGGTCGATGATCACCGTTTTTGGTCCTCGTGAGAGCCTTCTGCTGCGGTAACTTGCTAGGCTGCACGGCGACTAGAAATATCGCGTTGCTTGGCCAACAGCATATTCTCATACATCGCTTGCTTGCCCCGTCGCACCATCCACACACGCAGTTTGCGACGCGAGGATTCAATGGAATCACGCAAGGGGTTCAGATAGGCATTTCTCATTTCCCAATCCGTCAGCGGCGTCACGCAATCGTCGATGAATTGGTTCTTTTCCTGCATGAATCCATGCAACACAACTTTACGACGGTCCAATAAATCGCGGCGAACTCGGGCGTTAGTCGAAAAATCAATCAGATTTGTTGACTTAACCTGCCCTAATTTTTTGGCGAACTTGTAGACCACCACATCGAACACGCCGTCGCGGGCCTCAGCCGGCATGCAACTGGCAAAATGTTTTGCGTAACAAGCTCCACCGTTGACATGATCTTCCAACAAAAGCTTTTTCCGACGCAGCAAACGTTGCTTGTAGACCTCAGGCACATAACATCCCATCAAGAGGGGAGGCGTTCCCTGATTCCATTGAGCATCTAAGCGATCTAACCAATCCGGTTGGACGGCCGCCATATCGGACTCAAACCAGAGTGCGAATCCATTGTCGTTGGGCGTATTCTGCTGGATGTACTCCATGCTATCCCAAAACATCGCCGACGGACCTTCGGGATAACCGAAGATCTGCGTGGGACACTGAAATGACTCCGTCGGCGCAACCCGCAGACAAGCATCCAGCAAAGTTTGACTTGGTTTGGTACGAGGACTAGCTGCTAGCAGAAATTGCCATTGGCATTCCTGCTTAGGGAACTGTTCCATCCTCTTGATAATTTTGAGGTATCTCTGAATCTCTTCGTCACAGAAATACGGCAATATAACAACGTGTTTCATGAGTTCACTGCGTCTAGTCGGTCTTGTATTCCAACTGGGACTTGTAAAGTTAAAACGGAATTGGGTCAATCTCAGGTTTTGTTTTTGACTGATAGCGAACGCGCGTTGGAATTGCCTGTTTTCACGGTCATTGTTAACATCGGCTGGCCTGTTAATCCCATCGCATGGAGAGCCTTTTGCCTACGCTTTTTATTATTGATCAATCGCTAAAAGAGATGGGGGGACACCATTTTGATTATGTCCGCCTTATCGCGGAGGCAGCCGGAAAAAACGGTTTTGACACAATCATTGGTACCCATCGAGATTTACGACAAGATGCGGAACGTGAATTGAGTGAACTGGCGGAGGTCAGAAAGTATTTTCGCGAGACAACCTACTCCTCGTTAAGCCACCTGGCCGGGCTTCGAGAGCTTGTCTGTCGCACCGCCTCCGCAGATCCGCCCTCGCAAGCGATTGCGAAAGGACGAATTCGTGGCTGGCAACGCGACTGGACCGAGCAACGCAAGTCCCGGGGACGAGCCCGATTACTTCGTATTTTTGCCGAGGACTGTGAACGGTTCTTTGCTCCCTCTTCCATGGAAGAAACAGATCATGTTTTCTTTCCCACAATGTCAGAAATTGAGTTTATGGGTCTGGCGGCTTATCTTGGCAATCACCCTCGGTCCATCGCTGCAACCTGGCACACCCAATTTCATTTCAGCATGTTTGCGGGCCGGCCTGATGAATTTGAAAATCAGTCGCAGACTGCCGACTTGTTGACCAATGCATTTCAGACCGCCTTGGCACGTGCCCCGTACCATTCCATTCGTGCCTACACAACATCCGAGGAATTGGCAGACCAGTACAACGGCATGTCACTGCTGCCGTTCACTTCACTACCTTACCCGGTAGACCCTCGTCTCTATGCGGGTTCAATGTCGACAACGCCGCGCTCCAAAAAAGCGCCGTTAAAAATAACCGTAGCGGGTGGCATACGTCGCGAAAAAGGTCAAAAAACCGTTGTCTCGGAATTAATCAACTCGATCTGGGAACGCCACATCGCATCTGGCAATGTGCGCATCAACATTCAGGCAGGAAAACCGAAAACCTTTGCACCCAAGCGAGTGCTTGGCAGCCGAAAAGTTGATCCTCAGAGTTATCGAGATGGAGTTAGAATCCATCGCCATCCATTACCGCAATCTGATTATGTCGAGTTGATTCAGCAGGCCGACGTGGGCCTATTTTGTTACGACAGTCGGCGGTACTACAGCCGTCGAGCCGGTATTTTGAGCGAGTTTCTGGCCAGTGGAAAGCCCGTCATCGTTCCAGCGGGCAGTTGGTTGTCACGGCAGATTTACGAATCCGCGTGTCAGCACATTGAGACCACAGTCCGCGACGCGGATGATTTTGAATCGGTAGACGTCACCGACTTGCAGTGGGAGCACTCGAACGTACCGCTGTCGGGCAAGACCATTTCCTTTAACCAAAAAAGGAACCCATTCGCATGCCAATTCAAGGTCTCTGATCTAACGGTCAAATCTCCATCGGCGGTTTCCATTGATTTTCGCTGGCAATGGGCCGCGTTTACCAGCTTCGTGGAAATTGAACTCACTTGTTATGACAGAAACGACCGCATGATGGCGTTTGATAAGCAAATCGTGAGTGCTCGAGACGACCGTCCCGAGAGCCTGGCGTTTCTCAAAATCCCGCAGCGTGCGGTCTCCGGAAAATTGGTGTTTAGAAACGCATGGAGCAACGCTTCCATTACCCTATCGGATGTGCGGGTGAACTTCCTAAATTATGATGATCGTCCACAACCACGCAGTGCGGTGGGGATTATCGCAGCGGACAACACGATGCTGGCACATGCCATCGACGAAATGGTTACACACTACGACCATTATCGTAAATCCGCAGAAGCATTCGCTCGCTCCTGGTCGACCCAACACGATCCCCTGCGGACTGTTGAAAATTTAATACCAGTACAAAAGCAGTTACGTTACGCTGCCTGAAAACGGCAATGAGGAGTCTCCCCTAGATGAATGTTTTGGTGGTCGGTGGTGCTGGATACATCGGTTCCCATATGGTGCAACTGCTCGTGCAACATGGGCATTCCGTCGTCGTATTGGATAATTTATCGACAGGCTACAAACCGTCTGTTACCGCAGGAAAATTGATCGTTGGAGACATCAAGGATCAATTATTAACTGAAAGTATCCTGCGCGAAAATGCTATTGATGCCGTAATGCATTTTGCTGCTTGTGCGTTGGTGGGTGAATCCGTCATCGACCCCGCGAAGTACTATCAAAATAATATCGTGGCGACCTTAAATCTGCTGGATGCTATGCGGAACTGCCAGGTAAACAAGTTCGTCTTCTCCAGCACCTGCGCAACGTACGGCATCCCAAAAATCGTACCGATCACGGAACAAGAGAAGCAGGTTCCAGTAAATCCGTACGGTTTTACAAAGCTGGCCATTGAAAATGCCTTGCGGGATTACGCCAAAGCATATGGAATAGGATACGCGGCACTCCGCTATTTTAATGCCGCGGGAGCCGCGTTGGATGGATCGATTGGTGAAGATCACAACCCAGAGTCGCACCTTATTCCAATCGTTCTACAAGTCGCACTCGGTCAACGAGAAACCGTTTCAATTTTCGGTGACGACTATCCGACGGCCGATGGAACCTGTATTCGCGATTACATCCACGTGCAAGATTTGGGTCTGGCGCATTTGGCCGCTCTTGAGCGCATCGAAAATGGCTGCGGCATCGAATTAAATTTGGGCACGGGGACAGGGCACAGTGTACGTGAAGTAATTGACGTTTGTCGCGAGGTAACCGGTCATGCCATTCCCGAGGTGATGGGAAAACGCCGAGAAGGAGATCCCCCGGAATTGGTGGCTGACGCATCCTTGGCGCAAGCGGTGCTGGGTTGGGACCCCACAATTCCCGGGCTTAAACAGATCGTGGAATCTGCTTGGAATTGGCATCGCCAAAATCCTTTTGGATACGCAAAAAGTTAGCGGCCCAATGATGCGACGGAAAAGCCGATTACCGGCATGGGCAGATCGACCGATTGGTCGCACTCGCCGTTTTTAGCTCAGGCGTTCCTGAGATTAAGCCCTCGGCACCCCAGCATTCTTTGAGCTGGCACTCTAAAAATCGCTTTCGTCACTAAAGCAGGTGTCATTTTCTGAATGGTTTCTGTGTTTTTTGACTCAGAATGCCTCGAACTGATCGACAAGCGGCTCGGCACCCATAAAAATACAGTCTGATTTACTTACAGTCCGACTTACCGCCTCCGAGTGCATCTTCAGGATCTACCATGAATCGCTTTTCGCTCGCCGTTTGTTTCCTGATTCTATTTCTGTCGGCTCGGTGGGCCGGAGCTGACGCGCGCCCCAACATCCTTTTCATTTTTACGGATGACCAACGCGCCGATACGATTGGGGCCCTTGGTAATGAGCTGATAGACACTCCGAATATCGACAAGCTTTACCAAAATGGCACGCATTTCACGCGGGCTTATTGCATGGGCTCGATGCACGGAGCCGTTTGTGTTCCCAGTCGGGCTATGCTGATGAGCGGCAAGTCCATCTACCACACCAATATGAAACTCGAACAGCAAGTTACCTTTCCTAAGCTATTAGGAAATGCGGGTTACCGCACCTTTGGCACCGGAAAGTGGCACAACGGACAACCCTCTTTTCAGAGAAGTTTCCAACAAGGTGATACCATTCTTTTTGGTGGTATGTCGAACCACGCCAAAGTCCCTATCACGGACATGAAGCCAGATGGTTCGCTTACAAAAAAACGACAAGCGGAAGGGTTTTCCAGCACGATCTTCGCCGATGCGGCCGTCGATTTTCTGAAACAACAGGATGCCGAAACACCTTTCCTTTGCTATGTGGCTTTTAGCGCGCCGCATGACCCTCGCATGCCGCCAGCTCCCTATGACACGACATATCGCGGCGATCGCCTCCCCCCATTACCTGGTAACTTTCTGCCTCAACACCCCTTCAATACCGGGGCCATGGTAGTTCGCGACGAAGTCCTGGGCGCTTGGCCGCGCACCGAAACCATGATCCGCCAACAAACGGCCGACTATTACGGCATGATCACTCATATGGATGAACAAATCGGGCGCCTGCTAGAGACCCTCGATGAACAAGGCCTCCGCGACAACACGATTGTTGTGTTTGCGGCTGATCACGGGTTGGCAATGGGCAGCCATGGCCTCTTGGGGAAACAATCGCTTTATGAGCATTCGATGAAGACACCGGTTTGCATTTCCGGACCAGGTATTCCCGCTGGGCAATCGCACGATGAATTCATCTACTTGTTTGACCTGTTTCCGACGGTTTGCGATTACACCGCAGTGCCAGTCCCAGAGGATGTTGAAGGCATGTCGCTACGTCCTTTAATTGAAGGAAAAGCGACAAAAACACGACCTCGCATTTTCACAACCTATGCCAAATTAATGCGGGCCGTTCGTGACGATCGTTGGAAATTAGTCCGGTGGCCCAAAATCGATAAGACGCAATTATTTGATCTCGAAAATGATCCGCTCGAGTTAAATGATCTTTCGAACCACGAGGATCAACAAGAACGCGTGCTAGATATGACCATGCGATTGGCCGATCTTCAAAAGACGTTTGGGGATACACAACCCTTGATGGATGACAATAAATTGCCGCTGGAAATTGACCTGAAGCGCGTCAAACGAAACCCTGATCGATGGCAACCCAAGTGGATTATCGATAAGTATTTCGACAGCGCTGGTAAAAAACCCTAAACATTTGGTTCGGTCGCAGAAATGTCCAAACCGGTACGCGTCTCTGCTTAGGCAGCGCGTTTTTCTTCCGACGGAAACATGATGTGAGTCGTTTCGCTGGTCGTACCCGGCTGGGACTTGGCGTGATTGCGTTCCCACAATCGAGCCTGTTTGGAATAAGTATAGAAGGCTGCGATCCAAGCTTGCTGCAGGCCTACCTTACCGTCCAAAATTCCCAGCTGCAGAATGTACTCTCGCAAGAAACGGAAAATGGGGCGAAACAGCAACTGCATGTAGTTGGTATCTTTACCTGCTTCGTACCATTGCAAAGATTGCAACGTGGTGTAGCGGTCTAGCTTGTGATTCAGTTGATCGTATGACCAGACTGAATAGTGAACCATTGGCACACGAAGGGCACCAACCCGACCGGTGGAAATTTCGATTTCGCCATGGTCGCTGGGGCCCGTGTATTGCGACACGTCACGCCGGAACAAACGCAATACTCGATCGGTTCTTGCGTCTCCCCATTTCATGGCATGCCCCATGAAATAATTATCACGACTGATCCAATAGCCATCAAATTCTGGACCTCGATTGAGGAGCATGCGAATTTCATCGGCTAATTCAGGCGTTATCCTTTCATCGGCATCAACCAACAACACCCATTCATTCTTGGCTTGGGGAATTGCCCAATTCTTGAAGTCACCGGATGTGATGTAATCGCGTTCAATCAATCGAACTTTTTCGTAACACGATGCTAAATCCATCGTTTCATCCGTAGAGCCCGAATCCGCTATCAGAATCTCATCGGCGAGATCCCAAAAACTCTCAATGCAAGGAACGATGTTGAGGCGTTCGTTTTTGCAAGGCACGATAACGGTTAAAGGACGCTTCATGAGTTAGCGAGGAAAAGCAGTTCATTAAATCAAACGGTTGTCAGAAAAGGATTTCCGACAAATCGCAACTGGCGGGAGATTACTGAAGCCTCAAGATTGTGTCAACCTTTATCCGTTCCCCAGAAACATAACGGAGCAGCTAGCAATCGATTTGAAAGCTACGCCAAGCAAATGGAGACCCTAGGGGGTCATGTGAATGTCTCTTTGGGCGAGATCGACGATCAATTGGGCGGGTGTCGTATATAGAACAGCGTCCAAGCCAGCGTCTTGGGCTCCGGCAACATTGGCTGGCAGATCATCAACGAAGAAAATATCTCGCGGTGATAAGCCCACTCGCTCGATGGCAATTTCGTAAATCCCGGACTGAGGCTTTGAGACGCCTGCTTTAAAGCTCAGGATTTGCGGTTCGAGGCGGCCAAGGAACGCATAGGCTTGTTGACCGATCCATTTCCAATGTGCGTCACACGTATTCGATAAAAGCCCAAGTGGCCAACCTGCCAAATAAAGTTTCTCGACCATTTCGATCACGGGCTGGTTGGGAACGAAAATATCACTCGCAGCTTGGCAAATTTCTGCGTCACTTACAGTAACACCGGTCTTTCCGCGGAGGCATTGGCAAAATTCCTCCGTCGAAATGGCACCGCGTTCGTAGTCTGCCTGAAGGGAACCCGAGAACACGACCTCGCGAATCTTGTCGACTGGCACAGACCCCAAACTTGCCAACTGCCGGACTGCAATCTCATGGTCGAATGTCAACAATACTCGCCCTAAGTCAAAGTAGAGAAATTTGGGAGTGGAAATACTCATCTCGACGTCAAGAGTCCAGTTATGTTTTGAAGCGTTTCGCGGGAGGAAAAAGGGGGAAGACCTCGGCAAATTTGGACGAATTACTCAACAAAAACGTCAATTCGTTGCCCGCCTTATCTTCCGCGTATAATGCGGGCGTCACAAGGCAGGCGAATTTGTCGAAGCCTCGACCAAATTAGTGGGTCCCAGGATTCCGGCATCCAAGATGGGTGTGGGTACAGGGTTTCCTTAGTGGAATGCAAAATCAAAGTAGGAAAAGGAATTATTGCACGTGAACACGATTTCATCGACGGCCACGCGTCCGGAAACGCTCCAAGACCTTATCAACGATGGTTGGCAGTCGAAATCCGTCAAACAGGAAATCCAAGATAACTTTTTGCGAGCCTTGGCATCCAACGAAAACCTATACCCGGGGATTATCGGTTACAACGATACCGTGATTCCTGAATTAAACATCGCTTTGCTGTCCGGACACGACATGCTGTTTCTGGGTGAGAAGGGACAAGCTAAAAGCCGTCTCATGCGATCTTTGGTGAATTTCCTTGACCCGGTAACGCCCTACCTAGACGTTCCTGGCGCACCTTTTCATGAGGATCCGCTGAATCCACTGAGCCAAACGGCAATCGATTTAGTACACGAAAAATCGCCAGAGCAAATCCGCTTGAAGTGGTGGGCCAGCGAGGATCGGTACGCAGAAAGATTGGCACCCGGCACAAAGTTTGCTGATATCATTGGAGAAATTGATCCGGCAAAATTGGCGGGTGGGGCCAGTATGTCGACAGAACAAGCTTTGCATTTTGGATTAATTCCCCGGATGCATCGAGGTATCTTCGCCATTAACGAGTTGCCCGAACTCGATGAATTGGTACAGGTAGGCTTGTTCAATATTCTGGAAGAAAGGGACGTGCAAATCCGTGGCTATCCCGTCCGTTTTGACATCGATGTGCTAGTGCTATTTTCAGCGAACCCATCGACCTACAACCGCAGCGGCAAGGTGATACCGCAACTGAAAGACCGCATCGGTTCGCTGATTCAAACTCATTATCCACAACAACGCGAACTTGGAATTCAAATCGTCGATCAGGAATCGGCAGTCGAATTGGGTGGCGAATTCCCAGTCAGCGTGCCTTACTTCATGAAGGAGATTTGCCAACAAATTACGGTGCAGGCTCGGAAGAGTAAATATGTTGACCAACAATCCGGAGTTAGCGCACGCCTGAGTATCGCAAACTACCGAACTATGGTTAGCAGCGCCCGACAGCGTGGGATCCTGCTGGGTGAAACCCCCTCGGTTCCTCGGATCAGCGATCTCGGACACCTTTACACCAGCTCGCTTGGAAAACTGGAGCTGGATTTGATGGGCAGCCATCAAATGACCGAGCGGCAGGTACTCGATGGTATTATCGCCGAAGCCATCGCCACGGTCTTTGAAGAATACGTAACTGAGCATGGACTCAATGAAATCTCGGAGATCTTCTCAAAAGGCATGCGGATCGAAGTCGGTGATATGGTTCCCTCTTCCCAATACGGCGAGTTACTTAAACGAGTGCCACAGGTTTGGGAAAAAGCATTCGAAGTAAATGCATCCACAGATGAGGCGGTTCGTGCTTCGTGCGTGGAGTTTGTGTTAGCGGGCCTGTACGCTCGAGACATGATTTCTCGAGCCCAGCACCACGG
>CAJQPP010000091.1 GCA_905480235.1 uncultured Pirellulaceae bacterium
ATTTTGTCCCACGTTCTTCCCACCGAATCGTGATCGCGATTATCCAACCGAAAGGATAGGCCGTGAATGGTTCGAGGTTCGCCACGGTGGCTGTGATCCATAAACCGATGTGTCGCATCCGCGGCCCAGCCAAAGAAGCCACAGGCTACCGGCCCCTCTTCGTCATTGCCGGTTGAAGTCATAGGCAAAGTGCTGCTGAGTTTTTGTCTCGCTTTTGTGTCCAAATTGGGAAGTTTATAATCTTCTCCACGTATCCCTTTCTTCCGCGGTTGCGAAGTAGATTCGAGATCTTTTAACACGGTTTCGTACAACTGAATGCCCTCTTCTTTCGTCAGTTTCCCTTGTTGCACAAGCATTTTGAGTTGATCTGAAAAACTCGCCAAATCCTGTTTCGGTTGTTTTCGCTTTTTCGGTTCTTTTCGTTTTTCGAATTTGGCTTCCGCCTCGCGATACAAATCGGCAGCTTGATCCTTGTTCATTTCGCCGCTTTTAATAGCAGCTCCCAATTGCGTTTTATACTCGGCAAGACCTTTCGTGGCAGCCGTTGTTTTGGGTGCGGCAGCGACCTTTTTGTTTTTCTTGGAGGCTTTCCGTTGGCCTGTCACCACGAGTTGCTTGTTCGCGGCATCGGCATATTTAGCGGGGTCCGCGTTGAATTTTGCCAGACAATTTTTGCAACAGAAAAAGACCGTTCCCCCGTTGTAGGCAGCCGACAAATCCTTGTCTGCAGTCCGCGAAGTCATGACCGGGCATTGAGCGTCATTCAGTTGGATTTCGTTGGATTGATCTTGAGCAAAAGTCAGGCTAGTTATGCATAGACAGGTAGCCAACGCCAGTGATAAAACAGATTTCATGGAAGTCTCGTTTGAATTTAAAGAACAGGTTTTTCGTCAACAAGCTCGGGTGCGTTGTCGATTAATTCGACATCGAGAATTTGAAGCTTGAACTTACTATCCGATACGCACCACCATTCGGAAAGTTCTTTTCCTGTGGGGCTAATCGACGATTTGGGTTTATTGTTGGAAAAAAGGTGAATGGGGATTTCCACCTTAAAAAACTCTCCATCTGCCGAGCTTTTTTCCTCGTTAGCTGATTGCGGTGAAATCATCTCACTCACCTTGATTGCCACGCTAAATTTTCCGGCAAATCCCCCGTCCGGTAAATTGGCATTGAACCCGAACGTGATGGTGTCTTGCGGGTTGGCGTATCCAGAGATTCGAAAAAGCGAGGCAGGCGCCGTCGTAACTGGAGCCGTGGATGATGATGCGACGGATAGCACGACGGCGTTCCCAAAATGATTTGCCGATGCCCAAACTCCCGTCGTGTCATGCAAGGTCACCGCATTTTTGTACGCAGCGATCGCTTCTTGTTTATTCATGTCACCGTTGGCCACGGCTCGTTTTAATTCGCTGGCCAAAGCGGTTGATTGGGAAATCGCTTGCCCTTGTAAAACGTCGCTTTGCAAGTCAACTTTCCAAACCGAAACGGGTTGATCACGTTTTTTTGTGGCTAATGGGTCCCGTTGCCGAAGTGATGTGGCGATCGAGTGGGTCGCAGGGACTTCGATTT
The DNA here is from genome assembly GCA_905480235.1 of uncultured Pirellulaceae bacterium. GTDB lineage: Bacteria > Planctomycetota > Planctomycetia > Pirellulales > Pirellulaceae > CAJQPP01. Next base: position 1,570 of record CAJQPP010000091.1, read on the forward strand.
CTCTTCCATCGTTCCGTCGTTTCACAAGCACCGAACCTTTATTGACAACCAAGCGGGTTAAGTCGGTTTGAGCTTCCACGTTAAACTGAGTCCCCAACACCTCCATCTCAGCGGCCTCGGTGTAGACCAATAGAGGGCGGTTGGTGGTTTGAGGCATGACGTCGGCCGATAAATTCCCTTGCCGTAATCGAATTACTTTTTGATCATCTTGGGATACGGTCAAAAGCGTTCGCCCCGAGAAGGTTGCGGTGGTTTGATCGGGAAACCGGAGCTGGCACCAGGTGCCCGGTGTCAATAATTCAAGCGAGCCACCCTGGAATGTGTCACCCACTTCCAAATCGCCTGACACCTTGCCATTGTCGTTCGTCAGAATGACATCGCCCTGCAAAGCGGAAATTTCAATGGGAGGTGATTGACCGGGCCAATTAAACACAGCCACGCAAGTCAGAAATATTCCCGCCGCGATACTGACCGGAAGTCGCCAATTCCGTCGGTTTCCAGACAAACCAAGATCTTTGCGTGGAGCTGGAGATGGTTTGGGAGGTTCCAGAATTGCATCTGACGATGAAAAAGGGGATGCCGGTAAGGCTTTCATGGTGGCGGCCACGAAAAGGTCCGTTGAATCCTCAACGGTTTGACCTTGAAAGGTCAATAATTGATGTAACTGAAATTCATCAACCGCCGATTTCAATAAATCCGTATCAGAAAGTAGGGTCTGCAGTTCGAGGAAGTCAGGTTCGCTGAGATCACCTTCCAGAAAATCACTCCACAAATTTTCAAATCGTGATGGGTCACTCATGCGTTATCTCCATTGGCCAAAAGTTGACGCTGAACGCATTCGTGCAGCAACTGTCGGATTTTCCAAAGCTGTTTCTTAATTGCAGTTACCGAACGCCCAGAACGTGAAGCCATTTCTTCCAAAGGGACCTGTTCCTCGTAACGCCATGTGAGGTATTGGCGAAGGTTTTCGCCCAGGTTCGATTTACACTTCTGTAGGTGCTGTATTTTTTCCGATGCGGTGTTGGGTGATAACTCACTGCGTCGCTCCAATTCCCGACGCATCAAATCGGGAGCATATTTGGTGTGATAGTCAGCCACCCGTCGCAGCCGCGTTATTTCCGTTCGCAACTCAAATTTGGCAATCGTAAACAGCCAGGCTTTGAAGTTTGTTCCTAGCTGGTAGTGGTCCAATCTCGTGTAAGCCACGATGAAGCTTTGCTGGGCAATTTCGTCAGATTCAATACCCGGGGGACAAATCGTTGCTAACCAGGCGCGGAGAGGTTTTTCACATTGCCTAACAACTGTTTCAAATGCCTCCGGATTGCCCTCGCGAGCCTTCGCAATGGCGCAATTTAGTGCGTCATGGTCATGTTTTGAACGGTGTTGGCTCATATCGATATAGGGCGTCGGCGAGTGTGAGGTTACCCGCCTTTTTTCCCAAGATTACTTGTGGACTGAAATTTGGAGAGGTCGTAAAAATCTACTGGTCGGGGTGAGTGGGCAAATGTGAAGATTTTCTGTTTTCCACTTTAGATACGCTCTTTTCCAATGTTATTTAGAAATTTGATGGCAAAATAGCAGTTTCTTACGTGGGATCCGATCGCAGGCGAGAGACGATCGCCAGAAATCCTAAGTATTTGGTTGCGCTGAGCGTGAATACTCGGTATTAGATGGACGTTTTTGAAAAACCCGGGAGTGAACTTTGAATCCCTTTGATCAGATAAATACCTCGCTACAGCCTCATCGAGACGCGTTGCTCAACCACTCCGTTTATCAGACGCTTGGTGACATCGACGAAATGAGAATCTTCATGAATCACCACGTCTTCGCGGTGTGGGATTTCATGTGCCTACTCAAAACCCTGCAAAACCGTCTGACCTGTACGAACCGTATTTGGAGGCCTGTAACGAATCGGGAAGCCTGCCGCTTTATTAACGAGATTGTGCTCTGTGAAGAGAGCGATCAAGACAGAAACGGAAACTACACATCGCATTTTGATTTATACCGAATCGCCATGCAGTCGGCGGGCGCCGATACGCGGAAGATCGATAAATTCATCGATTTGTTGGGAGAGCAGCAAACGCCATCAGCAGCATTGGCCAGCCTGAACAATCCAAAAAGCGTCGACCACTTTGTGATGGAGACGTTAGAGGTCGTTGAGAAAGGAGAACTCTGCGAAGTTGCGGCGTGCTTCGCGTTCGGCCGAGAAGACCTTTTGCCCGACCTGTTTGAGAGAATAGTTCAAAAAGTCAATGACGAGTCCTTAGGCGTGCTCAACGACTTCCAGTATTATCTGAATCGGCACATTGAATTAGATGGCGATGAACACGGCCCCATGTCCAAGCGGATGGTGGAATCAATTTGTGGTCAGGACCCTGCCCTGTGGCAACGTGCTGAAGCGGCAGCGACGCGGGCACTCGAAGCACGGCTAATTCTGTGGGACGGCATGCTGGCCGAACTCAAAGATTCTGCGGTTGTTGCGACCGCTACCGACCCCGTCGATTGACAGGTCCTGCCGTTCCAGAATCGAGCGAATTTAACCGATGAACTCTAGTCTTGCGGGTGCTTCGGAAGGTGTCTCCGAGGGCAGGCAAGACGGGAAAATAAAGTGTTCGCTCTTACAATGGTGTTGCCTGTCTCGATTATCGGGACGGGTTATGGGTTTCTTCTAACCTTCCATTGGCCAGAGCCCAGTCAGAATCTTGACGGTTGGCCGTTTTTCGCATACTGTTGGCTGAGGTAACGGCATTCCCCCTCGGGTGATTTCTTGTGACAAAAAGAGCCATTTTTTCGTTATTCATTGCTTCCGTGGTGGTGCTATGCCCACTTCGATGTGCACTGGGTGGATGCCAAATCTCATCGGTATCACAGGAGAGTGAATCCAGATGCAATTGCTGCCCAGCGAATTCTGCTCAGTCAGATGGGCCTCAACCCAATCCCTCAGAACCAAAGCGGGGCTGTGATTGCGCGGGTTGTTTTTGCGCTGGTGCTTTATCAGACAGTGACGATTTGACGACTACCGTCCTGATTTCATGGATAGATAATTTAGTTATCCCGGATGACCTAGCGAATTTGACGAGATGGGATGGACCCAAATCTTTTCTGCCAAATCCAAAGACGGTCGGGCATCATCTTTCATCTCACCCTGCGCGCGCTTGCTTGGCGTGTTGGATTCTCTAATCGGTTGAGCACGCTTCGCACGCAACCTTGAGTGCGCGCGTTTGTCCCCGTCTGTCCCCAAAGCAACGGCCTGTATCTAGCCTTGGGGCGGACCGCTTTGTGACCGATCCGTTTTAAATTCCATTCTTTATCTGTCATTGCAGATGCTACTTCCCTGGGAATACGGTGTACGAAATTTGACGCGTCGTCCATGGCGGACGGTGCTGACATTGATAGCGCTCACCACCGTCATTTTGCTGATATTTGTCGTCGTAGGATTTATTCGTGGGCTGGATCGATCATTGGCAACCAGCGGTGACGAAGACGTTGTTCTGGTTTACTCAGTCAACTCAGAGGAGAACATCGAAAATTCAGCAATCGGAGCGCAAATTCCCAATTTGTTAACTGCCAGTGTGGCCGGCACGTGGAAGCGATTCGATGTGACTCACGTTTCTCCTGAAATGTATTTAGGAACTCGAGTACGCTCCGGTCAGGGAGTCGAGAGTTTGGGGTTGGTGAGAGGCGTCACCACCAACGCTCCGTTGGTCCGCCGATCGGTGCAGGTCTTTGACGGTCGTTGGCCCGCATCCGGCGAGATCATGGTGGGACGATTGGCTGCCGCCAAATTAGGCTTTGCTCCTGCTGATCTAGAAATTGGCAAGACCTTGGTTCTCGAGGATAGAACTTGGGAAATCGTGGGGCAGTTTTCCGCGGGCGGGACGGCTTACGAATCGGAAATTTGGTGTAATTTGGCGGAATTCCAAACCGCGACAAAGCGACAGGATATTTCTCTGGTGGCTTTGCTTTTAGCGCCCGGCAGCCCGAGCGCAGAAATCGAGTTGTTTTGCAAAGAAAGAACCGATCTCGAATTACGGGCGTTGAGCGAGACCGACTACTATCAGGCTTTGCAACAACATTATCGCCCGGTCCGAGTGCTCGCTTGGGTCGTGGTCTTGTTGGTTTCCGGAGCAGGCGTTTTTGCCGGCTTAAATATGATGTACGGAGCTGTGGCTGGACGTGTCAGGGAAATTGCTACCCTACAGGCGATGGGATTCCGCAGGCGAGCGATTGTGCTGAGTATTTTACAGGAAGGTGCTTTGCTCGCCGCTGCAGCCTCTTTGATTGCCGGTGCAATAGCGCTCCTGTTACTGAATGGCTTGGCCGTTCGTTTTACGATGGGAGCATTTGCGTTAAGGATTGACAGTATGGCGATTTTGATCGGCTGCGGAGCCGGTTTAATGCTTGGGGTATTGGGGGCATTACCTCCAGCATTCAAAGCATTACGCTCCGAAGTAGCTACGAGCTTAAAGGCAGTTTGAATTTTTAGTTCCTAGAAAAAGAGAGAATGATGAAGACACTTATATTTGGACTTGGCATGTTGACTTTAGTGGCCGTGATGGGCTGCGGTAAATCCGAGGACGGCGAGGCAAAAAAATCGGCGCTGGAGCCTACCGGGAAACAATATCTCACGGGAAGTGAACCAAGCAGTTCCATGCCGGTGGGCGATGCAAGAGCAGCCACCAAAGATGGTGACCCTGTAAAATTATTAGGTCGTATCGGCGGGTCAACCGCGCCTTTTATTGAGGGATTGGCGGCGTTTACCATCGTGGACCCCAAGGTGCAGTTCTGTCCGCCCGAAGAACAGTGCCCCACGCCCTGGGATTATTGTTGCACCCAAAACGAAGTTAAAGAGAACATCGCGACTGTCAAAGTCGTGAATGAAACGGGAAGCCCGGTCGCCGAAGATGCCCGCAAATTATTAGGTGTTAAGGAACTGTCTCTGGTCGTGGTGGAAGGGACTGCCAAACGTGATGACCAGGGCAATCTGTCTGTGTTGGCAAATAAAGTTTTCATCAAAGAGCTTTAGAGTGATCCATTTTTCGCAGCAGCTTCAATATTTGTGGAAACGAAAATGACTGACGCACCCCTGGATCTGTCAAGGCTGGCTCTCGATCGATCCGCGCCTAACGCAGGTGATGCCAAATGGAAGAAGCGTAACCGCAAATGGTTAGTGCGGTATGTCATCCCGTTAGGTATTCTGGCCGGGTTTGCCATCCTGATGATGGTAGCGGCTGGAAATTCCCTATGGTCCAAACCGGCCGTAGAGGTGGTGCCCGTGATTGTAAAGCGTGCAACGGTGCAACAATCTGGTATCCCGTTGTTTCAAGCTGCAGGATGGATCGAGCCACGTCCGACATCCATCAATGTCCCGGCGTTGACCCCCGGTGTCATTGAGGAATTATTGGTAGTGGAAGGCCAGGCCGTCAAAAAGGGAGAATCGATCGCCAGATTGATTTCCATTGATGCCGAGATTACCGTCAAACAGGCGCAAGTCGCGTTGTCCACGACAGAAGGTGAATTGCAACGCGCGCTGGCCGAGCAAAGAGCGGCCGAGCTACGTCTAAAAAAACCGGTGCATCTGCAGGTGGAGTTGGCGGATGCGCAGAGCTTGTTGGCAAAAGCCGAAACGGAAATGGCCAGCCTGCCTTTTCAGCTGGAAACCGCTAGAGCCAGCTTGGAGTTTGCCGAGCAAAGTGTGACGGGAAAGCGTGCTGCTGGGAGTGCTATACCGGCCGTTGTACTGCAAAGGGCGGAATCGGAGTATGCAGCAGCGGATGCCAAACTGCGTGAATTGCAAAAACGTGAGCCACGTCTTAAAAACGAGATCGCTGCGATTCAGGGAAAGGTAACGGCCATCCAATTGCAATTAGAGTTGCTGATCGAGGAAACCCGGCAACGGGATGAGGCCAAGGCCCGCGTGCAATCTGCGACGGCGCTTCGCGATGCCGCTGGTTTGCATTTGGAAAAAGCGGAGCTGGCCCTGGCTCGAAATACCATCCGAGCACCCATTGATGGACGTATTCTACGAGTCATTTCGGGTCCTGGGATGCGCGTCATGGGATTGGAAACAAGAGCCGGCCATAACTCCAGTTCCGTGGTCGAGATGTATGATCCCAATCGGTTGCAAGTACGCGCTGACGTGCGTTTGGAAGATGTGCCCGAGGTACAGCGGGGCCAGCCCGTAGACATTGAAACTGCTTCTTCCGAAACGACTCTCCGAGGGCGAGTCTTACAAACGAATAGTTCCGCGAATATCCAAAAGAATACGTTGGAAGTCAAAGTGGAATTGATTGAACCACCCGAAACAGTCCGTCCCGAAATGTTGGTGACAGCAACTTTTCTATCTCCGCAGCAACCTGCCGGCAATGCCGTTGAGGTTCAGGAACAAGAGCGTTTGTTTGTGCCCAAAAAGTTGATTCAATCTGACGGCGGAACACGTTTTATCTGGATTGTGGACGCCACGAAACGGGCCAAAAAATCCTCCGTAACGGAGGGCGCGTCTATTTCTGATGCACTGGTGGAGATTACATCCGGGTTGCGTTTGACGGACAAGTTGATCGCCTCGGATACGAATTTACTTCGCGACGGCGCGCTGGTAGAGGTCACCGGGGAAGAACAGTCCATGGGGAGACAATAATGGCCTTGGTCGAACTACGAAATGTTTGCAAGAGTTTTACTAAGGGTGATCAAACGATTACCCCCTTGGATCATGTCGATCTCGATATCGAAGCGGGCGAGTTCGTTTCGTTGATGGGACCCAGCGGAACGGGGAAGAGTACACTTTTGAATTTGATCAGCGGGATTGATCGCGTTGACGAGGGGAGTATTTCCGTGGGCGGTGTCGGCGTGACCGAACTTTCCCGCGGGAAATTGGCGGACTGGAGAGCTAGGAACCTTGGCTATATTTTTCAGACACATAATCTCATTCCCGTTTTGACTACCTATGAAAATGTCGAATTGCCGACGTTGTTATTGCGGTTGAGTTCTGCCCAACGGCGACAACGTGTGGAGTTAGCGCTCGAGGCCGTGGGCCTGACGGATCGGTCCAACCACTACCCCAGTCAATTGTCGGGTGGTCAGGAGCAACGCGTTGGCATTGCCCGGGCGATTGTGGCCCATCCCCAAGTGGTAGTGGCTGATGAACCGACGGGAAGTCTTGATACAAAAACCAGTGAGCAAATTCAGGTTCTGCTGCAGCGTTTGAATCAAGAATTGGACATCACCCTTTTGATGGTGACGCACGATGCCGAAGTCGCTGCCATTGCCTCGCGACGTTTGCTTCTGGACGAGGGCAAATTTGTAGAGCAGAACGTGGATACCCCTTTGAAAAAAAGTTGATAGAACGTCTACCATGATTAAATACGTGATCAAGACGCTATGGCGTCACCGAACCCGAACTTTTTTGACCGTCTCTGGCGCCGCTGTCGCCATGTTTGTGTTCTGCTTTGTCGGCTCTGTGCAAGAAGGACTGAATCGATTGAGCAACGGAGAGGACGCCAATCGCAGCCTGATTGTGTTTCAGGAAAATCGATTTTGCCCTACCAGTAGTCGACTGCCGCAGGATTACGCGAACCAAATTGGCAAGATCGATGGGGTCGCCGAGGTCATGCCCATTCAGGTGTGGACCAATAACTGTCGTGCCAGCCTGGATATTGTCGTTTTCAACGGCGCTGATCCAGAGAAAATACAGCAGAATCGGCCGCTGCAACTTGTAGAAGGTAATTGGCAGGAATTCGAATCCCGTCGCGATGCTGCGATCGTGGGTAAAAACGTCGCCACGCGACGTGGCATCAGTCGCGGTGATCAGTTTTCCATTGGCAATATCTCTGTCAACGTGGCGGGGATTTTTGAATCGAATGTCCCCGCGGAAGAAAACCTTATTTATACCAACCTGAATTTTCTTCAGTACACGCAAGGTCTGGACTCTGCTGGACTGGTGACGCAGCACGAGGTGATGCTGCAAAATAACGCGGATCCCGATCGGGTAGCCCGGGAAATTGATCAAGCTTTGCGGGCGGGGCCGGTAGCCACAACGACTCGTCGAAAGGGTGCGTTTCAAGCCAGCACACTGGCCGATCTGGTTGATTTGATCGGTTTTGCTCACTGGTTGGGCTTCGCCTGCGTGGGCCTGGTTTTAACCCTGGTTGCCACAACGACTGTGATGTCCGTAGAAGATAGAATGAAGGAATACGCGGTGTTGCAGACGATCGGGATCCGCCCGCTACGCACGCTGCGTTTGGTGCTGACGGAAAGTACCCTGCTCTGCTTGGTAGGTGGAGTTGCCGGTACGGGCTTAGCGCTCTTGGCGCTCTCTTTGGGCGGATTCGCAATTGGAGCCGAAGGGAGCACGATTGCTTTTCGGCCTTCGTTTGACCTGCTGGTGTACGGTGTCGTTGTCTCGCTCGGTTTGGGTGTTGTTTCTGGATTGGTACCTGCGATTCAGGCAGCCAGGGTGCCCATCGTCAAAGCACTTAATCAGCCCTGAAATTACTTATGGCACGGCCAACGGCATTTGACCATCCGGCATCGGATGATGTTTCTAAAGCGCATCGCTTCGATCGGACATCGAGTCCCCGGGCGCGCCGGCGCCCGGGATTCGACAGAGTGCCTGCCTTTTTCCCGGTGCCGTGTCACTCGCCGAGAACCCATTACTGCAAAGCGTCACGAAACGCTGATTGCGGAATGGCGAAGACGTAGACGTAAGTTGGTTTGTCCGCCTCAAAATCATTGTCGGATGTGACGATGAGCATGCGCCGTCCATCCGCGAGGTCGGGACCAAAAGTCAAGGATTCAATTTTTTCGGGCATTTTTTCACCTGCCAGTTTCCATTTGGGATCCAGCAAATCGATAAAAACCGTTTTCTGAATCGATTGCACACCTTGCGCTTCTTCAAAGGCAGGCAATGTCTCTACCCCGGTGATATCAGTTGCCGATTTCGTTGAAACCAACATCAACTTTTTGAACTTGGCCAACTCACCGGCTTCACCATCCCGTTCGATCACCAGGAATTGGGAGGGGCCGGTTGCCAGTATCTCATTGAGTTTGTTAGTGGCTGCGTCCAAGCGATAAAGATGTTCTTTCTGAAAAACTCCCTTGTTGGAAAACTGCAGTAAACGGCAATTCATACCGTTGGGCTTATCGGTGATTAGCTCCCGATGGCTATCTTGAAGTAAGGGGCTTTGCATTAAACCGAACAATTGATCTCCTGCGATGGCCAGACCTTCCATCCCCCGGTTCGTTTGCCGACCGGTTTGATTCTTCGGATTCTCATCGGCCTTGGTTAGTCCGGGTGCATCGATCAAAAGGTGTTCTGGCATCTGAAATTCGCCAATCATTTCTCCGGTGGGTGCAAATTTGATAAGCCGTGGACCATATTCGTCCGTGACAAAGAAATTGCCATTTTCGTCAACTCTTAGCCCTTCGGGATCAAGTCTTGCGGCGTATTTAGAATTACCCTTAAAAGCACTGGCCAAACCCGTGAATGGTTTCCCAAAATCATCGATAAGGCAGGTGGTTGCCAAGTGTTCAATCTTAAGTTGGCGATCGCCACCGGAGGGGTCCATCGCTATTTTGAACGTCTGAATACGGCACTGCCAATCGACGGCACCGTCAAATGGGCCTCTGTCTGATAAGAAGTAAAAGGTATCTCCCGTTCCGGAATACTCGGCCGCGGAAAAACCACCCACCATGTTGTTAGCAACAGGTTGAGGGTTTTCTTGATCGTTGTCGAATTGAATTTCGAGAGGTTCGGTCAATCCGCTCTTGTCGATTTCCGAGCCGGCGATCTCTCCCACTCCGATCAATTCAATTTGTTCGTTTGTTTCGTTTGTTTCTTCTTCGGCATGTGCCAAGTTGTTTAACAACATCAGCGTAGCCATCAATAACGTCGAGATAGTTTTCGCAGGAAGGTCAATTCCCACAGCAGCCATTTTCATAACAGGTTCCAATTTCCCAAGGGCAAAATTTAAGTATCCAGTCCGCTCTCACGGTGGCGGATGGAGGATCGTAAAAAAGGCATGCCCGATTCCCTACGAATTCCAAAAGAGAGTCAGGTAACGTGGTAGGCAAAAAAAGGGGTTCGAATGTTCGTGACTTCGAACCCCGCGGATATTTAAGAGTCGAGTTCCGTCGCGCTTGTGAGGCGCTGCGAATCAGATGTAACGCATTTGTTTTTAGAAATCGGCGTTGGGGATGATTTCCGAACCACTGCGAGTGCACAGCGCTGCGAACGTTTCGGCGTCCACTTCTTCGTTGATGAAGCGTGTGGATCCATCAGCTAAAGCGAAGGTCGCACCACCGGGGTGGAAACTATAAACCTCACTGACGTTGATCGCGTTGATCATTTTGGGGCCGTATTTTTCCAAACCGCTTGCCGATGCTCCGTTGATGCTGAAACCACAATCAGGATCGGCCCAGCCGACTCCGTCGGTAGGAACCAATTCGCCATCGTATTCGACAACTTTATCATCCGTGTAATTCGCAAAGTCTTCCATGGTCATGCGACCCCGAGCGATGTAAACATCGGGTTGTCCAGCACACTCAGCGACGTACAACGTGTTGCTGGTTCCATCGAGGCAGTTGGAGATGGGGTTCTTTTTGAACTTCGACAATAGACCCGAACGGGCACTGGCAGCGGGGGCGTCGCTGTATCCCAATACCTCGGTGTAAACCTTCTTTTTCACCTCGTTTATCGAGCCGTAATCGCCTGCAGCAGCACCCACAACGTGGAACTTATCGACTCGTTCTTGTCCGGGAGTCGAGGGGCAAAGGAAAAGACTGAGTTGAGATTGAACCACGGCGTAGTTTGTCAAATCGTTGGGGTCGCCTGGGTTGCCCGAATCGACATTGTCATACCAGGCGAAATCGTAATCGAAACGATTTGCCAAGTTGGCCCTCTCAATGAAAGGCAGAATCAATGTGGTCCAGCTTTGAAAGGCTGACTCAGCAGCACCAGAGCCGCTGTTGTTGGTAAGGTCGGCTGGAATAAGATTGTCATCAGGACCCAACCGACTCGGTGGAAAAGCTTTGTAAGCACTTTCATAATTGTGCAGTGATAGCCCCAATTGACGCATGTTGTTTAAGCAACTGGTTCTACGGGCTGCTTCGCGTACCTGTTGTACTGCTGGTAATAATAAACTGACTAGAATTCCAATAATCGCGATAACGACTAGTAATTCTATTAACGTAAAACCTTTTCGATTCGTTGACATGTTTGCTCTTTCATTTTTAATGGCACTGAAAGACGACATTGATAACAACGGTTTGTTAAGACAGTTTGAAGTGAATGTTAAATATTCAGATTGCATGGATGGTTTGAAAAACGCTCCACCACGGAGTCGGTCGAAAAGGCTGTAGGGTTCGCAAAAATCTAAGTTTGCACATCGGATTTGCGCTGATTACTTGCCCTAATTAACAGGCATCTTCATGAAAAATTCGCAAAGGGAATTAGAAGCTTCGGAGGCGCCAACCGTGAATTTAGGCGGCCACGGATGTTTAAAATCAGAAAGGCAAACGGAAAATTATTCTGATGCGTAAAAGATTCGCGGAAATGGTATTCTGTTACCGGACAAATGTGTAAGGGAGGATTGAAAGTGCAGAGATTTTACCAATTAATCAACAAGGCTTCCGCAAACCCACGTTCCAATGAAGGGGGGGCCCGTGTAGCGACGGAGGGTAGCAAAGGCTTGCCACCGCGAAGGTACATAGCATGGAAGGGCCTCGTTTTTTGTATTTCCGGGCTGTCATGTTTATTGGCAACCCGCGGGCACGCCCAACTCATTGTTGCTCATCGCGGTGCGTCACATGCGGCGCCTGAAAATACATCCGCCGCTTTCGAGTTAGCTTGGCAGCAAAACGCCGACGCCATCGAAGCAGATTTTCGATTAAGCCGGGATGGACAGATCGTATGCATCCACGATGCAACCACTCAACGAACCGCAGGGGTGGATCGGATCGTTGCGCAATCGACCCTCGCAGAACTTAAAGCGTTAGACGTTGGGGCTTGGAAAGATCCCCAATTCAAGGGCCAACGGATTCTTACTCTGGAGGAGGTGCTGGAGATGGTTCCCCGAGGCAAGAAAATCTTTGTAGAGTTGAAAACGGGGCCCGAGATCGTGAAACCACTCAAGGATGTGGTCACAGCCTCGCGAATTAGCTCAGGACAAATACTGGTAATCACTTTCAATGAAGAGACGGCCCGGGAGGTGAAACGCGTGATCCCGAATTTGAAAGTGCACTGGCTGACAGGTTACGAGGATACCGACCGCACATCGGGTGGGCGCGGGGGGATTAACCGAATTGCAGATAGCCTGTCACGCACGCGCGCTGACGGATTGGGCAGTGAGGCCAATCGAGAGATATTCAACGATTCCTTTATCCAAAACCTTACAGAAAATGGCTTAAAGGAGTTCCATGTATGGACCGTGGATAATGCAAAAGATGCCGAATACTACCAGAGTTTAGGTGCTTTTAGCATCACGACTAACCGCCCGGGGTTCATTCGAAAAAAACTCAAATTGGACAAGCCACAGAAGGAGGACGATTAATAAATTGTGTTATGCTGAATTCTTCTCATCACGGGTGGCAATTTACGGTCACCGATCTTTTCAAACGGAGTGAACATGCGAGCTGGACTAAACGATTTAACAGATGTTGTCCTGAAAAAAATGATGGCTGTCTTCACGGCCGGGTTGGCGATTTGCCTGGTAGTTTTTTGTAGTTCGGAACTTGTGGCCCAATCAGCTCAAAAAATTTACCACAACGGCAAAATCATCACGGTAAATGACACCGCCCCTACTGCCGAAGCCGTTGCCGTCAGAGACGGGGAAATTCTAGCAGTAGGTTCCAAAACCGATGTGCTCAGGACGAGCGACGAAAAAACAGAGTTGGTCGATCTGCGGGGTCGCACGATGTTACCCGGGTTCGTTGATGCCCACGGGCATGTCATGGGCGGTGGCTTGCAGGCGCTCTCGGCGAACCTGTTATCGCCACCAGACGGGCAAGTGCGTGATATTCCTTCTCTTCAGCAAACCCTTCGCGATTGGATGAAGGATAACCGGCAAGCGGTCGAAAAGGTTCAGTTAGTCGTCGGTTTTGGCTACGATAACGCGCAGCTCGCTGAACTTCGCCATCCTGACCGAGACGATTTGGATGTTCTGTCGACAGAGGTTCCAATCGTGTTGGTGCATCAATCCGGACATATTATTTCGGTCAATTCCAAAGCCTTAGAATTGGGCGGCATCACGAAAGATTCGGTCAATCCGGCAGGTGGTGTGATCAGGCGCCGGCAAAATAGTCAGGAACCCAATGGAGTGCTTGAGGAGACGGCTGCCTTTCCTTTGCTCTTTAAATTGGTTGGCCGAGTGGGACCTGAGGGAGCGGCCATATTTTTGCGAGCGGGTGCTGATCGATGGGCCAGCTTCGGATACACCACGGCCCAAGACGGGCGCTCGATGCCAGATATGGTTAAGATCATGCAGCAAGTCGCGGCAGCTGGAGACCTTGAAATTGATGTGGTTGCCTACCCGGATGTTCTTGTGGACCGAAACGTTATCAAACAAGAGTTCAACCCGAATTATAAAAATCGATTTCGCGTCGGTGGCGCCAAACTGACCATTGATGGTTCACCGCAGGGATTTACGGCTTGGCGTGACCAGCCTTATTACAACCCTGTCGGCGATTACCCGCCGGGATATGCAGGCTATCCAGCGGCCCAAGCTGAGCAGGTGATTGATGCAATCAATTGGGCCTTTTCCAATGACCTGCAGATTCTCACGCACTCCAACGGCGAAGCAGCTTCCGATCTCCTCATCGCTGCGATCGAAGCAGCGCGTAAAGTTTATCCACAAAAGAAATTGCGTCCCGTGCTGATTCATGGGCAGTTTTTGAGAGAGGATCAGGTTGATTCGTTGCAAAGATTAGACATTATTCCCTCCTTGTATCCGATGCATACGTTTTATTGGGGAGACTGGCATCGCGAGCATACCGTCGGCCCGGAATTGGCAGATGATATTTCACCGACGGGTTGGTGCGTTGAAAGAGGTATGAGGTTCACCTCTCACCATGACGCCCCTGTCGCGAATCCCAACTCGATGCGAGTCTTAGATGCCACAGTGACCCGGCGTTCAAGATCCGGCGATATTATCGGACCGAGTCATAGAGTGGATGTCATGACGGGGATCAAGGCGATGACGTTGTGGGCGGCTTGGCAGCATTTTGAAGAGGATCGTAAGGGTTCTATCGAGGTCGGAAAACTGGCGGACTTTGTAATTCTCGACAAGGACCCCACATCCATTGATGTAAACACCTTGGATCAAATCAAAGTCACGGAGACGATCAAAGAAGGAAAAACCATTTATTTAATGGATACGGATCGACAGGGACAAAATGCTCCGGCATCCAATGACCCATCTTTTGGGAAGCTTTTGCAAGCCATGAGTCGACCCATCTCGGATCGTGATCTGGCGAATGATCAGCCGCCCGTGCTTGCTGCCTCGATAACGCCCGGTTGTCCGACTTGCGTTTGTGGCACGCTAAGTCAATTGGTCAATGCAGCTGCCGGGAGCGTTGGTGGCAAGCCCGAGCAATAGTTCTTTTTGCGGTAGATTTAAAAGAGAGCGGTTGCAGCGTTTTTAGCAGGAAGGCTCTTAGGATCAGCTGGATCGAGCGGATGGACTGCGACGGGTCGCGTAAACCGAATTGCACTCGCGCTGACGGTAACGCGTTAGACGGGTGACCTGGGAAGAGAATCGTGCCACAACGAGTTTATGCTTTGCTCTTGCAATTTGCCCACCTCTAGTAAGATAAATCAGTTGGCGGAGATTTCCTATCAGCTTCGCCAGCCCTGCCCAACTCTATTCTTTTTTACGTTACCGCAGACGGATTCGCAGTTTGCGATAAGGAATCCATTATGAAGACGCTTTTAATAATGTTCTTTTTGACCACGTTGCCAGTATTGGATTTGCTTGGACAGGTGGCCGAGACCGTCTACACCAACGGCAAAATCTACACTATGGACGAGGAGCAACCATGGGTGGAAGCGGTTGCGATCAAAGATGGGAAATTCATTCGAGTGGGTTCTGCAGAGAAGGTTAAAGCGTCGGTTGGCAACGACACGGAGGTTGTAGATTTGCGTGGCGACTTTGTAATGCCAGGAATTTTGGATTTGCATTCTCACCCGTTCATCACGCCTTGGTATGGGACGATGAATCTCAAGTTGCAGAACCCCAATGACCCCGAGAAAATACTACAGGAAGTAAAAGCATACGCAGATGCCAATCCCGACCGAACCTGGATTTTGGGAGGCCAGTATGGCACGGGAATTTTTCCGGACGATGCACCTAACAAAGCCATGTTGGACGCAGTCGTATCGGATCGACCCGTGGTACTGCTTGATCAAACCGGTCATACGTCCTGGCTGAATTCTAAAGCGTTGGAAATGGCAGGCATTAACAAGGATACAGAATCCAACCACCTGATGGTCATTCTAAAGGACCCTAAAACGGGAGAGCCGACAGGTACCATTCGGGAATTATCACTGCAAATTGTGGAGCGTGTCATCCCGCAGGCAACGGCGGAACAGTACGCCAAACCGATTGAGCAAGTTTTCGATGATTTTGCCTCACTAGGAATTACGACGCAACAAACGGCGGAAGGGCATCGAGCCCCACTGCAAGCGCTGAAGATGTTGGAAGCTCAAGACAAACTTAAACAGCGGGTCTTTGTCAGTTGGGACTGGAAAACAACACTCAACTTGGCTTACACCCTGGAAGACATCGAAGAGCAAATCAAAAATCGAGCAGACTATGAATCCGAAATGATTCGACCTAATTACGTCAAGATTTTTTCTGATGGTAGTCCCATGGCTGGCACCGCTCTTTTATTAATGCCCTACGAGGATGATCCCCAAACCAACGGCGCAGCCAACATGAGCGTCGAGGATTTTGCCGACGCCTTTATTAAATTCGACAAAATGGGCGTGGGCGTTCACGTGCATAGCCTAGGCTCGGGTTCAATTAACCGCGTAATCCAAGCCTTTGAGATCATGAAACAAAAGAACGGGGAATCCGGCGTGCGGCATAAGGTTGCACACAACATGATGATCTCAAAGGCAGACCTCGCGCGACTTGCGAAAATAAAAGACGTCAATCTCGATTTCTCTCCGCCGCTTTGGTATCCCAATCCCGGTGTCGCGAAAACCTTGCCGCCGAAAATCGGAGATGCACGATACCAGATGATCTATCCTGTTAAATCGGCATTGCAGGCCGGGCTGCATGTTGGGCAAGGTGCAGATTGGCAAACCGCCTATCCAACGCCGAATCCCTTTCCGGCAATTGAAGGGATGATCACACGCCAAAATCCCGACAATCCAAATTTTGGCACGTTGAACGCGGCTGAGGCGGTTTCTCTGGCACAGGCGTTGAAGATTTTTACTTTGGGCGGGGCCTGGGTGTTGGGTGCCGAAACTGAAATCGGCTCCATCGAGGAAGGTAAATTCGCCGATATGATCGTCCTGGATCAAAATTTATTCGATCTTGAAAAGGCTCAGCGGATCGACCGGATCAGTAAAACCAAGGTATTGAAAACAATCCTCGGGGGGCGCGTGATTTACGATCCCCTAGCAAATTGAAAAGCCAATGTTTACGGCAGGCACGCACCCAATCAAGCCAATAATTCCTTGATCACATGGGCTTCTTCCACACCCGTTAATCGTTGGTCAAGGCCTTGGTACTTGTAAGTGAAACGGCGATGGTCGAAACCGAGTAACTGTAATGCGGTGGCATGAAAGTCACGAATATGGATCGGGTTCTCGACAATGTTGTAGGAAAAATCGTCGGTCTTACCGTAAATTTGTCCGCCGCGAGCACCCCCACCGGCCATCCACATCGTGAAACATCTGGGATGGTGGTC
This sequence comes from uncultured Pirellulaceae bacterium, assembly GCA_905480235.1. Taxonomy (GTDB): domain Bacteria; phylum Planctomycetota; class Planctomycetia; order Pirellulales; family Pirellulaceae; genus CAJQPP01. Next base: position 18,478 of record CAJQPP010000091.1, read on the forward strand.
GCGGCCGTAATTTTGTTTCGAAAGACCGCCTTGGGAATAAATTGTGCGGCCAAATTCTCCGCCCCAGATGACCAAGGTGTCATCCAGCATGCCACGGGATTTGAGGTCTTCCAATAAGGCATAACAAGGTTGGTCTACGTCCATGCATTGGGCAGGCATGCGGCTGTTGACATTGGCATGATGATCCCAGTTATTGTGATAGATTTGAATAAATCTCACTCCGCGTTCGGCCAAGCGGCGGGCCATGAGAACGGTATGAGCAAAGGAACCAGGCTTCTTGGCAGCCTCCCCATAAAGCTTGAATGTGGAATCGGGTTCTTGAGCCAGATCGGTTAATTCTGGCACACTGGCTTGCATGCGAAACGCCATTTCGTACTGCTGGATGCGCGTGTTGGTTTCCGGATCACCGAGAGCTTGATAATTCAATTGATTCAGACGGTTCAAGCCTTCGATGGAGCGTTTGCGTATATCGCTACTGACACCCGGGGGATTGTTGATATACAGAATGGGATCGCCACCACTGCGAAAAGAAACGCCTGCGTGCCTTCCAGGCAAGTATCCGGAACTCCAAAGTCGCGACGAAATGGCTTGTTCTTGCTCGCGGTTGGAAGGCACCGCAACCAACACGACAAACGCCGGCAGATCCTCATTTTCCGAACCTAGCCCATAGGAAGCCCACGATCCAAGGCAGGGTCGACCCGTTATTTCGTTGCCCGTTTGCATCGCGGCAATGGCGGGTTCGTGATTAATGGCTTCCGTATGCAAAGACCGCATCCAGCAAATTTCGTCGGCCTTCTTTCCAAGCCACGGCAGTAAATTTTCGTTCATCCACATGCCGCATTCGCCGCGCTGTGCAAAGGAATACTTTGAGGGCGCGATGGGAAACCGAGCTTGGCCGCTGGTCATGGTCGTCAGGCGTTGGCCTTTGCGAATCGTCTCTGGAAGATCTTTGTCATACCATTCACTCATTTTTGGTTTGTAATCAAAAAGATCCATTTGCGACGGCCCACCAACCATATGCAAATAAATCACGCGTTTCGCTTTGGGCGCGAAATGGGGCTGGCGGATTTCTGGCAGCGTCGCCCCCGACGCACCCGATACCGATGGACCCAACAGAGAGGCCAACGCCGCACCGCCCAAGAGATGCTTTCCTCGGGAAAGGAAATGTCGTCGGGTTTGCAACTTTTGAAATTCATCAAACGGATTCATGGCCAAACCTACTTATTCAAAATTTCATCGAGATTGAGGATTTGATTGCAAACCATCGTCCAGGCTGCCAATCGAACGAGGTCCAATTTTTCATCGTGGGGTGTTTGTCCCACGGTGATGAGTTTTTGTGCGTCTTCCTTCGCAGATTCATAATGCTCAACGAAGTCGTCAAAACCGGTTCTTAAGATTTTAGTTTCTTGGGGTGTCAGCGGTCGGCAAAGGGTTCTCGCCGAAATATCACTAAGTGTAGCAATCCAATCTCCGTCGCCGCGCGTCATGGCATTTTGTGCGAGTACACGGGCAGCCTCAAAAAATTGTGGGTCGTTCAGCGTTACCAGCGCCTGGAGCGGCGTGTTAGTGCGTTCGCGACGCACGGTGCAAACCTCTCGATTGGGCGCATTGAAAGCTTCTAAATTAGGCGGTGGACTCATCCGTTTCCAAAACGAATAGAGCGACCGTCGGTAGACCTCATCGCCTTTGTCCTGAGTGAAATTTCGAGTGTCGCCGCCCGGTAAACCAACAATGTTCCATAGGTCGTCTGGTTGGTAGGGTTTAGTCCCAGGCCCGTACATTTTCTCGTTCAAGAGCCCGCTCGCCGATAACGCGAAATCGCGTACCATTTCGGCATCCATGCGAAAACGGGGGCCTCGGGAAAGCAAGCTGTTATCGCGATCCCTCAATAGTTTCTCGTCGGTCACGCGGGATGCCTGACGGTAGGCAGCACTCATCATGACCTGCTTGAAAAAACGTTTTACGTCCCAACCGGATTCACGAAAATCCACGGCCAGCCAATCCAGCAAATCTTGATTGCTTGGCAAAGTACCCATAACGCCGAAATCTTCTGCCGTGGCCACAATACCTGCCCCAAAAATCTCTTGCCAGAATCGATTGACGGTGACTCGGGCCGTTAATGGATTGGCGGGATCGATGACCCATTGGGCCAGACCCAGTCGATTTCTGGGGGCGTCGTTCGGCAAGGGATGGAACGCTGCGGGTGTGGCGGCGGAAACTTCCTCGCCGGGTTTGTCGTAAGCGCCCCGCATCAAAATTTTGGCGGTTGGCGATGTCTCTTTTTCGACCTGAACATGGGTGACTGGACTACGGTCGCGGATCGTCCCCTGCTCGGCTTGCAGTTCGTTTAATTTTTTATCGAGTGCCATGAAAGTCGAGTCATGGTTGCGAAGATAATTTTCAAAGAGAGTCTTTTTTAGTTCGGCAGATCGTTCCTCTGCAGGCGTTTCGAAAGCTAGCCTTAAGGGGCCGGCTTCCGCCACGTTGGCCACCTCGCCGGGTGTCAAAACTCGTTCGTAAAGTAGGAAATCCTGGACAAATCCTTCCAAAGGTGACTGACCTGCGTTGCGGCTACCAATATTCAGAGGCGTCGCCGTTCGCGTGTCAGCGTCAGGTTTTAGACTGGCGCGAGCGACGCGTGTTTTGGCTGCTTTGCCGTCGACATAGATTTTAATTCCCTCGGCTTTACCGCTTCCATCCCAGGTTGTGAAGACATGTTGCCACTGGCCCGGTTTAACTCGATTGCCTTGGGTGATCACTTTGAGTCCGTTTTCGGTCCATTTATCGATAATGTGAGCCGCGAATTCGTTGTCATTTTGCCATAGATCCCAACCGCGATATCCGTTTTGATTATCCATGCGACCGATGATGGCTCCCGACCGTTTGCCAGTGGTCTTAACCCAACAGCCAACGCTAAAAGGTTGGTTAATGGCAAAGTCGCCGAAATCGCCCAATTCAATAACGGTGTCTTTTGTCAAACGGGGTGCAGGTCCAATCACACCATCTTTTTCCCAAACAAGCGATCCCGATGCACGGAAAGTTTGTTCCTCGTCGGCTCCTGTAGATCCGCCAAGTGCAATCGTTTTTTCGTGGCTGCGGGAACGCACTTCGTTGCCGTCGCCATCGTTGAGCGGTAGGTGAAGGAGCATGCCCTCAACCGGGGTTTGCCCAATCGTCGCCGAATTCATACTGGTTAGCCAACGTTCAAAATCGGGTTGAGAATCTACCCGTCTTTGCTCGTGCAGTTTCGCTGCCGTTGAGATTTCGGAAGGTAACGCGTCCCAACGCTGACGATCCTTTTCGGCTGCAACGACGATGGTTGGCCCCAGCCCGTCTTTCCGATTTCCGTCTTTCGGTTTTTGAGTCGTGTTGCGAAAAAAAGCAGCCAGGGAATAGTAATCCTTAATGGAAATGGGATCGAATTTGTGATCGTGGCACTGAGCACAATTCGCGGTCATGCCAAGATATACCCAACCAAAAGTCTGCACTCGATCGGCCGCATACATGGCCAGATTTTCTTCATCAATGGTCCCACCTTCATTGGTGGTCATATTACACCTTTGGAATCCCGTGGCGATTAATTGTTCGCGACTGGGATTTTCGAGCAGGTCACCTGCCAACTGCTCGATGGTAAATTGGTCAAAAGCCTGATTAGCATTAAAGGCCTGGATGACCCAATCGCGGTAGGGCCACATTTCACGGTAATTGTCGAAGTGCATGCCGTGGGTATCCGCGTAACGAGCGGCATCTAACCAATACCGACCGCGATGTTCGCCCCAGCTGGAACGATTCATTAATTGGTCAATCCATTGGGATACCGCGTCGTCCGGATTCTTTTTGTAATCGGCCAGGAAAACGACGGTGTCCTGAGGTCGTGGCGGCAATCCCGTGATGTCGAGATTAAGACGTCGAAAAAGCGTATGCGGGTCGGCCTCTTTTGCGGGATTCAATCCGCTATTTTCGAGGCCCGCGAGAATGAAATGATCGATCGCATTTTTTGGCCATTCGGCATGCTTGACGGCCGGCAAGCCGGGCTTCTGGGGGGCGACAAGTGACCAGTGTTGTTGGTAATCGGCACCCTCGGAAACCCACTGCTTCAGTAACGCTTTTTGCTCAACGGTGAGAGATTTGTGAGACGTTGGCGGGGGCATCAGCAGATCTTCATCCGTCTCGTTGATCCGCTCAATCAGGCTACTGGAACCGGGGTCACCCGGCATGATTGCGCCTGCATCGATGGCGTCTTGTCGCACATCCAATCTTAAATCGGCTTGACGAGCTTCCGCATGTAAACCGTGACATGCCAAACAGTTTTCAGCGAGAATCGGTTTGATATCCGCTAGGAAGTCGACTCTTTCCTGAGCCACCAACGAAGCGGAAGGCAACGTGGTAATTAAAAAAGCCAAAGCGATAGGCAAAATTGATTTCATATTGGACCCGTGTCTGCTGACGATTTTTCGAGCTCGACTTACGCCTCAGTCTAACATAGCGGAACCATTCAGACTCCCCAGATCCGGGATCGGCGTAGCGCCTATTCTAATCGCTAGTTCGGCAGAAAAAAACGATTAAGCAAGGTTTACACGTTTTGTTGTGCGCAAAATTTCGGCGTGGGAAATTACAGGATTTGCAAGCAAATAACATGGCCTTGCTTGACAGACATCATGCAAATTGTGCATGTCGAATCTTATCGGTCGCGGCTCGGTAGTGAAGAAGTCGGTCCAGCCTGTTGGATGATTTTCTTCGCTTTGAGTGTTTTGGATTCGAGATCTCCTAAGTAATTGTCCTCCCATCGATGCCAACCTTTTTCTGATTGGTTGAATCGAATAGGGTCTCCGGATGTGGCGCAAATCACATTGGATTCGAAGAGAAAATCCGTACTGCCTTGATCAATGAAGATCCCGTTATTGGGTGCGCCGCCATGAGCGAATTCGCTTCGTTTAACATCATGAATATAATTGTTGCGTATCGTCGTTCCGGGTTGCCGGCCGAGGGTGTAGATGCCTCCGCCATCAGCTAGTTTTTGCACGACATCGAAGATGTGATTGTTTTCAACAATACAATTTTTCTGGGAGGTGGGTTCCTTGCTCCAGCGGAAGCCAATGGATATCCCGGAGTAAGGTAGATCGTAAACTCGATTGTGCGCAATGCGCGTGTGGTTGGAAAAGGCAGCAAAAATCCCGACCCCGCCGATGCCGTCGTTTCCGCAGCGACGGACAATGCAATTGGAAATTGTGGTCCGTTCAGGAGTATCCCTTGGGTTTCGCCAGTCCGCGGCAAGATTGGCTGCCCGGGTATTGTCGAGCTCAGCCTTGCCCCGCCAACCAATAATGATGCCCGAGCCTCCTATATCTTCGAAGGTGGAATCAGTTACCAGGTTGTCGCGACAGCCGCCGCCAAACCCAAGAGCTGAGTTATTGAGATGAGCGAAGCGGCAATTTACAAATTGGCACTCCGTCGCATAAGTGCATTCAATCGCCACGGATTGTACCAACGTGCGAGCGTCGACTTGGGTGCCAAAGTGACTGGCTTGAATTTCGTTATAGCCAATATTCGGGAGCGGGAATCCGCAGTGAGCAAAACAGATTCCTGCGAACCGTAAATTGCGGATAGCCTTCTCGGGAGTGCCCTGAATTTCCAGCAAACGGCTTAATCGCGGCGCGACACCGATTGCCGTTTGCGGATTCTGATCTGCAAGCGGAATATAAGTCAGGGTTCCAGTAGGCGAATCCAAATACCATTCACCCGGTTGATCAAGAAAGTCACGATGATGCTCCAGGTAAGCCGGTTTCCCGGGACTGGCTGTGGTCATGGGACCGTGGCCAAGCCAACCCATGGCAGTCGCCGTTTTGTAATGGTCCGCATCCGCGGCGATTACCTTCGCCCGCGAGATAGACCAGTTACCAAAGACGACCAGTTCCGTGTTGTGATCAGCCGGATCCGTAAGTTCCAGGGGTTGATCAAAGCTGAATTTTTTAACCGTCTCATCTACGGTTTGCAGATGCAGGAGACCATCGTTATTCGGCCAACGGCTGCGCGTGGCACGCTGGTCTTCCACGACAAGCTGACGAAAAAACCAGTCTCCCGCTTTCACGGCGGCCAACTGGATTTCCCAATGCCCTTCCTGATTTGGTTGCCATTTTCCCAATGAACTTCCGCCACTCCAGATGACCTTTGCCTGTGGGGCGGATTGATACGTGATAGAAAAACGGTCGGTGCCACTGTCGCGGGAATCAAACTTAAAAGTTTGCGGCAGATCGTAGACACCTTCTTGTATGATCACGACCACATTATCCGTTAAACCCACAGCGGCTAAATCACGTACCTGTGATTGAGCGCGTTGCGGGGTCCGGAACGGGCTTTGCCGAGTCCCGGGATTGTCGTCGTGGCCCTGAATCGCAACGTGGAACTCAACTTGGCCCTGAATGGGTGAACAGGAAAACGTCAAACAGATAACGAACAACATCGTGCCGATTCGTATTCTGGCCGAAGATGCGAAAACTTGCATGAAGACTCCTAGTTTTGTTTTGTAACACGAGCGGCGATTTCGCGAATCACACGAACTGCCATCTCGACGTCATCCCGTGTCGTATCGAATTGACCGACAGTCAGGCGAATAACAAACATGCCCTGATGACTCGTTTGAGTAAGATAAATACGCCCGTCGGCGTTGATCTGCTGTAACAGCTCTCGGGTGCTCTCGTCGGCATCGCCATCATGAGGGGCCAAGCGAAACGTAAACAATGCGAAATTGGGTCGCGTCATGATCTCTATTCCCGGCGTCGTCTCCAATGCATCGCACGCCAGTTGTGTCCAAGCAATGTGATTTCGAATCCGGTTCCGTAAATCATCGAGGCCATGGGCACGTAACAAAAACCAAATTTTTAACGCCCGAAAACGCCTGCCTAAGGGAATGGTCCAATCAGAATAATTGGTGATCTCGTCCTCTTCCTGCGTCTTGAGATAATCGGGTCGCAGGCTCAGGGTTTGGACTTGTGCCGCAGGATCACGTAAAAACTGGACGGAGCAATCAAAGCTGGCACCGAGCCATTTGTGCGGATTCACGACGAGGCTGTCGGCTAATTCAATCCCATCCCAAATGTGGCGGTGCTCCGGACAGATCATGGCTGAGCCGGCCCAAGCAGCATCGACATGGGAGTACATATTCTCGTCCTTGCTGATATTTAGAATGGCTCGTAAACGGTCGGATGCACCAAATGAAGTACCGCCAATGCAACCAATGATCCCGATCGGCAGCATGCCAGCAGCGCGATCATTTTGAATTGCTTGGCGTAGTGCATCAGGTCGCATGGCCCAATCATCATCGGTGTCAACTTTAATCAGGTTCGCTTGTCCGATTCCCGCCAAGCGAGCGGCTTTGTCAACCGAACAATGAGTCTGCGCTGATGCGTAGATCCGAAGTGGGGGGTGGCCAGCGAGTCCCTCGTTTAATCCACGCCACTTCAGAGCATGTTCCCGCATGGTGAGTACCGCACAAAGTGTTGCTGTTGTGGCCGAGTCATGAATCACACCGCGGAAAACTTGCGGAAGATCCAACGCCTGTCGCAACCAATCCATCATCACCGTTTCTAATTCGGCCGCAGCAGGTGAGGTTTGCCATAACATGCATTGAGCAGAAATCGCATTAGCCAATTGCTCAGCTAACATCGAGGCGGGAGCGGCATTGGAACTGAAGTAAGCAAAAAACCGCGGGTGTTGCCAATGCGTCATGCCTTCCGGAATGATGTTCTGGAAATCAGCAAAAATGGCCTCCATGCTGTCGGCACTATCAGGCGGAGACTTCGCAATTTGTCGCGAAATCTCCCCCGGCGCAGATTGCGAGCGAACAGGTCGCTCGCGAAGCGTGGCGTGATAGTCAGCGGCCCATTCCGCCGCTTTCTTGGACCACTCGGGTAATTCGTCATGTTGCACGAGAACGTCTCCTGAACGGGCTGTTTCGCAAATTGGCGTCAGTCGCCTAAACGATTTCTACACCAAGAGTTGAGGTAAGGCATTACGGCTGATCGGGAACCATGGCGATGATCCGCAAAGGACCACCACTGCCACCACCGATTTTCATCGGCAAGGCGATGACTTGAAATTTTTCGCTGGGTAACTTATCCAAGTTGGCAACATTTTCAAAAGCGGGAATGTTGTGCTTAAACAAGTTGACATGACTTTCGAACAACCGTGACTGCCCAAAATCGATGCTGGCTGTATCGATACCTATGGCCTTGATGGCCCGATGTTCTGCCAGCCATTTAGCCGCCGTTGGATCCAGGCCCGGAAAGTGTAATTGCGGAACTGCTTCGGGACCACGAGCTGCCGTACCAAGGTAACGTTCTCGCTGCTGCCAGTGTTTCCCGTTGCCTGTCCGCAACAAAACAATCACATCGACGAGCTGACGTTGATGCTCTGTTTCCCAACGGCGTAAGTCTTCAATGCCGATTTGATAGTCGGGATCCTCTTGGCAAGCCTCCGATACGTCGATGACGATACCCTCTCCGATTAATCGTTCGATGGGGATGGCATCGACCGTTTGGCGATCTTTATAAAAATGGATCGGTGCATCGACATGAGTTCCGCCATGCTCGGCACCTGTGAAACGGTTCGCCGAATAATAATATCCTTTGTCGGTGACACCGGCCTTGCCGCGAATCAAATCGAATCCATCCTCGGTGGGCCAATAAATGGTGTTTCGATCAAAGGGGTGTGTCAGGTCGACGACCGTTCGCCCCGCGAGCAGCGTTTGCTTGGCTGGAGATGTTTTTTCTTGCGCGTGGCAAATGCTGGCAAAGAAAATAATAAAAACCGCAACAGTAAAGCATCGGTGCAGGAGGTTCATGTTTTTTCTTTCCGGAGTTGAGTTCGACAAACGAGAATTTTAACACAGAACGCGGGCTTGGTTTTTACGGACGCTTACGTACTAAATTGAAATCTTGTTAGTTGAGTGACATCATGTGGCGTGATTCACAATAAAAAACAGGGAAGGTGAACGGCATAAAAAAAGAGCCCACCGAATAAAATCGGCGAGCTCAGGAGTCTTGGGAACCGAAAAAGCGGGGCTTGCCCACGCTTTAACATCCCAGTGAGTTAAGGACGCAAGCGGGATATCAAGCAATATCGAAACGATCCAAATTCATAACCTTGTTCCAAACGGAGACAAAGTCTTCGACAAAGCTCGTTCCGGAATCCTCACAGGCGTAAACCTCCGCGATTGCTCGTAGCTGCGAATTGGAACCAAATACCAGATCGACAGCGGTGCCTGTCCATTTGATTTCGTCCGAACCACGTTGGCGACCTTCGAAGAAATGTTCGCATTTCTCAGATTTTCGCCACTCGATATTCATGTCCAGTAAGTTGACGAAGAAGTGGTTGGTTAAAGTCCCAGGCTGGTCGGTGAAAACACCGAAAGGCGCTTGTCCAACGTTGGTGTTCAAAACTCTCATGCCGCCAATTAACACGGTCATTTCGGGCGCCGTGAGCGTGAGCAGATGAGAGCGATCGATTAAGAGTTCTTCCGGACCACGATCTTCGGAATTCCCGAAGTGGTTGCGGAAGCCATCGGTTGTCGGTTCCAGCACCGCGAAAGATTCGACGTCGGTCATTTCCTGCGTCGCATCGGTGCGGCCTGGTGCGAAGGGGACTGTGGTTTCGTGGCCCGCTTTTTTGGCCGCCGCTTCAACCGCAGCACAACCCGCCAAGACAATCGTATCCGCCAAGGAGATTTGTGGACCGCCAGCGTGCGATTCGTTAAATGCCTTCTGGATCTGTTCCAGCTGATCAAGCACACTCGACAATTCAGCCGGTTGATTGACCGCCCAATCTTTTTGTGGCGCTAAACGGATGCGAGCTCCGTTAGCTCCCCCTCGTTTGTCAGTTCCACGAAACGTGGAGGCCGATGCCCAGGCGGTGGAAACCAATTGCGAGATCGAAAGACCTGACGCTAAAATCCGTTCCTTGAGGTCGGCAATTTCTTGGTCACCCACAAGTTGGTGATCGACCGCAGGTACGGGGTCCTGCCAAAGTTGAGCTTCTGGAACCATATTGCCAAGGCAGCGAGAGACCGGGCCCATATCGCGGTGCGTCAGTTTATACCAAGCGCGGGCAAACGCATCGGCAAACTGGTCCGGGTTTTCATGAAAGCGGCGCGAGATTGGCTCGTAGGCAGGGTCGAGTCGCAACGCCAAGTCCGTGGTGAACATGATCGGAGCATGTTGTTTGTCCGGGTCAAATGCATCAGGCACGCTGGTGGATGCCGAAGCGTCCTTGGGAATCCACTGCGTTGCGCCAGCTGGACTCTTGGTCTGTTCCCACTCGTAACCGAATAGGTTGTCGAAGTAATTGTTGTCCCACTTCACTGGGTCAGTCGTCCAGGCACCCTCCAGTCCGCTGCTGATGGTATCGCCCGCATTGCCGCTGCCGAAACTGTTTTTCCACCCGAGTCCCTGTTCTTCGATGCCCGCGCCTTCTGGCTCTGCACCGACGTATTGATCAGGATCGGCGGCACCGTGGGCTTTACCGAACGTATGGCCGCCCGCAATCAAGGCAACCGTTTCCTCATCGTTCATCGCCATGCGACCAAACGTATCTCGGATGTCATGCGCTGATGCCAGGGGATCTGGGGTGCCGTTTGGACCTTCGGGATTGACATAAATCAAACCCATTTGCACGGCGCCCAAGGGATTTTCCAGTTCGCGCTCCCCGGTGTAACGCTTATCGCCCAGCCATTCACTTTCAGGACCCCAGTAAATGTCACCTTCGGGTTCCCAAGTATCGGCGCGGCCGCCGGCAAAACCGAATGTCTTAAAGCCCATGGACTCCAAGGCGCAATTGCCGGTAAAGATCATCAGGTCAGCCCAGGAAAGTTTCGCGCCGTACTTTTGTTTCACGGGCCAAAGTAGCCGCCGAGCTTTATCCAAATTGACGTTGTCCGGCCAGCTATTCAATGGTGCAAATCGCAGCGTCCCCGAGGAAGCACCGCCACGCCCATCCCCGATGCGATAAGTACCGGCACTGTGCCAAGCCATGCGAATGAAAAATGGACCGTAATGACCATAGTCGGCCGGCCACCATTCCTTGGACGTTGTCATGACTTCTTCGATATCTTGTTTGAGCTCGCTAAGATCGACTTTTTGAAACTCTCTCGCATAATTAAAGCCCTCGTGCATGGGGCTCGTCATCGCTGAGTTTTGATGCAACATTCTTAGATTTAGCTGATTTGGCCACCAATCCGCATTGGAAAAAGCACCCGCTGCGGTGTGGCGCTGAGCGGCCCCGTTCATTACAGGACACTTCATTTCGGTTGACATATTTTCTCCATTCAGGGGGTATTTCCACGTATTTTTACAAAGATCAGGGTGGATTGGAAAGTAGCAAAAACTTGTCGGACCGATTCATCTCCAAGACATCTGCGGCCCGCTGTCAAACCGTTCGGTATGTGGCGGATTTGGCACTTTCAATTCATTCAGATACTGCTCGACCAATCCGCCGATTGTGCGACAGAGGCCTTTCAGGGGCTGACTTGTCTGAATTGTGCAGAGACGAAAACGCTACCATCGGCGATTGACGAGAGGAAGTAAGGAAAAAGGTTCAGGTTAATCCAAAATGTCGTTTCAAAATCTGTAAAGGAAGCGAAATCACCATTCGCTGGATGGCCCAAAGTGCTGTTAACCTCAAGCAAGCACTACTATTCCAGCGTTTCATCAACTAGGTGGATGGGACCCTTGGCATGCTTGTTAGGCAAATAAAAGTCAGATGGCTTCCAAAAAATCAAACACGTGTTCTAATTGTTGTTAGGTGTTCCGCAAAACCTGCGGGCGGCCGCGAATTCACAATCGGATGATTTCGGCTGGTCCTGGGGCCCAACGGGTGCCCTCGCCTGGATCCCTCCTCAGTCTGGTCCGAGATTAAAAATTAAGATACTCGCTCTCTTAGCTCTGTTTCTATTCGTGATTGCCGCAGACTCTCTGTGGATTCAGAGTGGCATCCCTTCACGCCACCAGGCCCCTGAAGAAATATCACGTGAAGCAAATGTGATGGATACAAGATTAGAAACGCCATCCGTTAAAACGGTTGGTCGAATATTGGGTGAAATTTCAAGCTCATCGATAAATGGAGTGCCGTTGAGCTGATAGGGCGAATGGAGTTGCCTTCGATATTTCACCCGAGAGGCTCGTCGGCTGCGGCCGACGGGCCTTTTTTGTGCGGTACTTGGCATATTACAATGTGCTTGGCGTCTTATAAAAACCCATCTCTTTGAAACAACCGCCTCGACTGCATGAGTCACGGAACAGATCGCGATTGTTTTTTTAGGTATCCCGGATGAACAGGTGCGGTATGAGGTTAATTGATTTAGTGCGATGGCACGCGACGTTGTGGCTGCTTGGCTTTTTCACGCCCTGCGTAGTTTTCTCTCAAAGCTCTCCGTTGTGGGAATCCTTTCCGGCTTATCAGCTGCAAAAATCAGCAACACCCTTTGGTTTGGAATGGATTAGTCTGGGCCCGGTCGTGAATTCCGCCCGAGTCGAGGCTGTCCAACTTGATCCGAATCGACCAGGTTGGATGTACGTCGCGTTTGGTTCGGGCGGTCTTTGGAAGACGACGAACAATGGAGTGACGTGGAAGCCGATTTTTCAAAATCAGGCATCCTACGGCGTCGGTGATTTTGCTCTGGCCCCGTCCGACCCGGAAATTATTTACGTCGGAACTGGAGAGAGTCTCAAGAAAGCACGCAATTTCACGATACCCGGTGCCGGCATCTATCGCTCTGATGATGGGGGTGAACATTGGCAGCATATGGGTTTGTCCGACGCTTGGCACATCGGTGAAATCGCCGTTCATCCGACGAATCCTCAGGTCGTGGTCGTTGCGGTTCTGGGGCAGTTCTGGTCAAAAAATTCTACGCGAGGTTTGTATCGCACGGAGAATGGCGGCGAGACATGGCAAAGGGTGTTGTATGTCGACGAACGCACCGGGGCGAATGATGTCGTTTGGTCTGTGGATGACCCGACCATGCTATATGCATCGACGTGGGAAAATTACCCTGACGTTGCCGGTGTTAACAGCGGCGTTTATCGCAGCAGCGATAGCGGGCTGACCTGGCAAAAGTGTCACCAAGGATTTCCCAGCAGTGATTCGATAGGCAGGATAGGGTTGGCTGTTTCGAGTTCGGATGCCAAAAAAGTCTATGCCTTGGTCGATGACCGCAGTCGTATCAAAGCGGGAGCCGCGCAGGTTTTGCGTAGTAGCGATGGTGGTAAAAGCTGGGAGCGAACCCATCAAGAAAATTTGCACATCTTTTCACGGATTGGTTGGTACTTCGCAGATATTTACGTAAACCCCAAAGATGACGACGAGGTATTTGCATTGGGTGTCCGCGTGGCGCACAGTCGGGATGGCGGAAAAACGTTTGCTTTACTCAGCGGAAAGGTGTCGCACATGACACCCAGCGCTGCCACCGGATTACACCTGGATCATTGTGAAATGTGGATCAATCCGCAAAACCCCGATCACCTGGCGCTGGGGAATGACGGAGGTCTTTATCAGAGTTTCGACCATGGTGATTCATGGATGCATTTCAATAATATTCCAACCGGCGAATTTTATGACATCGCTCTGAGTCGCGATAGGAATTACCGGATCTATGGTGGCACGCAAGACAATGCCACGGTGTTTGGACCACCTGACGAGTGGGGTGATTCTCGTGCACAGCCATGGCGGTATCTTTGGGTTGATCCATGGAATGGTGGTGATGGTTGCATAACACAGATCGATCCGGAGGACTCGGATACGGTTTATTTTAGTGCTCAGGAGGGCGCCTTCAAGCGAAAGAGCATGGCGACTAATCGGTCGGTTGGGATTCGACCACAGTTACCTGCCGAGCACGCTGGGGAATTACGATTCAATTTTGTAGCACCCCTCATCATCTCTCCGCATGATTCGAAAACGTTGTATACCGGCGGAAATTTTCTATTCAAAAGTAACAATCGAGGTGACGATTGGACCGTGATGAGTCCGGATATCTGCAACACGGCGGACCCTCGTCGGCAAGCAACGGCGGTGGCAGCGATGGCCGAGTCACCACGGGTTCCTGGATTGATTTACGCGGGCACCGATCGCGGTGGTTTTTGGGTAAGCGAAGACGCAGGTCAAACTTGGGTGGAACGCTCGCAGGGACTGCCGATCGGCTACATTCGCAGCATCTCGCCTTCGAAGTTTGTCGATTCGCGAGTTTACTTGGCTGCCTCTGGCATGAATTATGACGACCTCAATACTTATCTCTACAGCAGTGATGATCGAGGCGTCACCTGGAATTCGATCGGATCCAACTTGACCAACGAACCTGCCAACGTGTTGGTCGAAGATCCATGGGACGAGGATCGATTGTATGCGGGTACGTTTCGGGGTGTTTATTTGTCCTCAGACCGAGGCGAGTCCTGGGATCTTCTGGGATGTAACCTACCGGCCTGCAGTGTTTCCGATATCGTCATTCATGAGCCGACGAAAGAAATGGTGGTGGCCACGCATGGGCGCGGGATTTTCAAAACGAGTCTGGTGCCTATTCAGCAAGCGTTCTCGCTAGATCTGCCTTCTCAATCGATCGATTACTTGTTTCCAGTACCCGCTGCAGAACGCCCATATTTAAGTGACACACGTACGGGACTCAACTTTCGACCGTTTGAAAAAACACCGATCAATATTTGGTTGAACCAAGCCAAATCGTTAACGCTGTTGGTGAAAAATGAAAAAGGTGAATTGGTAACCCGCATGGAATGGCCTGGTAAACGCGGCTTAAACCAAATTCGCTGGGATCTGGTTATCGACGAAAATCCAAGCTCCCAACCTTATTTCATTCAATACGAGCAATATCTCAATCCGGGACGGTACCAGATTCAACTGGAGACGGACGGGCAAGTGCAGATGGAACAAGAATTTTCCGTGACGGATCAAGTTGAGCAGGACTAGCCGTCGCGGTCACCGGAACTGGTCCGTCGATTGACCGCTTTCAACGTCCACTTTTCTCGTCGCCCGCCCTGCCTGGTCGATTGAGGAAGAAAGCGTTTTTCGCATTGGAGTTGGCCACGGCAATATCTTGAAAACCATCGTTGTCGAGATCGCCAATATCCAACCCGTAGGTGGCGTGATCGGCATCCCCAAAGTTGACGCCCACAAGGACGTCTCCGTCACCCGAATTGAATGAAACCATGTTCTGTTGCCCAACGTTGCCGGCAACGATATCGGCTCGGCCATCGTTGTTCATGTCCGCCACCGCCAGTGTGTAGGTCTTGCCATCATTGCGACCGAACGAAAATTCCCGCAGGATCCCACCCTCGCCATCACCGAGAAATACACGATTGGATTGCCCTACATTGCCCGCGACAATATCAGGATTTTGATCGCCATTGATATCGGCAATAGCGATCGAACGGGTCTGTTCTTGGGGGGTACCAAAAGGCAGTGTCTTTGTGAAATTCAATTTGCCGTCGTTCATTAGAATCGCGTTGGCTTGATTGTCGCGATTTGCCAATACCAGATCTTGATGCCCGTCGAGGTTCCAATCCACAACAGCGACGTCGATAGTTGAGTCGGTGCGAGTTCCAAACGAGCGCTCGGTTGGAAAATTCCCTGTCCCGTCATTGAGAAAGATCTGGTTGGTGCGGCCGCGACAGGTACTCAAAATATCAATGTCACCATCCTGATCGATGTCCGCCAAAGTGAGACTGCGCAGGCTGGAGATGCCACCAAAAGGCGGACCTGCTGTGAACATCCCTTGTCCGTCGTTGAAAAAAATCCGATTGGGTGCCATGTCATTACCAACAGCGATATCGAGGTCACCATCTCCATCAAGATCGGCTGGCTCAGCCGCGTAACTGGTGCTGAGGTCGCTGCCGAGAGGACGTTGCAGAGAAAACTTCGCCCTGCCCTGATTGAAGAAAATATAGTTCTGTTGCGGCCAATGCCGACCATTGGCAACCACCACATCCTGTTGGCCATCACCATTGATATCGGCGATGCGAACCGCAGCCGAAAGGTTTGAGATCGTTCCCAAAGTCATTCTCGGATTACTAATAAATCGCCTTTCTTCCCCTGGGAAGGACCGCCTTTCTTGGCTTCGTAAATCCGCAACGAGGCAACTGAACATGGCGATTATCAGTGTCGATCGCAGGGCGACGTGTGGCATGGGGGCTGCTCGGAAAACAAGGAGATAGAAAGCTACCTGTCTCAGTGGAATTGCTACCGACCTTCTTGTCTAGTAGCAAGTCGCACCGAATTTCCACTGGAATGTCTTGTGTCGTTGACGATTCTCGTTACAGGTCGAGGGGGTTGTGATATCATGGTTCTCGTAGTTTCGAGTTTCGGGATTCAAACTTGATTGGCTTTTCGATTGCGATGCAAAGCAAAATCCTCATTCTATGTTTGGCGTTTTTGGGCTTGGCCACCGAGCTGTATGGCCAAGACCAAGTTTTCTACAACCGGGATATCCGTCCCATCCTTTCTGAAAACTGTTTTCAGTGCCACGGTTTTGATGCCAACACACGCGAAGCAGGTCTCCGTTTGGATACTTATGCGGGCGCGACTGCGGAACTCGAATCAGGCGAAGGTCGAGCTATCGTGCCCGGAGAATCGGCCAGTAGTACTTTGCTGGAACGCGTGACCTCGGAGGAGAGTTGGGCGCACATGCCCCCTCTCAGCACGGGTAAATCGCTAACCAAATCCCAAGTGACCTTGTTACGCGATTGGATCGAGCAAGGCGCGGCTTACGAAGAGCATTGGTCATTTGTAACACCGGTACGGCCGGTGCTGCCCAAGGTTCAGCAAACCGCTTGGCCAAAAAATTGGATTGATCTGTTCGTCTTACGCAAAATCGAACAAGCCGGGTTTGCCCCTTCGGCAGCCGCAGACAAACGAACTCTTATTCGTCGAGTGGCGCTTGATCTGACAGGATTACCGCCGACCCCCGCAGAGCTCAGCGCGTATGTTGGTGACGAATCAGAATTGGCTTATGCGAAAATGGTGGATCGTTATCTGGACTCACCAGCCTATGGTGAGCACATGGCGAAGCACTGGTTGGATCTGGCTCGGTATGCCGATTCCAGCGGATACCAATACGATAAACAACGCAGCATGTGGGTGTGGCGAGACTGGGTGATTCATGCCTACAACCAAAATATGCCATTCGATCAATTTACGCTGGAACAATTGGCAGGTGACTTGCTCCCCAATGCGACGGATCAACAGGTCTTAGCAACCGGGTTTAATCGTAACCATCCGATTACGATCGAAGGCGGTGTGATTGATGAAGAGTATCGCACCGAATACGTAATTGATCGTTTGAATACGACAGCGACAGTATGGATGGGATTGACCGTTGGGTGCGCACGCTGCCACGATCACAAATTCGATCCCATTTCACAGCAAGAGTTTTATCAACTGTCGGCATTCTTTAATCAAGTTGCGGAACGCGGGCTAAATGGATTCGAACCGATGCAGCAAATAGCATCGCCGTTCGCCGAACCACTAGATGCTCGGGCCGTTGCGGAGTTGGAGGCGGTGACTCGCCAGTTAGCGACATTGCAGCGTCCCCTCTCTGAGCCGGAGATTAACCAATGGGCTGCCGGGATTGCGGCTGACGATCTTCAGGGTTGGCAAATACTGAATCCCATCCGTTGGGCCTCAAGCGGTGAATCGACGTTTGCACGCCAGCCGGACAAATCCATTCTGGTGGGCAGCGCTAACCCCGCAAAGGATGATTATGAAATCACTTTTGAAACCGAAGCAAAAGAGATTACCGCCGTACGGCTAGAGTGTTTGACGGACCCTTCGTTGCCGGGAGGTGGCCCGGGGCGGCATCTCAATTCTAATTTTGTTTTAAGCGAATTTGAGTTGGAGGCGATTTCCAAAGTCGACGCGAGCCAACGCAGACAGATCAAATTCAAGTCGGCCGTGGCAGACTATTCCCAAGCCAATTACGAAATCGCGAAGACCATTGATGGCCAATGGGAAAAAAATAACGGGTGGGCTGTCGACGGGCCGTCGCGAAAAAAACCTGCAACTGCCATTTTTATTGCTGAAACACCCGTGGGTTTTGTTGGCGGTACGGTGTTGAAATTCAAACTGCGGCATCAAGCTGATTTTGGCACCCATGGAATCGGACGTCCTCGCATCTCGGTAACTCAGGATGAGGAAACGCGGATCGTTGACCAAAACCTGCCCGCATCGGTACACGCCGCTGCCCAACTATTGCCGCAATCACGCAGCGTCGCGCAAAAGCAATTGTTAAGGGAGACTCTGCAAGGTTTGCGGGCTACCGAGATTGCCCAGCTAAAGAAGAAAGGGCAACAACTGTCGCCGGCAAAACAGTACCCGAAAACGATGGTGATGCGCGATTTAGCTAAACCCCGCGCGACTCACGTGCTGGAACGGGGGCAATATGATTTAAAAGGCGATACCGTTTCCCCAGGTGTGCCGGCGGTATTGAATCCCATGTCTCCGCAAATGCCACGTAACCGCTTGGGATTGGCTTCCTGGCTTATGGATTCCCAGCACCCGCTCACGTCACGCGTTGCCGTGAATCGTTACTGGCAAAGATTATTTGGTACGGGGTTGGTCAAATCGATCGAAGATTTTGGCACCCAAGGTGAATGGCCAAGTCACCCCGATTTGCTTGATACCTTGGCGATCGAATTTGTGGAAAGCGGTTGGGATGTCAAAGCCATGTTGCGTGTGATGTTGAATTCGGCCACTTATCGGCAGAGTTCTCACGTAACCCCGGCATGGCTAGAACGAGATCCTGAGAATCGTTTGTTGGCTCGCGCGGCGCGTCTGCGTTTGGATGCCGAACAAATTCGTGATCAGGCGCTGGCGGTTAGCGGCTTAATCACCCAAAAAGTAGGTGGTCCGAGTGTCTTTCCGTATCAACCCAAGGGGTTGTGGTTAGAGCTTAATAACCGACCCGGTTTGTCGAGTGAGTATGTCGTGGGAACCGGCGAATCGTTGTATCGTCGCAGCGTGTACACGTTTTGGAAACGTACCGTTCTGTCGCCGATGCTGAAAACGATGGATGCGCCATCGCGAGAGTTCTGCACCGTTCAAAGGAGCCGGACGAATACGCCATTGCAGGCCTTGCTGCTGTTGCAGGCGCCTCAATTTATTGAGGCGGCACGACACTTGGCAGTTCGCATGGTGCAGCAAGGAGGAGCGAATCCACAAAAGGGCATCACGTTTGGATTTGAATTGGCAACATCACGAGTGCCCACCGCACGGGAGATTGAGGTGTTGGTGAGCTTTTATCAAGATCGAAAAGATTGGTTTGAAAAAGAACCTCAGGCTATTCGTTCTATGTTAGGGACAGAGGCAACCGTCTCAGCAGAGAGTGTGGATCGGGCTGCTCTCGCGGCCTTCACGGCCGTCGGTCGCTTGTTGCTGAATCTTGACGAAACGATTAATCGAGGTTGAATATGAACCCCTGGGAACAAACAGCACTTCTGGAAAATCGCCGCCAGTTTTTTGGCCGCACATCAGCGGGAATCGGTTCGCTGGCCTTGGCTTCATTAATGAACCCGCGCCTGTTCGGTAAACCTGCGACGGGATCGATGAACGAGTTGGGTTTGCCACATTTTGCCCCCAAGGCAAAGCGGGTTATTTATTTACTGCAATCCGGTGCGCCATCGCAGATGGAATTGTGGGATTATAAACCAACGCTGAAAAAACTTCACGGAACGTCGCTTCCCGAATCGGTTCGGCAAGGTCAACGCTTGACTGGCATGACCGCAGGGCAGAGTACGTTCCCGATTGTGAATCCCCCGTTTGCGTTTCAACAGCATGGCAAAAGTGGAACTTGGATCAGCGAATTATTGCCGCATACGGCAAAGGTGGTGGATGAGCTTTGTGTCGTGAAGTCGATGTATACCGAAGCGATTAATCACGATCCTGCCATTACCTTTTTTCAATCCGGTAACCAGCAACCCGGCCGCCCCAGTATCGGATCCTGGTTTAGTTACGGCTTGGGTAGCGAGAATTCTGATTTGCCGGCATTCGTCGTGCTGCTTTCCAAGAATACCTTTTACCAGGCACAGCCCATCTACTCGCGATTGTGGGGTAGCGCTTTTCTTCCATCGAATCATCAAGGCGTTAAATTTCGCAGCCAGGGGGATCCTGTCCTGTATCTGAATGATCCGGCAGGAACTGACCGAAAAGGGCGTCGCAAATTACTGGATGCCTTGTCTGAAATGAATCAGATCCGACAGCAAGAAGTGGGCGACCCCGAAATTCAAACTCGGATTGCGGCTTATGAGATGGCCTATCGGATGCAAACCTCCGTGCCGGATCTAGCGGATCTTTCAAACGAACCGGACAGCACGTTTAAGCTTTATGGAGAAGACGCAAGAATTCCCGGCACCCACGCAGCAAATTGTCTGTTAGCGAGACGATTGGCTGAACGTGGAGTGCGATTCATTCAACTGTTTCATCGTGGTTGGGACCATCACAGTAACCTCGCTAAACATATTCCGGTGTTGGCCAAAGAAACCGATCAGGGAACGGCCGGATTGATCATGGATTTAAAGCAACGTGGCCTCTTGGACGATACGCTAGTGATCTGGGGTGGCGAGTTTGGGCGTACGGTCTATTCCCAAGGTGGGATTGGTAATTACGGTCGCGATCATCATCCCCGATGTTTCACGGTGTTTTTCGCCGGTGGTGGGTTTAAGCCCGGATTTAGCTACGGCAAAACTGACGACTTTTGCTACAACATCGTTGAGAATCCTGTACACGTTCATGATTTTCATGCCACCATTTTACACGCCATGGGCGTCGACCATAAACGTCTGACCTATCGTTTTCAGGGGCGTGATTATCGGCTCACCGATGTGCATGGAAAGGTCGTTCACGACATTCTTGTTTAAGGGTTTCTGGGGGTTGGTTTTCACGAATCAATTGAACCATTTGCGGTTTGCTTAGCCCGCGCAACATGACCAACCTTTGATTGGGTTCAGGATTTCTACTTTTGCTTGAACCCGCTGTCTGTGGTTCGGGTTGTCACGTTTAACACAGCGACAGCTGCCAATGCCAGCAACCCAACGTTGGGGCATTGGTTTGGGGGCGTTTGTGGGAGCCATGTTGGGTGCCAAGTTTCCGTTTCTGTTTAGTGATTGGCAACAGTTTTTGGATGGCAGTACCTGGTGTTCCAACGGCAAAACGATTTTGACCGGTCTGGCTGGCGGGTATTTGGGCGTAGAAATTGCCAAGTGGTGTTTGCGTATCAAAGTTCGTACGGGTGACACGTTCGTAATACCGGTCGCGGCCGCCATCGCCATTGGTCGGCTGGGATGTTTCTACATCGGATGTTGCCGCGGTCAACCAACCGACATGCCGTGGGGTATCGTTTTTGATTCTGTCGATTCGCAACCTCGACACCCGACCCAACTATACGAGGCTCTTTGCCATTTCTCCTGCCTTGGTTTTTTTCTTTGGTGCGCACATAAGCACTGGTTTACTGGACAGCGAATAAAGCTGTACTTTATTCTCTGTGCGGCGTTTCGATTTTTTACAGAGTGGTTGAGACCAGAAGCCACCATTTATGGCGGCTTGACCGGCTATCAAATGTCCAGTTTATGTTTGATCGCCTTGTTCGGATGGCTGTGGTGGCGTGATCGTGATCCAGCAATTATTTATCTAGAAAATATACCGGTCATCGACTGATTGGCATGGTTTATGGCATCGATTAAGGACGTTTTATCTGCCGAATACCTTGGGGTTGTTTAATCCGTTGCAGCAATCCGCTTAGCTCGGAAGTACGATCGGGATGGCTGTTCGCCACATCGTTTTGTTCACTCTGGTCATTGCCGAGATCATACAGTTCGGACTTCGGTGAAACTTGCTTGGCTTTAGCTTTTGTTTTTTTCTGGCGGTTTTTCTTTGGCTTACGTCTTTGATTCCGAGTGGCTGGCTCGATGAACTTCCAATCACCTTCGCGAACGGCTAGTGCCCTGCCCGATTCTTCCAATATGAAGTCAGCCCCCTGAGGATCTTTGCCTAAAAATGCCGGGAGGAAATTGCGGCTGTCGATGCCTTCTTGAGATTTTAATTCAACACCCACTAAAGTCGCGAAGGACGCCAAGAAATCGATTTGGCTAACTAGGGCATCCGATTTTCCGGGCTGAATTTCGCCTGGCCAGCGAATAATAAACGGTACCCGCGTACCCCCTTCGTAGATCTGATATTTACCACCGCGATAGGGTCCCGATCCATCGTGCCCATTATCAACTTCCGCGGTTGAAGTGCGAACGATCGTTCCATCTTCGTACCCGTCATCGTAAACCGGTCCATTATCGCTGGAAAAAATAACGAGCGTGTTGTCTTCAAAACCGTGTTCCTTGAGTGCGTCCAGCAATTGGCCGGTTGCCCAATCCAATTGGACCATGGCATCTCCGCGAAAACCGAGTTCGGTCTTGCCTTGGAAACGAGGGTGAGGAGTTCGGGGTACGTGAATATCTTGGGACGAGAAAAATAGAAAGAACGGTTTGTCCTTTTTCTGCTGACTGATGAAGTCAATCGATTTTTCGACGAACACATCTGCCATGGTCTCATCGTTCCACAGAGCAGATTGGCCGCCCCATTGGTAACCGATGCGACCGATTCCGTTGATAACTGATTGGTTGTGACCGTGACTGCTGGGGTAATAAGTCATCGCAGAGCGATCTTTTTTTCCATCAGGATAAATCGTCGCGGTTACACCCTCGGGGAGTTTTCCCACATGCAGTGGGTCGTCGGGATCGAGGCCGATGACTCGATGATTCTCCAGGTACACGCAAGGCACTCGGTCATTGGTGTAGGGCAATAAAAATGAATAATCAAAACCAACTTCTAAGGGACCGGGTTTTACCTGGCCGTTCCAATCAACCGGTGCCTTTCCGTCCCCCAAACCAAGATGCCATTTGCCGATCACCGCGGTTTCGTATCCGGCACGTTGAAAAATTTCGGGCAGCGTAGTCATTTCGGGCCGGATGGTCATGGGAGCATTAGGTGGCAGAACCCGAACGCCATGCCGAAAACCATGAATGCCCGTCAGCATGGAGAATCGAGAGGGCGTGCAGGTGGAAGCGGTGCAATGTCCGTCGGTAAACAAGAGGCCTTGCTTGGCGAGCCGATCAATATTTGGGGTGGGAATCAACTTGGAGCCGTAGGCACCGACATCTCCCCAGCCGACGTCGTCGCCATAGATAATGACCACATTGGGCTTGTCTGCCTGGCATACAGCGGTCAAAAAAACTAGTATCCAACACGCGGGAAGCAAGGTAAGTAATTTCATGGATTTAGAATTCCAGGGGTAGTGTTGCCCGGTGCAGGCTGGTCAATTGACCGCCGGCATCCTGTGGCATTGTAAGCCGTGGTCGATTTCCGGCAAAATCATTTTCCATACAATTTCGAACGGTAAATTTAGCGGTGATGGCCTGCCCTATCGAAGCAATGCGATCCGCTTGGCCTGTAAAAACTAATCTTCCGCTGCGGCATCATCTTGCGCATTTGAGACGATCTTATTTAGCGGAACGGCCAAAGACGCACCCACCAGAGGAGCAATCAAATAAATCCAGAGAGAGGCGATTTGTCCGGAGATAACTGCCGGACCTAAGGAGCGAGCTGGGTTCATGGATGCACCGCTGATCGGTCCAGCCGCAATGGATGCCAGTGTCACGGTCACTCCAATCGCCACGCCGGCCATGATCCCAGTCTCTTTGCTGCCGCTGGCGACTCTTAAGATCACGAACATCAAGATAAGCGTCAGCAGAATCTCCATGATGAAGGCTTGTACTAGGCCTCCCCCCGGAACGGTCGCACCTAGAGAATCATGGGGGCCACATAGCATCAGCACAGACAAGCTGGCCAACACAGCCCCCGCACATTGAGCGATGATATAAGGTATGACGTCCTTCCCCTCGAAACGATCTGCAATCCAGAACGCGAGAGTCACTGCTGGGTTGATATGAGCGCCGGAAATATCGCCAATGGAATAGATCATGGCCATCACCGTCATGCCAAAGGTCAATGCAATACCCGTTTCGGTGACACCACCGCCGAATAAATCGTTAGAGACAATGGCGCAAGTACCTGCGAAAACCAAGCAAAACGTACCAACGAATTCGGCGATGTATTTATGAATATTCATGGCAAGTAAAATGTTCTTTTAGACGTCCAGGCCAATTTGGGGACAAGCGGAAAGCGTAAATGTTTCTTGGCGACAATTCAATCTGATGCTATTGGGGTTTTGAGGTGAAATAACGCCGGTCGCATGCAAAGCTGGCTCGCTGTCGGTCATCACAGATACAGGTGAGGGGGTGCTGCGATATTTCATTTAACGGTGCTTTCGAAACGGTATTCGCTTAAGGACGCTTTGTTTAAGTTCGAAGCTGATGTGTGGAAGCAACGATAGTCGCAGCATTGTGGCATCTGAATAGAGATTGTCGACTTGTTCGGGTGGAAGTTCACCGCAGGGTTTGTAAACGGCTTTGGCAGGTGACCAAAAATCGAAACTCCGCTTAAAAGATACATCTCGGAACATACGAGCATCCAAAATTACGAATCGTAC
>CAJQPP010000092.1 GCA_905480235.1 uncultured Pirellulaceae bacterium
GCTCCTGCCTGCTTCCGGGCACCGGGGCCCGGGTGACGGGATCGTGGGCGACAGCATCCGCCGGCAGCTTCAGAAAATGCATGGGATCGAGATCCCGAAACCTTCGGAGATCCTCTTTCGCCGGTTCGAGGGTGGCGCGGTGGGACACGGTTGGAACATGTGGCGGCCCGGTTTTGAACCCTCCAAGATCGTCTCCGGCGCGAGGACCCCGATCGCCGGACGCGAGGTCCATTGCGTCGGGCAGGCGACCAGTCGGATTCAGGGCTGGGTGATGAACACGCTGGAGACGACCGAGTCCGTACTTCGGTCGAGGTTTGGCCTGAAAAGCCCCGGCTGGTGGCCTGCGTCGTACGAACTTCAGTAGCATTCATCCACCCGAGTCAATAAAAGGTGTCAAGTCAATAAAAGGTGTCAGGGACCGTTTCTGCTCGACTCCTCCAACACTGTGACATCACTGAGTCAATAAAAGGTGTCAGGGACCGTTTCTGCTGGATAGGCAAGCGAAATCTTGTTTGTTAGTTTATGGAAGTCGTCACAAACTGCCATGGAGACTTTAAGATGGGCCGTGCCCCCCGTGCTGACAAGGCTAGAGAAATCTACCACGCGCTCAACCGTGGCAATGCCCGCCACGACATCTTTTTTAATGACGAGGACTTTGAAGCGTTCGAACGGATCATTGCCGAAGGCTTAGACAAGTTCCCCGTCGATCTAATTGCCTACCAATGGATGAAAAATCACTGGCACATGGTTTCGTCGCCACACGAAGATGGCGGCATGTCCGCATTCGTCGGTTGGATTACGCTCACCCATACGCAACGATATCACGCCCACCACGGAACGGCCGGTCATGGCCACGTTTATCAAGGGCGGTTTCGAAGCTTTCCTGTCCAAGACGACGAACACTTCCATACCGTTTGCCGTTATGTCGAACGAAACGCCTTGACGGCCAACGCAGTGGAGCGAGCTGAGAATTACCGTTGGGGCAGTTTATATAACTGGCAGGGCCGCGATTCACCGATTGAACTGGCCAAGTGGCCCATTCGTAGATTGCCCGCCTGGGTCGAACGAGTCAACGAGGCGCTGACCGCCAAGGAGCTTCAAGCATTACGTCACTGCGTCACCCGAGGCAGGCCATTCGGAGACGAACCGTGGACAAAGAAAACTGTCAAAAAGCATAAACTGGAGTCAACCATGCGACCCCAAGGAAGACCAAAGAAGAGCACCTAAACTGTCAATTCCGTACCTGACACCTTTTTCTTCCTTAAGCAGAAAAGCTGGCAGATACCTTTTTTGATGCTTTTGTCGCCCTAGCCTTACACACCGTCACGAATGCACAGGAACTGCTTGACATGAAGACTCATATCGCCCGTAAATTCGACAACCGAAAGTTCATGGGCCTCACGATTTTTTTAATCGGAATCCTCCAGGTCACGACCACCGCTGCACAATTTACCGATGTCAGCGAAGCGTTTGGGTTCTCAGGTGGCGGGAAGGCGGCGTTTGCCGACTACGATGGTGACGGTTGGGTGGATCTATTCGCGGGTCAGCTTTTCCACAATGATCAGGGCAAACGCTTGACCCCCGTGGCCGAAAGTGGTTTGCCTGGTGGGGAGGCGATATGGGGTGATTTCGATAACGATGGACAGCCTGATCTGTTTTTCTTCACGGGCGCTGGGGCTCTTTACCGCAATACGGGCGATAGCAAATTCGCACAAGTCGACTTTCCGTCACTGCCGACTGTAAATTCAAGAGGCGCTATTTGGAGTGACTTTAATTTAGACGGTCGATTGGATCTGTTTGTGGGTGGCTATGAAATCTGGCAACAAAAAGTCCATCCGGACGTGATCTATCTCAATCAATCCAACGGCACCTTCAAAGAAGCATGGCGGTCTCCTGAAGGTGCGTTCTATTCCGCTCGCGGTGTCGCCGCCGCCGACCTGAACGAAGATGGAAAAATTGACGTTTATGTTTCCAACTATCGTTTGCAACCCAATCACCTTTGGCTCAACCAGGGCGAGGGAAAGTTCGAAGAGGTTGCGGAATCACTTGGGGCAGCGGGCGTCGCAAATGGTGAAGCCATCAACTACACCGGCGGCATTCAATATCGCATCTTCGGTCACACCATCGGCTCGGCCCTCGGTGACCTGGATAATGACGGCCACATCGACATCTTTGTCGGCAACTTCAGTCATCCGAGGGCAGGGCAAGATCATCCCCAGTTTTTGAGAAACCTGGGAGCCGAGGGCGAATTCAAATTTGAGGATCGATCTGAAGGGGCGGGACTAGATTGGCAGGAATCGTTCGCTTCGGCAGCACTGGCAGATTACGACAACGACGGCGATCTCGATCTTTACTTTACGACGGTCTACGCCGTGGGAAGTGGCAGCATTAAGAATTTCCCTGTCCTCTACGCCAATGAAGGATCGTGGAAGTTCAAAAACACGACTCAGGACGAGTCACTGCCAGATCTGCCTCCCACCTATCAGTCAGCTTGGGCAGATATTGATAATGACGGCGACCTTGATTTGTGCACGGCTGGCAAACTATTTCGAAATGAGGCTCAACGAGGCCATTGGATTGAACTGGACCTTGCTGGGGATGGCACCCAAGTCAGTCGATCAGCCTATGGTGCTGTCGCACGAATTCGGCTTGGAGACCGCGTGCTGACGCGTTTTGTCGAACCCGGAACAGGAGAGGGGAATCAGAGTGATGCCCGTTTGCACTTTGGTTTAGGAGCTCGTCAAGAACCTGTCATGGTCGAAATTACCTGGCCCGGCGGAAAACGACAGTCGGTCGGTCCTCTGACCGTCAACCAGCAACATCGCGTCGTCATGAAATAGTCGGTGGAGAATAAAAGGTGTCAGAGAATAAAAGGTGTCAGGACGGCTCTGTAGAAAACCACGATTTTGTTTGACCCGCTAGCGAAGATTTCACCGTAACAGTTTCGTGAGTGTTACGAGCAAATCCCCGAAAGCAGTTCTGATGACTGCGCTGCATGTCGCTGAACGATCGCTACCAGCGTACTGTCATAAGTTCAGTCCGAAAAAGTTTACACAGCATCAATTGTTTGCCTGCCTGGTGCTGAAGAATTTTCTCAAGACCGACTATCGCGGCGTCGTTGAACATTTGGAGGACTGCCCTTCGCTGACCGCTGCGATTGATCTGAAAAAAGTTCCGCACTTCACGACGCTTCAAAAAGCTGCGCATCGGCTCCTGGCTTCTAAGGCGGCACAGCGACTGCTGGATGCGACAGTGAATCAGCAAATGGGACGACGTTCAGTTGTTCCCGACACTGCGATCGATTCTACGGGCCTCGGTGCAACGTGCGCCAGCGCGTACTTTGTGAAACGACGAAGTCGCAAAGAAAACCCGTGGAAAACCATGGCCTATCATCGCTACCCCAAACTGGGTGTCGTCAGCGACGTGACCAATCATTTCATCCTGGCATTTCAATCCGGACGCGGACCGTGTCCCGACGTCGGTGAATTCAAAGGGCTGATCGCTCAAGCTTTGACGCGCGTGCGCTTGAAATGCATCATTGCCGACGCCGGCTATGACAGTGAATCAAACCATCAATTTGCCCGCCAAGAGATGTCATTGCGAACGATCATTCCTGCCAAACATGGGCGACCAACAAACAAGCCCGCCAAAGGCCGTTATCGGCGACTTATGCAGACTCGTTTCGACGATGTAAACGATCGAAAGCAAGCTCAGGTCGAAACCGTCATGTCAATGATCAAGCGTCGTCAAGGCTCGTACTGCAAAGGAAGAACCTACTGGAGCAGATGCAGAGAGTTGCACCTCATGGTACTCACTCACAACATCATGATTCTTTGGCACGTCAACCTTATCTACAGAGCCGGTCAGGAACCGTTTTTGATGCGTCTGAACTGGAGTCAACCATGCGACTCCAAAGAAGAACACCTAAACTGCCAATTCGGTCCCTGACACCTTTTCCTCATTCCGGTAATCTCGATGACGCACCGAAAACCCTTCACGTATTAAAGCCCTTTTCGGCAGTTACCTGCGGAATCGCGATGCTTGCAGGTGTTGACCGAGAATTTCTGAAAAGCGATACTATTGGGCCAAGCGGGGGTGTCCTTTCTGGACTGAGAGTTTTGGAACGCATGATTCAAAACAACCCTTCGAACCTGATGCGGGTCATACCGACGAAGGGAGCGAGATGGCATCTTAGATTCCCTCGGATCTAGCCGCTCTCTCTTCTCCGAGTCTTTCCCCTATTGCAACCTAAAGGGAAGAAATGAATTCTCCAAAACTGCCAGTCGTGAAAAGTTCGAACAACGTCACGCAACGTAGTGACTATACAGGGCAGTTTACTGACCAAGTGGACAACTCGGAAGAAATTCAAGCGATTGAAAAGGACCCCACCCTCTTTCCAAATTCTACTCGCATCTATGTCGAAGGCGAGATTCACGAAGGATTGAAAGTACCCATGCGAGAGATTCGTGTCTCGGACACGGAGCATTCCAATGGAGAGATTGAAAAAAATGAACCCGTGCGAGTCTATGACTGCTCGGGCCCTTGGGGAGATCCCGAATTCGAAGGCGATTTGACGCAAGGGCTGCCGGCGTTGAAGAGGAACTGGATCTTAGCTCGAGCTGATGTCGAAGAATACACGGGCCGCGAGGTCAGTCCCGAAGACAACGGTTACCTCTCCGCAGCACATTCAGAAAAGTACAACGAGCTGAAAAAGGTAAAAAACCGACTTAAGGAATATCCCGGATTGAAACGCAAGCCTTTGCGGGCCAAAGGCAGTACGGATGGTGAGAGTGATTGGCATCCGGTTACGCAGAAGTGGTACGCGGATCAAGGCATCATTACGCCGGAGATGGAATACGTCGCCATTCGCGAAAACCTCGGCCGCAAAGAAGCGTTCGAGACGATTGCGGACAAGTATCCAAATCTCAAAGACCTACCACCCGAAGCGTCCGAACGTATTCGGCAGCTATGCTCCACGCCCGCAGGCTACGAAATGCCCCTGCCTTCCGAGATCGATCCGAAATTGCAGGTGCCACGTAATCGCATCAATCATCAGCACCCGGGACAATCCTGGGGAGCGATGACTCCGGCTTTCATCACCGCGGAGTACGTACGTTCCGAGATCGCCCGAGGTCGTGCGATCATCCCAGCCAATATCAACCATCCCGAAAACGAGCCGATGATTATCGGCCGCAACTTCCTAGTAAAGATCAACGCCAACATCGGTAACTCTGCCGTTACCTCGACCATCGACGAAGAAGTAGAGAAGATGCGTTGGGCGACCAAGTGGGGGGCTGACACGGTCATGGATCTTTCAACCGGGAAGAATATCCATGCCACACGCGAGTGGATCATCCGCAACAGCCCGGTCCCCATCGGGACGGTTCCAATCTACCAGGCGCTCGAAAAAACAGGTGGCAGCATTGAGGCCTTAACCTGGGAACTGTTCCGCGACACGTTGATAGAACAAGCAGAGCAGGGCGTCGATTACTTCACCATTCACGCGGGCGTACTTAAAGCATTTGTTCCCCACACCGCCAAACGAATGACAGGGATTGTTTCCCGTGGCGGTTCCATCCTGGCAAAATGGTGTATCCATCACGAGAAAGAGAATTTTCTTTACGAGCACTGGGACGAGATCTGCGACATATGCGCCGCCTATGATGTGAGCTTCTCGATCGGTGACGGTTTACGCCCCGGCTCGATTGCCGATGCGAACGACTATGCTCAGCTGGCCGAATTGGAAGTCCAAGGCGAGCTCACCAAACGTGCTTGGGCCAAAGGATGCCAAGTCATGAACGAGGGGCCCGGCCACGTGCCGATGCACTTGATTCAAGAGAACATGCAAAAGCAGATCGAATGGTGTCACGAAGCACCCTTCTACACGCTGGGTCCACTGACGACCGATATTGCCCCCGGGTACGATCACTTCACCTCAGGTATCGGAGCCGCGCAGATTGGCTGGTATGGTTGTGCGATGCTCTGCTACGTAACGCCTAAAGAGCATCTGGGACTGCCCGATCGGAACGATGTTCGCGAAGGGGTCGTGACCTACAAGATTGCAGCCCATGCAGCGGACCTTGCCAAAGGCCATCCGGCGGCTCAAATCCGCGACAACGCACTATCCAAAGCGCGTTTTGAGTTCCGTTGGCGAGATCAGTTCGCACTCGGACTCGATCCCGCCCGTGCGATTGAGTATCACGATGAAACCTTGCCTGCCGAGGGTGCCAAGACCGCTCACTTCTGCTCGATGTGCGGCCCCACGTTTTGCTCGATGAAGATCACCGGCGACGTTCGTAAATATGCCGAAGCACAGGCCGCGGGAGAACATGACAACGGCAACAAAGCAGCAAGCGAATCCGACCACTAGGTTTGGTGTGGCAAGTCATTGGGTCCATCGATTGAGGGGCTGGATAAGAGGGCAAGAAAAGGGGACACAGCTCAATAAATGACCGTCCCCAAGCAAGCTCCGCATATGCCAAAAATCCAAACCTTGGTGTCGCCATGATGGACAATAGGTCGCGGGCTGCTTGATTGCCGTAAATCCTGGTCACCGGCTAATTTGGTGAACATGCCACGCCGCCCCTGATTTTCGCCCGCGGGAACGACTTTTCACGTGAGCAATCGTGCCGTGGCCTTACCTTGTTTGAGAAAGCCGAAGCTTATGAGGCTTTTGAACAAGTGCGACAGCAGGCTCATGCGCACCACCACATTGAGGGAACCGTTCATCTACACCAAGGTCGATTCAGAACTTTCCGATTGAACGAGACGATCACTTGCTGACGGTTCTCGGGTGTGTGGAACGCAATGCCTCGCGGGCCAATTTCTGTGAACGAGCACAAAATTGGAAATACGCCGGTTTGGGGAGAAGGACTTACGGAGATGAAAATTCAAAGGAGCAGCTAAGCGATTGGCCAGTCACCTGCCCACGTCTATGGAAGGCCTTGGTTAATCGCGTACAGACCGAGGAAGAGGAAAAAGCGATTCACGTCTGCCTTAAGAAAGCATACGACAGCCATACGTTTGTCACGCAAGCGGCAGCTCGCATAAAACTCAAACACACCCTGAGACCCAGGGGAAGCCCCAAGAAAGAATGGGCTGCATGCCCCTATCTTCCCCGCCCCCTTTTTCTTACTCCCTTTTTTTCTTCCCTCGTGGCCTCGACGGTCGCAGGACACGACCCGCTCCAAATCGGCACCCAAAAAGCGCAAATGGGCTCAAAATCACGGGATAAGCTTCCTTTGTATCCTGTGATGTCTCGTATTAAAAAAACGACATTTACGGAATGTTAAATTTGGCCGTGTCATTCCCATCACACCCGCAGTGAACCACACCAACACCGTGCCCCGTTCTTCGATCGTGTTTGCAATACTTGTCCTGCGAAACAATCCAGAATTCTATACGTACAGAAATTTCAAGAAATCCAGCGTAAATTCTTTGTTGGTCAAAAGTTCTTTGTTGACTAGAAATCGGTTATGATCAGTGTTCGCAAACCCATGGCGTCAACTATCAAAGCGAGAGTGAATCTTGGAAGTTGAGAAAGAATACCAGAACCGAATACGACAAATGTCTCCCAAAGAGAAAGTAGCGCGATCGGTTGCGATGACGGCTTGGGCGCGGCAAACCATGGCTCGACAGGTTCGCGATGAAGTGGGACCAGAAGTAAGTGACGAGCGGATCAAATGGCTCGTCGCCATGAGAATATACGGTTCCGATTCGGGCGCTAGAGCCTTGGTTCAACGGATGCTAGACCGTGTTCCCCATTGAGGCCTTTCAAAAGACGTTGGCGAAATTCACGTCGATTCTTCGGGGACATCAAGTCCGTTTTCACCTGACTGGCGGCGTCACCAACGTCGCTTATGCTGAGCCTCGGATGACTCAGGATATTGACATCGTTGTCGATAACGCCGCTCTGTCCAAAAACCTTGGGGCGATACTCGCAGCATTCTCGGCATCAGGTTTTCTGTTCGACGAGCAATCGGTTCGGTTGGAGATTGGGAACCGAAAGATGTTTCAATTACTCGACATCGCCGAAACACTGAAGCTGGATATTTACCCGCGTGAATTGGTTGAGGGGGAACTGGATCGCTCTGGGACAGTTGAACTTTTCGAAGGAGTGTTCTATCCCATTGCATCCCGTGTTGATACGGCGATCGCGAAACTGTTATGGGTGGAGCAAGGCAGTCACAAGAGCCGACGAGACCTCCGCCACCTCTATTGCAACGCCGCGAAAGAGGAACAGAGTGAAATCAACCAGCTCGCTTCAGAACTCAGAATAGAGTCCCTCCTGCAAGAAGTTCTTGCCGAAACAGACGAAATTGATCGATGAGAAGCAGGGGCAAGAAAAGGGGACGCAGCTCAATAAATGACCGTCCCCGAGCATGTTCCGCATATGCCAAAAATCCAAACCTTGGTGTCGCCATGATGGACAAGAGGTCGCGGGCTGTTTGATTGCCGTAAATCCTGGTCACCGGCTAGCTTGGTGAACATGCCATGCTGCCCACGATTTTCGCCTGCGGGAACGACTTTTCACGTGAGCAATCGTGCCGTGGCCTCACCTTGTTTGAGAAAGCCGAAGCTTATGAGGCTTTTGAACAAGTGTCACGGCAAGCTCGAGCGATCTTGCCGATCTTCTCCTATTGGGATGCTCAATCACTGTTACTTTGTGGTGGCTCGGACGGATCATCGAACACCCTGAGGCCTAACATAAAATCATTCAAATCCGTTTGGGTTTTGGGACTGCCAGCGCCAATTGTCCTCGCACATTTCTTCGAGTCCACGGGTGGCCTCCCAGCCTAGGGCCTCTTTGGCCAGCGTGGGTTCGGCGTAACATTCCGCAATATCCCCAGGACGCCGATCCACGATTTCGTAGGGCACGGGTTTTCCGGAAGCTTTTTCGAAGGCCTTTACCATTTCTAGAACGCTGTAACCTTGGCCGGTGCCGAGGTTGCAAACGAATAGTCCGGGGTTTTGTTTTAGTTTTTCGATGGCCTTCACGTGCCCTACGGCCAGGTCCACCACGTGGATGTAATCACGTACGCCCGTGCCGTCGGGGGTGGGGTAGTCGTCACCAAAAACAGATAGCTTCTCGCGCTTTCCAACTGCGACTTGGCTTACGAAAGGCATCAGGTTGTTAGGGATCCCGCTAGGATCCTCCCCAATCGTTCCGCTTTTATGGGCGCCCACGGGGTTAAAGTAACGAAGTAAAACAATGTTCCAGTCGTTATCTGATACGTAAACATCGCCCAGAATCTGTTCCATCATGAGCTTGGTGCGACCGTAGGGGTTAGTCGCGCTCAGGGGGAAATCTTCTTTAATCGGCACCGAGGCGGGGTCACCATACACCGTGGCGGATGAAGAGAAAACGATGTTCTTAACATGGTGCTTCACCATCGTCTCGCAGAGGCTTACGGTACCCGCGATATTGTTGTGGAAATACATGAGGGGCTTGGCCACTGATTCACCCACCGCCTTAAACGCGGCGAAGTGAATGACGGCATGGATGTCGTGCCCCGAAAAGATTTGATCCATCGCAGCGGTATCGAGCAAGTCGGCCTTGTAGAAAGTGACTGTTTTACCCGTGATCGCTTCTACGCGCTGCAGCGAGATTTCGCTGGAGTTACTGAGGTTGTCTACGACAATGACTTCATAGCCGGAATTGAGCAGTTCTACGCAGGTGTGACTTCCAATATATCCGGCGCCGCCGGTAACCAATATTTTCATGAGGTTGCTTTCAAATTTTTATCGGCTGTCATTGTGGGGCAGCCGGGATCATCCGCATGATAAATTATCACGCCTTGGTTCTCAAAAAGGCAGTCGCGGTTAACTGGGCGTCGATCCGAAGGGCGGTCTGTTCGCTCAGGTTCAAGTTATGGAGCCTATAAAATTTCTGGTTCCAGATCTGAGGATTCTCGCCAGAACGACCTCGGCACGCAATTCCAACAATTGCTTCAATAAGGGTAACTGCAATGGTTTGGCGTAAAAGCGTTTCGGTTCCTCAGGTAAAGGAAAGCCTCGAATGATCGGGAGCATGGATGATCGCCATACCGAGTTACTCCAGATTTAGACATCCCGCGAGGAGAACGTCGTTCTTTACCGTGGCTCCGCCGGCGGGCGAACCAATTGTCTGTTTTTTTCTGCAGCGTCGAAGATGATATTTCAAGGCTAGAGAAGCAACACTGATCTTGGGGAGTAATTGCGGCAACCTGCTCATTCGGGCCAACGTGTTAAGGTATTCGGCGATGACGAAACGTTCACGTTGCTTGGCCATGGCTTAAACTGAGAGTGTTCTCTAATTTACATTTCAGGTGTATTTCTGAAATGGGCTCATTTCCCAACAAAACTTGGAAACAGGTCAAATATCCAGCAATTGCCGCGTTTAACGTAGATATTCGCGTTTCCGTGAATAAGCGAGACCCGCATTAAATCTCTTTATCGATAAAAACCTAATTGTAAACGGCAACCCCCCGGTGTAAGCTGGGCAATCCAGTAAACATAAACCGATTAGATTAATAACCTGCTTGTCAGCGTCGATCTCCGATTGAACCGGCTTGGTTCAACGGACAAAAAATTATAGGACCGCCTCCATGAGAATCGCCTTCTTTTCAGTTTTGTTGGCCGTGATTAGCAGTGTTGCTTCGGCAGACGTCATCACGAGTTTCGACGTAGATTTGACGCCCGGTGCGCAAGGCTTTGCAAACGCAGGTGCTGCATCCCTTGCACTGGACTATACGATCGACGGCGCTGGAAACGTGTCATTGGATGCCGTGGCGCTAGGAGCTGGGGGAGGTGCTGCATCTCCTGCCAGATGGAACCAAGTAGACAATGCAAGTGCCGGTACTGTGGCAGCGGTCGCCCTTTTTAATACTGATTTCACTCTGACTTTTTCAGGGTCGGCAAATCCAATCCTCGCCTATCCATCTTACGGCACCGCGGGCACAGGTGCAGTTTTGGCTACAAACCAGGCTAACGTAACGGCTTTAGAAAATGGCGAGTTTGCCGCGTTTACGGTCAGCGGCTCGGCGACCTTAGTCTCAGGTTTCTCCCTCAACTTGAACAGTTTCTCCTATGACAACCGTTTGGCGAACGGCCAGTCCTCCTTCGGCGTTGAGGACACGAGCGGGACCGTGATCGAACAACTGATACCTAACACCTCGTCAAGCGGAACTATTTCCGGTTTGGGAATCTCTCTGGCAGCTGGTGAGACCATGACTTTCCGAACCATCGCCGGCAATGCAGGTGGAGCGGGTTTAAGTGGATTTGATTTTAATATTTCAACCGCCGTTCCGGAACCTTCTTCCGCAGCCCTCTTTGGAATAACAGGAATGCTTACGCTGCTCCGCCGTCGTCGCGGTTAATCCTCAGCAGCGGTAAGTGGCAATTATAAGGCCAGCTTTTTCCAAATCCCGTCTGGTAATAGACGGGATTTTTTTTGCCCGTAAACTATTGGCAATAAGAATTCACTCGTTCAGTTCATCTCTTAAAACTGAATATTGACCGGGGACCGAAATTATGTGGAAAACGCTGTTCTTAATTTCACTGCCGCTTACCTTTCTTTGCTCGCCATTGCCTGCACAAGAAAACAGCTCCGGGGTGAAACGACCGAACGTCGTTTTCATTCTTAGCGATGACCAAAGCTGGGATTCGTTCGGCTTCATGGGCGGCAAGGTCCATACGCCACGTCTCGACCAGATGGCAAAGGACGGGCTGTATCTAAGCAACTTTAATACGACTTCCACCGTGTGTTCGCCCTCACGATACAGTTTTTTAACTGGACGCTACGCCGGTCGATGTGAAGGCGAGTGGTTCTTGCAGGAGCATCCGCCGGGCAGCCAAACGCAAGTCGAAAACATCGGCGAAATTGAACCTCATCGCTGGAACCTCGCAAAAATCCTACAACAAAATGGATACTACACCGGCTTCGTCGGTAAGTCGCACGTTGTACGACACGATTGGCTTCATCCTCACAAAAGATCCAGCACGTTTCGAAAAGTCGGCTGGAGCAAGGATGCTGATCCGCGGGACCCCAAGGTTAACGCCTTGATGCAACAGAATCATGAGCTGTGGCGTAACGAAATCAGCAAACTCGGTTTCGACTTTGTGGATGGTGTGTATGGGGCAAATCTCAAGGAACTTCAAAATCAAGCCTTAAATGTACACAACCTCGATTGGACCGTTGATAATGCCATGGAGTTTTTGGATTCCGTGGAAGAAAAGCCTTTCTTTCTTTGCGTTTCAACAACGCTGCACCACGGACCGGCACCTTGGGTCAACAAGCATGCTCTCAAATCGGATCCTCGCATGACGGGTGAAGGATTTGTAAAGCAAGGTTTCGATGTGCTGCCCTCACGCGAAAGCGTGCTTAAACGAAATCGCCAAGCCGGATTCAAAGATCGTGCCGCATACGCTTTGTGGCTGGATGATGGAATTGGCGCGATCATCGATAAAGTCGAACAGCTTGGCCTTGCGGAAGAAACTCTGATTGTATTTGTGCCCGACCACGGTTCGTTCCGTCACGGAAAAAGTACGTTGCATGATTTTGGAATGCGTGTGCCGATGCTTTGCTTTTGGCCCGGAACGATTGAGCCTGGATTAGTAAACGACGAAATCACCGCCAACATTGATTTTGCTCCGACGGTGTTGGATGTTTGCGGTATCGATCAACCCGCGGACTACCTTTGTGACGGGTTGAGCTTTAAGTCGGCGATGCATGGTGATCAAACACCGCTGCGGGAAGTGCTGTTCGGCGAAATGGGGCACTCCCGATGTATCAAAACGAAAAACTGGAAGTACATCGCGATTCGTTATCCTGACAAAATCCAGAAGTTGATCGACAAAGGGCGCTCGTTCAACGCCTTTAAGAACAACCCCAGACTCGAACGTCCC
Organism: uncultured Pirellulaceae bacterium; assembly: GCA_905480235.1. Taxonomy (GTDB): domain Bacteria; phylum Planctomycetota; class Planctomycetia; order Pirellulales; family Pirellulaceae; genus CAJQPP01. The sequence continues at coordinate 12,886 of CAJQPP010000092.1, forward strand.
TATTTAGTTCGAAATTTACACCTCGGTCACTTTGCTGCAAAAGCGAATCCAAACTACTTTGCAGTAGATCAACTTTACGATCTGAATAACGATCGGGATGAGGTTAACAACATTGCCTATAAATATCCGAAAGTGGTTGAATTATTGCAGGGAGAACTCGCTCAAGAGTTGCAGCAATTCGAAGGTCGACCCTTTGGCGAGTTCACGGACCCCAAATAAATGTTGCTCCGTACGCGAGCTTAGGCACCTATTTCCGCTGGTGCTGGGGTAAAAAACCGGTTCCCAGCCAAATAGGCTCGATCCATCTGCTATGCCACACTCCGCATAAAAACGTCCAAAACCCAAGACCTTAGTCTCCCCCTGACCGGCCGCCATCGCTTTGCGGACCGGCAAAATTTCAACACTTCGCCTTTGCAAGTTACGCCCGTGTTCAACGGCTTTCAGGTTAAGGTGATTGCTGCAAAAGGGCGGGCAAAAATCCGTCTAGGATGTTAAGGATCCTGGCGGTATCTACCGAAAATAACAGAATGGTCGACAACAGAATGGTCGAGCAGTTGTTCATTCCAAACGAAATGTTTGTAAAGCAACCAATAGAACGATCGAATGGGCGATCCAGGCCGGTTTTCATAAACCATCGAATTATCCACGGATGGCCGCCCACGTATTGGTGAGATTGTTGAATCGAAACGTCCATGGAGGCCTGAGTATGGGTTTTTTGTCCGGTAGTGCTACGTTTGTCCGCTTCCGAATCACCAATGATCCAACAGGTGTTTTTGGTGAAGAGCATTTGAAGTTGCTAAGTAAGCACAAAATCAAATCGACCGGCCGTAACCTATATGAACAACCCAGTGTCGGTTTTCTGGGTGGTGCTCACATTCTCGATACCAAGTTCGAATTTGACAAGAATATTATCGAGGAGGCGATGCACTTCGCTGTGCGGATCGATTCCTGTCAAATCCCTGGACCCATCAAGCGTGCCTGGAACCACATCGAATTGTCCGGCGCCTTGAAAGACAATCCCAGCGGTCGACCTTCAAAGGTGCAACGTGAAGAGGCACGGGACGCAGTGGAAGCTCGTTGCGCTGAGGAGTCGAAAAACGGCAACTTCCAAAAGATGACCGTGATTCCGATCCTGTGGGACAGCTCTTCGGAGACGTTGTTTGTAGGGAATACTAGCGAGAAAACGGTCGACTTCTGCCTGAGCTTCATAAACGATGTCTTTGGACTCGAATTCAGCAAAATCACCTCCGGCAAGCTGGCGTTGGAATTGGCCAATTCCGCCGAGGTGACCGCAGCCGTTTACGACGCCTCACCCACAGCTTTTCACCCGGGATCCAATGGACAGGTTGTTTGGTGGAACGGGGCGAAGGACAACTACGATTTTCTTGGCAACGAGTTTCTGCTTTGGCTTTGGTGGCACTGGGAAGTCAACGGAGAAACGCTCTTTCTAAACGATGACTCGGAAGCTGCCGGCCTATTTGCCCGCTCCCTCAGCCTGGACTGCCCCCTCGGTGAGAATGGAAAAGAGACCATTTCTTCTGATTCACCGGTCACCCTGCCTGAGGCAATGTTGGCCGTCCGCAACGGCAAG
>CAJQPP010000093.1 GCA_905480235.1 uncultured Pirellulaceae bacterium
GTGCGGTCGCGGTTCCCGCCACACGAACCCCGCCTGCCAGCGCGGCAAAAAAAAAACCACCGACCGTAGATCCTGAGCCCCCCCAAGCCCAACCCCCCCAAGCTCACCCCCCCCAATCGCAGTCCGAAAAACCATCCCCAGCCGTTGCCCCGTCCATTCGGTCGCCGCAAGAGGTTGAGAATCCTGCTAGATCGGAAACAGGGAGCAACCCAGCCTTGGCACCCTCCCCGTCTCCCGCTCCGGCGGTCACGGAAGAACTTGCCGCTGAGCCCGCGACTGCAGTTTGGGCTGCCGCAAATTTAGAAGCAACCTGGAAAGATATTCTCGCTGAATTCAATGACTTAACGAGTGATTCCGCCGGCAACTACGCCAGCCTGCAGTTAGATGGCGAACGGCTCACCATCACGTTGAAATCGGCGGTGGATCAAACGATGTGTGATCGCCCGGGTGCCAAGGAGCGACTCGAGGAGGCGTTGAAACAAAAGACCGGACAAAATATTCGTTTAGATTTCAAAGTCTCGGAGGTGCTCGAGAAAAAGCCTCCGCGTCCGCAACACATCAGTCGGCGGCAGAGAATTCGCAACGCGGAACAGAACGAATTCATTAAGTCGGCGATGGATATGTTGGATGGGGAGATTACCGATGTCCAAATTCCACCGGGGCGAGGCTAGATCCCCCGATTTGGCGAAGAGCAGTTTGCTTTGAGCGGTCGTTCGCAGTCTCCAACGAGCCCTGATAATTGCTGGTGTTCGGGAAACGCTTGGACGCTTATGCCCTCAGATTCCAGATTGCCAGCGCCGCCAATGTTGGAAAACAGTGTGAATCCTCTAATTTTACGACTCGCCGCACGTCTCATTGATATTTTTGCATTGTTTCCGAACAATAGAGGCTCAGCGACGCGTAATGGCTGTCTGGGCGATTCCGATCACCCCGTTCAGAAACGTGAATGTCATTCCGTGACTTTTCGTCGCCATCTTCGAATCAACTTACGGGAGCGGTTTCGTGTTTAAGGGACTAGGCAATCTAGCTGCGTTAATGAGTAATGCTCAGGGCATCTCAGGGCGCATCGATAAAGTATCAGATGAACTCAAAACCAAACGTGCCAAGGGCGCGGCCGGTGGCGGTATGGTGGAGGTGGAAGTGAACGGTTTGGGCCAAGTGCTCAGCGTTACGATTGACTCCCAGTTGGTCGAAAGCAACGACCGCGACATGATTCAGGACCTATTGCCGGCAGCCTTCAATGAGGCAGCCAGCAAAGCAAAACAAATGCACGTCGAAGCCATGCGCGAATTAACTGGCGGGATGTCGTTGCCGGTTTTGGACGACATGATTGAAAAATATGCCGGCTCCGCGACCGATGATGGACCGTCTCCGGGCGCGTCCCAAACCGATTAAGCCCTGCATGCTGAGTAAACGCCGTATCCTTAGATAGATTTCGGGCATTGATGATCACACCGCGCAAGTGAATTCGTATTCCACACATTCACCATGTGTCGAACCGATCAAAGAGAGAAAAAGTAGGAGTAACTGAGTGGCGGAACTGACGAAATCAGTTGCCGAAGTAATTGAGCAATTGTCCCGATTGCCTGGGGTCGGCCGTAAATCGGCCGAGCGACTGGCTTATCACATACTTAGGGTGCATGAGTCAGAAGCCTTAGCTTTGGCAAATGCGATTCGCGATGTCCGCACCAATGTTCGCTACTGTCAGGATTGCTTTAATCTGTCGGAAGACGAGCGTTGTTTGGTCTGCCAGGACTCGCGTCGCGATCAAACATTGTTGTGTGTTGTGGAGCAACCTCGAGATCTGATAGCACTCGAACAATCGGCGACCTTTAATGGGTTGTACCACGTATTATTAGGCCGCATCGCGCCCCTCGACAATATAGGTCCGGATCAACTGACGATCGAACCTTTGGTGGATCGAGTTCGCGATGGTGAATTTCGAGAGATCATTATGGCGACCAACCCGACGGTGGAAGGGGACGGCACGGCCTTGCACATCAGTAATCGCCTGCAAGATATGGATGTCACAATGACTCGTCTGGCGCGAGGCATCACCACGGGCAGTATTCTGGAATACACCAACAAGGAAATATTGGCTGACGCGATTTCAGGGCGACAACCCTTATGACTCTAAACAACCGGCATGATGCTAAAAAAATCGTGTATCGGTGACAGGAATGACCAGCCTACGCGGATTTATGACCCAGACAGCATTTTTCAATGTTACATTTTAGAGGTCGCCTGATCCCGCATGGGGGATGCCGACACCTGCGATCCGCTAATCCGTTCATGCAGCACAGATCAAATCAAGGAATGCAAACCCTGTGAACATGAAAATCACTTTCGGCCAACACCTGCAGCAGAAGCAGACGCAAACGCTTGCGCCGCGGATGATCCAGTCAATGGAAATCCTGCAAATGCCGTTGGTCGAGTTGCAGGAGCGGATTGAGCAAGAGTTGAGCGAGAATCCGATGTTGGAACTGCGAGAGCAGGATCCCAATCTACCGGACGAAAGTCCTTCGCCGGAAAAAAACGAAGGCCCTGACGTCGAGCAAAAAGAATTGGTCGTCGATGAAAACGGCAAGAACGAAGATGATTTTGAAAGACTGTTGAATCTCGACAATGAGTTTCCAGATCATTTCGATGGCAAGCCATCCACCAGTGCTAACCGGGTACAGGATGAAATCAATCGTCAACACGACATGATTGCCAATATCGCAGACAGCAAGGTGACGTTGCAGGATCACCTACGAATGCAATTAGGTGAACTCGATATCCCAGAAGACTTGGAGCGGATGTGCGAGCGTATCATCTCGGCATTGAACGCCGAAGATGGCGGTTATCTGAAAACGGCACTGCCCGATTTGTTGCCTGTCAATGCAGGGGAAGATCAATTGGGAGTAGCGGAGCAAGCGTTAAAGATTGTGCAGAGTCTTGATCCACCGGGAGTGGCCGCGCGGGATCTCAGAGAGTGCCTGTTGTTGCAGTTAACAGAAGATCTTCCGTATGTCGACGAACTTAAGACGCTCATAAATAACCACCTAAACGACCTGCGAGATAATCGGATTCCGCAAATCCAGAAAGCCACTGGCTACACTTTCGAGCAAATACAGGTTGCGTGGGATCAGTTAAAGAAACTGAATCCGAAACCCGCTTCGCAATTCGCCGAACGCGTGGTGCAGGTGGTGACTCCGGATTTGAAAGCGGAATTGGACGACGAAGGCAATTACATTGTGAAAATGGATGAAGGCCCCGGTCGACGCCTGTTCATCAGTAAGTACTACCGCAATCGTCTGGCCAGTGGTCAGGCTACCAAAGAGGAAAAGGAATTCATCAAACGTAAGGTGATGGCCGCTCAATGGTTGATCGAATCGATCGAGCAACGTCGGGGCACTCTTTCCCGTGTCGCGCAGGAAATTCTCAATCATCAGAAAGATTTTCTAGACCAGGGCCCCCGCCATATAAAACCGCTGAAAATGCAGCAGATTGCCGACAAAGTGGGGGTTCATGTCACCACGGTCAGTCGAGCGGTGGACGATAAATGGATCGATACACCACGCGGGATTTTCCCCCTTCGCAAGTTCTTTGTGGGCGGGACCCAAACTCAGGATGGACAGGATGTGGCGTGGGATGAAATTCGCATCAAATTGCAGGAAATCATTGATGCGGAGGACAAATCCAAGCCTTTCAGCGATGACGAATTGGTTAATCGCCTGAAAGCCGTGGGCTTTCCCGTCGCTCGACGGACGGTCACCAAGTACCGTAAAAAAATGGGAATTCCCAGCTCTCGCCAGCGACGTGACTGGTCGGCGAAAAAGTAATCGCGACAATAATGCTTGGGCGGTTTGTGCTGCGTGCCTCGGAGTCGATTCGAGGGATTTTTCGTCTGGGGAATTCTCTGGCTTGAATCAACAGAGCCCTCCCGAGTCGTAATAGTCGTAATAGTAGTGACACTAGTAGTAGTAATACTAGTAGTAGTAGTAGTAGTAATAATAGTAGTAATAACAATGATAGTAATAGTAATACAAATAATACATGATAATAATACTAAACATAGTCATAATCATAATGATACAAATAATGATAATACTAATAGTAGTAGTACTAGTAGTAATAATAGCTCTACGACTACTTCGAGCACGGGGACCACCTCTACATCGTGAATAATAATAATAGTACTAGTACTAGTAGTAATAATAGCTCTACGACTACTTCGAGCACGGGGACCACCTCTACATCGTGAATAATAATGATAG
>CAJQPP010000094.1 GCA_905480235.1 uncultured Pirellulaceae bacterium
GGGCCTCACGCGCTGAGAATTAAAAAGGGCCATCCTGAATAGATGGCCCTGAGAGATCTTTTGATTGGCCTGAGCGTATGCCATTGCTAAAAAGAGGCCATGCAGAAAGCGATTCCACCCTCGTTCGCGAATCTGTTTTTCGTTTTTTTCAGCCCTGAGTGGATGCTCTCGAAAGGACGGCAAACCGATCAGTCCAAGTGCCGGTCAATAAACATCTTTTTGGTTGGGATCCTGGATGATCATGAGTTAGTCGGAGGGCGCAGGGGTAAAGCGGCGAAACTTAAGAAATGAAGCCCCAGCACGTTTTTCGCATGTTGTTTTGGAGGCAAAAAGAAAGGGCTTGCTGCCAGATTCGCAGCAAACCCCTGTTTTTTCGGAAGTAGCCGGGACAGGATTTGAACCTGCACGCCTCACGGCACTAGATCCTAAATCTAGCGTGTCTGCCAATTTCACCACCCGGCCTTGTGGTTCACCAGTTTAAGCGAATGTTCGCGTTTGAATAGACGAGTTTTGGACCGCTACGAAACTTCTTGGAGCGGAGCTGCTGATAGAAGCCGGATTTTGAGAAAATATCGCCTATTCGCTCCTCAATTACCATCAACGGGCGGGTCCAGTGCCGGGTCGATTTTAACGCCGATATGACGGAGCAGAGGAAAGAAATATTCCTTGAAATAAGCAGGCTCGTTCACCTGCATTTCTTGAAAGTTAGCGGCTTTAAAAAACTGGGTATTGGTACCCCGCATATCCTGCAGCCAAGCGGTTTCTTTCTTGAGAACTAACTGAACGACATGGTTAGGTTTTTCGCCAACTAGCAATAGCCGCATTTCACCCGCTGTGGGCTCGTGGATTAATAAACGGCGTTGGGGCCCCTGCTTTTCGGTGAGTTCGATGGTAACGGGATGCTTGTTGAAATCAATCACTTTTTGGGGTTCGCCAGAGTGCGGTCGCCTCCCTGATTGTTGATCGAAGATTAGTTTTCCTTTGATTTCCTCGCCGTCAAATTTGCGATTGCTACCTTCTCTACCAGAAGCGCTGTGGTTTGTGCTCGGTCGACCGTGCACGGATCCAAGTCTCTCAAAAAGAACTTGCGGATGGCTTGCTTTAGTAAGATCGTATCTGCTGCTAGGTTTGTACCATGTTTCGGGTAAGTTGTTTTTCTCTAATAGCTGTTGGATTTCTAAGGATAGTTCCGCGACAGAACGGCCATTAAATGATGCTTTCCAATGTTCCCGATCAATTTTAAGTGAACTCTCATGGGGCGTGAGGCGAAGGATTTCTCCAGTCGCCTCTTTGATATCTCCAAAAAACCCCTGTGCGTTCAGGAGGTTTTCAGCATCATCAACGGTGGCTGTTAGGTGAGGCAAAGCTGAGTTGGTCTTGGCGGTTTCTTTACCAAGACTTTCCAGCAGTGCTTGATCACTGAGCTTACTTGTTTCCGATTGAGGTTGCAGCGTCCGTAATCTTTGAAGCAGCACTTGGCGATTGCCGGGGTCCGTTTGCAGGTCAATCAAATTGACCAAGTACTCGCTGGTCACGTTAGTAATTAATTTTTCGTAACTGGCGATTTTGTTTTTTTGATCCTTATCCAATGATTCGTAAATTAACTTGCGAATTCGAGCCCGGGTTTCGGGTCGGAATTGCTGGTCGTTGACCAGTTTTAGCATGACCCCAATATCGTCCAACTCGATTTGTATTTGTTTCGAGGCGGCTTCTCTTGCTTTGTAGTTGTCGGCGTCTAGGGCGTCGGTGAGTTCGCGAATGCGCGCGAGTTCAGTTGCGCTCCACGGCGTTATTGTCTTGATAAAGATCCTTTGGGATTCGTCCGTATAAGGACTGGGGATCTCGTTGATGCCAAAAAATTCTAGAGTCGGAAAAAGGCGTTGGGAGCAAAAATTGGGGTTCTCTATACAGAATGTGACAAAGTCATCTGCGGCACCAGAAAACAAACTCTCTTGATCCATTTCCTGGATTAGAATTTGCCCATCCTCGGATTGTCTCAACCTCAAAAAATAACCTGATTCACCGGAGTTGATCGTGAACGCGATGCGCCCTTGTTCGGAACTCGAGATGGTTAGGGTGCGGTTGGGCTTGCCTAATTCCTCTAGGAAAATTGAGTTCGTGGAAAAGCCATCACTCTTAACGCATTGGAGCCGCCCGTTTAATTGGTCTCCATTAAAAAAGAAGCTGAATCCATTCGATCCGCTTCGAGACGAAGTTCCTCCGCTTCGTCGTGAAATTCTGCGTATCGATTCAGCAATCGGTTGAACTTCTGGATAGGTTTGCTTTGTTTCGAAAATCAACTTTCCATTTTCGGTGCTGGCGTCGAGGTATTCGTCGATCGCTTGCCGAGCATCCCGCAAAGGGCCTTCTTCTGATAACGCCGAGGGCCGGTTGGTATCCTGTGGATCTGCGGTATCAGTAACCGGCGCAGGCGCAGACTCGGGAAGGGAGGTGTCCTGTTGGCTGCCGAGAAAGAATCCGATTGGGGAGCCATGGCAAATATAGGTTTGCTGAAAGAACGCGGCAGCTAGAAACCCACAAAAAATTTGATGACGCAATCGCATTGAAATACCGTGATTAAAAGTCGTGATACTGCTGCAACCAAGGGAAAAGGGGACAAAAGTTCGCCAGAGAACTCCCTCAATGTTCGTTGTAATTCATAAGGAACATATTTGCCAATCAAAAGATCATTAAGATGGGGGAACCGCCTTTTGTAGAAGTTGTATGGATATTGGGTGGATTTTGAGCAAGCGAGTTTGGTTTAACAGGCGAAGTCGATAAACTGGACTAATGTAATCCGATCTGTCCAAAGATATTTGCACGTCGTCACACTTCTTAAGCCACATGAAACTCGCTAGATTTTTCTATCAGAACCATCGTCACCAGGCCCTGAGTGGACTGTCGTTTGTTTGCCTTGCTTTGGTATTTGCTACAAACCTATTCGCGCAACGTGAGATTGCGGTGGTACGTGAGTTCCAAATCGATGGTTTTTTGCAATCGCTGGTCGGCGATGAAATGACGGTTATCGCTGCCGATGGCAAGCAGTACAAACTCAGAATCCAAGCCAGTCCTGGTCAGCCTATTGGTTTATCGGGCGGCGATTTAGCTTTAGATGAATTGGCGGACATCAATGTAAAGGGCACGATTTCCAGTGGTGTATTGCGCGAGGGCATGGTCATCGCAATTCAGTGTGATTTGCAAAAAGATGGAAAAGTCAGCACGGTTGAATCCGCCGAACTGTTGGCGCTGGGCGCAGTGCCCGAAGGAATCACGATTCAGGGTGAGGCGGTGCCTGGGAAATCGGTGAAGGCCCGCATTGTTGGGCAAATTAAATCGCTGAACAAAAAACGTATTGTGTTGTCTGTACCGCGGCACGAATTCGCTTCGCGGCAGACGGTAACTTTCGCTCCCTCGGTCATCACAGAATTGCAGTATCAAACGTCTTCTTTGCGAACGTTAAGAACCGGGGATGTTGTGGATCGCTTGTCTGCTGCTGAATTATCTACTGGCGATTCCGTCGTGCGGCAAATCCAAATTACGATGGTGGATCCGAGGGAAGATCTTAACCTGAGTATCGATGAGCAATTGGGCTTAAAGTACCGCGAGGAATCGGATGAAGCACCGGATTCGCCACAGCAATGGGAGAGTCCCGAGCGTCATTATCGGTTAACCGCTGACATCTCTGATCGTCAGGCGAAAATGCTGATGGATAAGCTGGAAGCCATGTACGGCTTGTTAACGCTCTATTATGGACGTCGCCCCAATCTGCCGATCGAAATTTTTGTCGTTGACGATCCAGGTAAATGGGATTTATCCGAGTGGGACCCGCGAGTCATTCGCAAGGTTCGTGCTGGCGAAGGCGTTACGGTTTACCGTCGCCTCGGTGGCAATCAACAGGCCGTTGTGTTTTCAGCAAACCAGCCTGACGTTGTGCAACACGAAGCCGTGCATGGTTTTTGCTATTTGGCGTTTCAGGGGACGGGCCCACTTTGGTATGCCGAAGGTATGGCCGAGATGGGACAGTACTGGCAAGCGGATGACGTTGCCGTCACGGCAAGTCCTGCAGTCATCGGGTACTTGCGCTCCCGGAAACCCGAATCGTTGAATAGCATTATCAACGCTACAAGAATTGAGGGCGAACTTTGGAAAGCGTATGCCTGGCGTTGGGTGCTCTGTCACTTGCTCGCAAATAACCCTAACTACTCCAAGGCCTTTCGCCGGTTGGGTCCGGCCCTCATGAAGAAAACGTCCCAAGCCAGTTTTGAAAACACGTACCGCAAGCAAGCCAATGAATTGATATTTGAATACAAACAGTTCATGACTCACCTTGAGGCGGGTTTGCGGGCCGATTTGATCGCTTGGCAATGGGATGAAAAAGCGAAACCTGTGGGGAGTAAGACCATCCAGCAGGTGATTCAGTCCGCGCGGGGGTGGCAGTCCACGGGCGCTATCGTGGAAAAAGGAGTTGTTTACGAAACACGTTGTCAGGGTGACTGGAAGCACTCGCCTCTCAGTCCGGCGGTTGATGCGAACGGTGAGCCTGGCGGTAACGGAAGACTGATAGGAGTGATTTTCCACGAATTCCAATTGTCAGAGGAATTTGAGTTGGGGGTGGAGCCCGATTTTACCGCCAATGCCGATGGGATTCTGTACGTGCGATGCCAAGAGCGGCTGTCGCAAATCGCCGACAACGAGGGGCAAGTCAATTTTGCGATCCGCAAAAAACCATGAGCCTCGATGCAATTGAGGACATGCTACGGCTGTAAATCATGTTTTCGGATAGCCACGATTACGCGTCTTGAAAAATTGCGACCGTTCGCTTTCTTAGCTGCTATGGTTAACAAAACCCTACACATTCGGTAACAATGGACGGGTAGCGGCGGATTAATTCACGGCAAAGCAAGCCTTGCGAAATTTCTATGGGATATCGAAGCACTCGAGAATGCGTAGAAGATCTCCGCAAACACGGACATCTCGTTGAAGTTGAATTTCCAGTGGATGCGAATCTGCAAATCGCGGAAATTCAACGGCGTGTTTTTCAAAACGGCGGACCGGCTATCCTGTTCAGCAACGTAACCGGTTGCCGTTTTCCCATGGTCTCCAATTTGTTTGGAACCATCGAGCGAGCTCGATTTATTTTTCGAGATACGATCGAAGGCGTGCGTCGCGCGATTGAGTTGAAAATTGATCCAAGCCAGGCGCTGCAAAAGCCGCTGCGTTACTGGAAAGCACCGCTGACTGCACTGTCCATGCGTCCCAAAATGGTTGGGCGCGGACCGGTCTCCGCGGAACGCACCAGCGTGGCGGAACTTCCCCAATTGGTCTCATGGCCTATGGACGCTGGAGGGTTTGTAACACTGCCACAAGTTTACAGCGAGGATGTAGCTCAACCGGGTCTCAAGCACAGCAACCTAGGGATGTATCGGGTGCAATTGACGGGGAATCAATACGGTTCCAATCAGGTAGGACTGCATTATCAGATCCACCGTAGCATCGGAGTGCATCACAAACGAGCACGAGATCGGGGTCAACCATTTCACGTGAATGTGTTTGTGGGCGGCTCGCCGGCGATGACCTTGGCGGCGGTGATGCCGTTACCCGAGGGCATGAGCGAGTTGACGTTTGCGGGTGCGTTGGCAGGGCACCGCATTCCGATGCAAAAAAACAACGGCGGCTTGCCCTTTTACGCTGACGCGGATTTTGTAATTTCGGGAACGATCAACCCTGATAAACTGATGCCAGAGGGGCCGTTCGGTGATCACCTCGGCTACTACAGTCTGGAGCACCTCTTTCCGGTTTTGGAGGTCGAAAATGTGTGGCATCGCAAGGATGCAATTTGGCCGTTCACCGTGGTGGGTCGGCCTCCTCAAGAAGATACGCTGTTCGGAGAACTGATTCACGAGTTAACCGGCCCTATTATTCCAACGGTTTTGCCGGGCGTACGAGGGGTTCATGCCGTCGACGCATCGGGAGTCCATCCGCTGTTGCTGGCGATTGGCAGCGAGCGATACGTCCCTTGGAATCAACCCGAGGGGCCTCAGGAAATACTCACCCAAGCCAATGCTATTTTGGGGCAGGGGCAATTATCTTTAGCCAAATATTTGATGATCATGGATGAGGCCTGCGTGCCGAATTTAGATTTGCATAACATCGCGGATTTTTTCCAAGCGTTTTTGCAGCAAGTAAACTGGCAGCGTGACCTGCATTTTCAAACCCGTACGACTATCGATACGTTGGATTATTCGGGATCGGGCTTTAACGAAGGATCCAAGGTCGTTATGGCCGCTGCCGGGCCCGTGTTGCGAGAGTTGGGAACCGAGGTGCCATCCGAGTTAACTTTACCAAACGGCTTTGCCGAACCGGCGGTTTGCTTGCCCGGCGTCTTGGCAATCGCTGGGCCCGCTTTTCGAGAAGGCAATGATGATGCCTCGAACTTGTGTGGTCGGCTCGCCGCCTGCACTGGGCTTAAAAAATTTCCGCTGGTTATTTTGGTGGACGACGCAGGTTTTTGTGCAGCTCACATCAATAATTTTTTGTGGACCGTCTTCACTCGCAGCAATCCGGCCGTCGATATTCATGGGGTCAACAGTTTCACCACAAATAAACACTGGGGTTGTGACGGGGCGTTGGTAATTGATGCTCGCATTAAACCGCATCATGCACCCCCGTTGATTGAAGATCCTGAGACCACCGCATGGGTTGATTCCATGGCCAATGCAGGCCATGGCATTTCCCAATACCTCTAAATGAATGCCTGTTGCGAAACAGAACAAAACCTGGCTGTCTGGTGGGTGTTTTCACAGCCTGGTTTTTGCCTTCTTTCTCACCTAAGTTAGACTTTGAAGACTTCTCCCGTTAAATTGAGTTGAGATTTCCATGCAGGGGTTAAGCAATGTTTCCAAAATTCACACGCTCTATCGCGCTCTTGGGAATGGTGTCGGTTAGCGGAATCGTTATTGCTTGGATGTTATTTATTGTCGGGCGACCCGACCCGTCGGTGAATTATTTGGCAGAGCTGAATGCCGAAGTTGAGCAGATTCCGGATTCTCAAAAAGCTTGGAATATTTATCGAGATGTGTGGGCCGAATATCAATTCTGTGAAGGGTTGGGTGGGCATTTTCAAGAGCTTCTTGTCGATGATGGGATCAGCGCTCGATTGGTCCAGCCTGAAGATGCGGAGTGGGCAAGTGCGATCAAGAAGCTCGAAGATTCCACAAGTCTTCTGGAGTCTTTGAGGGCGGGAGCTCGGGCCCCGCATTTAGGATTGGTATTGCAAACCAATCTGAACGATTACTCGCTCGCAGATCGAGCGGCGCTTTTTCCCGATTTGCCTGCGGAGGGCCCCATCAGAGGTGGCATGGGTGTCGCGGGAGTGGCGGCAGATGTGGATGTTCTGATGGCTGAATCCATGATGAATATGTTGTTGCCTCACATTCAAAGTTTCCGGAAAGCTGCAAGGATTTTAATCGTCGACTCAAGATATGCGAATCAACAGGGAGACACCGAGCGGATTGTGAAGAATATCGAATCCATAATGGGATTATCGCAACAGGCTGCGGACTCGAATCTCCTTATTTGTAAACTGGTAGGGCTTTCGGTGGAGCGGTTGGGATTTGAATTGCTGGATGAATTGCTTGCGAAGCATTCACAACCATTCACCCAGAACCAATTGGTACGCCTGCAGGAAGCGATTCAAAGGGTCATCCAAGGGTTCGATTTTAGTCTATCTGGTGAGCGAATTTTGATGTTGGATATGATCCAACGTGTCTATACGAATAACGGCCAAGGTGATGGGAGAATTACCAAGCAGGGACTTGCAATCCTCGATATTTCGCGTGAGTTGCTGGTGGAGCGTATTGGCGGAGGTCGTTTTAGCTATTGGTTGGCGAACAAAATTTTGACCGGCCCAATCGCATTATTCAGTATCGCCACGCGACGTGAGACAACCCAACAAATGGAGGATTGGTTGTTATCAACAGAGCTCAAGCTCAAGTCGCCAGTCTATGAAAAAACCTTTTGGGATAACTTGGGTGCGGAGGTGCGGCAGGCGGCCATCAAGCATCCCATTTTGGCGTTCCTGTTCCCTGCCAGCGGAGGGATCCATCAAAATATATTGAAAGCTCGGGCAAGCCGAACGGGTGCCTCGATGGCCTTGGCGGTTTACCAATACCGTGTCAGAAACGGGCAGTGGCCAGCCTCCGCAGATGCATTGTTGGACGGTTTTTTGGAGTCACTTCCCCTGGATCCTCAAAGCGGGAAACCTTTGAAATACAGTCGCCAGGGAGATGGGTTCGTCATCTACGGTGTGGGTCTGGACGGCGAGGACAATGGAGGATTTAGGCCACGACTGGCTCTGAGTGGTAGACGACCGGATGTGCAAATTGGGATTCAGGAATGGAGTCGAGAAAACGATTGGATTCCCGAACCCACAAGCCAATATCAATACGCTCAAAAGGCTCAGAAGGGCACCGATCATGTGGTTTGGCCGCGCAAAGGGAGCGTCGATAAGTAGTGGCGCCGGTGTCGCTGGCATTGGCAAGTCGTAATAAAAGCGTTACACAAGGTGGCTCAGGCTTCTTATTTCATCAGCGATTCACGCCACACGGAGAATTTCAATTGTCTGACGACGCAGCTAAAATTCGCCAAGATAAAATTATCAACGATCCTGCTTATCGTTTGGCCTATTTGGATCCCGATTATATTCGCCGTGAGGATTTGCGCCCGCTCCGTTTGGAACTGGAGCTGCTCAAACCTGAGATGCTTCTCGAAGAAAAAGGGATTCGCTCGACGGTTGTCGTTTTTGGGGGCACTCAAATAAAAGAGGGGAAAGAGGCTACTCGTTTGTTGGCGGAAGCTGAAGCTGCATTAGCGGAAAACCCGGATGATGCGGAGGCCACGCGCAAAGTAGAGGTTGCAAAAAATTACGTCGCCAAGTCTCGTTACTATGATGAGTGTCGGGAATTCTCGCGAATGGTTTCCGAGTACGCTCAAACCATCCCAGCGGGAGAGTTTATCATTAAAACCGGTGGTGGACCCGGGATCATGGAAGCCGCAAATCGCGGGGCCTTTGATGTCGGAGCACCCTCCATTGGGTTGAGTATCTTATTGCCCTTCGAAGAACTCCCAAACTCCTATGTAACCCCCGGAATGGCGTTTCAGTTTAATTATTTTGCCATACGGAAAATGCATTTCCTGTTGCGTGCCAAGGCGTTGATCTGCTTCCCCGGCGGCTTCGGTACGCTGGATGAATTCTTCACAGCGATAACGTTGCGTCAGACAGAACGCATGCAAAGCGTCCCCATCATTTTGTATGGGCGGGATTACTGGAATTCAATTTTGAATTTTCAGTTTTTGGCGGACGAAGGCGTCATTCAGGATCGTCATCTCAAGCTGTTTACTTACGCAGATTCCCCTCAGGAATGCTGGCAGCAAATTATCGATTTTTACGACTTGGAAACGTCAGGCGACGCCTCTTCTTAAGTGGCCATCGTGGCTCGCTTTTCGCCGACCAGTTCCAATAAGGCGATTTGCGGTGCGGCGAATTTATCAATGCCCTCACGCATTAAGGTCTCTTCCAAGTGTGCGAAATCGACATGGTGATCGATGTCGTCAAGGATTTCGGCAGCCGGCAGTTGGTCCAACTTGCGTACGAATGAGACGCCGCTTTCTGCGACCGCATCGTTAGTCGCGGGGGGGTTGGTTTGGATGTCGCTTCCAGCTAATGCCGCGACATATTTCCAAGCGGGATCGGATGCTTTTTTGGTGCCTGTGCTGGCGAAGATGATCTCCTGTTGTAGCGGGCAGTTTTTGTCGGCCCACCAATTTTGATTGTCTTGCCAAATGCGTTGAGCGTTCACGATACCAACCAGGCCCTGAGCGGCGGCCGATAAATTGGGAACGTGTTTCTCTGTGTAGACGTCGATGCGGCTGACAAAGATAGAGTAAACACTTTTGAAATTGCTCAAATCAGCTCGCCTCTGTGCTCCTCGCCAGACTGCCTCGCGGGCGAGTTGGTATTGTCGATCCGTAAAGACCAGCGTGACATTCACATTTACGCCGGCAGCCACCATCTCTTCCAAGGCATCCAAGCCAGCGGGCGTAGCGGGAACTTTGATCATGCGGTTGTCGTTGCCTTCGTTCCAGTGCAACGCCGTTTGGATGTAGGACGCTACCCTTTCTTCGTGGGAGGGACCTCGTGTGGGATCCTCCAGGAGAGGGTCTAATTCGAAGCTGACGTATCCATTGTTACCTTGGCTGGCTTGCCAGACATCATGAAATGCCGCTTGGGCGTGGCGAACAAGGTGATCGGTCAGGGCCCATGTGACGTTGACATCGCCATCTATTTTGGCTGCAATTTCCTGCAGTTCATTATCGAATCGGCCTGTTTTGATGAGGTTGGCGATAATGATCGGGTTGCTGGTGGCCCCGGTTGCTCCCATCGCTTTGTTTTGCACGACGAGATCGGGGTCGATGGAATCGAGCCATAATTTAGTACCGCTGGCTACAAGTGATTTGATGGATTCCGACATGAAGTTATTCCTTGAGATCCCGAAAACAGCAGAGCTTGTACGTGGATCTTTATTCTTCACGATTGCCAAGTGTCGTCAACTGGTTAAGAATCATCTTCGCAGTTGGGCGAATGTAGCCCAGCACAGGATATTTCGGAAATGGCGGGGTTCCTGCCCTGGATTTGAGGTTTGCATTGTTTGAAAAAATCAAGGCGACGGTGGTCTTCGTTCCCACGCTGATCTGGAATATGTTGCTGGGACGGTGGTTGCGCGTAAGAAATTGGTGGGATCGCATTGATGAGACCTTGATCGTGGGTGCCCTGCCCTTTGAGAAAGATGTCGAGAGCTTTGCTGGCGAAGGGGTTACTTGCGTGGTGAATACCTGTGCCGAGTATGCAGGCCCTGTCGAGGCTTATAAAAAGCACGGCATTGTGCAGTTGCGAGTCCCCACCGTCGATTTCACCCATCCTTCGTTGGAAAGCGTTAAGACCGCCGTAGATTTCATTCAGCAGCACACGCAAAATGGCGGGACGGTTTATGTCCATTGCAAAGCCGGTCGGGCTCGCAGCGCTACGGTGGCAATGTGTTGGTTGATTCGGCACCGCAGTATGTCTCCCGAGCAGGCACAGACGTTGCTATTGGAGAAGCGACCGCACATCAATCGGTTCGTTTACGCACGACCGGTGGTCGTCGAATTTTATAAACAAGAACAAGCGACCGCGCAATGAATTGCCAAATCTGTGGACGCCTTTCAAGGCCGTGAGGCAGGGTGCGACTGCAAAAATAACTCGCAGTTGCGCAACGCGATGACGGCAAAACTGGTCGCAATATAGGGGTCGTCTTCACGCATGCGGGCGTTGGAATTAGACCAACTTCCATTGGCGTTCTGTTCGCTCTTAAGAATCTGCATCAATTGCGTGGCAATGCGTCGCCCTTCGTTTTCGGGAAACAATGCCAATGATCGACTGAGCGATTGATAGTAGTAGTACCGTAATCCCAAGGCCCATGAGGCGGTATCTCCCTGCGCCTCGAATCCCGGCACTGTCGATAAATCTTTGTGTTGCACTAACCAGTTTACCGCTTGTTGGACGGGTTTACTGGCGGCGGAATGCCCTAACGCAGTTAGCATACGTAGCCCGTCGGCGGTTGCCGTTCCGTAACTTCCAGGACCGGTACGCGTTTGCTGATGATCCCATCCCGCTTTGTTTCCAATATGTTCTCGCTTGGGATGAAAGAAGAATCCACCGTCGGGATTTTGCATACGCGATAACCAAGCAGCCGATTGTTGCATGGCAGTTTCGCCGAACCACGATTCGTCCACTGGACCCTGACCTTGCTCTGCTTGTTGAGAGCGGAGCAAGACTATGGCCTCGAGAGCCTCTGTCGACACCGAGATGTTGCTGCCCGTGGTCGGGCGTTGTCCGGTCATCCAGCCTGTCAAATCCCAACCGCCGAAATCAAGATCGCTAGATTCAAATCCCTCGGCTTCGTCCAGTTGTGCCTCGGATAGATAGGCACCGAGTGTATCCGTCAGGTCGTCAGGAGCCGTCAGGTTGAGATGGTAGATGGCGGTGACCAACATGGCTGACGCGTAGGTGGTGTAATCCGGTCCGTCTGCGTTGGTCACGTATCCCTTTTCCTGAATCATGGGCAGTAACGCGTCTAACGCGTTTTGTAAATCGATCCTCTCAGCGCCCGAACCATCTCCAAGAGCATCCAGCACCAGAGCCGTGATGGCAGCCCCGTCCTTGAGGTTTCCGTAATTGGGCGAATGCCAAAGATGGTCGTCCGCTTGTTGGGAAACCAGATAGTTGATTCCACGCTGTAGAGACGTTGTGCTCGGAGGTGGCGATGGGTAACAGCCATTGCAGACGGCGAAAAGGGAAATGCCAATGCACGCGAGCATCTTATTGCTGACACGTTTCATTTTATGTTTCACCTTTTCCGAATTGGATGATTCACCGCTAATTATAGGTTACCGACGATACGGAATGATTAAGTCGTCGTTGAGATCAGGGTAAGGTCAATCTCCCGAATGTCAAAAGCTCAGATCTGTTTTTTCTTCCAGGTGCCGAGGAAAAACCGCCACAATACCAAACCGCTGCGGGTGAAAAGATCGATAGCCATGGCGATCCAGGCACCGGAAACGCCCCAGCCCATACCGCGGATCGAAATCTCCCAATAAGGCAGTTCGATGGTATCCATGGAAAAGAAAATCGCCAGAGGAATCCGGATCAAAAAGAACCCCGACATAGTTATGAGTAACGGCCAAACCGTATCTCCAGCACCTCGTAAGGCACCCGTGGTGACCATTACGATGGAAAGCGACGGCAAAGCCCAGGCAATGACTTTTAATAGCTGGGCTACCTGGACGGTGGTGGCATCACCGGGTTGGCCGGTAAACCAGGCTGCGAGGTCGCTACCTCCAAAATACATCGCCAGCGCCGTAAATGAGATCACGACCACCGATGAGCCAATGCAGAGCAGGGCCCCTCGCTGAGCTTTTGCCGGTAAACCCGCGCCGAGAAACTGGCCGGTTAACGTAGCTGCCGCCACGTGAAATGCGTTGGCTGGCAAGAAAGCAC
The DNA here is from genome assembly GCA_905480235.1 of uncultured Pirellulaceae bacterium. Taxonomy (GTDB): domain Bacteria; phylum Planctomycetota; class Planctomycetia; order Pirellulales; family Pirellulaceae; genus CAJQPP01. The sequence goes on from CAJQPP010000094.1 coordinate 13,094, forward strand.
AGGCTTCTATTTGGACGGCTAAACCGTGGGCCGCCGCCGCGGCTGTTCCCAGGCTGTTGATGACGGCGACGAATACCAAATTACTAAAAAGTAAAGTGGCGACGTCGAATCCACCTGGCAGTCCCACTTTTAATAGACGCTTCAGGATATCAGCTTGGGGGCGCAACATGGCCCGATTCAGTTTGAGCCCGTAGCGGCCAAAGATAAGTGCCATTAGCAAAATCGTGCCGCCGCAGGCATGACCAATCGCAGTGCCCCATGCGATGCCCTGCCAACCGATCGGCTCGACACCGAAAAGACCGACAACGAGAGTCAGGCTAACTGCCACGTTGACGACGACCACGACCAATTTCGCAACCAACCCCGTGACCGTATCACCGGCTCCCCGTAAACAGGCAGCGCCGACCTGTTCCAACATAATGAGAGGTATGACGGGCACGATAATCCACAGGTACTCGTGCGCATATTGTGCGGCTTGCCCTTCCAGTTGCATCGCTGCCACGAAATCAAGGCCATGCCAAAACGTTAGAGCGGTAATGGCGATGGCGAAAAGCATTCCCAGCATGATGGCCTGATTCGCGGTGTGTTGCGCGGCTCGAAAATCAGCCTCACCAACACGCCGGGCGATAATGGCCGTGGCTCCAATCGCGATTGCGGCAAATAAACTGGGGATCAGCCACATGGTATATCCCATTAAACCCATCGCCGCCTTGACCGCGTCACCACCTTCCATCAGGTACCGGCCCGTCAGATACCAGTCCGTCCAGGTGACCATCAGCGTAAGCGTCTCTTCGCCCAGCACCGGCGCGGCCAGCCGGATCATGGGACGCCAAGTGCCCGGTGCTGATGTGATGGATGATTTGCGCAAGGGCTCGCTCGCAGAGGTAGGTAAAATGGTTGCCGAGTCGACGCCACTTCCCTGGTCGTCACAAATGGTAAGGGTTAACGCACGTTAACCCGATTTTTGCCCTGCCGGGCCCAAAGCCAAATGGTATTATGAGAGAGCCGCTTTGGCACGCCGACTTTCGCTTCATTCTCGAAAAGTACCGCTGTAAATATGTACGCACTACGCTGGTTACGTAACCGATTTTCTAGCTGCCGATTAATCGTTCTGCTGGGCCTGATTTCGCTCGTTTCCTGTGCCTGCCCGAATAGGGTGAGCGCCCAGGAACAAGCCGTTCAGGAACAAACGGACTTGGAGAAAATGCAAACAGCGCAGGGCAGATCGCTGGCCACGGCTGAAGTGTTGCGATATGTGACCCAAGGAGACCTTCCCAAAGCCATCGAGATTCTTGAGCAATTGCGAAGCGTTTACCCAGACAATCTTGAGATCAAGCTTAACTATTTTCGGCGGATAAAGAGTTACGCAACACAATTGGTTACCAGTGGGAAAAAAGCGGAAGGCTACGAGTTACATAAACAAGCCGCCCAACTGGCTCGTGAGATAGAGAAGCAGTTCGCTGACATGGAGAATATTTCGGAAGAAAGTCTTGCCAATTTTCGTACCAACAATTCGTACCTGTTTTACAACGAAGGATGTGCGTTTGCCGTCGAAGGCGAACATGAAAAGTGTATCGCCTCGTTGCGCGAAGCCGTTCAAAGAGGCTTCAATAATATGAATTTCATGCTCAACGATATGGATCTTTTAGAAATTTCCGAGCGTCCCGATTTTCAAGAGATGTTGGGTGAGGAGTTGGTGAATTACAAAGCTAGGTTGCGAGAGTCGATTTTGGAGAGCATCGGCAATTTTCAACAAACCAACTTCGACGTTTCGTTTCCCAATTTGAGCGGGGAATTGCAAAAACTGTCGGACCAAGGAGATAAATTGAAGGTCGTGACTTTTTGGTCGCCCAGTAACGGACCTTCTCAAAAAAATCTTGCCGTTTTGAATCGCCTTAAGCAAAAGTTTGCGGTGGATGATTTAACAGTATTGAGCGTCGCTTGTGTCTCCGACGATGAGTCCCAAGCGACTTTCGACAACTTAAATGCGTATTTGACGGAACGAGATTTGGACATCGAGTGCCTCGTCGCAGGCCCGCATGTTCGCAGGCAATTGAAGCAGTCGCGGGGATTTCCAACCACGGTAATTGTGGATGAAAAGGGCAAGTTGCGAGCGACATTCCCCGGGATTCTTCCCTATCATGTGGTCGCCTCATTTGCCGAAATCCTTCTAGAGGGAATTCCTGTTCCTGTGGAAGAAGAAAAAGTTGGCGAAGAAAATGGAGAGCCGACAACGGTCTCGGATGCCAGCGATGGTCGATAACGGATTAATGAACTCGTTCCCGGATCAATGATCATACGTCATGCCGTGTGGCAAACCTGCTCCTTCGGTGCCACAATAAATCCGAAAAATTCCCCGATCCAATAAAGTGGGCAGGCTAAATGCTAAGCCGCTTGCAAGCAGGAAAATGCCAGCAGAGAAGACCACCGGAGTTGTATTAAAAGTCGTTGAATTCAGCGAAACTAGCTGTGTGGTCACCTTCTACACTCGGGATTTCGGCAAGATAACGGCAATGGCAAAAGGTGCTCGACGCTTGCGGAGTCCCTTTGAGGGCGCTATTGACTTGTTAACAACCTGTCGAATAGTGTTCCTCCGCAAATCTTTAGACAAGCTGGATCTGTTGACCGAGGCAAAACTGCTTCGTCGTTTTCGCAGTTCGTCTTCCGATTTGACGAGGTTCTATGCGGGGCTTTATGTGATCGAACTGGTTTCGGCACTGACGGACCACGCAGACCCTCAACCTGAACTATACGACCTTGTAGAGCGTACCATTGAAGAGATTGATTCGGTGGCAAGTCCTTCTATTGCATTGCAGTTGTTGCAATTTCAGTTGGGTTTGCTGACCACACTCGGGCACCAACCCTCACTGGATGATTGTGTGGGATGTGGTAACCCGGTTGGCGATTCAAGATCAACCACGCGGGTTGCATTTGGCATGTTAGCCGGTGGTGTTTATTGCCCGCTGTGTCGAAGTGGCAAACGGAATGTGGTGGGCTTGAGCAAGGAAACCTTGTTGTTGATGCGAAAGTTGTCGGAACCAATGGCCTCTCTGGATGGTGTGGAGATCACAAAATCCAGTTGCGGAGAATTGGGCGGATTGCTGGAGCAGTATGTGGCGGACCTGATTGGTTACCGTCCCAAGATGCAGGCTTGGTTGAAGCAAGCGTTCAGGGAATAACGAGACAAAATTTGAAATAACCAGGACAAGGAAGTCCCGTGAAACAATCCCATCTATGTTGTTCGATGCTCCTCCTTGGAGCGGCAGGCTTACTCGTGCTTTCAGGATGTAGTTCTGTAAAGTCCGGAGATAGTTCATCCAATTGGTCGCTCGGTCGCCTCTTGGGAACCGACGCCAAAGCGGCCCGCGGTGAGGAGGATGAATACGACGTCTTTGGCGAAAAGAGCCCTGACCGTATGCAGTGGGGTGATTTGAGTCCAAGTCGTATCGGCACGACGGTACAGGCTCGATTTTCGGGTCAAACTCAGGAAGGTGGCGAAGCAGCTTTCCGCGAAGGTAAAGAGATTTACGATCGGGCACTCTCCGAATGGAGTCGCGAAGATACGGAAGCCATTAGCGAAGAAACGCGAGATGCGTTACGAGAGCAATTTCGCGAGGCAGCCACACAGTTTGAAATTGCTGCCAATCGCTGGCCAAACTCCGCATTGGAACATGATGCCCTGTTTTTGCAGGGGGAAGCACGGTTCTTTGCCGACGACTACGTATTGTCCAACCGGGCATTTGAAATCCTACTCAATAAATACTCGGGAACGCGGCAATTGGATTTGATCGAGCAGCGGCGTATGGAGATCGCCATGTATTGGCTTTCCATGGAGCGCGATGGAGCCGGTTGGGCGATTGGCGATTCTAGTCGACCTCGTTCCGGTCTGGATGAAGAAGGGCGACGCATTTTGCATCGCATTCGTTTAGATGATCCGACAGGGAAGTTAGCAGACGACGCCACGTTAGCTTTGGGGAACGCCTTTTTTGAGGCGGGACTTTATGCCGATGCGGCCGACGCTTACGAAGATCTACGGCAGACTTACCCTGGCAGTTCACACCAATTTTATGCTCATTTGTTTGAACTTAAAGCTCGCTTGGCATCCTACCGCGGACCCAATTATGACGGAACAGATTTGCTCAAGGCAGAAAAGATCATGAAAGCCATGGTTCGTCAATTTCCTGCCGAAGTCGAACAGGAACGAGAGTATCTAGCCAGCGAAGGGACACGCATCCGCGAATTGCTGGCGGAACGGGATTGGACGCTGGGGCAATATTACGAAAAGCGGGGCGAGAACCGCGCTGCGAAATTCTATTACGCCAAGGTAACCGATAAATACGATGATACTTCGTTAGCCGGAGAGGCCGACGAGCGTATTGCTGCTCTGGGTGGCGAAGACGATATACCCTCTCAAAAAGTCCCCTGGTTAGCCGATTTGTTTCCGGTCAAGGAACGGAATAAGCCGCTTCTGTCGCCCGGTAATCGAGAGTCCATTTTTCGCTAGACGAACATGCAGGACCGCAATTTGTCGCCCAGATCTTCCTATGTCGCTTATGCCTTGTTGCTAGGTCTCCTTGTCACGTTGACGGGATGCAAGACTTACCAATTCGGTGCATCGACGATGTATCGGTTTGATATAAACACCGTCCATGTTGCCATCTTTGAGAGCGACTCCTACCGTCGCTTTCTTGGGCAACGAATGACGGAGGCCGTGGTCAAGCAAGTGGAATTGAGTACGCCTTTTACAGTCACATCCGCCAGTCGTGCTCAAAGCATACTCACGGGTCGAATCATCCGGGAACGAAAACGGGTGCTCTCAGAAACCGTTTATGACGACCCCCGCACCTTGGAATATGTGATGCGTCTGGAAGTCACATGGACCGATCGTGGTGGCGTTCCGCTCATGGAGCGGCAGGTCTTGCAGTTGGAGCAAGACGTGGTCTTCATTCCCGAGGGCGGTCAATCATTGACGACGGCTCAACAACGGCTCATGGATCAGTTGGCGGCACAAATCGTCGGCTACATGGAAATTCCCTGGTAGATCAATGTCTTGGTGGTGGATTCCCCGAGGGGAACGCTGAAAACGTCCGCTTCCCATGCGGGTCACAGTTTTTGATTCCAAGCCGGGTCACCATATTTTGTTGCCGCCAACGTTTCGATCGCCTGTCGATCGTTCAGCGGATAACGCGAAGTAGCGTTCCATTCTTGCGTTAGAGCTGCCATCAGTTCGAGTTTGTCTACCGGTAAATTCGTGACAAAATCTTGGTGGCCACGACCCGCGCGGTAATCCGGTTGCCGGGGCGGATTTCCCAAGCATTGATGCAGTAATGCCAGGTCAAAGTCATACAATAGCGTACCGTGATAGAGAAAACTCTGGCGTTGGCAGCGTAGGCTATTACCGGAAAATTTACGTCCGTCCACGGTCAAGTCGCAGGTGCCCAAGAATTGAGTATCGATACCACAAGCACGCAGTGCGGCTTGCAGTTTTCCCATGACAAAAGCGTGGGCGCGATCCAGCATCTTGAGATCAGGTCGTAACCGATAATCCAAAACGACCGCGTACATCAGGCAGCCTGGGCCGATCATCACCGACGCGCCTCCACTACAGCGACGAAAAGCTGGGATCCCCCGTTGCTGACAAAACGCATGGTTGATCTCGACGGCGGTTTTGGAGCTGCGGCCAAGGATCACTGCAGGTTCGGCGTTCTCCCAGATACGTAAGACCTCGCAAGGTGATTCACTGGAGTCGCATTGCTGGAGCAACCAATCATCGCAAGCCAGGTTTGTGGCGGTGTCGGAGAAGGTTTCAAAAAGGTGTTGCATGGAAACGCGTAAGCAAGGTGCTGTCAGAGTTTTCGGATTAGGTAAAGTTGTGTCTTAACCCTTATTATTCGAACGTGTTAGGGCAATTTTGCCAATCATGCCGCCGGCGCATCCGTTAAAGTCCGAAAAAGTTGCTGAAATTTCGTAAGTGTTGGCTGGGGGACCATTTGGGTCTGATTAGGCTGGTGCATAAGTACGTTTTTGTTTGCAGAGACAATTGAATTTCGCGAAACTTGGGAATGCCTAACCGGCGGCACTGGTCGTTTTGCCAAGAACAATACAGCTTTGCCGTACGGGTCCCATCATCGGATTCAAAATTAACGGGTTTTCAAAATGAATCGTGTGTTGTTTTCCGCACTCTTGCTCGTCGGCACATTACTGAGCTGCCATCAGGTCACGGCCCAGAATGCCTGCGTTCAATACCAAATGGTGCCCAAGACCGTTTACGAAGCACAGAAGGTTACCAGCTACCGCGAGGTAATGGAGACCCAGTATCAAACGCAACGCACCACGTCATACAAACCGGTATGGACGACCGAGAAACGGGAGAATCGGTACCAGGTGCTGAAGCCCGTCACCGAGACCTCTTATCGGGAAGAACGTTACACGGTCCTGAAACCCGTCACCGAAACCGGTTATCGCGAGCAGACCTTTGAGGAAACGACTTGGGAGACGACCACGGAAATGCGCGAAGAGCAGGTGGTCGAAGAGAAACCGATCGTGGAAACCTCCTACCGAGAAGAGCAGGTAACGGTTCGTAAACCGATTACTGAAACCATGATGCAGAATCAGAATGTCACGGTTTACCGTCCGGTAGTAACCAATGAAACGCAATACACCCCCGGTACGGCTGCCGTGAACAGTTTTGGCGTCGCTAATCTACCGGCAACGACACAATGGCAATGGCGACAGCGCGGTTGGCAATACAACCCATGGACCGGTCAGTCAACTTGGCAGCGTGCAGGTTTTAATTGGGTGCAAACTCCTGGGGCCGCTGTGGTCGTTCCGCAAACCACCATGGTTCCAACCATGACGCCGCAAACCGTGCAACGAACCTCTTACGTTCCGCAGACCGTGGTACGCAAGGAACCGGTACAGGTAACGCGGTATGTCGACGAGATTGTCACCCGCAAGGTTCCCGTCCAAACGCAACGCACCGAACGCACGGTCACGACTCGCAAAGTGCCTGTTCAGGTGCAGCGGCCGGTCACGCGCATGGTCACCAAACGTATTCCCATCGAGCGGGTTACCTACCAACGCCAAGAAATGGTTCGCAAGGTGCCTGTTACAAAACAGCGTTTTGAAACCGTCGAACGCGTTGAAGTTCAAGATGTGCAGGTGTGCCGTTGGGAATCCGTGGAAAAGGAAGTACAGGTCCCAGTGGTTGTGACACGTCGTGTCCCTGTGGAATCGACCATCCAGGTTCCTCGCACCGTGATGATGCGGGTCCCCGTCGATATGTGGGGCAACCCGATTCAGATGCCTACGTACTCGACCCTGCCAAGTTTACAAAGTGAAATTGTCACATCGCGACCTGTCGTTTCCGAAAGTACGATTACCGAAGAGCCTGTTCGCGTCGACTCGGCTCGGCCTAAAGTCGAACTGAAAGAGGTACCAGGAAGCTCCAAAGATGTCTTTCCTGAAACCTCTTTGAAACCTGAATCCGATCTGACCACGGTGGCGCCCAAGCAAAACGAATATACGGGCGAGCTTCGCAAAATCGAGTCTGACAGTGGAAGTGATGGTCAATCCGCGGCTGATAAGCGTCCTTCCTTGGACAGTGAAAAAGCGGCGGAGTCTGACAAAGATCCGGGTTTGGACGCCCCCAGCAAGCCAAAAGAGAAAAATCAAAGCGATAAACTGGAAGACCCGCTAGACACATAGAGGTTTCACCAGACAATACTCGGGCATTCCCTGTGGGAACCCAACCTCGCTTACCGCTTGAGATGTATGGACGATCAAGACAATCGGGTAACTGATTCGCCCCCTACGGTGCCTTTCCACAGGCCTGGCGATACGCCGACTTTTGAATTGCAGGGCCGGGTTGTCGCTTGCGTCGGTTTTCGCGATCCCGAGTTGGAAGCCTTGCTGCTCCCGGCGGGGGCCACAGTGTGCTTGCCCCATGAACCGAATGTTGACATTCTTGTTGTGGATTCCGTGGGGACCGATGCTGATTCACTCCGTGAACAATTGCCGGGGCCTATTATCGAACGCCTGCAAACAGGGGCGATTCAGGTCGTTGGTAAATCTCAACTGGAGATGTTCTTCGATGACCATCACGAGGGCGTGCGTAGCCTTTACTCACGCTCCATGGTCGCCGATTTATTGGGCGTCCCGGTCTCTACCATCCGCAGTTGGCAACGCCGTGGACTCATTCAGCCCGTAAACAATGTCAGCAAACTGCCCTACTTCGATTTTGAGGAAGTATTGGCGGCGAAACAGATTGCAACACTGGTTGAACTGGGATTGGATCCCAAGACGATTGAAAGCAATCTCCGTCGGCTTGCTGCCTGGTTACCCGAGTTGAATCGCCCATTGAATCAACTATCCATTTTGGTGGATGGCAAAGATATCCTGCTCAGACAGGGAGGAGGCTTGGTCGAACCCGGTGGCCAACGGCGCATCGATTTCGAACACCGAGAGACGAATGAAGATCCAGCGAATTGGGAAAACGAAGGTGACATACTCCCGTTTGCAGCTTCGCAACCAGCCGAATTAACCATGCATAGCCGCATCGATGAATACATCGATTTGGCCGAACAGCTCGAAGGTGCAGGTGAATTAAGCGAAGCGATCGAGGTCTATCGCTCGTTGCAGTTAGCGTTCGGTCCCGAGGCCGATATTTGTTTACGCGTCGGTGAATTACTGTTTCGAATTGGGGATTGTGAAGCGGCTCGCGAACGGTTTTACATGGCCATCGAATTGGACGAGACGATGGTCGAGGCTCGTGCTGCGTTGGGATGTGTGTTAGCCGAAATCGGGCAATACGAACACGCCATCTCAGCATTGCAGGGAGCATTGGAGTATCACACGGATTACGCGGACGTGCATTTCCAATTGGCCCGCCTGCAGCAATCTGCCAGCAATTACCAGCAAGCAATTCGACACTGGGAACGCTTTGTCACCCTCTCCCCAACCGGCCCATGGGCGGACGAAGCCCGCAGCCAGTTGCAATTCTTAAAAACGATGCCCGAATCGTTAGATAACTAACCGCTTTTAGGACCGTCAGTCGCAAGTGTCCTGAATGATCGCGGCTGAGCGGGTTTGGATTGAAGGCTGCCCTCGGTCAAGCAGGTTGCTGCGGCCACGTTTTGGGGGGCTTGGTAATTTATTCTGGTTGGCGAGGCGTTATCGTCTGCGTAAACGGCTCTCGAAAACACAGGCATTGTCGTTATCACGGCTGCGCGGGTCGATGAGACTTTTGGGAATATGTCTGTAATTCCATGTCGCTCGCCTTATGAAAACCAAGCCATCCAGTTCTGCATTTAATCGGCTGCGGCCGCCCGTGCGGCTTTGCGCGGCTTGGGTGTGGGTTGGACTGTCGATTTGGCTTTCGCAAACCTGCTTCGGCTATCAGCAATTCTCGAACACTGAAGATCAGCAGACACGCCATCCACTGATGGTGTTGATTCAAGCCCAGCAGGATGATTTGCAAGCTCACCCGGAAAATACAGCGCCATCCCAATCGCCTCGACCGTTAGCACGCTATGAGGAAATAGTACCAAGCGGGACGGAGGTGGATTTGGATTTGGTGCAACCACCCATCCAGATGAACACCTTGAATCCGCTTCCGGTCGATTCCGAATCGATGTCACGCGAAGAGTTTTGGCGACAATTTGCCACCACACAACCACTTCGCAATCGCCAATATGTAGAGGGTTACGACTCGCTACAGGCAACGCTCAACAATGGCTTTTGGTTTGGCGGTATGGATGTGGTTTATTTGGAGCCGACATTTGAATCGAATAACGCCTTTTCAATTTCAAATGATGCGTTTTCCACGAACCAGCATGTCGATTTTGGATTCGATGTTTCGTACCGCCTGCACGTAGGATTTCAGACCAGTGCCGGTCCGGCGGCCAAGCTTTCTTATTGGGGATTAAATAGTTTTTCTGCCGTGCAGCAATTCACGACAGGCAGTGGTGATTCGGCCATAGCAACCATTGACTTAGGGGACACAAACAACTCATTCAAGCTCGGGGAAGCGGCCAACGACGGATCTCGGATCACCGTTCAGCAACAGTTGAAATTTGATTCCGTCGATTTCACGCTTTTCAAAGATCAATGGCATCCGATCTCCCGAGTTCGCGGGGCCGTTGCGTTACGTGCAATCGATCTGCGACAAAATCTCTTTGCGGAATTGGTTGATCCCATATCGGGCGTCGAAATTGTGCGAAATACCAATCAATACCAGGGCATCGGGCCGAAAATTGGCATCGAGTATTTTCGCCCAATTGGGCATACGCAGTTGGAGTTAGTGTCGGGTGTTCACGGGTCGGTCTTGTTTGGAAGGCGGGAACAGGTATTTGCGGCTCAAGGAGCATCGAGCTTTGGTTTTCAGCAGTTGGGTAAAGTCGAGACGTTACCTATTCTCGAAATGCACATTGGTCTGCAGTGGGTTAAACAGCTTTCCCGCTGCCGATCCGTTTTTTTGAAAACCTCGTTGGAATCACAGTATTGGGCCGGCAGCGACACTGCCATGCAGGTGGGTGATAGCCTCGGTTTTTACGGGCTGTCCTTTGGATTTGGTTTTGGCCGTTAAAAAAATAAACGGCTTGCAAAATTAAAAATTCGCCCTGAACCCGTTCAAACCGTTCACCCAGGCCCCGTTTTGGGCAGTTTTTGCGGTGTCTTTTTTTCGCTGCAAAATCCGAGACTTATAAAGGCTGAGCCAATTAGGATATAATCAGCACAACGCAATTCGGACTTTGTCTAATTTGCGCTCACCTTAAATATTTGCGGATTTGGAATCAGGCTCACGAAAATGGACATGCAACCGAATGAGCTACCGAATGAGCCTGTGACTGAACAAGTGACTGAGCCAGTGACTGAGCCAGTGACCCCGCACGTTATCGGCGAATCGCTGGTGACCGGCGCGGCATCGGCTCGTCAGGGACAAGCTCCGCCGATGAGCCATCAAGGTTTGGTCGGTGGAATATTCTGGTTTCTCGCGACCGTCATGCTGGTCCTGACAGCGTGGTATGTGGGGCCGGTTGCCATTGAGCGATATCAGTATGCTGCTACCAAAGGGCGGGTTTCCGCAGAATATCAAAACGCACGCGAACTGTTAGAAGGTCTGCCTCTGCAGGATGTATCGCTGGCGTTTCAGTTGGTGGCTCAGCGAATCAAACCCAGCGTCGTGAGTATCCGGGCTGAAGGCGTGCAGACCAAAGACGGTTCGTCCTGGGGCGGTCAGGGTTCGGGTGTCATTATGTCTGAAGAAGGCTACATTCTGACGAACGATCATGTTGTTCGCGGTGCCAGTCGCGTCTTTGTTGGTTTGCACGATCGGCGTCAATTCGAAGGCGTCGTCGTGGGCGTTGATGAAGCCTCAGATTTGGCGGTCGTCAAAATTGAAGCGGTCGATTTATTACCCGCAGAATGGGGCGACAGTGATGCCCTCAGTGTGGGATCGATGGTCTGGGCTGTGGGCAGTCCTTATGGACTCGAACAAACGGTAACCTCAGGGATCTTAAGTGCTAAAGAACGGGGTAACGGGGAATTGCAGGACGTCACCCGGGAGTATCTTCAGACGGACGCTGCCGTTAATCCCGGAAATAGTGGAGGGCCTTTGGTCAATGCGCGCGGTGAAGTGGTAGGCATCAATACCTCCATTTTTGGGAATAAGTTCCAGGGCATCTCATTTGCGATTCCCAGTACCATCGGGCAGTTCGTGTTTGACCAAATAATCGAAAATGGAAAAGTCACTCGTTCCTACTTGGGCATTTGGCCCATCGCGGTACAACACGCTGATATGATTCGTATGGGATTACCAGACTTGAACGGTGCCTTGGTTAGGGGTATTCCTGAAAACGGCCCAGCCTTCGGCTCCGATTTAGAAGTTGGCGATGTGATTCGAAATTGGGGCGGCAACGATATCAAGACCTTCCACATGTTGTTTCGTTTTGTTGCCATGACGCAACCTAATGCGCAGGTCAAAGTCGAAGTGCTGCGACAAGGGCAACCGGTGAATTTGACACTGACGGTGTCGAAACGTCCGGAAGAAGCCACGTTGAGGACGCGACCAGGGCCACGCGTTCCCTACGAGCGGCGGTTCGAACGCTAGTGCTTTGCTTGCCAGCACTCGGTTTTTGATGCCGTTATCTCTTTCCGAAATTAGCTAACTTTCCGAAAGCTGATTTTCTTTATTTCGCTTAACATCTGCGCCATCGTTTTTACGATTTAAATCAGGGGCGTTGGCTCAGTGAATTGGCTGCTCTCTGAAGATTGGCTTTCTATTTTTAAGCGTGTTTGGGGCGGACCCGTATCCGCGGCATAGGCTGAAATGGCAGAAATCGGAAAACCGCATCGGCGTACCGTACTTGGGGCCGCGCTAGGCGCTTCGCTGGCCGCAGCGGGGACCGGAAAGCTGGCTGCTAAACCTCAAGAGCCGCGTGTTTACCAGCTTCTTGGTAAGTCGGAACCGACTCAGCAATCGAATCTTAAACGGCGTGCAGCCAACGATTACCGAAACAGCATGCTGCGATTCGGGGGGCAGTTATCCAGTCCCATTGAACAATTATTCCATGCCTCGACATTACCAGAGCATCAACAATTTGACGTGTTGGTGGTGGGTTCGGGGTATGGGGCATCGATTTCCGCGGCCCGCCTGGCCGCTCGCCTGGCACCGGGTAAGCGACTGGCGATTGTGGAACGCGGCAGAGAGTGGGTCCCCGGAGAATTTGACGATACTTTTCGCGGCATCTATCAACAAGCTCGAAATCAGTTGACCGGTCCCAAGAAGCGGACCGTGGTGAACCCATTGGGTTTACACAATGTGATTATGAGCGACGAAATCAATGTCTGGACCGGCAATGGTTTGGGTGGAGGTTCGCTGATTAACGCAGGCATCGCATTGATTCCCGATGCCGATGTTTTCTCGGTCTTTAAATGGCCTCGAGCGCTACGCAGCCGCAGGGTTTTGGATCCCTACTTTCTCCGGGTTGCGGCGGCGCTAAATCTGTCCCGAACACCATGCAACCAAACCCCCAAAGTGGTTTCCCGCCGCTGCGCCGCGGACCGCTTGCACCCTTACCGCGGTTTTTTCGACCTGTCGCCCATTGGGGTAATGTATGACGAACGTTACCTCGATGCGTTTTCACGTAATCCTCAGGAGATGATTCAGCGACCGTGTACTCTTTGTGGCGATTGCATCACGGGTTGCAACGTGGGCGCAAAAAATACGCTGGCTATGAACTTTCTTCCTCTCGCGCGTTCTCGAGGATCCGAAATATATACTCAGGTCGAGGTGCGCTCTATCGAAAAAATTGACGGTTTATACAAAGTCGATCTTGTCTTTTTTGATGACCGCGATTGTGGTGTGGTGCGTCGTTACACATCGGTCTGGTCAAAGATGGTGGTGTTGGGAGCCGGTAGTCCTGGCTCTGCCGGGATATTGATGAAGTCTCAACCTAAGGGGTTGTGTTTGTCCACCGCATTGGGACAACGATGGTCATGCAACGGCGATGGTCTCGGTTTCATTATCAACAAAAAAGGTTGCAGTAAAATCGGAGGCGTTGGGGCGCTGGATGATCGGCAGGACGACATCGGCCCCACCGTGCAAACCTCGTTGCATTATCAGCATCGACCTCGACTGGAAGACCGGATGTTGATTCAAGATGCCGCCATTCCAAGGGCGGCCACCAATTTGTTCAAGGTTCTATTGCAGGACGCCCAGTTGACCCGCAGTGGGGTTATGTTGGGGATGGGCCACGATGGATCGGCAGGCCGAATCACGCTGGAAAAGGGAAGCGTCGTGATGCGTTGGCCGGGGCTCAAGCAAGCGCCTTTTCGCAAGGCCATGTGGGCTGAGTTTCAGCGGGTTGCCCAAGCGTCGGGCGGCGAATACAAGCGGCTGAAGCTATTTGGGGATAACTTGGTTTCGGTGCACCCTCTCGGCGGCTGTGCCCTGGCAGACGATCCCATAGAAGGCGTGGTCAATGCCGACGGTCAGGTCTTTGACGGTACGAGGGGAGGGTTCGCGGACGCCGCTGGACGGCCTGCGGTTCATCACGGCCTGTATGTGGTGGACGGGTCGATTATTCCCTCCTCGTTGGGCTGCAATCCTCTGATGACGATCTCTGCGTTAGCCGAGCGTATTGCCGAGGGAATTCTCGCAAACCCCGCTCATCGCGACCTTTTTGTGCCCTTGGCGACCATGGCGAAAAAGTGATTTGACGAAATCCGTCGCGGGTCGTACAACTAGTGCTCGCCAGTCGATAAGATTGGCTTCTCGAGCTGTCGGGCAGTGGGCTCCGTGAGGGGGAGCCGCGAACCGGGTCAGGCCTGAAATATGGAGCAGCCATAAGCGGGGTACTCTTGTGCGGAGCCCTCTGGCCGACAGCCGTCTTTTCGCTTTCTGCGGAAACGCCGTTTCCGTAGGAATGTTTCTTGCGGATTTCACGTTTCAGTATTCTGACGCCAGTTGTCCCCTCCCTTGAGGAACCCCGGGGAGTATAGAATACCGATATGAATACAGACTCCGGCACCCCTGAAAAGTATCGCGTTGTTGCTCTCCGTTATCGCCCCAGCGATTTCGACGATCTGATAGGGCAGTCCCAGGTGGCAACCGCCTTGGGCAATGCCATCCAGCAAAATCGCGTCGGCCATGCTTATCTGTTTACCGGTGCGCGGGGTGTTGGGAAGACTTCGTCGGCACGTATCTTTGCCAAATGTTTGAATTGCACCGAAGGCCCCACCATCAAGCCATGTGGCGCCTGTGATATTTGTTTGAGTGTGGCCACAGGTGAAGATGTCGACGTATTGGAAATTGACGGCGCCAGTAACCGCGGGATTGATGAGATTCGGCAACTCAGGGCCAATGCGAATGTTCGCCCCAGCCGCGCTCGCTACAAGATTTACATCATTGATGAAGTACATATGCTGACCGTCGCAGCGTTCAATGCGTTGTTGAAGACTCTCGAAGAACCGCCGCAGCACGTCAAATTTATTTTCTGTACCACCGACCCGGAAAAAATTCCGATTACAGTCCTGTCCCGCTGCCAACGATTTGATTTTCCACCCATCAAAACGGCAGCGA
Source organism: uncultured Pirellulaceae bacterium (assembly GCA_905480235.1). GTDB lineage: Bacteria > Planctomycetota > Planctomycetia > Pirellulales > Pirellulaceae > CAJQPP01. The sequence continues at coordinate 28,176 of CAJQPP010000094.1, forward strand.
TCGTGGAACGACTGCGGCACATCGTCGATACCGAATCTATCGAGGCTGAAGACAAAGCATTGGAGTTACTAGCGCGTCGCGCTGGCGGATCAATGAGGGATAGTCAATCTCTGTTGGAACAGCTGCTGTCTTACTCCAGTCACAAAATCACCGTCACCGATGTGCATGGCTTGTTGGGGACCGCCGATAATGATGCCGTATTCGATATCGCTTCAGCGTTGGTTGCTAGGGAACCCGCCCAGGCGCTGACGATGGTACATGAGTCACTTGATGCGGGGGTCGATGCGGGGCAACTTACGGCCCAGTTGTTGGGCCTTTTCCGTGATGCGATGGCTTGTTTGGTGGGTTGTGGCGAAGAACTCATGCTGAATTGCTCAGCCGATGATCTACCGCGTCTCAATGAGTTAGCAGGCGCCTTGGGTGTGGAAAAGGTCCTCGCGATCTTGCAGGTACTGGATCAGAGTCTGGTCAAAGCGCGGCTTAGCGCGTCGGTGCGTACCATGCTGGAGACGGCCGTGGTGCGGTGCAGTCATTTGCAGAATCTTGATCAGATTCCTCAATTGATAGAGC
>CAJQPP010000095.1 GCA_905480235.1 uncultured Pirellulaceae bacterium
GCCACGCCCGCCGCACCAGAAAGCCGGCCTATGTAGCCATTGGTGTTGTCGAGGATCCCGCCCGCTTGAACATTCAGATTACCGGAAACGTCAAATCCCGTGCCGCCGCTAACCGTGAATCTGGCTCCGTTGGGGTCCGAGCCATCGAGCGTTAATGTCGCGCCACCGATAATTGCACCGCCACCGAGACTTTGCAGATGCAGACCACGATTGGTAAGCGTTGTACCAGCGCCTGAGATCGAAAAATCAGAAAACGAACCTGCCCCTCCCGAGCCGTTGATCGTCAACAAATACTGAGTTGAAGCTGCCGTGTCACGATTATCGAAAGTCACATTTCCCTGCAGCACACTCAAGAACCCGACTGCGCGGTCCCCGGTGAAACCATCCCACCACACTTCATAGGTCGCGGCCTGATTGAAGCGTGCGGTTTGACTGGCCGTAGGTGCGGCCCCTCCCACCCAATTGCCGCCAACGTCGAACCAAGGATCAGGCGCTCCGGTCGTGTTGTTCCAATCAATGGTTTGGGCTTGGGTCGCACTTAAAGACCCATATAAAACCAATGTAAAAACGAAAACGATCCTTGCTGAACAAGCGACGAATGACGACATCTTAACCTTACCCCTCATTGATTTTACTTGATGCAACCGGCTTCGCATGAAAATATCATTGCAGGTCGAGTTACAAGGCCGATGAACAGCCAGTTGAGCCGATCGAAGTTTATCAGAGACTACTTTGAGGATTTATGCTAATGCAAGCAATTGAATAAGCAACAAAAAAGCGGAAGTCGATGCTTCAACTTGAGGCAAAAGCCAGTTTTTCAACCGGCTTTAATTTTCGAGCGACGAATAATTTTGAATGTAGATCCCGCGTTCGCGGGCAGCTTCCTTGAATAATCTCCAGCAGTGCCTTGAGGTAAACGATCAACTGCGACTTACGCGGTATGAGGATCAACACTATCTGAACAAGCAGATATTTACTGACTCAATTTCACTTTTCCGCTGTTCCATCAGGAGCTTAAACGTCAGATCGTATTGCCCGTCAATTCAACGGAACCACGCGGCCTCCGCGGGACGTTTGTTTGCAGTCTCACAAGAATATAAAAACCCTTATTTCTTGTTGTCGCCACCCGACGATTTAGATTTAGTATCTCCGCCACTCGCATCTGATTTCGAGGCAGACTTGCTAGAGTCCGCTTTTTTATCGCCTTTGGAGGAGGCATCTTTCTTGCTCTCTTTGGCTTTCTTCTCCCCTTTTTTATAAGAGTCGCTGCGATAGTCGGTTTCGTAAAAGCCGCTCCCCTTAAAGACAATTGCCGCACCGGTTCCAAACAGCCGTCGCAATTTGTTCTTTTTGCACTCGGGGCATTTCTTAATGGGATCTTCGGAAATGCGCTGAAACAATTCCATGGTGTGACCGCAGGCATCGCATTCGTAATCGTACGTTGGCAAGGTCGGGTTTCCTTCGTTGAAAGGAGGATAGGTGGCTGGTTTGCTCTAATTTACCGTTTACCGTTACACCGCGGAAGGACCAATGCAGACAGACTTGTGATTGATCCGATGCCGCATCGTTGGCTGGGAAAGGCAGTCATGGTTCGCGGGAGCGAATTGGCTACCCGTCTGAGTTTCCCTGAACACTGGTAATTTCCTGCAGCGAGGCACTTGGTAGATCGCCTGGTTTCTTTCCAAGTAGGCCCGGCACTTGCCACGCGATGATTTGAAATCATGGCGCTGTAAAAAATCATAACGCTGTCAAATGACCGAAACCTGGTAACTCCGATAGCCCCCCCAAGATCTTCGCGATCGCAACTCGCGTCGCGTTCCCTTGCAAACGCCAGGCAAGGTATGTCGGGGCAGTACCAAGTTGACTTGGCACTGGAAGGCGTTGATTTTCATCAACAGTTTTGCCAAGTCCGGAGTTGAAATGCCCCCTTAGTCAAGCCTTGCGGCTTTGATGTTGGTTGAACAGGAATCCGAAAATACTGAAACCGGTTTGCCGCGTGCAAAACCCTTTTAGTCAACGTTTGAAAATCGAATGGCCATCGAGTTGTGGTTTGCGATCTAAAATGAATGAGCCGATCAACGATAACAGAGCAGCGCATAAACCGGTCGCAAACGCCTCGGCATAGTCGTTTCCAAAGTGTGATTTATGAGTAAAGAAATCAACAACGGCCGTTGCGGCAAACACATAAGTCGCGAGAAAGTATTTGCTTTGAATCAACTTAGAGGTCGTGAGGGAAACCAACGCAAAACCGCCCGCACAAACCAATCCAACTTTAGACGCGATGATGAAGTGTTTCGTGGAAATCAACAGCATGTTTCCCATGACCATATTGAACATGCACGACAAGGTCGTCATGACATACACGCGTGCAGAAAATTTCGTCTTTCGATTTGACCAATTCATAAAATGGTTTCCCAGTCATAAATCAAACAAGTTGAAACGAGTCGTTTATTGGAAAAAGCTACGCTGTTGTACACAAAACGAGAAAGTCTTTGAATTAACTTTCCACGTCAAAACACAACAAATCTCGGAGATCGTGGTAACTCTCTTGCGGTCGACCTGCGCCAAGGGTTACCGCAAACATCAAACACACCATTCGTGCAATAACGCGGATATGCTTGCCGACTTATGCAATGAAACCCTTTTCTATTTTCCGAGGCACTCGTATTAACCGGTTGGCGACCGCGGAGCCTGCCCCTATCAGAAAACCATTCGTTGTCAGTTTGCTTCAAGACATGCTGGTATTGGCCAGGTGGGAAGCTTGAAGCTGAAAACTGTATGGGTTCGAACCTCCAAGCACCTCTCTAAGATCAAAATCACCCTCTGCGACGACAGAAGATTTTGCTCGCGCGATCGGGACACGACCATTGATCGCCCCTCGGCGTCGGCAACCCATTCGCCTATGAAAGGGATGTTTCATGGCAGCTTCAGGGAGCTTTGACCACCCATTGCAATCTTAGGTCAACCGTTATTTAGCGGGGCCGGTCGAGATGATCACTTTCGCTGGCCGCACGACACGATCATGCAATTTGAAACCCGATTCGGCTTCTAAAATGATGGTGTTGGCGGCCGCCTGCGGGGCAGGTTGCATTTGGATTGCTTCATGGACATTCGGGTCAAACAGTTGGCCAAGTGTTTCAATCCTTTGGCAACCTTGAGCTCCCAACGCGTCGACCAATTGAGTTCGCACTAATTCCACACCTTCGCGTAACGACGAGGCAGAATCATCGGCGGCGGCGGAAGCGAGTGCACGATCCAAATTATCCAAGACTTGCAAAAGGCTATTGATTAAGGGCATGGCTGCGTATTTTAGCGCATCTTGCGTCTCTTTGGATTTTCGTCTGCGGAAATTCTCTAGATCTGCTTGGTAAATTAAGGCCCGCTTCTCAGCTTCAGCCACCTGCTGTTTCCAATCTTCCGCTGTGGCTTCACTGGAACCGGCGTCATTAACTTCGGTGTTGGGTTGCTCGTTATGCAAATCAAGCTCGGGATTTTCATTGCTCATTTTCAGTCCTGATCTTTATCCGATACGGCAAAATAATCTTTAAGTTTGTCTAGGAAACTACGACGTTGGGGGGTCACGTTGGAGTGCTCTAATTCCGCTAATTCGCGGAGCAGTTCTTCTTGTCGTTCGTCGAGTTTTTTTGGAGTTTCAATAAACGTTTGTACCAACAGGTCGCCAGTGCGGCCCGATTGAGGATCGGGCATGCCGCGTCCAGCGATCTTGAAAACATCACCCGATTGGGTGCCGGAGGGAACTTTTAATTCGTCGCGACCCTCCAACGTCGGCACTTCGATCTTCGAACCGAGTGCTGCCTGGGGATAAGTAATCGGTAGTTGCAGGACCAAGTGGTCGCCATCACGATGGAACAACTTGTGCTTGCGTATTTTAATAAAACAGTAACAGTCGCCGGCAGGTCCCTGTCCCTCGTGGCAAGCCTCGCCTTCCCCTTGTAAGCGTACTCGCATTCCATCATCGACGCCGGCGGGGATCGCCACGTCCAGTTCGACTTTTTTCTTTTGCACTCCGTACCCCCGACAATCAAAACAGGGATCCGGAATCATGCGGCCGCTGCCCTGGCAGGAGGGACAAGTGGTTTGCACGCGCAGAATGCCGTTGGATTGCAACACGACACCGCGGCCTCCGCACTTGGTGCACATGGTGGGTTGGGTGCCTGGGCGTGCACCGCTTCCGGTACAGGTCGTGCAGACCTCGCCACGCGTGAAATTGACCGTCTTAGAGGCGCCTTTAGCGGCTTCTTCAAGGGTCAACACAACATCTGCTCGCACGTCGGCACCTCGCCGCGTGCGTCGACCGCCGCCGCCAAACAGGTCACCAAAGAAGCCGCCTCCGCCGCCTCCGCCGCCACCAAAAATCTCTGAAAACGCGGACATGATGTCTTCGGCGTTCCCAAATTGTCGGTTGCCGTCCACACCGGCGTGTCCATACCGATCGTAGCGGGCTCGTTTCTCCCCGTCACCCAACACATCGTAAGCCTCGGCCGCCTCTTTAAATTTGAAGTCAGCCTCTTCGTCGTCCGGGTTACTGTCCGGATGAAACTTGACGGCCAAACGTCGATAAGATTTCGAAATCTCGCGTTCGTTGGCGGTTTTTGTGATACAGAGGACTTCGTAGTAACAGCGTTTCGCCATGTCCAATTAAATCCGTTGGCCAGATGACAGATAGCCTGCGCTCGGTTGGTTGCGTAAATTCAGGCAGAAAAAGAGTAGGGCACAGCATCCCTTTCCCCGCACCCATGGCAGGGGGAAAGGAATACCAGCCAATTTCGTCGGTGTTAGGAAATCGCTCCCTCGACCATCGCCTTCTTCTTGTCCTCGTCTTCGAAGTTGGAGACCATGGCATCGGTCGTCAACAACAAGGCGGCGATGCTGGCTGCATTTCGCAACGCGGTTCGCACGACTTTGACGGGGTCGATCACACCAGCCTTCAGCAGGTCACCGTAGGTTCCGGCATGGGCATCGTAACCGTAGTTCTTGCTGCTTTTCTCGAGGATATTGTCGGCCACGACCGAGCCATCGATGCCACCATTATCAGCGATCTAGCGAATCGGTGCGTCT
>CAJQPP010000096.1 GCA_905480235.1 uncultured Pirellulaceae bacterium
AGACAAACGGATTAGTGTTTGTTCCTACTGCTGCCCAGTATACCGCATGGCTCCCTCATTGGCGTGACCCAGCGACCGGCGGGCGAAAGACGAAAATAACATCCGTGATTCTGATCGCCGGCCGAACAGAGAAAGTCCCCATCTTGCGAAAATGGTAACCAGGGCTGCCGAATCGCCTAGGCGGCTCGACGGCGGCGGCGACCCATGCCGCCGATTCCGACGACCAAGCTGAACAACACCAGGGCACCCGGCTCGGGAACACTGGTAAAGAACGAGATATCGTTGCCCGTGCCGGCGCTATAACTGATGAACAGATCAAAGCCGTCGAAATTACCGACCAGGTCACCCTCGCCCAATCCGCTGAACGTTCCCACCGGGGCATTGGCTCCCGCGATATCGGCAAAGACGAACTCCTGGTTGTAATCGAGACTGAATCCGTTGATCAATTCAACATCCACCTGCGCGCCACTGGCAATCGTCAATGTGGGGTCCGAACCGCTCAGGAAAAGACGATCGAATTCCGCATCACTCAAGCCCCCAATCTCAATGAACGTGGTCGACGTGCTATCCAACGTCACGTCACCTCCAAATTCAATGGTTGCAGGACTATCACCCGGTCGAAAATTACCTTGGAAGGTCACTTCTCCGCCACCCGAAAAGACGCCCGAGCCGGTCACTTCATCAATCAACACCAAACCACTCCCCACATCCACTTGGAAACCACCGTCGTTTTGTACATCTCCGGCAATCTCCAGATGCTGGTTACTGCCCAGCGTGGTCGTGTCCGCACTGGTGTTGAACGCGGCTGCGTTGGTCAACGAAAATTCCGTTGAGCCGACCGTTAACGCCTGTCCAGCATCGGTGATCTCCAAAGTACCACCGTTGAAATTGAACGTACCGCCGGTGAATAACTGATCCGTAGTTAATCGACCCCCGAATTGATTGAAGGTGCCTTGGTTGTCAAACGTGCCGTTGTTGGTCAGCGTGCCGTTGTTTGTCAGCATGCCTTCTTGGGTGATATCGATCGTGCCATTATTTAGAAATGACGTCGCATTCGATGCACCACTATTACTAACCGTGATCGTACTGCCCTTTGGATTCGGATTGGGTGATATCTGTTGCCTATAGGCAACCGACAGGACGATAACAGACTGACGACTGTAAGGGCGGAAAGAAATTTCAACGGTGTGGTTCCATGGAATTAGTTAAGGCACGCGCGAGGGTAATCGGAGCGAAGACGATTGCCCATCGGGGAAACTTGGGTAATCCGCTGAATTTCGCGGTTAATAGACCGCACGTCAAAATCCAACACAAAAAAAAGCATCGATATCAATATGCCGGGTTGAGCGCTGGATCATATTTAGGAAATGCACCCCCTCGTAAGCAATCTTGTGGGGTGCGGTTGATGTCTAGCTGGAGAGCCTTGCTTTAGACTCGCAGTGCTGTGTGGAGTCGTTCGCGGGAATGATTCCTGTCGCCAAATAGCCAGTCAAGGTGCTGAGTTGATATCAATCGACACTTAGAAAGTTACCTATTGCGTTACTTGCTGGCCTCAGAATGCCTTAAAAGCCGGGTTTTTGCGGGCTAGTAGGTTTTAACGAGGAATGTTTTCAGCATGTTGGCGGCTTCTTGCCAATTTTCAGCTTCTGTTCTCCCAGAGGATTTTCGCGGTTTGAAGCTGTGATCGCCGTCCTCTAGCCAGCGGATTTGGATCCGTCGCGAGAGTTGATAATTTGAAACCTCGTCGAGATTGCCGAACGGATCTCTGTTCCCCTGCAGGATCAAGGTGGGTGTTTGCAGCGATTTCAAATGAGCTGTGCGCAGTTTCTCTGGTTTACCAATTGGATGAAACGGATAACCCAAGCAAATTAGACCGGCGACTCGGCTGGTATCAGCTACGACGCTGGCAATCCGGCCTCCCAGGGACTTGCCACCAATGACCAGGGTTTTTCCTGCGCAGGTCTCTATGGCCTCTCTCCAAGTGGATTCCAGTATCTGGGGGCGATCGGGTAAGCAGCGTTTGCCCGTTAGTCGGCGTTTCGCCATGTAGGGGAATTCGAATCTTGCGACGCGAAGCTCCGGGCCTGCCAGTGCGTTGGCAAAGAAATTCATGAAGGGGGAATCCATCGGAGCCCCCGCCCCGTGTCCCAGTATTAAAACGGTGCCAGCGCTGGCGGGACCGTCTAACAGCATGTCTTTCTTTTTCATGTTCGCTGAGGACGTGTTCCCGGTCACCGTCTGGATTATTTGGAGTCTTCCAGCAGCTCAAGTTCGTACACGAGTACCTGGTTGGGCCCCACAACTCCCGACGGATCTCCTTGAATTCCAAAAGCGAGTTCGGAAGGGATATAGACTTCCCAAACCGCACCGGGTTTCATCTTTTGAATCACGTTGACCAGTCCCCGCACACCAATAGCCCCCACGGTGATGGACCAGGGTTGAGATTCCTGAGACGCGTCAAAGATTTGACCGTCCGTGAATTTTGCTTTGTATTTTATTTGAACCTTGTCGCTAACCGTTGGGGATTCGCCCAAGCCGGGCTTGATGACTTTGTATTGCAAGCCATTCTCCAATTCCTTTACTCCCTCTTTGAGCAGGTTAGCTTTGAGGAATTTTAGTCCGTTCCGCATGTTATCGTCCGCTGCCTTGGCCATGCGGGCTTGTTGTTTTTGTACGATCTGGCGTTCAAAGGCACGCTGTACGGATTGGATTTCTTCGTCCGTCATCGGGGGACTGTTACCAGCCTTGGCATCATTGATACCTTTCATCAAAGCTGACAAATCGAATTCTACACCCTGTTGCTGCATGTTCTTAACGAAGTTAAATCCAATTAGATAACTTGCTTTTTGCTGGAGTGTCTCGCCGGCTTGATTTTCGACAGGTGGATCCGGTTTGGGATCTTGTGCAATCAACAACGGACAACCCATCATTCCAACGACGATTAACACGGTGAACAAGCAAAATCGGGGCATGTGTCTGGTTCCTAATCCGGTGGAAGCGGGCGCGAATGGCACGGGCAAAAGGAAGCTGCGTGGTGCCTAGCCTGATTATACGAGTTACTCACTAACAAGGTATGGTGGTGCCCAGTTGTTACTGTTTGGGTCGTTTGTCTGATTTACCTGAACGCACAAAAAAACCCTGCCTTGAGGCAGGGTTGTGTTTTGATGGGGAAGCGGCCTTATTTGCTTAAGCTTGGAAGCTGGATCCGCAACCGCATGATTTGACGGCATTCGGGTTGTTGAATGTGAAACCCCGAGCATCAATTCCTTCGTGCCAATCGACGGTCGTACCGTCCAGGAACAAGGCGCTTTTTTTGTCGACTACCAGCGTGATGCCATGCTGCTCTAGTTTTTTGTCATTCGCTTCGTCAAATTCTTCGTCAAAACGAAAGTCGTAGCTGAGGCCGCTGCAGCCTCCGCCGCTGACACCAATCCGCAGGAATGTGCCCGCTTCGGTATCGTTTTCTTGCATTACTCGTCTTACTTCGACGGCTGCCTTTTCGGTCAGTTCTACACTCATGCTAATCTCCACTGCGGAAAGGGATGTCTTATTTATGGTTATCGGGCTATTCGTACCGATCATTGACTGAGCAAACAAACATATCGAATTAAGGGATTATCGAAAAGATTGTCTACACGAAGGATAGGCAGAGTCCTGCTTTAAGTCAATTGAATGCTACGACTTAGGTTCGAACGTGGGTTGTTGAACGACTTTTAATCAAATAGTGCGGAAAAACAGATTTGCGACCACGACTCATATCGCTCGATTTCCGCCTGAATATTGGAAATTGTGTCGAATCCGGAGTCGCTGATATCCTCTTCCCGTGCTTTCACTAAGGGTGCCTCCACATCGAAAATGTGCACGACTCCCAGGTGGACTTTGCCGACTTCGGTTTCGTCATCGTTGATCATGCCCACGCAAGCCGCTTGGTATGGTGTCTCGATGATGGTCTCTTCATCCAGCTCACGCTGCATGCCCTTTTCGTAAACGGATTCGGAGTTTTCGTCCAAAGTCGAAATGTGGCCGCCGATACCGATGCTTTTCTTGGCGTGCAGGCGGCTTTCACCTTGACCAGAACCTCGCGTGTAGCGAAAAAGTTGGGCCCCGGAAGCATCCTGAAAACGAAAAACGACGTACGGGATAAGTTGCTTAAAAGAGGGGTCCGATTCCATCTCTCCGCGCGGCCGGTAACTTGTGTTGGCGGGGTCCAGCAGTACCGAGAGATATTTATCTACTTCGGTGGTAAAGCCTTGGAAATGGCCCAGTTCATGAAAAAGGCCCGTAGGCACGACAAGGACTTGTTCGGTTTCGACCATCAAAGCAGTTTCCCTCCCATCGGAAAATCGTTTCGCCAGCCTCCTTGGCCAACGTTTTCACAGATCGCAATTTAAACCACTGTAGAAAAATGGGAAGGGTAAGGTAATTGCTGCTGTATTCGCCGTTTGGGCCCACAGGGTGCCGGCGATCGGTCGATTCGTTTCGTTAAACGCCTGCCGTTATGCGTTTTATTTTCAGTTTTTGGCGAAGCTCATGTCGGTAAATCTCAAGTTGGGTTAGGCAGTCATTTGGTGATGTTGCAAAGCACGGCAAACGGTTGCGAAATGGATATCGACGATGTCATCGATGTTGGGAGCGTATCCACCTGCCATGGCGACTGCGATGGGTAGTTGATGGCGAGTGCAGTATTGAAAAACGATTTCGTCACGCTGGCTGAGGCCCGTTTTCGATACCTGTAACTGCCCCAATCGATCACCTTCGTAAGGGTCCGCACCGGCGAGGTAAAAAACCAAATCGGGTTCAAACTGTTGCTCGATGGTCTCCAACCCCATCAGCAATGCACGCAAAAAATCATCGTCACCCGTATCGGGAGGTAGAGAGACATCCAAATCCCCTTGTGTTTTTCGGAAAGGAAAGTTTTTTTCACAATGCATGGAAAAGGAAAAAAGCGTGGGGTCAGGTCTCGCGATGGCGGCAGTCCCATTTCCCTGATGGACATCGAGATCGATGAACAGGACGTTTTTGACTCGGTTGGCTTGCTGTAAGACTCTGGCGGCCACGGCGGCGTCGTTGAAAACACAATAACCCTGCCCTGCATCCGGAAAAGCGTGGTGGGTACCCCCTGCTAAATTGACGGAAACCGATTCTTGGAGGGCTCGTTGGGCTGCCTCGATACTCGCCCCAACACTGCGTCGCGAACGTTCCATCAACCCCGGAGACCAGGGAAATCCAATTCGCCGAATTTCCAAATCGGTAAGCTCTCCCTGAATCACCCGTGCGACGTATTCAGGGTCGTGAACGAGCGCCAGTTGTTCATCAGTTGCGCCGGTCGGTACTAACAGCTCAGCGAGTTGGAATTCGGAGGCGTCCGCGATGCGATGCCGCAGGCGTCGGTATTTCGCCATCGGGAATCGGTGCTTTTCCGGAAGCGATAATTCAAATGTGTCAGAATAAAAGATCTTCATTGCTGATGATACGCACCCACCCTGCGGCGTGCTCGAAAGTTGATAAAGCAGTGCTTTTCGTAGATTGAATGGGTGAGCGAATGACGACTTCGAGTCGCTTCGGTGACTGCCTTGCGATCGAAGGATTTACTTGACTGGTTGTTCCCATGATCCCACAACCGCTCCGCCCGTTTCAGCATCCTTGCTTGCCGACACCTCGGCGCAGGAAGTGTCTGTCTCCCAAATCGCAACTTTGGATACATGCACATTGTATTGAGGGATCTGTTCCAGCAATTCTGGCGCGACCGTCTCCAGCAGGTAGCGAGCCATATTTTCCGCGGTGGGATTGTATGGCATGACGTGAATGCGATTCGGCTGGATCGTCCGCAAGGCGTCAATGGAAACCGTATCGTCATCCCACAACAACATGGCGTGATCCCAATGTTCATCAATCCAGGTTTTGAAGAGGTTCTTGATAACACTGAAATCAACGACTCGACCGATGGAATCGGTTTGTTGACCGGTCACAAATATTTGGGCGACGTAATTATGTCCGTGTAAGTTCTCGCATTTGCCGCCGTGATTCATTAATCGGTGGCCGGCACAGAACCCAATTTGTTTCATGATTGTAATATTCATGGCACTGGTTCAAACTCGGCTCGAATTCATTCCTGCAAGAGGTCGACATCGTAGCCTGGTATGAGAGAATTCCTTTATGTCAATTTGGGGTTGTTGCGGTGCCGGGTAGCGTCTCGTGTGGTTTTTTTTTCCAAGTTGGCAAGGATCGCCTCATTTAAATCGACGCCCGTTTGGTTGGCGATGCATACCAAAACAAACAAAACGTCCGCCAATTCGTCGCCCAGTTCATCATTTTCCCCAGCCTTAAAGCTCTGGTCGCCGTATCGACGCGACATGATCCGCGACACTTCGCCTACCTCTTCGACAAGTTGAGCCAAATTGGTAAGCTCGGAAAAGTATCGCAAACCAATCGTTTTGATCCAGTCGTCGACGGTCTGCTGGAGTTCGTTCAATGTGATTGGTTGCATGGTAGTCCTAGCAAAGGGCGGTTACAACGTTAAATACTGTCGTCGAACCCACGAGTTTAGCTTTTCTCCGGCCGGATTAAAGAGCCAGGCTTTTCCCTATGAAATTGTTGACCTGTTTTCCCGCCACTCACCCGCAGATTTCCCAAATCCAAGCAGCGGTACCGGATTGGGATGTGGTTCAGGCAGATCAAGAAAATGTGAGTGATTTGGTAGGTGATTGCGATGTTTTCTGTGGCCACGGTCGACATCATCAAATCGTTTGGCCAGATGTCGTGGCTACCGGACGCCTGAAATGGATTCAATCGTCCGCTGCCGGCATGGATCACTGTTTGGTGCCAGCAGTCATTAACTCTGAAATCGACGTGTCAGGTTGCAGTGGCTTATTTTGCGACTCGGTCGCCGAGCAGGCGATGGCCTTAGTTTTGGGTTTACTCCGTCGCTTGCCTACGTTTTTCGAGGCCCAACAGAATCGTGAGTTTGTTCGTCGACCCACGGATGACTTGCATGGAAAGACCATTGGAATTATCGGGTTTGGCGGGAATGGTCAACGCATTGCGGAGGTGCTTAATCCTTTTGGAAATCGCGTATTGGCGACCGACCTGTTGCATACGGAGTGGCAGGCCACGCAACGTATTCCAGCGATCGACACATTATTACCGGCCTCTGAGATCGCTGCACTCCTAGAGCAAAGCGATATTGTCATTCTCACAGCGCCGTTAAATGCCAGTACGGAACGTTTGATAGGTGCATCCGAACTACAACGAATGCCCCGGGGAAGCTACCTGGTCAACGTGGGTCGCGGCAAATTAGTTGATGAGAGTGCCTTGCTGGAGGCTTTGCGGGGCCGGCATTTGCAAGCAGCTGGCTTGGATGTGACTTGGACCGAACCTCCTCCGCCGGATAGCCCATTATGGGGCCAGTCAAATTTGCTGCTGACACCCCATGTGGGAGCTCAAGCGGCCGTGCGGTACCAACTGGTCGTCGATCTTTTGGTGGAAAATCTCAATCGATTTTGCGCCGGGGCACGCCTGCGCAACCGGGTCGATAAGCAGCTGGGATTTTCTCGGCCGGCAGATCGTAGTTAGGAAATGGCAAGCGGCTGTTAGGAGCCGGTTGCGGCGGGCGCTTTTCAAAGGTTGAATCGGCCGGTTTTCGGCTGGACCGAATGGCCGCCAGCTGACTAGGATGGAGTTCGGTAAAGAGACCAAACTTGTCGCCGTCATTGCGATCCTATACCCAAGGACGAGAAACAATGAACAAGCGGGTGCTAGATTGTAATGAACGAAGACCAAACTATCCTCAAAAGAATGATGAAGCCCGGCGACGCGGACCAGCTGACACGGACCATGTCGGTCAACGAAGCGGCTGAAGCGGATGCCTGCGGCGAACTGGTGCGCACGTACCAAGATATCATTAATCGGGAAAAACTAAGTTGGACAACCCACCTGCATCTAAAACGGGTTTTGGGGACGGGAGGCCAAGGGATTGTCTACCTTACCGAGCGTCGCGGAGCCGATGAATTTACTCTGCCGGTGGCGTTGAAAATTTTCTCACCCGAGCATTACGCGCATAAAAACCTTTACGAACGGGATATGCTTCGAATTGGTCAAGTGTCCACCAAGGTCGCGCGAATCCAGAACGATAATTTGTTGCAAGTTCACAATTTTCTGGAACGCGATCATATTCGCATGATGGTCATGGAATGGGTTGAGGGGTACGACTTGCGGGCCTTATTGACGCCCCGGATGTTGGTTCGCTTTCGCGAGCGCGTGAGTCAAAAACGCTGGGAAGAATTGAATCAAGTGTTGGTGACCCAAGGTAGCATGCAGCCGATGTTCAAACCCGGTGCGGCAGTCGCTATTGTGCGAGCTTGTCTCGAGGCCCTCGCTGCTTTACATCGCATCGGAATTGTGCACGGCGATATTAAACCGGCAAATATTATGTTGAAGCGAAGTGGGCATGCCAAAATCATTGATATCGGTTCGGCTTTTGACATGGAGCGTCCACCCGAGCGTCGCGCCTGCACGCCAGCCTACGCTGCTTTGGAGGTATTACAGGGAGAGGGAAGTTCTCCCCTCAGTGACTTGGCCAGCTTGGGTTACGTGCTAGTAGAGTTGCTGGCCGGACAACCGCTATTCAGCCAGGCCAAAAAGCTGTCTGAGCTGATCGAGCTGAAGAAAACGCTGGAGCAGCGACTGCCTGATTTATTGCCGGACGCGGTCGTTAGCAATGAACTATTAACGGATTTCATCCGTGGCATGGTTGCCGCGGAACCCGTCGATCGTTTCCCGACCGCCGAGGATGCACAACTGGTGGACAAGGGAGCCGCAGCGTTTCACCGCCAACTTGTCAAAGGTGACTTGGCCAGCGAATACGAAAATGACATTCGTATTTGGGTCGAAGAATTACTCGAATTCGACGAGAACCTGAATTCGAAGGCCTAACGCTCGACGGTGTCGTGGCGATCGATCAAGCCCAGTCGTAGCCGGTCGTCTTTTTGATGCGTTCCTCAAAATTACCGAGCAGCCCACCGATGACATCCCATTTGTTTGGGCGACGTATTTCGATGTCACCATGCTGGTTAACACGCACGATCGTGGTTGCTTCCACACCAGCTGATTCGAGATCCATATGTAATTCTCCGTCGTCCACGATCCCTTGTAACGTGTCGCCGGTCATTTCGATGAATTTCATGCGGAATCCAATTCCTTTTCTGAGAGCAGTCGTTCGTGAAGGGATGCTAGATTGGGCTATCGTGCTTTGCGGATCGCTTTGCTATCGATGATCAACCCATCCGCATCCTCGGCACTCCAGTCTACCGGTTCCGGCGATTCTAAGCCAGCAGGATTTGAGTTTATCAAAGAAGCTGTATTGGATCTGCCCGGTTGGGTCGCTTGATGAGCGTGGTGCTCCTCGATCCAATGCTCCAGCGTCTGCTGGTTGAGCCCCAAATCGTTTCCAATTTGACTGAACGTGGATTTTCCACTGAGCAGTTTTTTAGCCACACTCAAGCGGAATTTTTTTGAAAAGCGATTGGATTGGGCCAGACTGTGGGCCAACGCTCGGTCGGTTCGTAAGAAATTGCCGACTCGCGTTGGGCCTGAGGATTTTTCTTCCTTGTCCGTAATCGATTTTACGGATTCATCCTTCGGCAAAAGCCTCATCCGCGATTGCTTACAGTCGACACATTGCCAAGGACCGAATCCAAGTTTGCCAAAGTAGCTGTTAGTCCATTGATCCCAGCGATACCAAAATCTCCGCTTAAACGTTCGTACGTGTACAACGTTCGAGTTACAGTTTTTGCAATATCCGGTACGCCGATTAATCATGCAGGAGACTCGATCCAATCCAAATCGTAAACGATGCCCCGCGCCCCGCAGGGCTCAGCACCCGTGGAACGGTAGCAATCAGTATAGCAAAACAGATTTTCCAATTCGAGAAAATGATAAAGGGATGTGCTTTGTCTATCACAATTGCACATAAAACGTGTTTTGGGTGTCCCGGACTAGCGGTAGAACGCAGGATTTGTCATTTTGAGGGCGTTCTTTCCCACCGAACGTGAAACAAACCTCCATTATTTAAGCAACTACCAAGCGATGGACGACGCGGATTTTGAATTCGAAACTAGCGCGGAAGATCTGGGAAACCGATTAGATTCGGTTATTTGCCTTCGTGCTGCCGGGGTCAGTCGGGCGCGAGTGAAATTGCTTATCCAAAATGAGAAAGTGACCGTGGACGGTCGCCTCTCGAAACCATCCATGCAAATGCGGCCTGGCCAAAAAGTAATCGTCGAATTGTCTCAATTGGAATATCTGAGACCGGCGAAACCCAAAGCCGAAAATATTCCGCTGGATATTTTACACGAAGACGATCAATTGATCGTTGTCAACAAGCCGCCCGGTATGGTGGTCCACCCCGCCAAAGGGCATTGGTCTGGAACATTGACAGCCGGACTGATGTATCACTTTGAAAATCTCAGTTCGATTGGGGGAGATCATCGACCGGGCATCGTACATCGCTTGGACCGGGATACCAGCGGCGTGATTGTGATTGCCAAAAATGATCAGGCGCATACGCATCTGATGAGGCAGTTTGAAAAACGCACCGTACAAAAAAAATATATCGCGGTGGTCTTCGGGGCGCCGGATCGTGACCGGGATCGCATCGAAGCTCCCATTGGGCAGCATCCCTACCAACGAGAACGAATGGCCGTTCGAGCCGACCACAAAACCAGTAAATCAGCGCGGACGTTTTACGAAGTTCAGGAACGATTGGGGCGTTTTGCCGTCGTTTGTGCGTTTCCTAAAACAGGACGAACGCACCAGATACGCGTGCATCTAGCGCATATCGGCGCACCGGTTTTGGCCGACCGTCTTTACAGCGGTCGAGCGTTCCTCACGCCGGGTTGGCTGAAATGTGGTGTCGACGAGGGGCCGCGAATTCTTGAAAGACAGGCGTTACACGCCAGCTCTATCGAATTTCAGCATCCGACGACTGGTGACATGATTTCGGTTTCCGCTCCCCTACCCGCCGATATCAACGCACTTATTGAATTTTTGCGAGAAATTCATAGTTGCTAGCTGCATTGTGGCCAGAGGGTAAAAGTGGATGCGATTGCAGTTCGATTTGCAAACAGCTTTTGGTAACTTTCGCATCCCCATGCTCGTCAGTTTTGTTCACGCTGGAGCCATTCTTGGTGGTGAAACCGATCCGAAAAAACTTACCGTCGCTTGGCATGCTGATGTTGATCACATCGGCCATCGCCCTAGTTGCTGGCTGCGCGGGGTTAGGGAGAAGGGTTGAGTTACCCTCGGAGAAGCAATTTGAACGTGAGCAACTTCGGGTGTTTAGCGATGTGGAGTTACCAAAAAATCACCGCCTCTTAGAAGAGCTAACCGCCCGTCGCCGCGATATCGCCAATATCTTGTTGTTGCCAATGTCGGATGAGCCTATTCAGGTCTATTTATTTGATGATGAGAAACGTTACCAACGTTATCTGAAACAGAACCACCCACAATTTCCTAATCGGCGTGCTTTCTTTTTGAAGAACGATACGGAATTGAAAGTCTTCGCTTATTGGGGAGAGTTTGTGGCTGAGGATTTAAGGCATGAGGTCACGCACGGCTATTTGCATGCGACGGTACCCAACATTCCATTATGGCTGGACGAGGGTTTGGCAGAGTATTTTGAGATCCCTCGCGGGGAAAAGGGCTTCCACCGGCAGCATATTTACTTTTTGACTAAACACGCCAAACAGAACCGTTGGCATCCATCGCTAACCCGCTTGGAGTCGCTCGTCGATCCGGCCAAGATGTCCCAGTTGGATTACGCGGAATCCTGGTTGTGGGTCCACTATTTGTTAGAGACGAAGCCCGAGTATCGTAAATTATTGCAGGATCAACTTGCGCGAGATCGCATGACGGGGAAAGCCAAACCACTTTCAAATTTCTTGCACGAATTAGTGGGGGATGAGCAAGACGAGGTCATTGGTCACCTCGTCGAGTTAAGTAATGCCATGAAAAAAGAGCAATGAAAACTCAACATCGTTGAAGTTCCATCACTCTTGCGTTTTTCAGACAGTAGGAAGTTCTATCTTTAAGATCGCCGGCGGCGGGTGAGAAACCAACCGGTCATGCCGACCAAAATGGCGGCCGAAGCAGGTTCGGGAACAGACAAGGTCTGATTAAAAACCCAGTTGAATCCATCATTAAAATAGATACTGCTGTCCTGGATAGCCCAGTGATCTCCGCCAATGTTTGAGAACGAGCTTTGGGAAACAGCAAACCCTGTTTGGCTGTTGTCAAAGTCGATCAGGATATCGGCTGCGGTCGTTTGACCAGCGTATTGCAAATTTAAAATGTAATCATCTGCGGTCCCTTGGATTTCATCGATGCCACTCATGGCGTAACGAATGCCGATGACATCCGAACCTGCGAGCGTTTGTTGCGTTTCGCCAAAAAAGCTGCCCTGCTGCATGGCTGCTTCTGTGTTGGCTACACCATATAATGCGGAAACATTCCGATCGGCATTAGCCACGAAAGAATCTCCGCCTGGTAGGAAAGCGATGTCCGTTGTGTAGGTCGTTGAATCCACCACGGCATTGACAGTGAATGGGTTGTTAACACCCATCTCGAAAAAATTATAATTCACATCGTCACCGCGAATGTCGTCAGCTGAGCCAATGACTCCGTCAACACCAGCATTCAGGTCGAATACTCCGTTCAAGCCTTTGCTGGTCTTGGAGTAATTCTGATCTGCCCCCGTGAGTCCCGATTCCGACGCAAGATTGACATGAGCCAAGCCCAATGAATGGCCGAGCTCGTGCAAAAGAACTGATTCAAAATCAATTTGGCTGTTCGAGATTTTTCCGAACTCGACATTGTTAGTCGTGGGGTTGAGACCGTTCCAGGTGCTGATGACGTTCTTTACAGAAACTTCCATTTGGCTGGCAAAGGTACTACTTGAGTCAATGCCAACGGTTACGTTGAGCACGCCACCCGTACCGTTGTAATTGGAAGAGTGCATGATCAGATCGGGGTTGTTTTGATTAACCGCGAAGATATATCCCTGACCGTGTAATTGACACGTTGTCGCTGTGAATGAGCCGCTGAAGACCAGCAGAGCGGTTGAAAAGATAAGTAGATGTTTTCGTAGCGTCACGCGTACTTCCCCCGATAAGATGCGGCAATCGAACCTCTATTAAATTTCAGTCTGGGCTAATAATCAAGCTGTTTGCTGCAAAAACCGGCGATTCCTGCATATTGTCCGCTGCAGATTGGGGTGGTTAATGCCGGTGATATTCCCTTACCAAATCGTTTTGTTGGCAAGGTCAGCGGATCTGGTAATCGAATGGGATCTAAGGTCGGAATTTTTCCAATTCGTATCTTTTGATTTTTCGATCGAGCGTGGAGCGCTCAATTCCCAAGGATTGTGCTGTACGGCTTTTGTTCCATGAGAATGCCGTCAACGTGGCCAAGATATGGCGTCTTTCAATTTCCGCCAGGGAAAGCGGCTTGAAGCTCTGTTCTGTACCGCCGAATTCCATTTGCGATTCACTGGCAGTGGTCAAGCTGCTGAGAATCAGTTCGTCGGCTTCGATCCATTCCCCGCGGGACAGCACGACTGCTCTTTCCACAACATTGCGCAGCTCTCTGACATTTCCGGGCCAACGGTAGGTTTTCATTTTGGTTTTGGCATCATCGGTGAATCCTGCGATGCGACGGCCTGTTTCGGCGTTGAATTTTTGCAGGAAGTAATCGCCGAGTATTTCCACATCATCGGTACGGTGCCGTAAAGCCGGGACTTCAATTTTCACAACGTTTAAGCGGAAAAATAAATCGCGTCGAAAGCCTTTTTCACGGACCATTTTTTCGAGATCGCGATTGGTGGCGGCAATCACCCGTACGTTGACCGAGATCGCCTTGCTACCGCCGACGCGTTCGAAGGGATGGCCTTCGAGAACACGCAGGAATTTGGCTTGTATGGAGGCGCTCATTTCTCCGATTTCATCGAGCATTAAAGTGCCGCCATCGGCCGCTTCGAATTTACCCATTTTGCGTTCGGTGGCACCTGTAAAGGCACCTCGTTCATGACCGAACAGTTCACTTTCCAACAAGGACTCGGAGAGTGCCGCACAATTCAAGCAAATGAAGGGGCCCTTTTTGCGGGGGCTGGAGTAATGCACGGCACGGGCAACCAGTTCTTTTCCGACGCCGGATTCTCCAACCACCAGGACGGTGGCACTGCTAGGAGCGGCCCGCGCAATTTGTTGGTGGACTTGGAAAATTGCTTCACTGGCACCGACAATTTCGCTTTCTGCGCCAAGCTGTTCCCGCAATTGGTTAATTTCCCTTCGGGTCACCGAAAGGTCTTCGACCAGTTTTTGCTCCCGATGCCTCGTCTTGATGGCGAGGGCAATATTCTCGGCTACGGCCAACGTGAATTCGAGATCATCTGGGTCGAGCACACGTTCGGGTAGCGTGCTGTAAATATGCACGAGGCCAATGGTGCGATTGCCGACCCGAATGGGTGCGCAAATTACACCGGTGGCTTGTATTTTTCCTTGGCTGTCTCTAATGCTCAAAGTGCTGTCGTCTGCGATGTCGCGAGCGAGCACGGCTTCACCGGTCCTCAAAACGGTTTCCGCAAGAAACTGTGAGATATTTTGATATTCGGTTTGTACGTCCGAACGCCACGAGGCGATTTCTAATTTGGAAGCGTCCACGGGCGTAGGCGTCCGTTGGGGAACCAGGAGGACGGCTCCCGCATCGACTGAAGTGCCTTCGAATAATCCATCGAGGGCTAACTGAGAAATATCTTTGAGGGATTTTTGATTAGCCAGCTCAAAGGCAAGTCGGCAAAGTGTTTTGGCCGCTCTGCCCACCTTGGGGATCGAATTTTCTTCCTCATCCTGGCCCGCATTGCTTTCCCCTAAAAATTTGGTGTGGGTACGCCGGTGCGTAATCGTAGAGGGTTCCGAGACTCGAATCGTCACGGTGGGTTGATCATCCAGCTCCAGCCCAGCCATCGTGGCCTGATTGCTGCCGACTTGATTTTGCCCGGAGTACGCCGCTTTGAGGTCATCCACGAAGGCCAGCTTCGTGCGGGCGATCCAAATGACATCTCCGGGGCTCAGTACATGGTCTCCATGCAGTCGTTCGTCACCGATGGCGGTACCATTGCGACTGTCCAAATCACGGATGGTCCACTTCCCTTGGTTGATAAAAATCTCAGCGTGCTGACGGCTCGCTTGATCCTCACGTATCACGATCTGGCTGGCAGGAGAACGCCCAATCGTGACCGTCCTGCCAGGGATGAGCCGAAAAACATCGGACCATTTGGTGCCATCGCGAATTACGAGATAAGCCACATTAGGCACTGGGGCCACCTTTTGACTGAGTTACTATTTATGGACTGCCGCTAAATGTTGGGCCGCCGCCAAAAAACGCTGCCCGAGGATACGAATATCTTCCGCCGGGGTGATTCCGAGATTTGCAACGCAACCTTGCTGCGGTCTCGTTTCGTAGGGAACGGTTCAACAGGTCGGCCGAATCGCGGGGGTTTTTCCAATTACAAGTTGGGCAAATTTATCTACACACGGTCGTTTATGCCGAAACCATTGTCACACGGCAGCCCAAAACGGAATCAGAAGCATTTTCACATCTGTCACACGGTCGGGCTAGAGGTGGACCCGGTTCTCTCGAGTAGGTTGAGTCGGCAATAGCAGGGTACCCGGAAAAAGAGCTCCCAACGGTAATTTCCGCCTCTCTAATGATACATGATGTCGGAGAGATTCGGCAAATGAAACGGTATTTCGCCCTGCGTAACCCGCTTATTATCGCTGACGATGTTGTGAAATCTCAACACCATTTGCCTTGGGTTCAAGGCCATCCGTTGGCGAAAGGCAGGCATGCGTTTGAAATTTCGAACCGCGTTCTGTTTTCCAAAACGAATGCAGGGGTTATTCGGGAGTTGGAGTTTGCATGGCAACGCTAAATCTCAAATGATTTTTTCTGGCTCGGTGTCGAAGTTACTTCTCACAAATTAACATCATCTTTTTACGTCGGAAATCTGGTCTTTGGCTTTCGCCAAATAGGATCTTAATCCCGAAACGCAATTGCTGAGTCAGCCTCATTATCGATGATTACAGATTAGATTTTTCTAACATGAGCAATGAAAAACAATGGACTCCGGAATCTGCCAACCGCTTTTACTGGAGAAGCGTGTTGCCGTGGCAGTCGCTGATGATGACTTCGTTTACAGCGCCCATGTATGGGTTCAATGCGCTGATTTAACCATTTAACGGAATCTTTTCACTGGATAACGTTAACAATGGTTGGCCCGGAGCTGTGGTCGGTGGCATCTTGTTGCTTTCGGCGGGATTGGGCGGGCTAGTGCATGGCAAGCTTCTGGCATTGGCAGGCGGTTCCAAGCAGCTGTTATTTTGGTTGAGCCTGCTGATTCCATTTCTTTTCGGTGTGGGCGCAGTAGCCTGCTATCTCGAACAATTCTGGTTAATGATGTTGGGGTTTGCGATTCCCACCGGGCTGGTCTTCGCCAATGTTTTTATGGCGAGTGTTATTTACCTCCTCCGTTGGGGCTCCGTCGCTGGGAGAGTAGGTTTTTCGACCGGTGTCTACGGCATCTATTTTGGAGTCTGGGGTGCGTTCTATAGTATCATCGCGCCGCTTATCTTGGATTCACTTGGGCTCATCTGGCTTCTCGGATTGACGGGCTTTTGTTTGGCTGGAACCCAGCTATTGAATTTGCGTTTCGTGATTGATCCGCCCCCGCTCAGCAAGCCTGCAAAAACGCCGCACGCGTCCGTCGCAAAACCTCCGCAGTTAACCCCTCGAGATGTTGTGCGGATCCCAACATTTTGGATAGTTGCGCTCTTCTTTTTTCTGTTTTTGACTCCTGGGTTTGGGATCAAGATTGTGGTAACCGCATTCACGGGTCAAGTTTTTCAGGTCAGCCAATCCACAAGTGCGATCATTGCCGCGGCATTTTTGATTAGCTACGGAGTCTCAAGGCTTGGGTTCGGAATTTTGTCCGACAAGCTACGAGTTAAACCGATGTATTTGATGTTTTCAGCCATTCAGGTAATCACCCTTCTAGCCACGGCAATCATGCTTCCGTTCTTTGACGGCGTATTGATGTTCGCGGTATTGATGTGCATTACGGGTGCCATGTTCGCCGCCGGCAAGTACCTTTGGCGTGTTGTGATGGTGCGAATTTACGGTGCTGAGAATTTTCATGTACCCATGGCTATGACAGAGCCATTTTACGGAATAGCCGGATTCGTCGGCCCGCTTACATTGACTTGGGCGCTCCGCGCAACGGACGTTGTCTCCGCAGCCTCTTACTGGTTTTACGCCGCTTCCGCGGTATTAGCGGTCTGCGCTGTACTTTTCCATTTGCTGCGTCGCGTGAACTATGACAAATTTGTCGCACATGAAAATCAAGGGGTGCAATGGACGTAAAAAGCACGCGACGAATTCGATCGCTTCTAAGTCCTTTATTGGTTATTTCAGACCGCAAATCCAATCGCTAGTAACCCGGCAAAGATGCCGCGCGCTCAACCCGTAGCGGTAGACCGCTGCTCCATTGCGAAAATCCGTGCCAGAATTCCATGATCAAGACGGTCATTGATTGGCGACCTATATCTCGTCATTCTCCAATGCCGTCTCCCAGCTGGGGGCTTGCAACTGGGGGCTCGCGAAACGCGATGGGTGACCGGGGTCACAGCCTGCGCTTGGGGATTTTGAGCTTTGACCTTTGGTGGATACCTCGGATCGAACCGCCGTTCCCATGCTCGATACCCCTGGCGGCGGGACGATGACTGTCCAAGTCACGGATGGTCCATTTTCCCCGATTGGTAAAGATCTCAGCGTGCTGATGACTCACCTGATCCTCACGAATCACGATTGGACTGGCGGGAGCACCTCCAATTGTGCCGGTTCTGCCGAGTATGCGTGGGAAAACACCGGACCAATTGGCGCTATCGCGAATTACGAGATAAGCCACATTGGGCACTTGGTCCACCTTTTGCTTGATTTCCTGATTTTTAACGGCATTTAAGCCGACGAAAAACGATACATTCCCGGTTTTCTCTGCCAATTCCTTCGAATGCAGGCGCAGAACTGGGAAGGTTTCCACGTATACTAGTAAGTGGCTGGCCAACAATTAATTGCGAATCAGGGGATGTGCAATTAATCTGATACATGGCTTACAGGCCAATCCATTTGCCACGTGATAACCTCGACCCTGTTTTTTACCAGTCTCACATCTGGAACGAGGTCGAATTAGTGGTGGATTCCACTGCTTGGAAGGCGTTGGCATTTGGCCGGACTGATCGGACAACGCGCTTGTTGGGGCAAGGCACACTGAACTGGGAGTATGAATGATGTCGAAAAGATTCGGCAAACTAAACTTGATTTCGTCCGTTGTAGCGGGCGTATTGCTGCTGGCGATGACGGATACCGTCAACGCTCAATTTAGCACCATCAATCAGATCGGTGGTATTGAAATTAATCCTTCGGGGGTCTTGCAAGAGACCACCGCAACGATGCAACAGGGAACCCGGCAACGGGTACTCGACAGTTTGGCGACTGTCAGCCCGGAAGCTAGGGAATCAACCGAATATCGGGCGATCTCGCTGAAGGCGTTAGAACAAGCATTGTTGGCTGCTGCCAATGGCCAGACTGAATTGTCGGACGATATTCGCTTCATGGGCGGAATCCAACGAATCAAAAACGTAATCGTTGACGAAGAAAATAACGATGTCTTGTTGGTAGGCCCCGGTGAGGGCTGGACCGTGGATGCGGCTGGTAACGTTGTGGGAGAAACCACGGGGCGTCCGGTCATCCATTTCGAAGACTTTATCGTTGCACTGCGAACTGCCGATGCTGCCAATCGCGATTACGGAATTAGCGTTTCCATCGATCCAACGCCAGAAGGGCAAAGACAATTTGCCAATGTGAGCAAGCAGATCCGACGCAATGGTGGTTTTCAACCGGAAATGAAGGGCATGATTGAGACCGCGTTAGGTCCTCAAAACATCTCCTTCACCGGATTGCCAACCGACAGCCGCATGGCTCAGGTCCTGGCAGCTGCCGATTACCGTATGAAGCGGATGGCCATGGGATTCGAACCCGCTGCTGTCGCTGGCATCCCCAGCGTGCTGCAGTTGGCTAAAAACCGCGGTAAAGGTTTTAACCAAAGCCCACGTTTTTGGTTGCAGTGTAAATACGATGCGATCACTCGCAGCGAAGATGGAATGGTTTGGCAAATCGAAGGTCCGGGTGCCAAAGCCCTGACACAAGCAGATGGCAAATCCAAAGACCATCCCATTTCAGTGAAATGGGCTGAGAACATGACGGAACATTTCGGTGAATTGGCCAATGCTGATCCCGTATTTGGCGAACTGCAAAATGTCCTGGACATGGCTGTAGTGGCCGCTATTCTTCGCAAGCACGACTTGCTGGTTTCAGCCGGTTTAGAGATTCCTACAATCTCTGGCGAAAATGGTAAGGTCGATCTACCCAAATGGTCGGTTCCTGAAAAGGTCTCGAGTCAATGCAGTTTTGTGATGATCAAAAACAGTTGGATGGTTACCGCTTCTGGCGGAGTTCAAGTTGATTCTTGGGGCGTCTTGGAAGATGTCGCGATCGACAATGCCATCGCCAACGTGGTCAACCGCGTCGCAGTTACCTCGACCGCGAATACTGTTTGGTGGAATGCCGTCAACTAATTCATTCGCTCCTGACAAAGCCAAACCAAGAACCGCGTTATTGCAACGCGGTTCTTTTTTTGTACCTACCCTGCCCGACCGATTGGTGCCGGACTTTGGTGCAGGCTGCACGAACATAACGTGAAATTCCGTCAGCCCGTTGCCTTATCGATAGAGCGAAGGCACCGCGGCAAAGCCCAGAGCCCAAAAAAACATGAACCGGAGTTGCCGCTGAGTGTCCTAATTTGCATACTCAATCCAACTGCGGGGATTTTTATGAACAAGAAACGACTGATCGGCTTGGGTGTTCCGGAGGACTGTGTCCCCGTCGCCATCGAGGCACTGCAGCGCGAGTCTCGAAAAAAATCAGATGGGTCGCGGCGGCCCAAACAACTGATTCCCAAAATTCTCGATGCCCCAGAACTTTACCTGACGGATGAGTGCTATGCAGAGTTTGCCCAGTTTCTGGTCGACTGGCGGCACGAAGATCAGACTTCGGAGCCTATCGAGTACCGCCAGTGGGGCCAAGACATCGATGAAAAATCACAAACGCAAATGACCCATGCCTGCCGTTTGCCGATGGCGGTGGCTGCCGCGCTGATGCCGGATGCCCATTTGGGGTTCGGGCTGCCGATCGGGGGTGTGTTAGCGCTGGAAAATGCGGTAGTTCCCTATGCGGTGGGAGTCGATATTGCTTGTCGCATGAAAATGACCATTACGGATTTACCGGTCGATTTGGTGGCTCGAAACGAAGCTTCGCAGTGTCGTAGCCTCGATCAGGCGCTTGAGCAAGGCACCCTGTTTGGGGCGGGCAAGGCATGGAAGCAACCGTTTCACCACCCCGTTCTGGATGAGGATTGGGGCATCACGGCAATCACTCGCCAGGTCAAGGAGCGGGCCAGAAAACAAATGGGCACCAGTGGATCGGGTAATCACTTTGTTGAGTGGGGTGTGCTGACGTTACCTCAATCGCAATTGGGGTTAACGGCTGGTCAGTATGTTGCCCTGCTGAGTCATAGCGGAAGCCGGGGTGCGGGCGCGAAAGTCTGCCAGAGGTATAGTGAAATCGCGCGTCGGAAATTGCCCTCAAAATTTCGCAATGATAAACAGTTGCAGCATTTGGGTTGGTTGAACCTCGACACACAAGAGGGGCAAGAGTACTGGGAAGCCATGAATTTGATGGGTCGCTACGCCAGTGCTAACCATCACATCATCCATCGTAATGTGACTCGCAGGGCGGGTGCTCAAGCCTTGGCGACCCTTGAGAATCATCATAATTTTGCATGGCTTGAGCAGCATCAAGGGAAATCAGTTTATGTACATCGCAAAGGCGCGACACCCGCAGGTCCTGGTGTTTTGGGAGTGATTCCTGGCACCATGGCTGACAGTGCCTTCATTGTTCGCGGCAAAGGCGCCGCCGCCAGCTTGCACTCCGCATCACACGGCGCGGGAAGGCGTTTCTCACGCACCGAGGCAAAACGTCGCTTTCAATGGCGGGATTGGCAAAAGCACCTTAAAGAACGGAAAGTTCGACTCTTATCGGCCGGTCTGGATGAGGTGCCCGGGGCTTACAAGAACATCCATGATGTGATGGCCGCACAAAGGGACCTAGTAGAGATTGTGGGTGAATTCAAACCCAAGATCGTTAAGATGTGTGGCGATGGCAGTCGCGCGGAAGACTGAGCGAACGGGTTGAGACCGAAGCTGCCAACCACCCTCGTTTCGGGGCGTACGGCGAACGGCGAACGGCAGTTGAAAATTAAATAGGGGCTGCGAAGTGGCAAGGATTATTTACGGGTTCTCGGGCGAAGGCAGCGGGCACGCCACACGCACTCGGGAGATGGTGGTTCATCTTGCGGGACTAGGGCACGAACTGCGATTGACTAGCTATGACCGAGGTTACGCAGCATTGAGAGATGATTTCAATGTCATGGAAATTGAAGGTCTGGCCATCGCGAGTTCGGATAATCGTGTTTCCGTATTTAAGACGATCCGTGACAACCTTAAACGTTTGCCCGCGGAAGCCAGTAGTCTGCACAAGATGAAGGGATTGTTCAATGACTTTAAGCCGGATGCGGTCGTCTGTGACT
This sequence comes from uncultured Pirellulaceae bacterium, assembly GCA_905480235.1. Classification (GTDB taxonomy): domain Bacteria; phylum Planctomycetota; class Planctomycetia; order Pirellulales; family Pirellulaceae; genus CAJQPP01. The sequence goes on from CAJQPP010000096.1 coordinate 21,809, forward strand.
TCGAACCGTTGACGGCTTACTTGGCTGCTCATTTTGATGTTCCGCTGATTACAGTAGATAACCAACATCGAATGCGATACGTGGAGCATGAGGTCCCGCCTGGGCACGAGATCAACGCCAAAATAACGCGCCATATCGTACAAGCCATGGTGCCTTGGCCCAATGTTTCGCTGATCACGGCTTTCGTGCCGGGCGAAACGAGTAATGATCATTCGTTTATCTTTCCGCCCATCGTAAGTGAACGTATCCGGAGCCTCACTCGTTCTTGCGGCGAACATACTCTGGTCTATTTGACCAGCGGCTTTGATTCGTTGTTGCCCGTGCTGAAGTCTTTCCCCCGCGAAAAATTCTTTATCTACGGATATAACCGAGACGAAACCGATGGGAACTTAAAGTATCTGCCGAAAAGCCAGAATGGGTTTGCCGATCATCTGGCATCTGCGAGTGCCGTCATTGCCACCGCAGGATTCACTTTGATCAGCGAAGCGCTGTACTTGAGAAAACCGTATATGGCCCTGCCGATGGACGGCCAGTTTGAGCAAGAACTCAATGCCTGGCAACTTACCAACTCAGGCTATGGCATGGGATGCGAAACACCGAACGCGGATGCGGTGGGTCATTTCTTATATCGCCGTGACGAGTACCGGCAGAAACTCCAGCAATACTCCGAAGACGATGGTTCGTTGATCAAAGAGTACCTCGGTAAACTGGTCGCTAATGACGCCGCAATGGCTCGCCAGTTCAAGAATCAACAACATTAGCTCGGGGGTGATTTTGCCTTCCCGCCTGCTTTTCGCCCTTTGCCAAAGGGCAGCCCCGTGATCAGGGCGGGTAACAGGATAAGATCTGCCAGTGCGGCCGCCAGCATCATCAATATGAGGACCACCGAAAAGTTGCGGACGGGTAGGAAATCACTGAGCACAAAAAAGCATAGGCCGCAGCAGATAATGATCGAGGTGGTGGCGATCGACCAGGCGCAGCGGCTGATCGCCGAATCGACTGCACGTTGCCGTACTTGCTGGAATTCGTAACCCTCATCTCTGGCTGTCCGCCGGCCTAGTTTGAAATAATGCAAAAAATGAACGGTGTCGTCGATAGCAATCCCCAAGCCCACGCTGGCGGTCAATATCGAACCCGAATCCAGCCGCCGTCCTAGTAAGCCGTAACAGCCAAAAACGACCGCGATGGGAAAGAGGTTGGGTACCATACCCAACAAGCCAAGCCGCAGGCTACGCAACGAAATAATGATCAACGGGGTGATCAAGAAGATGGCAGTGGTTAAGCCGCGAGTTAGATCAAAAAAAAGTTGTCTTTGGCCGATAGCCACCAAAGGTCCCATCCCCGTGGCCTCAATTTGCACAGCTTCTGGGTTGCTCTGTAAAGCGTTTTCTCCCAAATCTCGCAAAGCTTCCGCATGATCCCACTCGTCGCGTTCAGGGTCAATTTTGCAAGCGACCGTAATTCTCCATTGATCCCATTGATCATCAGAATACAGCATGCCTTCGTCATTCAGTTTTTGGTAATCATATTCCAATTGGGTGGCGACCAATTGTTCGGTCAGTTGCTTTTGAAGTCGGGTGCTACTGCGGGGGATTTTGACAAAATTGGCTGCCGATAATGCCCGGTGGTAATCGCTGTAATCGCGGAAGGCTGTCTGGATTTTCTGGACGTTTCTCAATTGTTGATATCGGTTGAGTTGGTTCTCTTTAGGAAAGCGGATGGTAAAGTCGACACGGCCTAATGGGTAAAGGTGGGACTCAATCCACTCGCGATCTTGGGCGTAATCCGTACGGGCAGCAAACAGATTGCTAATTTCAAAATCCGTTTCGAAATTTCGGAGACCGATCAAAACGGGAAAACAAAAGCAGAGAATCACCAAGAGGACCGCACGCGGGTGGCGGTTTAATTTGATTAACCATCCGGCGAGTTGCTGTGCTGCTGCAAAATCTTCTGTGGAATGACGGAAACCGATGCCAAATTGTCGCCAGATCGCTGGTAGAAGGACGACCAACATCAGCATCGCCAGGAGCAGCGACAGCGATGAGAAAAGCCCGAATTGCAGCACGGATGACAACGGGCTTAATGCCAAACTGCCGATCCCGATCGCAGTCGTTGCCATGGATAAAACGACCGGTGGTCGAGACTCTTTTAGCGACTGCGCGATTGGGTCGTCTGCAAGCTTTCCTCGATGTGGTCTTAGATGTCGTTGCAATGCTCGGACCATATGTACCGCGCAGCCCAGGGTCAGTACAAACACCAGCACCGGCATGAGGACCAACAGACCATTGACGCGAAAACCACTCAAGGGAACCATGGCCAACGAGGTGATTGCCGCCAAACCGGAAACGTAGATCATCCCAACGGTTAAACGAAAGTTTTTGACGCATAATAATGAAAGGAACGCGGCCAAAATCGCCCCGGGAATACCCCACCACAAGGACTGATTGGTGAGTGCGTTCAAGGCATGGTCAGTGATGGCCTTACCTCCAAAGTGCAATGCACCCGGATCGATGCCCACGGTATCAACGAGCGTGGTTTCGATGCAGGAAAGCGCCAGCTGGAGATTGCTGCGGGCTTGGGGATTGAGTCGCGCGATGACACACGTCGTTTCAAGGTCTTCCCCGACCAGACTACCGCGAAGACGTTTGCGGGCCGACTGATCGCTGAATCCTGAGGCGGAGTTGCGAAGCTTTAAGACGGACTCGCTACCGGTTATGATCCGATCGACATACTTGCCACATTCTTCGCGTAATGCTCGCCCGGCCTCTTCCACCCGCGGATCTGTGATAACACAGTCATCCCACGTGATGATGATTTCATCGTCACTGCCAAAATTTGTGATGTACGTTTCATACTTCGCAAATTGTTGCGAGGTGCGATCAATCCAGTTGTTAACATCATCGGAGTTGGTTTGAGCGTGGACCGCCAACCAGACGAGAAGTGGGATGGCCATCAATGAGAGGGCCACCACGATTTTTTGGAATTGGCCGGGCAAGGATATTTCCAATCTTCCCTGAACCGCTTTGCTGTTTCTGTTTAAGAGGCATCTTGTTTGGGCTCGTCGGCCGCTTGCGTCGTTACCGTTTCGGCGACCTTCGCTTCTGCTTCGGTCGCTTCTGCTTCGGTCGTTTCGGCGACCGTGGCTTCTGCTTCCGCCGCTTCTGCTTCCGCAGCTGCTTCCAGCTGTCCGTTTTTTCGTTCCAGGCGCTCGTCGTGTACCGATCGGCCAATCAACTCACGGATCTCTTTTTGATCGAGTTCTTCACGGGCAATTAGCTCTTCCGTTAGCGTTCTCAGCAAGGCACTGCGATCCCCTAACATGTTGAGTGATTTTTGGGCTGCGTCCTGCAGGATTTTTGTGACCTCATCATCGATCACTTCCATCGTATGTTCGCTGAACTGGCGGCTCTGGTGAATCTCCCTGCCGAGAAACGGATCCTCATCAGACATTTTGTAGCTGACTGGTCCTAGTCGTTCGCTCATGCCCCAGTGCGTTACCATACGCCTGGCCAATGAGGTTGCCCTCTCAAGGTCATTCTCCGCGCCCACCGTGAGCTCTTTGTAGATCAACCTCTCGGCTGCCCTGCCTGAAAGTAACACCACTAATTGGTCACGAATCTCATTCTCTGAGAGGTTCATTCGATCTTCTTCGGGGATCATTTGAGTGACACCCAATGCTTGTCCACGGGGGATGATGGTCACCTTGTGAACCGGATGGGCACCCGGTAGGAACCAAGCGGCCAAGGTGTGTCCTGCCTCGTGGTAAGCGGTCCGTTCTTTTTCTTTGGCGGTGAGTATTTCTTCGCGGCGAGGTCCCATCAGAACTTTGTCGTGGGCGTGATAAAAATCTTCCATCTCGACGACTTGTTTGTTGTGTCGAGCAGCCCACAGCGCTGCTTCGTTAACCATGTTCGCTATGTCGGCTCCCGTCATCCCGGAAGTGGCAGACGCCAGTGAACCCAAATCAACATCTTCACCCAGAGGTACGTTGCGTACATGGACTTTGAAGATGGCCAAACGGCCTTTTAGCGTTGGCCGCGATACGGTTACGTGCCGATCAAATCTGCCGGGCCTCAAAAGTGCCGGGTCGAGAATGTCCGGCCGATTGGTAGCCGCTAGGATGATGACCGAATCGGTATTCGAAAAACCATCCATTTCACCCAGAATCTGGTTGAGCGTCTGTTCTCGTTCGTCATGACCGCCGCCCAAACCTGCGCCGCGCTGGCGACCTACGGCATCAATTTCATCGATGAAAATGATCGCGGGTGAACTTGTCTTGGCGGTATTAAATAGGTCCCGTACTCGCGAGGCACCGACCCCTACAAACATCTGGATGAACTCGGACCCATTGACGCTGTAGTAAGGGACGTCGGCCTCTCCGGCCACCGCTCTGGCAAGTAGGGTTTTGCCTGTTCCGGGAGGCCCAATCAAGAGCACACCTTTGGGCACACGGCCGCCCAATTTTTGAAACTTGGTTGGGTCTTTCAGAAATTCAACGATTTCCTGCAGATCAGCTTTCACACCCTCTAACCCAGCGACATCTTTGAAGGTGATCGGTTTCTCTTCCACCTCGTAACGCTTTGCCGGACTCTTCGAAAAGTTGGAGAGAAATCCTCCGCCCATCATTTGGCCTTGCGCCCGTCGCATGGTGATAAACATCAATAACAGCAGGCCTAGCATGAAACCTACGAATAATGCCGTCATCAAGGTATTCCAACCTGAGGGCGGAGCAATCTCGTAGTTAACCTTGTTCTTCTCAAGCAATTGAGTGAAACGGGAACGATCTGGGGAGTCTGCGGGCGGGATGTTTAAGCGAAATTGCTTGTTGAGGATCTCGTCCTCTTTGGGGAGCGTGGTTTTGCCTTCCGCATCGATGCGCGGTTCGGGTGGCGGAGCAATTTTGAAGACTCCTGTTGCCTCTGTCTCACGCAGGCTGATCTTCTCAATGTCGGTGCCTTCCAAGGGTT
>CAJQPP010000097.1 GCA_905480235.1 uncultured Pirellulaceae bacterium
AGCCCGTATTTTCAATCTGAAAATGAAACTTGGTAACCGGAGCCTGTGCTCTGGGCGATTCCCCGATCTTAGACTCTTTCATTCTGTGTGTCGTTAATCGCAAACTCGAGGGGGCAGAATGTGCGTTTGCAAGCGTCGGTCGTAAATTCGCGGCGAACCGACGACTCGAATTAAATGAGAAACGCGGTCCGACATCGCGAGGCTTGTCGCGACCCGCAGGATCAGCGACCACAAATGCGCGGCGCGAATTAGCGTTTAAGAAATTCAGTCGGACTTCTGCTGCAACTTGAGCTGGAAAGAAACCGTTTGCCGGATCGCCAGTCCCGCTCAAGCCTTCAGGATCCCCGGCCATCTGCAAAGCATCCCGCAACAGCCGAGGTTGAGTGGATTCAAACTGCGGCTTTGCGAACACCACGCCATGACCACTCCACCCGTTTAGGCAAGCCAAAAACGTCAGCGCGAACAAGCGCCACGATTTCCAAAAGCGAGTTTCCATCTCTGCCTCCAAACGATTCTTTCACGCTGGGCAATGACCTAGTCGACAGCCTTTCGTTTGCGAAACGAGAGCTGTCGGCTTTTTCAGGATCCGCCCCCCATCCAACAACACCAAGCCGAGCCCCCAATCAAGGTGCCACTCACCGGAAGACAGGGAAGCCCCAACAATTTCGACAACCGCCAAATTTTACCAAGCCGTCGGAATGTTAAAAGCCGATGAAAGACCGCGATTTACCGGGGAATTTGGTAATTACAAACAAATATTTGCTAGCTGGACCGAACGTGTCTGAGGCCTCGCGATACTTCCTGTGGGCAAGGGAAGCTAAGGCCAAACAATGGCTAACACGTTGATTCCCCTCCACCATTTTGGAAGTCAACTATTACGGGAGTGAAAAATCATGTTGGTATTATCACGGAAAAAGAATGAATCGATCGTGATCAACGGTGACATTCGAATTGAAGTTTTACAGATCAAAGGCAAGCAGATTCGTTTGGGCATAACCGCCCCCTCCAGCATGAAAGTGCTGCGTAGTGAATTACCCATCCGCGAGTCAAATTTCAAAACGCCGGCACGAAAGACCGAGACCCGGGTGCTGGAATGCGATTTACACTCTCTAGTCAGTTCGGTGATGGCAACCGTGTAAACGGACTGGTCCCCCTACCAGTTGCCAAAAGGCCGCGTTAATTGACGCGGCCTTTTTATTGCGCTCCATTAATCATGAACTCAAGCCATCGAGCCGGTTGTCACAAGTTGCATCCTGCGAGGTCCGGTTCCATAATAGGAATCGACATGATGCCCCTATCTCGGTTCACAAAAAGGCAACCCATGAAACTGTCACTGCAAGTTATTTTCTTGTGTCTGGTTCTTTTATGGAACGCGCCCACGGCGGCCCAAACCGCTGGCGATCTAGCGGTCGTTGGCGGGCATTACTTTGACACGCCTTCGGGCAAGTTCATCGCTAACAAAGGGTTATTAATTAAGCAGGGTCAATTCGAGTCGCTCAACATAAAACCAGATGAGCTTGAAAAAATCTATGTCATCGAACTATCGGATGACCATTACATTCTGCCCGGGCTGATTGATTGCCATGCTCATTACAACGTCAAGTTGTTTCGCAACCGGCGCGAAGAATTTCAGGTGATCCCCATCCAATACCTTGCCAATGGAGTGACCGTTACTTTTTCTTGCGGCGAGTATCTTCCCGAACAGATGTGGAAGCTTCGCCGTGACATTGAAAATGGTGTAAAAATCGGTCCGCGTCTATTGAATTCAGGTCCCTATTTTGGAATTGCCCGACGCCCCTGGCACGCCGATCCCGATCAAGTTCGAGAGGAGGTCGATTTTTGGGCAGAGAAGGGCGTCGGTGGCCTCAAGGCCAAGCTCATCGATCCTGCCTGCTTGGAAGCTTTGATTGATCAGGCTCACAAGCACGGCCTAACGGTCACAGGCCATCTTGATTCCGGATTTCGAAACTCCGTCAATCCTTCCACCGCCATCGACTTGGGAATCGACCGCGTCGAGCATTTCCTCGGCGGTGATGCGATGCCGGCGAGTAAAAGCGCCTACGCCTCGCTGCCACGTATCTCAGCGGATATGCCTGAATTCAAAGCGATCGTAAATAAGTACATCGAAAACGGCACTCATTTTGACGCGACTATTTCTGCCTATGGTTATTTTGGCAACCGCGAGAAGTTCTATGATTATTGGTTTGACGAGAAATCCCTGTTTACCGATTACGTGCGCACAGAACTAGCCGCTAAACTTGAGGACAAGCCTTATCGTCCGACGGCCCGTTTTCAAAACATATTCGAAGCCAAGCAGACGACCATCGATGATTTTTTTCGTGCCGGCGGTTTTATCACGCTGGGCACCGACCACTTTAGTGATGGGACCTATCTGGCCGGATTTGGGGCTCATCGAGAAATGCACGTGCTCCGAGAGTCCGGTATTCCGGCAGCTGAAGTCATCAAAATCGCGACCATCAACGGAGCCCAGGCGCTCGGTATTGCCGAACAACACGGTTCGATCGCGACAGGTAAATCAGGCGATCTCTGTATTGTCAAAGGAAACCCTCTCCAACAAATTCGCAACACCCGCAATGTGACTCACGTAGTACGGGCTGGCATCCCCTACGACCCGCAACAACTGTTGGAAGACTGCCGCGGAAAGTTAGGGCCGACCAATGCCGATGAGGCGAAGGCTTGGTAGAGAAAACCTATAGAGTCAAAGCCGAGGGTCGTTTTTCTGCAATCACGGGATCCCACGCCAACATGCAAGCCTCGCTTCAGCTTGAATATGGTTGTTTGCGCGACCTGGAATTGGTGACATCAAGACGCGTCATCGACGATCCACGATCGTGAGATTTCGAAGCCAACAAGTGATCGAAACACCTCCCAACTTGGAACGCGGGGCGGACACGTTACAGGCCAGCAAACCGCCCTGCCGTGCAAGATTGAGATTAAGGGATCGTGGAAACCTGCACAGGCGAAGCGGGAGCCCCCAACCGGACTAGCCAAAGGGGCAAGCGATTGATTGGAAACAACCTAGCCCGCATCCACTGATATCCTTTAGCCCCGAACATCGGTGTTCTTAACTGGCTTTCTGGATGGCCCTCTCAACGGCTCCACCCATATCGGCCGGCGACTGGGCGACTTCAATACCCGCAGCTTCCATGGCCGCGATTTTTTCTGTCGCAGTTCCTTTGCCGCCCGAAATGATAGCGCCGGCGTGTCCCATGCGTTTTCCGGGAGGGGCCGTTCGGCCCGCGATAAAGCCGGCTACTGGTTTGGTCACGTACTCAGTGACGAATGCGGCAGCTTCTTCTTCCGCACTACCTCCGATTTCGCCAATCATGAGAATAGCTTCGGTTGCATCATCATCTTGAAACCACTTTAGGACGTCGATAAACGAAGTACCCACAATAGGATCCCCACCGAGCCCCACACAACTGGATTGCCCCAAGCCGCTATTGGATGTCTGCCACACCGCTTCGTAGGTCAGCGTGCCACTGCGGCTCATGATTCCGACGTTACCTTTTTGATGAATGTATCCGGGCATGATGCCAATTTTGCACTCACCTGGAGTAATCACGCCAGGGCAATTCGGTCCTACTAATTTGGAATCACTTGCGCGAACCTGTTCATACACCCGCACCATATCCATGGCCGGAATGCCCTCGGTGATCGCCACGATCACTTCGATTTCGGCATCGATGGCTTCCAGAATAGCGTCGGCCGCAAATGGGGGCGGCACGAAAATCATCGTCGCATCGCACCCAGTCTCAGCCTTGGCCTCCATCACCGTATCAAAGACCGGTAGGCCGTCAAATTCCTGTCCCCCTTTGCCGGGCGTCACTCCGCCCACCATTTGGGTTCCATATTCGATGCAACCGCGTGTGTGGAATGCACCGGCACCCCCGGTGATGCCCTGACAAATGACCTTGGTATCTTTATTGATCAAAATGCTCATGAGTATTTTTTGCTTGTAGCTTTATGTTTGTTTTTCATGCGAGGCGTGATACGTACAAAGCGTTTTCATTTTTCCGGTGGGGTGTCCACTCGGTAAAACGCTTAAGGGCTAACGGCGGTCGCGGCTTCCACGACCTTTTGAGCGGCATCTCCCAAATCTGTGGCAATGGAGCACGCGACATCTGATTCTTCGAGGATGCGGCGTCCTTCTTCCACCTCAGTTCCCTCCAAGCGAACCACTAAGGGGACACTGAACCCGACGGTCTTCGCCGCCGAGACGAGCGCCTCGGCGATGGTTGTGCAACGCATGATCCCGCCAAAAATATTGACGAGAACCGCTTTGGTATTAGGGTCACTGAGCAAAATTCGAAACGCTTCGGTGACCGACTCCACATCAGCACCGCCACCTACATCAAGAAAGTTGGCTGGTTCACCGCCGTGCAGCTTGATAATGTCCATCGTGCTCATGGCCAAACCGGCACCATTGACGAGACAACCGATATTACCGTCCAGTTTGACGTAACTGAGGCCCGCGTCCGCCGCTCTCACTTCCGATTCTTTCTCCTCGCTGAGGTCTCGCATATCCGCCAAATCTCGATGTCGAAATTCTGCGTTATCATCGAAAGTCATTTTGGAATCGAGCGCCAACATTTCACCGTCACCCGTAATCACCAACGGGTTGATTTCCATCAGAGAACAATCGAGATCGACAAAGGTGCGGCATAGTGCCTTCATGAATCGGTCGGCACTGCGAACCGTCTTTCCTGATATGCCCAGTTTCTTGCATAGTTTGCGGACTTGGAAACTCTCAATCCCTTGGGCGGGATCGAAGTGTTCTTTGAAGATCTTTTCCGGGGTCTCGGCCGCCACCTTTTCAATTTCCACGCCGCCTTCGCTACTGCACATCAGCACGGGTTTGCAGGAAGCGCGATCCAGCACGATACCGAGATACAACTCGCGGGCGATATCACACCCAGCCTCAACAAACACCTGGTTGACGGTCTTGCCTTCCGGCCCAGTTTGGATGGTCACCAGTGTATTACCCAGCATTCGCTCGGCAACTTCCCGGGCTTCATCCGCTGATTTAACCAATTGCACGCCGTGCTGTTGGGGGTGCTCGATAAAGGTACCTTTCCCTCGGCCACCAGCATGGATCTGTGATTTGACGACGTTGATTGCGCCACCCAAATCCTGAAATGCTTGGGCCGCCTCCTCGGGCGTTTTGGCGACGTGACCATCCAGCACCGCGACGCCGGATTTTCGAAAGATTTGCTTGCCCTGATATTCGTGAATTTTCATGGGGATGACACAACGATAGACAGTGTTTCAAGGGAATGTTTGCAGGCCTGGCCAAGCACTTGCGTTCACCAACAGGTGGTCGAAAAAGAGCTGATCGACAGGAACTCGAAAGTATAAAAATTGCTGCCCCTCCCCACAAGGATGAGCAAATGCCAGATATTGATCTTTTATCCCATTCAACTGGGCCTGCGCACTAGTGAGCTTGGGAAAGCCAGCGATTATCCGTTAGGATAAAGCCTTGACCGTTTTCTTGCCCCTTCACGAAACCAAAAGGATCTGCAATATGGTGGCCTCAAGCAATATTCTCGTACTGCTGTTACTTTTATTTGGTGGGCAAACGGGCATCCCTCTGGGATTACCTCCCGGTCCCGAAGACCCCCTAATGTATCAAGTTGCCCCTGAAGATTACCTGATCTTTACTAGCTGGGCATCGAGCGTGCAGCCTGATCCCTCGGCCAACCCCACAGAACAATGGATGGGGCAACCAGAAATCATGCAGTCCTTTGCCAAATTAAAGACTGCCATCCTAGAAACTAACGCCAGTGGCAGTGACGTTGACCAAGCCGAGTCCCTCTATCTGCAATTGGCTGATCGCTGCCTTTCCAATGCCTGTGCGATCTACATCAGCAAAGTCAATCCAGCTCAATTTCCCAATGAATTGCAGGGAGGTGCATTGCTCACGCTGGGCGATGACGCCGCCGACTTGGAGAAAAAATTGCGCGGGTTCTTCGAGCAGCTTATCGCGACGCCTGAGAATAAGGTCATCACCCGGGAGATTGCCGATATACCGTGTTACGAATTACGAATGGAGGGAGTATTGGTGAATTGGGCGGTGGTCAAAACCAAGTACCTCGCCATTACGATTGGCGAGGGCTCGATGCAGCAACTTTTGAAAAACCTAGAAACGGAAACGCCCCTATGGTTGCGCAATCTGAAGACGGACCTTTCGGTCGAGCGAATCTCATCGATCACCTCCCTCAAGATGGACAAGTTCGTTGAATTGGCCACCGAAGCGGCTGCCGCCGAACCTCGCGAGAGGGAAGAATTCGAAAACTTTGTTGAGATGTCTGGCGTGGGGAATCTTGTGACCAGCAACTGGTTAAGTGGCCTCGATGCCCAAGGTTTCCTCAGTCGAGGCACCCTTCAAATTGATGGTGAAGCCAACGGAATTCTCGGCTTGTTATCGGAAGATCCGATGCAAGTTGACGAGCTTGGTAAAATCGCAAAGGACCCCACACTACTGACCGCGGCTCGGATTTCATTTCCCAAATTAATAGATTTTGTGAACGAAATCTCCCCCCAATTTATCGAAGAAATTAACGCTCTGCTTGGACTTAACCTGCAAGAAGATTTGGCAAATTCACTCGATGAATTCGCTTACTTTTATGGAACACCGAATATCACGAACCCCTATTCGGGCTGGGTCGCTGGCATTGGCGCTTCCAATGAGATGGAGCTCGTTGATAGTTTCGGCAAGATCGAAAGCAAAATTAAAGAGCTTGTAGAATCTGATCCAAGCATTGAATTGGGAGAATCGAAGGTCAACGATCACATCATCTTCACCATAGAAACCCAACAAGATGATTTCCTTGCCTTGCCGAATATTTCATGGACTTTGGCAGATGGTGAAATATTGGTTTCGTTGGACAAAGCTTCCCTGCGCCGCCATCTGCGAAGAGAGCCAATGGGCGAAAAATCCTTGGCCATGAACGGCTGGCTTACCGACAATGCATTCAACCCACCGCAGATGGATGCGGAAGGGCCGCTTGTGGTTTCTTCCGTAGATGTCGCTGGATTATTGCAAATCGGTGTTCCATTACTGGGCGTGCTGGGGGAGGGGTTTTTCCCACCCGCGTTTGGCTACTCTTTTGACGATCTGCCGCCTCTCAATAGTTTGATCAAAGAGATGAAACCGAACGTCTCAGCTTTTTACCGGACTCCAGAAGGATTCGAGATTGTGACCCGCCAAACCTACCCCGGTGGCTCTCCTGGAACAGCCTGGGCTCTTCTTTTTGCCGCATTCTATTCCGTGGTCGAAACTGATGAAGCGGAGGCGCTTATAGAAGCTGAGCCTGATCAGGCAGTCCCCGTGGAATCGGATGACAAAAACAAGTAGGCGAGTACCTTTCGTTGTTTATTGCTTCGAGGCATCACTCTCCCCGACGTTTCCTCACGACACATTGGTGGTCCGGATCCAACTGCCGGTTCGCTAACGCTTGCCACTCGCCTCGTCCAATAAACTGCGATTCTTCAAGGCGGCGTCGGGGCTTTGGTAGTCCGCTACGACCTCGCTCCAGAGTTGATGCACGGCCGCGTTTTCAAAATCCGCTTTTTCGAAGTTAATCCCTTCTCCATAGGCTTTGGTAATCCAATCCCGCGCTTCAGCTCGATTCCCGAACCTTGCTTCATGCGAGATAATGCGGCGGTACAAGCGGACCCGGTCATTGCCCACAATGACGGCGTATTGTTTATTCAGTGGATCACGTTCTGAAAGCAGCGTTTTGTAATCGCGAACGGCTTCCACGTTTTGGTCACGATTCCACAATTCATCCGCGGCACGCAAGCCTCGAGACTGATCCAGAAAATAACCGGATACCAGGTAACCGACACCACAAACTAATAGAATCGCCAAAAAGGTGAACCACGTTCGGGAGGAACCGAACATCCGCTTTAAACTCATTGCCGTCCTCTTAAACTCGTTCATCCTGACGGTTTCAATACGACCTGTTGAATCCGATCTTTTTGATCTTCTCATTCGGTTAACCACCATTTCCGAACGCCTCAGTGATATCCACGCAGGCCTATTGTAACAGCAACAAAAAAAGACCCAACTCACAATGGAGTCGGGCCTTTGAATTCGATAGCTGGCTTTTACAACCAATTTCATAAAAGCCAATTCTAATCAATGAGTCTTTGTTTAGACGTCATCGGGTGTGGGAGGAGTCACGACAGCACCACCGGGAGCTTCGATTGTGCCTTCCATCATGACAGGTGTTGCACCACAGCCGTTGCAGCCAGTGTTGCAGCCAGTGTTGCAGCCAGTGTTGGTGTTGCAGCAATTGTTGCGGTTACGTCGCATCGATGTGTACATGCGGCGTGTGCGAACACGATTGTTGCAGCAAGCATTGTTGGTGTTGCAACCAGTGTTGCAAGTGCCACAGTTGGCAACAGGAGCTACGGTAGCAACGGCAGCAACTTGACCACAGCAATTGGTGGGAGCAGGTGTGCAGCAGTTAGAAGCAGCACGACGAGCACGCATACGAGTGAACAAACCACGACGTGGTTGTTCGCAGCTGTTGTTGCAGCAACCGTTAGCTACGGGTGCAACCGCGTTGCAGCAACCAGTGTTGCAGTTAGAAACAACATTGTTGTTGCCACAGCACTGAGCATTCAGGTCACAAACATTAAAAGCGACAACAAACAATGCTGCTACGCCAAGGGCCAAAAAACGATTCATCACGGATCTCCTAAAAATTTACTTCGAAGTAGATGCAAAGTCATCTCTATGACACAGCTCCTCACTGTGTCGCCAACCGTCTGCCGAGTAATTCAATGCAGTGACGCGTCACTAGCGGCAAGCTCAACAAATGATTGGTCAAAACTTTGACTAAAAAGTCTTGTTCAGGTGATAAGGCTATCACGTGAAAAACGGGCTCTCAAGTGGGTACACAGGGGCTGACAGCAAGGAAATGCAGGAAAAACTCGGCGGCCTTTCAGCGGCAGAATTCACGCCAAGAGTGGCCGATTCAGGGAAGCTGCGATTACTTTACTCAACTAGCGATCACATGCATCAATGAAAAAACGTTCGTTTAGCGCTGACAAATCCATCTTGGGACCTGTAAACACGGTAATAAGCGACTTTTTGGCTTCATCTTGACCGTCCAAAATGCCATCTTTACCTCCCTCGCCCGGCCCTTATTGAGTGGGCCGTGTTCCCGGCGTCTTCGGGCCTGGACCTGCCACCCGGCCAACAACTTTGCCGCTCGCGGCCCCCTTGGTGGTGGAAACGAGCATCCGGCATTTTTGGAATTTGGGCCCAAGGCTCGCTGGCTAGTCCAAAACGCTCTCCGTTTTCGACCCAATGTCTCCCTAACCCCTGCAATCCACAACGAGTTACGGATTCCGTTCTTTGCGAAGGACAAGAATTGCCTTCTTCCCAGCATTCCGGTTTAGACTGGTAGATAGTTGCTTTCGCGTCAGGTTTTAGACCTAGATTATTCCGGCAGAACGACGGCAATTGTTTTGGGGAAAAATGCCTCAACCGTTGCAGAATGCCCTAAAAGTTTATCAACCTGATACCAAATCGAAGGCAGCGCAAACCAAGAAAAAAAATCAGGAAAGGATCTAAACAGATACAGATTAACAACTTACGCACGAAAGTTGCATTTACTTTGCAACTTCGGCACCCGCTTTGCTTCCAATAAAGATGAACAGCAAGCGAACCTTGGAATGCCTCGGGGCGTCCAACTATTAAGAGGAGTCAGGGAAATGAACCATAGCCAATCCGATTCGCGATCGAGCGATAACGACCGACGCGACACCCAACCTGATGTCGACCTACGCAATGTCGATCAACTCGATGCCTGGATGGAATTCCAACTAGAGCAATTGCTGAACGACCATTCCGCATGGCATACCGTGACCGGAAACCGCAAACACTTCGGGCGCTAAGATTCTTTTATGGCTCCATCTCTATGTGAGGCCATTCTCTTTCAAAAATACGGCGGCATTACTGGGACCGAGTACCGTATTGAGATCGACCCAAGGTCGCAGTCCTAAAACTTTCCGATGAATTTCCGGGTGACCACAACCAAGTTTTCGGCAGACCCCGCAAAATTTCTGGCCTGTTTGGGAAATCGCCTTGCACCGATCACAGTGCGGGAATACCGTCCAGCGCAACCCGTCACTTGATCCGGGAGGGACCAACTCACAATCCAGCGCCAGTCCTGCGTCAGCACACTTACTCAAGACGTTCAAAAACTGCGTGTATACGATGGGTAGCGGCGTCTCGGCGATGGCTCGCTTGAAGATCTCTAAGACGACCTGCAAGCGGAGGCCAACAAGACTTCTCTCTGACCAGAGACCATACCAAACGGGTTCGGTGGGCAGGAATTGAGCCGCCAGCTCTGTGGCCTCGTGGGCACTTACAACCTGGCTGACTCGTTGGCGCAGATCGACCTCGTCAATCGAACTTGGTAGCCAACCGGTACAGCCTGCCAAATCACTCTCCGCAGTCAGAGCGTTAGCCGGACAATCATAACAACACTGCTCAGCCTGTTCCTGTCCGTGAAAAAGGCGAAAGATCTCTTCCAGTCGAAAACCTTTCCATTGCCCTTGGATTTTACGGACTGCGATCCCCTGGAATACTTGCTCGGATTTGATTGCGGAACCGGCAGCGTGGATTGCTCGCAGACGTTTTTCCGTTTGATCAACCGAATCGATCTCGGTTCCCTTGCGCAACGCACAATCACGTCGGATGGACCAACGCAAAAATTCGGGTGTCGGACCGATTATGGCGACCTGTCGTTTCACGATTTAATGTAAAAAGTGACGGCGTCCTGTTAGCATCATGGGAATTCCATGCTGCTTGCAGGCGGCAATAACATCTTTATCTTTGACGGATCCACCGGGTTGAATAATGGCAGCGATACCGGCTTGGGAGGCGATTTCAATGGAGTCCGGAAACGGAAAAAAAGCGTCGGAGGCAAGTACAGAACCGGCCGCTTGCTCGCCCGCTTTTTCAATCGCAATGCGTACCGCATCGACGCGACTCATTTGCCCCGCACCGACACCACATAACGCTTGATTCTTACCCAGCACAATCGCGTTGGATTTTACGAACCGCACCATATTCCAGGCAAAGGTGAGTTCGGCCAGCAATGCGTCGCTGATCGCTTCCTCAGTAGCCAGCGTCCAACCTGCAGCATTCACTCGCAAATCGTCAGCTTGCTGAACCAACATACCACCGTGAACCAATCGCATGTCGTAGCGATCCGAGATCTCAGAAACCATGGGGCTCTCCAACAACCTTACGTTCTTTTTCCACTTGGGCTCGGTTGTAAGGACTTTCAGGGCCTCTTCATCGAAACCCGTACAGACAATGGCTTCGATGAAATAATCACCCGTTGCGAGTAGCTTGGCGGTGTCGAGATCCATATTTCGGTTGATGGCGACAATCGAACCAAAAGCACTAATCGGATCGCCCGCGAAAGCTCGGCTGACCACGTCGCACAATTGGGTACCCGTCGCCGCCCCACATGGATTGTTATGCTTAATCACGACACATGCCGGATCTTGGAAACTGCTGACCATGTTTAACCCACTATTCACATCCAGCAAATTGTTAAACGACAGCTCCTTGCCATTCCGTTGTTTCATCTTCGACAAACGGGTCCCTGACTCGTCGGAAAATTCATACAGGGCAGCCGCTTGGTGACTATTCTCGCCGTATCTCAGTTCGGCGGTGCGATTCAATTCTAACGAGACGGAAGGCGGTAACAGGGAAACGGATTCCGCTTCGGAAGCAGCGAAGAAACTGGCGATCATCTGATCGTATTCTGCGGTATGCCGAAATGCATCTGCCATAAGTTGGCGACGCAAGGTCTCGCTGGTCCCCCCGTGAACCTCTAGTTCCTGGACAATCGCATCGTATTGGCTGGGAGAAGTAGCAATCGTCACAAAGGCATTATTTTTGGCCGCCGCACGCACCAAGCTGGGCCCGCCAATATCGATATTTTCAATTGCCATCGAGCGGTCGCAATCCGGTCGCGCCACGGTCTCTGCGAATGGATACAGATTGACGACTACCAAATCCAGGGGGACCATGCCGTGGTTTTCAACTGAGTGTAAATCATCGGGGTTATCCCTTCGACAAAGAATGCCACCGAAAATTTTAGGGTGGAGTGTCTTCACTCGCCCATCCATCATTTCCGGGAACTCGGTGTAATCACTGACATCCCGCACATTGATCCCTGCCTCACTCAAATGGCGTGAGGTCCCACCCGTGCTGTAGATTTCCACGCCCAGCGTTGCCAAACGCTGGGCAAAATCTGCCAGACCTGTTTTATCACTTACGCTGATAATTGCTCGCTTGACCACGGCAATCGACTCGCTCTGGTTTGTTTTGTCCATTGTGACGGCAGTATCTGAATTCATGGAACAGGATTCTCAAATCGGAATTAGAAGCAGGGGAGAGGGATTAGTTTTAAGCGTCCACCTACCAAAATCAAGGGCCGCGACCGGAGAGATTCGAGGGATTCCCCAGTTATCGAATTGGCCTCGAGGAGGATTGCCGGGAAACGACCGCGCTTCCGGCTGAGGTGGTCTGCTTGGCAGAAAAACTGGATGTTTCGTACTCGCGGTGCTCAAACAAAAAAGCACCCCGGTTTAGTAGTAAACCAGGGTGCTTTTGAAAATTCGTTATTGAGGCCCCAACGGACCGCTAGGGGATGGACTTATTTGCCGCCACCAAAAGGATCATCATCTTCTTCTTTTTCCGATTTATCACCGCCGCCACCGCCGAAAGGGTCATCATCCTCGTCCGATGATTTATCGCTTCCGCCGCCGAAGGGATCGTCATCGCTAGAATTACCACCACTGCCGCTGAATGGATCATCGGGATCGGCCGCTGGCTTTTTGTTATCACCTTTACCGGCAGGATTTGAGAATGGATCGTTAGGATCAGCCGCCGCGCCGCCAGCAAAAGGATCTTTCCCGCTCGCTTTGGGCTTCTTTTTATCGGCTTCCGCTTTCCCAGCAGCATTTCCGACCACGAACTCTTCACCGATAACGACCGGGTTGATATTTGCGACTTCTCGCATGCTGTAAACCGAACCATTAGGCTGAGCAATGTAAAGTCGGTCTGTAAAATGATTAGGAATGGGCATCGCGTTCAGGCCAATGGCTTGACGCGAAACCGCAGCGCCTGATTTACGATT
Source organism: uncultured Pirellulaceae bacterium (assembly GCA_905480235.1). Taxonomy (GTDB): domain Bacteria; phylum Planctomycetota; class Planctomycetia; order Pirellulales; family Pirellulaceae; genus CAJQPP01. The sequence continues at coordinate 13,200 of CAJQPP010000097.1, forward strand.
CAAACCGACCAGGTTGCCGGCGTTGTCGAGGAAATAAAGAATATTTTGACTGGCACCTACATATTCTGTGATTCCTGAAATTCGTTTTGGCCAACCCTCTAGAATCTTTCCGTTTTTCGCATTCAGCGGAATGAGGTTATCGCGGAGCGTGATGAGCATAACGACGTCGGTTCCCAAAGCTACAGGTTTTTTGGCAAGCGGTTCACCGACTGCAAATTCCCACTCAATACTCCCCATCCCTTCATCGACCGCATAGACTTTTCCGTTTAAGGAGTTCGCAACCAACAAGCCGCCTACTGCGGTGCCTGAGGATTCGAATACGTCATTAGTCTCCAAGCGGTACTGTAACGAGGCCTTCGTGCTAAGCGCCACATTAAAGAAACCACGCTCGGTCGCCCATGACACGGTGTTGGCGGTCACTTCTGGATCAAACGTCGCTGCTCCAGACGAGGCGAAATAAGAAACCGGCAAACCGGTGTCATTCAATGGGAACATTTGCAGACGTCCCTCGACGGAGGTGACGTACGCGAAATCGTCGGACATGGCAACGCCTCCACCCGGGGCGTAATAGCAATAACGAGACCAGATCTCTTCGCCGTTGGAGGAATCAAGACAGTAAACCTTGGAACCTCGAACTGCCAGAATGCGTGTGTTATTCGCGGCAATGCCGACGGTCGGCGCCGATGAAGGCCCGACTCGTGTGACCCAACGTGTTTGTCCAGTCTCCGCATCAATGGCGTGCACACCACCATCGCCTGTGATGGCATACAAAGTGGTTTGTGGGACGGTTACCAAAGTGACCGTCAAATCCTCATACCCTTCGGCCTTAAAAATCTCGGCCTTCATTTCCGCCCATTCGCGAGCACCCTGGGTGGGGTCTTCCGGATAGATATCGCGAAAGGCAATTCCACGTGGATTCAAATCATCGAGGCCGATAATTTCCCGCAAACCCGGACCGAGAATCTCATAGTAGGAGATGGCTCGGTCATCATGGACTTGCAAAACGATCTCGGAAACGGTGTCGCGCGTACCGTCCACCCTGACCTGAGATTGCCAAAGCGTATTCAAACCCGCCTCGCCGGTATCTTCGGCCGCTGCGTGGGCAACGGGCAAACATAAAACAACCGTGAGTAACCAGCCAGAAATTCGTGTCATCATCCCACCACTTTAAGGTTCAACAGTCGCTCATCCCGGAGGCAAACTCAAAGATGCCAGCGGACCGTTAAAAGCGAAAAAGTCTAAAAAAACTGCTATCTCAATATTAGCTGCAATTCAGCGTATTGTCATAATATTTTTCGAACCGAGATGCCCCAACTCCCCTGCATTTTGCTGGATTCCAGCTAAATCGGCTCAAACCGGGAAAACCGACCCACTTCCGGGCCCTACTTTCGGTGACATCGTGCTAATCGAGACCCGATCCTCCCGGAAATACCGCCATCTCCTCCAGGGGGGCTGAAGTCTGCCCGGGCCCTCCGCAGCGGTTCAATCCGCCATCCACGCCCCATAGACCTTTCGAAGTCCGATTTCGTAATATGGTGATTAACCACGGTGGTCGTTTTGACGACTCCGTTAGCGAGCGACGTGACTTCGCACCCGCGTCTCCTAAACGATTGACAAGCCACTTTCCCCAATCCTGTTTTTAACAACTTATCGGCGTCCCTTGCGATTGCCTGTCCCGCCCCGCATGGAAAAGAACCAATTGCCAAAACTGGATGACGATACTCGGCAACAGGTGCGCCGCATCCTCGGTTACCTGAATTTTTCTTCCGGTGCTGAAGATACCGCCATGTTGCGTGATCTCAATGATTTGTTTGGTCTGGCTCTGTCCCACGAAAGCGACTTGCTGCCCCACGAGCAAATTTTTGAAATCCTGTTCCGAGAATTGGAAATTGCCCGCATACAAGACAAGGCACTGGCCCATCCCGAGCAAGCGCAACGTGTTTTGCAATTAACCTTCCAGCATATTCTACCGGCTTACCTCAGCCATCACCGGGATTTACTTTTCCACCGTAGCAGCGATTCGCTTTTCAATGCCTTTTTCATCGGTCGTGTTTTCGAAACGGTTTTGCAACAGGAATCTTTGCAAGGCGAACTGGACGAGGTCATCAGTTCGGTCGTTGGAAAACTGAACGATTACATTGGGCACCGTCCTGTCGCCGTACTGGAGACCCGCAAACTGGAACCCTTCGAGCACGAATGGGTCCGTCCTCTCCCGCTTTACATTCGCGGCGCCGGCGTCGCCAATGGGCCGCATCGTAAAGTCGTGGAATGTGCGATCGAGTTGTTGCGTGCCACCGATTCCGAAATTTTAGAGATGGCTCAATTCAATCCGGAATTGCTGGATGAATTGGCAGTGGACCCACGCTCCTTTGATTTTGACCACCCGGTTAACAAACGACCCAACCATCACTTCGGTCAGTGGGATGAGCATCACATTGACAACCAGGGACGTTTTCGTCGTTTTGTAATCCACCAAATCACACTCGATGCGCTGACCCAGCGTGTCTATGAGCCAAGCGACTTGCCCCAAGAAGAATTAATCTTCGAAGCCGGTTCGGTCTTGGCGGGCACCATCCTGATGGCCGCCGGGATATGTGGTTACGGGCCCGGCGCTCACGATTCCACGATCACGCTCGCCCACCTGTTGCCGAACATCGCTAAGTACCGAGATAAATTCTATTCTGAATTATTCTCGAGACTCGAAGAACCTCACCTCAGTCGCATGGTCGAGGAAACCCGCACTCGGCAGCAACCTTTTGGAGCGGCTCGCCAGAATCTGAATCGACAACTGGCCCGCAACCGGGCTTTCCAGATGGTGCACGTTAATCTGGCTCTGGTTTTTTCCAGGATGGGCTACGAGTCGGCCGCCATTCGACACGCTGATATTTTACCCGTCGCGTCCGCGCGCATGATTTGTCAGCTCGAGTGCCTGATGTATGCCGGGACCCAGGCATTGGAACACGACGATCTGGCGCTAGCTTGCGAGACTTTGCCACGCTTATTTGATCTGCTGGGTCGAGCCATCGAATGCGGCGCAATTATCGACCCTTGGAACATACTGGGCTTTGACGCTAATTACAGTCTTTTCCAAGGCAATGAAAACACCGTTCGCGACCACCGTGCCGATGACCTCGCTCAGTTGATGGAGCAGATTTTTTCTTTCGCCTCACGAGTTTGGATCTCCGCCCAAGCCGCTGATCAGCAGGAAATCAGTAAACGCGTGAGTGTTAATTTTCGCCATATCGTCGATTGGTGGCATCAATTCGCCGTGCATGAAGTGAGCAGCGTCGATTCCGCGGATGCGGAGGAAATTTTCTCAGCCACACGTGACGTTGCCAATCTGATCAACCAATGGCAAAAATCGGGCGCCCAAAGTGGTGACGTTCAATTCTGGGCAAATCACGCCCAATCATTCCTCTCGGCACGGACCTATATTTTAGCGATCAGCAGCTTGATTGAACGCAATGACTTTGTCACATCCATGGCTTTATTGATCCACTGGTTAACTCAAAGTGAATCCATTCCGTTACAGCAGAGCAGTGGTTCCTACCAATTGTTGGTTGGTGAATGGATTGCCAAGCAAAGGGATCTGTTGAACAAGGAACCCTCGCAGGAACGCTTCGAAGCAACCTGGCGAAGAATCCGTAAATTTTGCGACTATGCCGAAGCCAACGCCGGCGAATTTTGGCAAGTTCCCGAATTCGGCTCCGCCGGGAACCACGATGACGACGAGCTTCAGGGTACCGATTCACTGGAAGCCAGTGACGACGGTAATGGCGAAGATCTTTATCGTGCTGCGTATGAAGACATGGTCTATCGCGAATCGACCAACGACGGCATCGACGGATCCATTTACGATCCCAGCGTCGATTCTGATGAAAGCATTCAAGCTGAAATGCATCGCATTATGGATCGCCTGGAGTTCCTGCATGCCCTTGCAGAATACTGGGTGGAATCTTCCCTGTTGGTAAATTCCCCGCTGGGCTCGGAGAGTATTTCGCAATTGGAACCCGCTTTTTTCACCGCCCAAAAACAAAAGATCGATGACTGGGTTAAACAGGCTGATAAAAATTGCCGCGATACGCAGCGGCTCATTCGCTCGGTCCAAAATTACGCCCTGCCAGACCCCGACGGCTCCTCCAGTTCCTTGGCGGATTATGATCGGCAACGCTTGTTCAAAGAGACGTTGCTGGACCAAGCCATCCATCTGAATGTGGATACGGCAACCGCTGCCCATCTTTTGTCAGCCTTATCGACGCGGCTGGGACAACAAAATGAGGTCGGAACGGAGCCAAAACGTTCGACCGATGACGCAGACCAAGACTCCCTCTCAGAACGGCAAAAGTGGGTCGGCGTACTCGCTGCCGTTTTAGCCAAAAATCCGGCACAAGTTACAGCTCGTTTTCAGGAACTATTGCCGACACTCACCACCCAACCCCTGCTTTACGTGCCGCTCTCCAAAGGTGGCGATGCTCTACAAATCGTCACCACGCGAATTCGCCAATGTCTGATTAGCCAGTTGCTGGAAAACCTTCCACGGCTTGGCATGCTGAAAGAGACTCGCGAATTGCTGCATGTCGCTTTGACGATGGAGCGAAATCAGACCGTTCGTCAGGGAGCGGTTACCGAGTTCGATGAATTATTCCGCGTGGGTTACACAGCCATGGTTGAGGCGCTGATTCGCTCAACCCACCTCGCAGACCCAGCCGCCACCCATCAAGGAGATTCTGAGCCCGCCGCAAAGGACGAAAAAACGGAACCCGAATATCGCATCATTGATTGCCTGGAGATGTTAGCCAATTCCATGTTGATGCTCTGGCTCAGCCACAGCCAAACCTTGCGCCTCAGTGTTTTAGAAAAAGTCCGAGCCAACCGAGAAAATGCCGAATGGGATCGCATGGTGGAATTCATCGATCGCTTCGGAGATGGCATTTTCACCCAGCAATTCCTGAATCTCAGCAATATCAGAGCCATCCTGCACCAAGGTGTTGAGCAGTGGCTCGACCGCGTCGAAGAGGAAGAATCCGACAGCTTTGGTTGGCAAATCATAAGTGAGATCCAAAAGGGTTACTCACGCAAGACCGCGATAAAAAATCTGACCTGGGTGCTGGAAGCGGTTATTGAAAACTTTAATGAGTATCGCGACTACAACTGCACGACCACGCAATCCGACAACGGCCGCTTGCTGTATGTATTGCTCGACTTTCTGCGGTTGCGATGCCGCTACGATCAGGTCTGCTGGAATCTTAAACCCGTTATCTGGGCTCACGAATCTCTAGTCCGACTGGGAGAAAACGAAGCTGCCAGCCAATGGCGGCGACTGCTTGCCGAACGCGTTAAGCCAGAAGCAGATCGTCTTCTCGCTAACCTGGAAGAACTACAAACCCGGTATTCCATCCAAATGGCGACGATCAGCCAACGGATTAGTGAGCGTTTCGTTCATCCAATGCAAGTCGATCGCTTAACATCACTGGTGGGTCGGGCCATGGAGGATCCGCAAGCTGAACCGAGTCAACTGGCCTTTGAAATGATCGAGAACTACGCCGAGTCCCTGACCCAACTGCCGATTGGGGTGGGTTTCGAGCTACCCGACTGGATCAATGCCTTGCAAAACGAAGTCGATTCTTTACTGGACCCGCTGTCTAAATTAAACCGGGACAGCAACGCCCTGCTGGATTGCAATCTACCCATCCCACGCAGGGAACTGATTCAACAGATCGAGGACATGCCGCGCCGAACATGGGGCACCGAGGCAAATTCCAGCAAGGAAGACTCACCTCCGTCCGCCTAAAAAAGCGAGCCGCCAACGATCGACAAGTGGGGAGACCGGGAATCCTGCCTAGTCGACGGGAACTTCATTGACCACTGCAGGGCGACCGATAGAGTAATAAGTGAACCCGAGTTTTCGCATCTGTTCGGTATCGTAAAGATTGCGTCCGTCGAAGATCAACGGTTCGGACATCATGGCTTTGACCTCTTCAAAATCCGGATGTCGGAAAACGTCCCACTCCGTATTGATCGCCAAGACATCGGCACCTTTCAGGGCGTCGATCGAGCGATTCGCATATTGGATCTTATCTCCATAGATTTCCCGCACATTGTCCATGGCTTCAGGATCGAAAACCCGCACCACGGCGCCTTGTTCCAGCAATCGATCGATCATCACCAAAGCGGGTGCTTCACGAATATCATCGGTCTTGGGTTTGAAAGCCAAACCCCAAAGTGCAAAAGTTTTGCCCGCCAAATTATTTTCGAAGTGCGATTCAATCCGCTCAATCAAAACGTGTTTTTGGCGATGATTGATCTCGTCCACGGCATCTAAGATAGTAGGCGGCAAATTATGATTTTTGGACATACTGGATAACGCCCGCACATCTTTGGGAAAGCAACTCCCACCATAACCCACACCCGGAAACAAAAACGCGAAACCGATGCGTTGATCATGCCCGATGCCACGCCGCACATCATTGATATCACCGCTTAATGCTTCACATAAATTTGCCATCTCATTAATGAAGCTGATCTTAGTTGCCAACAGCGCGTTAGCGACATACTTCGTCAATTCCGCGCTTTCGGGCGACATCGCAAGAAACGGCTTGTCCGTCCGCAGAAAAGGCGAATATAGTTCCTTCAGCACCTCTGCGACCTGCTCATCACGCACCCCCACGACGACACGATCGGGATACATAAAGTCGTTAATGGCCGCGCCTTCCTTGAGGAACTCCGGATTACTCGCGACGTGATATTTTTTGCCGTTGATTTCCTGGAGGCGTTCATAAATTCCGGCATTCGTACCAACGGGCACCGTACTTTTGGTAACGATGACCACGTCTTCCGTGATATGGGGTGCAATAGAATCCACTACGCTCCATAAAGCTGACAGATCGGCTGACCCGTCATCGCCTTGCGGGGTCCCCACCGCAAGGTAAACAACCCGAGCCGTTTTCACAGCGCTGGTTAAATCCGTGGTGAATTGCAAACGACCCGCTGTGGCATTTCTAACCACCAACTCGGACAGGCCTGGTTCATAGATGGGAATCTCGCCCTGATTCAGTCGATCAATTTTTCGTTGGTCGATATCGACGCACGTTACCTGGTTACCACTTTCCGCAAAACAAGTCCCGGATACCAAGCCTACGTATCCGGTGCCAATCATGGCGATATCCATAATTCCAACTCCGATCAAAAATCCAAAAGAAGCGTTTGTACGATTAATTCAAAATCTTGGAGGTGATCTCGCAAGATAATTCCAGACTAGCTAAGCCGAACCTTATTAATAGGCATAACGCCCGATCACAAATAAGAGTTTCCCCAAATCGCGTGTTTGAATAAAGACGAGTTTTCCTCAGCCCGTAATCGCGGCCGTTATGCGTTATCCTGAGCCTCAGAATCGGATGATTCTGATGATTCATCGACGTTTGATGATTCTGCAACGTCTGACGATTCTTCTGAA
>CAJQPP010000098.1 GCA_905480235.1 uncultured Pirellulaceae bacterium
AACCGTTGCGCTTTCGCAAGCTTCCTTGTGCCGGAAAGCGAATTGGGTGAAATGCAAACTGTAGACAATTCACGGTTAGATATTTTGAAGCTGAAATCCCTGTTTCTCAACAAGGAGCTTTGAAGCAATTTTTGCCAGCAAGCCCTGCGGAGCAACGAACCTTCGGGTGGCTTTGTTTCCGTAAGGTGAACCCGATATTTTTCTATCGCAGCGCGAGTTTTTTTGCGGCCTGATCAATTTATGTTAGCGAGCGGATGAGAATCTTCCCCTAACGCTGTATGCATCGAATCATAGAGATGTTTCATTGCTTTTTCATATTGCCAAATCAAACGGTAGGGGATGGCAACCGGGTGAGACAGGCACAGTTTTCCGGTTGCGTCGGCACGTACGCGTTGGTCGATAGACAAGCGATGATATTTCACACCATTGCGGTTAACGCCTAAGCGGACCGGGATGCCTTTGAGCAGGTGCATCCGAGATGCGTTTTTATAATGAACCGTCTTTGATGGAATGATTTTTGATTGAGATGTTCGCGTATTAATGGTTCATCAAGATGCATTGAAAGCCAGATCACAAAGTCTAAAGCAACCGTGGCCCAGAGCGCTATCCCGGGTGACAGGCTAGATACAGCTCCGGATAATTCGGGTGGCATTGCGAGGCTCGTGATCCCGGGCAAGCCGTTCGCCGAGTATGTCGCAAAGCCGGACAAAGCCGGTTTTTAGGTAACACCCCAATGCTGGGGACGTCGTTGGAGCTTAGATTGCTCGCCCAATCCGTCGTAAGAAACCGCCCACCTAGGGATAAGTAAACTTGTCGAATGGTTAACGCTAAAGCCACCAAGTGTTCCCTAGGTCGTCGGTTGGCAAATACGCCGAGTGGGCATTTTTGATGCGCGATTGGCAACGAGCTAACGTTGATTTTGGTACGATCAATGTTTCGATCGAAAACAAGCGAATTAACGGCAAGGGGACTGATCTATGAGTGACCTGCGGAAATTTATTGAGTTCGCTCGCGAACGAAAAATCAGCGACGGGATGATCCGGCATCTTTTGATTTCCAATGGATGGAAGGACAGGGAGGTTTGCGCAGAATTTGCAGCTGTCGTATTGGACGTGCCGATTCCAGAAATTCGCGATCAAGGCGGATCACGGGAGACCTTTTTTCACTTGTCTGCGTTTGCATGCCTTTACGTTTCGGTCACGGCGTTCCTTGTTTTGCTGTTTAATCTGATTGATTTATCACTTCCAGATAGCACGCAAAATAGCTGGGAGGGGCAAGCGGCGAAAACAACAATTCGTTCGAGCGTCAGTGCGCTGGTTGTGTTTTTTCCGCTCTACTCATTGTTTACCTGGTTGATCCGAAAAGAAATCAAATCCGCAAAAATGGTTGCCGGAGGAGCGGTGGAGCGATGGCTGACCTTCATGACTTTGTTTTTGATTGTGATGACGACATTGATCGATGTCTCGACCCTGTTATTTTGGTTGCTGGAAGGTGAGATCACGTCGCGATTTTTATTGAAGGCATCTTTGTTGCTGGCCGTGATGCTTGGAGTGTTCTTTTATATTTGGCGAGGCACAAAAAAATGGTCCTTGATTCCGCAAACCAAACCAGTCGCTGGCAAAGCTTAGTCCTGCCGGTGGTCATCTTCTCAATCGTTGCGGCGGCGGTGATTTGGGCGATTTCGGTAGTGGGAACTCCCAATACCGCAAGGCAAAAAGAGCTCGATAACATTCGCGTAGGTGATTTGAGACGAGTTCATTACGCCGTCGACCGTTATTACCAAAAAAACAAGGCGTTACCAGCGAAGCTATCAGACCTGGATCTTGGTAAGAGCGACTTGCTGGATCCGGCGACCGAAGCTCCTTACGGTTATGTGGTGGTCGATTCGAAAAACTATAAATTGGTGGCCAATTTCACTTACGCCAGTTCCCAAAACGAAACCTTTTCCGTGGATAAAAAATGGCTTCATCCTGCAGGTGAATTTCAATTTTCGTTTGAAGCACCTCCGCCAAAACCGGGCTCCTGATCAACAAGCGAACTTGACTCAGCATCGATCGGCATGGGAGCCGGGGCAGCCGAGTAGTTAACGAACGGTTTGCGATTGAAAAGGCACAAGGAAAAAACTCTATCGCCTAGCTGGATCGTTTGTTCCGTCTCTATTCAGCAGAATGGTAGCCTGCGATTTCAAAACCTGATTTTTAGGTTGGTCTGCCGATGGTGTTCCGGCAGAACGAAAGGGTCGTTGTTCTAAGCGGAGCGATGTCTTAAACCGGGCGTTGTCCTGGATCGAGTAATTTACGAGCGATGCGACTAGCAATAGAGACTGTCTGAATAGTGAATGCAGTCGTAGGGGTGGCATGGAATACACTTTGCGAATCTAAGCTGCGACTTCCCTTTGAGCCGGCGATGTCCTTGCAATATACTGAAACTGGCCTGTTTACCTTCTCCCTCCCCGTAGAAATAGATTTTCAATATGCAACGCTTTTTTTTATGTGTGCTCTTGTGGGCGTTAGTTACTCCCGTTGTCGCTCAGGAAACAAATTCTTTTGAGCAATTCACGCTGAACGCACTTTTTAATAAGCAGGTACAAAAAGATTTGGATTTGGTGGAAGAACAAACGACCGAAATTACCGAGCAACTCAAGGAGCTGACGGAATTTCGCAATGACTTGGCGGCCGAATTGAAGGAAATGAAATCGGCGGGGGAGGCGGAGCAAGCTTTATTAGAACGCCGCGATGAGATGCGAGAAGAACTTAAGGTTCAGAAAAAGAAAGTGGAAACACAGGTACTCGATGTTCTCTTGCCGCATCAAAAGAAACGCCTACGCCAGGTCTCTGCCCAGTATGTGAATCGCGAGGCGATGAAGCAGAGTAAAGTGAGTACTGGCTTGCTAACACCTCAGATGCTCGAATTTTTGGATGTGGATGACGAACAAGCGAATCGCATTGAAGAACGCGCCAAGAAACTTCGAAAACGTCTAACAAAAAAAATTGACGCGTTGAAAAAAGAGGCAATCGAAGATTTAATGAAAGAACTGACTCCCAGGCAGCGAAAAAAATATCGCGACCTGATGGGCGAACAGTTTAATCAATAAGCTTACATGTTGACCCGTAATAACCCTGCCGACGATGGGTCCTGTTCGTTCCTTCACCAACGTCATTGAGAATTCGTGATACGGTGTCAATTCCTTACGAGAACCAGAGCGGTTTACAAATCATGAAACTCATTCTGGGATTGTTGTTCACGTTGCTGCCTTGGGCATCCGTCGTTGCGCAGGTCCATTATTTCGAAGACGGGCGGCCATGGCGGAATAAAGCGAACCGGGGACCTGATGCGGAAGTGGATGGTTGGTATTACAACCTCGGCGTGACCGGAATGCGGGCCCAGTTAGTGCCCGAGCGTCCTCGCCATCTGTTGATCAAGCATGTATTTGCCGGCTCGCCAGCCAATCGAAAGGTGCGCGTGGGGGACTACATCGTGGGGGTCGGTGGAGCGGCATTTACCGAAGCGCATCAAAACGGGTACGGAGAGCAGGTCTTTGGAGCCAAGGGGCCCATCCGCGATTTTGCCCGTGCGTTGGAAATTGCCCAAAGTGGAGAGGGCGATGGCACGTTGGTTATGGACGTCGACCGTCAGGGGAAATCCCTGCGTTTGAAACTCAAGATCGGCAAGCAATACGGATCTTTTGGTGACAACTACCCAGCGGAAGACGCCAAGTCGGCCCGTATTTTGAAGGACCTTTACAGCTACCTGGAAGCCACCCAACAACCCAACGGCTCTTGGGGCAGTCCCCCACACGATACATTCGCGCCCTTGGCTTTATTGGCCAGCGGGCAAAAACGCTATTTGAATTTGGTGCGAAAGAATGTGCGGTTCCACGCAGCCAGTACACAAGCCAAAGATAACTCTTGGTTGATCAATTGGCGGTACATGACAGCGGCGATTGTGATGAGTGAGTTTTATTTGGCGACCCGAGAAGCCTGGGTGCTCGAGGAGTTGCAAGAAGTCCACGATTTTCTGATTTCTAGCCAGTACGTCAAGGCATCACAAATCGATCCAAAGACTAGAAAGGAACGTCCACAGGACCTCCCTAAAACCCCCATGAGTGCGCACGGTGGTTGGGGGCATAATCCTGGTTTCGAAGGCTATGGGCCGATCAGTATGTTGACGGGGCAGGGGGCTTTGGCATTTGCATTGATGGAACAGTGTGGAGTTAACGTCGATAACCAGCGACACAAATTTGCTTATGACTTTTTAGGCCGTGCGGCTGGCCGAAACGGATACGTTTGGTATGCCGACGAAGCTGCCGGGCAAGACAACTGGGCTGACATGGGACGCACCGGTGCTGCCGGAATTGCCAATGCGGTTAGCCCCTATCCCGAGGCCATCTATCAAACGCGAGCGTTAAGCCATGCGCGGGTCATCGGCAACCATCCGCAGAGTTTTCCCGATACCCACGGTTCACCGATTATGGGAATGGGTTACGCCGCCTTGGCTGCCTACTATGACGCTCCCAGTTTTCGGCGGTTGATGGATGAAAATCGCTGGTGGTTTGCATTGGCGCAATGTGCGGATGGTACTTTTTATTATCAGCCTAACCGCGATAACGCCGGTTATGGCGCGGATTCCCGTCTCGCGGCGTCTGCTGTGACGGCTTTCATCTTTTCTATTCCTAAGCGGTCATTATTTATGACAGGGAAAGCGAAGAGTGCGGAAGCAACAGAATCCCGCCAAGCAGGCAAAACGCTTGCGGAACATTTGGCGGGCACGCAGGGAGATATCGGCGCGATACCTCTGGGTGAGCATCCGCCGATACCGCTCGGTCTTTTCCAAAATAGCGAACTGGCTGCATTCGCGGGAAATTACCGCTGGCGTCGTCATGCAGGAATCGGCCCAGCAGAAAATGAATACCATCAGGGAACGCTTACCCTCGAGCAGGCGGAAAAAGGGCCGGTTTTTCGCTGGACCAATGCCGGAGGAGCCAGTTGGCAACTTTTTCCGGAATTGAAAAACGCTGCGTTACGTAGCGAACCCTCCGCACCCTATTATCAGCAGGGGGACACGCAATTCCTGCTGATCCCGAAAGAAAACGCGCAAGGTGACTACACAAACGAGATTGCCGGGTTTTATTTCCAAGGTCTGTTCTATCGGCGTGAGATCGCGATCGTGGGAACCTACTCGCGACAACCTAGCGAAAATGGCTGGCATCGCGGCTCGATAAAAGAACGCAAGCAAGGCGACAAGGTAGGGTACCAGTGGGAAAATGAGGCGGGGATAAAGTGGAATCTAATTCCGGATTGGGAAAAGGGTATTCTTAGAACCGATGCAACCAACCCCTACCAAAAAACAGGGCCCCGAGACTTTCATCTCATCAAGCAACAAGACGCGGTGGTCGGGTTTCGCTTCGGCGGGGAACAGTTCGTCAAACAGGGTGCTAAATTATTAACGCAACGTTCGCAAGGTTTGCACGGCTACATCTCCATGCGGGTGGAAACACCTCCGGCAGGCTACCAAGGCGGCGTCAGTTTTTATTCCTCGATTTGGCCGCTCGTTCCTCAGCCATTGAGGGGGTTTCAAATTGGTTTGCCCTCGACCTGGATCATCCCGGATAACCGAGATTTTATGGAGCCGCTTTGCCCACCGGGTACGGTGGCCCGTGATCAATGGCCGGAGCGAGCTCCCTATTACCGTAACGTTTTTCAAACCATCGAAGGGGGGACCGGGTATTGGGTATCGACGCGGTTTCCGAATCGCACGCCCAAGTATCGAATGAACGGGACCCCGAACGGGTACACGCATGAAATTTCTTCACCCGGTTGGGGCTTTGGTAAAACTGCAGCGCTGCGACCCGAGCAAATGGGAATTGCTCAACTCAGTAATCGGTTGGTAGTGCCGCCCGATGGAGTTACGTTTGAATCAGGCGCGAACGGGAAAATTTTTGGCACCGCCTGGCTGACGTTACCGATTGTGTCTGCTCAAACCGGACCCGAAGTTGCTACGGGCGATCAAAGCTGGACGTTGTTTCTCAACACCGATAATTTTAAAGGACCAGTAGCCTTTTTTATCCCCGCGACGTGGAGTCGCTTGTCTCGACGTTACCCAACCATTATGGGACGAGGGCTCGACGCCCGACCTGCTTTGATGAACAGCGGTGCCATGGAGATCAATACCGTGCCCTGCTTTGAAGCCACGGACCAAGCGGGCGTTCTGCATACCAAAATACCACGCATTCAATTCCCCACCAATCAACGGGGAGAGACCATTTTGATGCAGGATATTACGTTTTACGAAAAGCATGCCTATCGGTCCGATGGTGCACTGGATCTCGAAAAATCTTGGCAGCCCAAGCTGACAGCGTTACCCATTCGATTTGATCAAGGATCTGAAAAAACAAATCTCGCAGGGGTCGATCAACAGGTGCAGACCAAGATCTTTGGCGGCCCGGGAAAGCAGGCTTTTGGTTTGCAATGGGAGCGCACCTCGGAAAATATGACCGAGCCTATGGCGGCGTTGCCGGAATACTACAAACAAATGGGAAACGAGCGAGTCGCGATTTCTCCAGCTCAGGTCCCTGATGAAACCGGGCTCTTGCAACAACAATTTCAAAAACCCGGCAGGGACACCAAGTACCGTTCGCCACGTTCGGGCATTTGGGATGAGCCAGGGCCGCAAGGAAAAAAGAGAACCTTTTCGCGAACCCTGACAGATGGCTCGACCATTACGTTTGCCTGGTATCGATTTGTCGATCAACCGGCATTTCAAGCATTTCCTTGGTCGGACAAAGAAAAGAAAGCGATTCAGTCCAAGGTGGAGCGTTTTCATCAACGCTGGCCAATTGATCGGGACTACATTCCCCCTCCAAGCAGCGGCCAGTTGGTGTCGTTGGATCAAGCGATGATTGTGACACCCCCTCCCGGTCTCGAAGCAGGGTACGTGCCCATCGTGCTTCAGCAAGAGATTGCCAAAAAATAGTGCGTGAAAATCCGACATGCAAGTGCCGCAATCCACGCCCTTTTCGTTGCTATCCGCGAACCCCGTTTGAAAATGAAACGGACTTTTTTATGGATAAATCAACGTGCCTCGGTCTTTTTGACGACGACGTTGAGGGAGTTCCCCTGTCGTCATTTAGCATTTGTTAGACTCTACGGGCGTGTCGGTCAGGATCGCCATCCGCAGCCTTGGCTTTCCTGTTCGATGAGAGCATGAGCCGGTAAGTTATGGGACCGTTGGAAACCCATTTGCCAACCCGATAAATTTTTTTGTGCCTGAAAGCAACGTTATGAGCGAAGCCGTTTACTCTCCTGGGCCGAGATCCAACACGGTGAAAAATGGTGCTGGTGATGTATTGGTGGTTCCCGATGAATGGATCTTGTTGCTGCCCGGCGATGCGGCACTGACTCGTCGAACGAAGGCGGCCGGAGCGCATTGGCTGGTAAAGGAAAAAAAGGGCCGCAGGACAATTTCACGCGGAGTTTGGGCACCTCAAATCACGATCGATCGGATTCGCACAGAACTTGCCGCAGAGCGTTCGACTGAAAGCTTTGCCAAGCGGCAGCAAGCGGCGGCCCGGCGTCGCGATAAAATTCAAGCCGAATATGTTGAGGATTTTCACGGAGCGGTGGTGACCTACCTTGGCTTTCATCAAAACCACGGAGCGTTGGCACAGCAGATGGCACGGGAGGTGACTACCCATGCAACACCAGTCGGCAGCGGGACAGTGGCGCGTACTAAGAGAATTTCGGTTGAGCAACGTGCCGAGGCTGCCGTGATCGCTTGGATGCGGCATCAAACAACCGGCTATGACTCGATGGTCATCCAGCGAGTCAAAGGGAAACGTCGTGAGGTGCGAAGGATGCTCGCTCGACGATCCAAAGAATTGCTTAGCAGGTACCGCACCGGGGAGGCAATTCTCGAGACATGCCCGTTGCAATTGGCCTTACGGGAATCCCCGTAATGTAACGATTGGCTGACTTCGCCGATCGCACCTAGGCCACGGAAACGCTGCATCACCAGCCAAGTTTTGTGGTCAAGTTCGGATGCTGTTGGCATTCGTGCGGGCATCAGGAAACTGCTCCGGCACATTCTCAAATTAACAATGTGTGGCCGGCCGGACCGCTAATCCTGATCGGCACGCAACACCGATACAAATGCTTTTTGCGGGATGTTGACTCGGCCAAACTGTTTCATCTTGGCCTTCCCTTTCTTTTGCTTTTCCAGCAATTTCTTTTTCCGCGTAACGTCGCCGCCGTAGAGTTTCTCGGTCACGTCCTTGCGGAATGGAGCAATGGTGGAGCGGGCAATTACCGTTCCCCCGATGACCCCCTGAATGGGAATCTTGAATTGGTGGCGAGGAATCTCTTTCGCCAAACGTTCGCAATAGTGCAAGGCACGCGTCCGCGCTTTTTCGCGATGCACCAAATAGGACAGGGTGTCGACCGGTTCCTTGTTGACCAGAATGTCGACCTTGACGACATCGGTCGGACGATACTCGATCGGATCGTAATCGAAAGAGCCATAACCACGCGTGATCATTTTTAATTTTCCATAGAAATCAAAGAGCACCTCACCCAGTGGCATTTCGCTGACCACTTCAATCCGGCCAGCGGAAAGATAATTCATGGTCTGGCTTTCGGAGCGGTGTTCGCGGCACAGTTCCATGACGCCACCGACATGCGTGTCGGGTGTAAGAATGGAAGCTTTGATAAAAGGCTCGGTGATGGAATCGATTTGCGTGGGTTCAGGCCAATAGCTGGGGTTATCGACTTCGATCTCGGTACCGTCTTTTAGCGTGATGTTGTATTGCACCGATGGCGCCGAGATGACCAAGCCCAGATCGAATTCGCGTTGCAGACGCTCCTGAACGACATCCAGGTGTAACAGCCCGAGGAAACCACAGCGAAAGCCAAAACCGAGCGCTGCCGAACTGTCCTTCTCGTAAGTAAGAGAGGCATCGTTAATCGCCAGCTTGTCGAGCGCCTTCGTCAAATCTTGGTACTGGTCGGTGCTCATCGGATAAATCGATGAGAAAACCACTTGGCGGGCTTCTTGGTAGCCGGGAATGGGGTCTTCGGCGGGTTTTTCTAGCAGCGTAATCGTGTCACCGATTTCAATATCTTGAACGCTCTTTACACCGGCTACGATGTAGCCAACTTCACCGGCAGACAATTGCTCACGAGGATTCAGCTTAAATTGGTTATAGCCCAATTCATCGACACGGTAATCTCGTCCACCGTGCATGAAGTGAATCGTATCTTTGGCTTTTAACGTTCCGGCCATCACGCGGCATTGCAATATCACGCCCCGGTACTTATCGAAATGGGCATCGAAGACGAGTGCTTTCAATGGAGCGTTGGGATCGCCTTTGGGCGGTGGCAATTTTGCCACCAGTCCCTCGAGGACGTCCTCGATGTGCAAGCCGGTTTTGGCAGAAACCGGAATCGCTTCAAACGGATCCAGTCCCAAATCCGCATCAATGGACTCGCGAGCTCGATCGACGTCGGCCGCAGGCAAATCGATCTTGTTGATGATCGGTAGGACCTCAAGGTCATATTCCAATGCCAGATACAGGTTGGCGACCGTCTGGGCTTCCACACCTTGCGACGCGTCGACGACGATCAACGCGCCTTCGCAAGCCATCAAGGAGCGACGGACTTCGTGTGAAAAATCAACGTGGCCTGGCGTATCGATCAGGTTTAGCAGGTATTCTTTGCCATCTTTTGCCAGATAATTAAGAGTGACCGTATTGCTTTTGATGGTGATACCACGCTCCCGCTCGATATCCAAGAGTCCAGCATCTGATCACGAAATTCACGTTGGGTTACACCGCCACAAGCTTGAATCAGCCGGTCGGCCAAGGTGGACTTGCCATGGTCGATATGAGCAATGATGCAGAAATTTCGAATGTGGTCCATGCGCGAATCGCCGATCGTTCCAGAGAGAGGTATTTTCGTGGACCGAATTCTAGTTCACCCCGGTACGGGCCGACAGGCGAAATGTCGAAATACCTTCGGCGATCCCCCATCGCCAACCTGTCCGGGCCTTGATGGGGAGCGGGCACTTGTTCGGCCAGGCCTTGGAGAGGGAGTGTGATGGGATTTTTCTTTTGGAAAACCACAGGGTTTGATTTTATTGGGTTGCTTCAACAATCGACAGCCCCATGGACATGGTTAGAATACTTAAGCCTTGGCAAGTTAGATTCTTTCGAAAAATGGAACCGGGGCTTCCCGTTTTGAAGAATTTCATCGGGCAGCCAGGCCATCAAATTGCTGAACCTGTTTTTTCTAGCAGCGATGAAGGTAAGTTTCAGGCCGATGGCAGGATCGGGTGTTTTTCGCAATTACCACATTTGGATTCAACATGGCTATCGATCCCGTATGCAAAATGCAAATTGACGAAGCCTCAGCCCTGAGCATTCAAGGAAAGACACAAACGTATTATTTTTGCAGCCAGACTTGCATGCAGAAGTTTGCCGCCGCAGGTGATTCCGCGACCAGTGAAACGAGGACCCGAGAATCCCATTCAACGGACCCGCTAACGTCACCCAAAGACGTGCCTCAAGCGCCGCAGGCTGACCGGGTAAGCGATGCACTCTACATCTGTCCGATGTGCCCGGGAGTCGAAAGCGACAAGCTCGGTATCTGCCCAAAGTGTGGGATGGCGTTGGAGTTGGCGTCGCCGGTCGCTTTATCCAAAACCTTGTACACTTGCCCAATGCACCCGGAGGTGGAGCAGGATGCGCCGGGCGATTGCCCCGTTTGCGGAATGCGTTTGGAGCTCAAAACGATAGCGTTGGACGACGAAGAGGACGACTCGGAGTTGAACGACATGACCCGCCGGTTTTGGGTTGGGGTCGTGTTCACGCTGCCGCTGTTCACGTTAACCATGGCCGAGATGGTGGGAATCTCTTTTTCCCATTGGATTTCGCCTAGGACTTCGGGGTGGTTGCAATGGATTTTGGCCACTCCGGTTGTATTTTGGGCGGGCCTGCCTTTCTTTCAAAGAGGTTGGCGCTCCCTCATTAACCGTCGCTTGAATATGTTTACGTTGATCGCAATTGGCACGGGAGCGGCCTATGGTTACAGTGCGGTGGCAGTCGCTTTCCCTCATCTCTTTCCCGATTCGTTTCGAAACGACGGGCACGTGGCGATCTATTTTGAGGCGGCCGCCGTAATTGTGGTTCTGGTCTTGCTGGGACAGGTTTTAGAACTCCGTGCGCGCCGGCGTACCTCGGGCGCGATTCGAGAATTGCTTTCTTTGACACCTCCTACGGCCTTTGTCGTTCGCGATGGGACAGAGGTCGAAGTGCCTTTGGAGCAGGTTTCCGCCAACGAGACCCTTCGCGTGAGACCCGGCGAAAAAATCCCAGTCGATGGAACCATCACCGACGGCAACAGCGCCGTTGATGAATCGATGATCACAGGTGAACCGATTCCGGTCAGCAAGGCAGTCGGAGATCCGGTAATCGGTGGGACGGTCAACCAAACCGGTTCGTTCCTGTTTCGTGCCGAACGAGTTGGTCGCGATACGGTGCTTTCGCAAATCGTCGACATGGTCGCTCAAGCTCAACGCAGTCAGGCACCCATTCAACGGGTCGTCGATCAGGTTGCCGCTTGGTTCGTGCCGGTCGTATTGCTGATCTCCCTGATGACATTCGTGATTTGGGCATGCTTTGGGCCGCCCCCAAATCTGGCCAACGCTTTGATTAACGCCGTCGCCGTATTGATTATCGCCTGCCCATGTGCCCTGGGATTGGCCACTCCGGTATCCATCATGGTGGGCGTGGGACGCGGCGCGAAAGCAGGGATCCTCATCAAGAATGCCGAAGTCCTCGAGAATATGAGAAAAGTTGACGTCTTGATTGTCGATAAAACCGGGACGCTAACGGAAGGCAAACCGAAGTTGACGAAAGCGATTTCGCGACAGGGCTTGGAGGAAACGGAACTCTTGCGGCTAGCCGCCAGCGTGGAACGCAACAGTGAACACCCATTGGCCAGTTCGGTCGTTTCCGCCGCCCAGGCACGCCAACTGGAGATCCCGGTCGTGGAGGAGTTTCAATCGGTAACAGCCCATGGTGTTTTGGGGCGCGTACAAGGGAAAAAAGTGATCGTGGGAACGAAAGGTTTTCTCAAGGATACTGGGGTTGAGCAGCTTGATTTATGGTTGGATTCTGCCGCAGAATTGCAGAGCCAAGGCAATACGGTGATGTTTGTTGGCGTGGATGATTTGGCGGCCGGTATCCTGGCGGTATCCGACCCGATCAAGCAATCGACTCCCCAAGCGATTCGCGAGCTCCACCAACTTGGTCTGAAAGTCATCATGCTGACAGGCGATAATGAGAGAACAGCCAAAGCTGTGTCGGACCAATTGAATATCGACGAATCCGAGTCTGGCGTAACGCCGGAAGACAAACATGATCGGGTCGCAAAACTCCGCGAACAAGGCCACGTGGTTGCTATGGCCGGTGATGGAATCAACGATGCCCCTGCGCTGGCCGCCGCCGATGTGGGGGTTGCCATGGGAACAGGAACCGACGTTGCGATCGAAAGCGCCGATGTGACGCTGGTTAAAGGTGACCTGCAGGGTATTGTGAAAGCCATCAAGTTGAGCCGAGCGGTTGTTCGCAATATCAACCAAAATTTGGTCTTTGCCTTTGGCTACAACGCGATTGGGATTCCCATCGCGGCCGGCCTGCTTTATCCCGTTAGCGGTCTGCTTCTCAGTCCCATGCTCGCCGCCCTCGCCATGAGCTGCAGTTCATTATCCGTTGTGAGTAACGCACTGCGATTGCACAGGGTGGATTAACGACGCACCCGGATTCACACCATCTCGGAAGCTGTCAAAAATCCATGGAGGCCCGCCATTATCGGCAGTCCCGCAGTCGATTTTTTCTAAGCCCGAAATGAGATTCCAAAGCGGTCACCTATCTGCAGCCGAATCGTGAATCGACAGCAGATGGGACAGCTCAAAGCGATTCGGCCAACGAATGACCCGGGTTAACAAACGCGTGCTGCATTACCGATTCATCTACTGATTCAGGTAAACGACCGTCTTCGGCCCATATGTAAGTCGTGGATTTTACAATCGCCCACAGGGCAGCGACGATCGCGCCGTTGGTGTAAAGCACAATCACCAAAGCAGCGATCGCACCTAACGAAATATGATGGCTCCCCTGAGTCACCGTCCGAAAATCCAGAAACAAAAGAGCGAATATTAATAAGAGGGCAATTAGATTTAGCACCACAAAAGGCATGCCGACAATAAAGCCCCGTCGCAATCGACTTAAATTCGGTGATTGGGTTCCGTCAGATCCGTTAATCTTTGACCAAGAATCCACGATCGTCTGTTTCGAGTCGCCAATGGCCCGAATGGGACCACAGCCGGTCGCCATGATCGCGGTGACGGAAAAAAAGGTCAGTACACCCCACGCCATTCCCAGCAGCATGGCGACCAACGGTCCAACATATTTAATACTGCGCACACCCGATAATAAGACACCGATGCAGACCGTCACCAACCACCATGCGAAAAGTTGTGGAAACCGCTTGAGCGCCATCACATACCCGTAACCAAAACCACGCCGCTCATCCCTGGCGACAGCAAGTGATTGCCCCGTCAACGCACCGACCGAAAACACACCGATGAAAATGTTGACAACGACAAACAAAAGGCACCAGCCAAAATGCATATGCTCGAAAACATTTTTTGCATCGTTCGCTATTTTATCTTCAGCGGCCTGTGATAATTTTTCATTCATCAATCCTTCACCCACAGCGGCACTAGCCGATTCGTCGATCGTCTTGGCGACAGCCAAAGCTGAGATGTCAAACATCATCGGCCACATCACAACTAGCAACAGCAACATGGCCAGGATGCGTACTAACGGGTAACAAAACAGTTTGAAATCCGAGCGAAGAATGTCCAAAGCAAACGTGGCGTGAGTTCGTTTCGCGGATGTTTTCATAATCAGGAACCGTTTATGGGAACGAGCTGAAAGAGCTTAAAAATCCAACGCTGAAAAACCGAAATCGGGAGGGTTTCTTTTACATTCGACTCAGGGCGCGGGCAAGCAGGTAACCGTCCAATCGTCGGGCCAACAGTGGCTTATCCCGCAAAAAGGGGGATGCGACTGGACCATCTAAACTCGGCAAATTTTCTAGGCAACGGCATGAGCCGGGTGTTTTGGATTCGTTCCGATTCTTGACAATGTCCAAGATCGTGTTAGAACGTCGGTCATGACAGATAGCCCAGCAGAATTATTACGTGAACGCGGCGTGCAGGTGACTGCGCAGCGATTGGCAGTACTGCACGCCGTCGGTAAATTCCCGCACTGCTCAGCGGACCATGTTGCCAACGAAGTCCGCGAGGCGATTGGGACGATCTCCCGACAAGCGGTTTACGACGCGTTGGCAGTGCTGTCGGAGAAAGGAATCATTCGCCGCATTCAGCCCGCCGGATCGGCGGCTTTGTATGAAGATCGCGTGGGTGATAACCACCACCACATGATTTGTCGCGATTGTGGCAAAGCTGTCGATGTCGATTGCAGCGTGGGTAGGAAACCCTGTTTGACGGTCGTCGATGACATGGGGTATGAGATTGATGAAGCCGAAGTCATTTACTGGGGCGTTTGCCCGCAGTGCCTTGAGTTGAGGTCTTCTTCGTAAGCCGGCTTGGTTTCTGGTCGCTGCTTATGAATTGTTAGTTTGATTATTCGTTAATTTAAATGGATCGTTGGAGACAGAAAATGTTCCAGAACAAAATTTACATAAGTTCCCTTGGAACGAGAGTGGTTAACGCTCGCGTGCCGAGTGTGATTTTTTGCATGGGGTTGATGGTAGGGTGTTTGTTTTTGCTGATGGCAATGGCACCTACGAGCTTGCTGGGCCAGCAGGCAGCGGCCGAGCCTTCCCACGCAGAAAATTTTCCGGCTGGCACTCGTTGTCCGGTGACCGGAGTGGTCAGCACGCCGGCAACATCCGTAGGTAGCGAAAACGAAGCGCTCAAAACCGGGCCAATCGAGGCAGCCGGCACCGCTTCCAATGCTACATGGTGGCCCAATCGATTAGACCTGCAGGTGCTACATCAAAACTCAGGTCTGAGCAGTCCATTGGGCGGTGAGTTTGATTACGCGGAGGCGTTTTCTCAGTTGGACTTGGATGCAGTAAAAAAAGACATTGCCGAGGTCTTAACAACCTCACAAGATTGGTGGCCGGCAGATTACGGGAATTATGGACCGTTCATGATCCGACTGGCTTGGCATAGTGCCGGGACCTACCGAGTGGGAGACGGTCGCGGTGGTGCAGCGGATGGAACGATCCGATTTGCGCCCCTGAATAGCTGGCCCGATAATGCGAATCTCGACAAAGCTCGTCGTTTGTTATGGCCCGTAAAGCAAAAATACGGCACGCATCTTTCGTGGGCGGATCTGATGGTACTGACTGGCAACGTAGCTTTGGAAACCATGGGTTTTGAAACCTTTGGGTTCGGTGGCGGACGCGCCGACGTATGGGAGCCCCAGCAGGATATTTATTGGGGCCCAGAAAACGAGTGGTTAGCGGATGAGCGGTACCGGGGTGACCGGGAATTACAGAATCCGCTGGCGGCGGTGCAGATGGGTTTGATCTACGTGAATCCTCAGGGACCCAACGGCGAGCCCGATGTGTTGGCTGCGGCCCGCGATATCCGGGAGACCTTTGCCCGCATGGCGATGAATGACGAAGAGACCGTCGCCTTGATTGCGGGTGGCCACTCCTTCGGAAAAGCTCACGGCGCAGCGAGCCCCGAGGGCAATGTGGGTCCTGAACCCGAAGCCGCCGATATCGCAGAGCAGGGTTTTGGCTGGACCAGTTCCTACGGCACCGGAAATGGTGCGGACACGATCACCAGTGGATTGGAGGGTGCTTGGACCACCACACCTGTCGCTTGGTCCAACGGTTATTTTGAAAACCTGTTTGGATACGAGTGGGAACTGGTCAAGAGTCCTGCCGGAGCTTGGCAATGGACGCCCGCTGATCCTGATGCTGCCGATCGAGTACCCGATGCTCATGATGCTGAAAAGGAACATCCGCCAATGATGTTCACAACCGACCTGGCGTTGCGCAAGGACCCTGCTTACGACAAAATCTCCAAACGTTTTCACGAGAACCCGGAAGAGTTCCGTTTGGCCTTCGCCAAGGCTTGGTACAAACTCACTCATCGCGATATGGGACCGCACTCACTTTTATTAGGTGCGGAAGTTCCGGCACCTCAACTATGGCAGGATCCGATTGAGCCCGTGGGTCATCCGCTGATAGAAGAGCAAGATATCGCAGAGCTGAAAACTAAAATTCTCGAGTCTGGATTGACGGTGCCTCAATTGGTATCGACGGCTTGGGCATCGGCTTCGACCTTTCGCAGTTCTGATAAACGGGGCGGAGCCAATGGGTCTCGCATTCGTTTGGCACCCCAGAACCAATGGGCCGTGAATCAACCCGCCGATCTGGCCAGAGTCCTCGGAGCCTTTGGGAAAATCCAACAAGACTTCAACAACGCGAATGATGCCAAGCAAGTTTCGCTGGCTGATTTGATCGTACTGGGCGGCTGTGTGGCTGTGGAACAAGCGGCTCGACAAGCCGGCCATGAGGTGCAAGTTCCTTTCTCGCCCGGCCGCAACGACGCCAGTCAAGCCAACACGGATGTGACCTCGTTTGCCGTGCTCGAGCCATCAGCCGATGGCTTTCGTAATTACCAGAGCGGGTACCAATACCGTCCAGCAGAAGTGTTATTGGTCGACCGAGCGCAGTTATTGTCTTTGAGCGCCCCGGAAATGACCGCCTTGGTCGGAGGCTTGCGTGTTTTGGGCGCCAATCACGGTAGCTCCCAGCATGGAGCTTTTACGGCAGAGACGGGTAAACTCAGCAATGACTTCTTCGTCAATCTCTTGGATATGAACACGGTTTGGCAAAAGTCGGCAAGTGACCCGGAAGTCTTCGAAGGTCGCGACCGCAGTACGGGAGAAGTGCGGTGGACCGGCACGCGAGTTGATCTGATCTTTGGTTCTAATTCTCAATTGAGAGCTTTGGCCGAGGTTTATGCCAGCTCCGGAGGAGAGCAGAAATTTGTTAACGAATTTGTGCATGCCTGGAGTAAGGTCATGAATCTTGATCGCTTTGACGTAGATGCCCAAGCTCGTCAGTCAGAACAAGAGGAAGTGGCTACGAATCAACGATGATCGTTTGAGCTCCTCAGCCCGAACCGGTCACATCCGGAAAGACCCATCTCGCTGGTTCAAGCCAGCGAGATTTTTTTTTGCTGTCCCTGTTTTCTGAAAGGCGTATTCTTTTCAAAGCCAGAGTGGCCAGCGAACATGCACCACGTAAGAACGGTTGGCTGGTTTGTCCGCCTGGCAAGGTAAGCACGCAGGTGGGATTAGTTTTCACCTTTATGGGAGGCGTAGATTCATCGGATTTAGGCGGAGTGAACCGTTTTTTTCTGACACTTTTTTCCAATCCGTTTTTTTTGTTGTTGCGATCAATAAAACCTCAGAGGATTCATGAAAAAAGTGCTCTGCCTGCCTTTTTCGCGCTGAAAAATTTAATCCCTGACCGTAGCATCTCGGTTATTAGACGATTCTCCGGAGCCTATCCGGACAAGAACCTTGTTTGCGTATCAATTAAAGGGGGAAAACATGCGAGGTATTTCTTTACATGCCAGGTTTCGTAGCCTGGCAATCATTCTGGGCGTGATTGCGCTCTCAAGCCAAACTGCTATGGCGCAGGAGATTGACCGATCGGTTCTGCCTATTCCGAATCCGCAAACACCTCCCGTCCGGGAGATGGATGCAAGAAACGCGACTAAACCAGCACCTTTTCAGGTCACCGCACCCGAAGGTGCTCCCAACATAGTTGTCGTATTGATTGATGACATTGGTTTCGGTGCTACGGCGCCGTTTGGCGGCGCAATTGAAACGCCCACCTTCGACCGTTTGGCTAAAAATGGTTTGCGATTTAACCGCTTTCACACCACTGCTCTCTGCTCACCGACGCGGGCCGCTTTGTTGTCGGGCCGTAACCATCACAATGTAAATGTCGGTTCGGTCATGGAAATTGCCACGGGTTTTCCGGGGAACTTAGGCATGCGACCGAATGACGCCAAGTATTTTGCTGAGTCGCTTCGTTACAACGGCTACAGTACAGCCGCGTTTGGTAAATGGCACGAAACTCCGACTTGGGAAGTTTCGGTTTCAGGGCCTTTCTATCGTTGGCCGACCCAATCGGGTTTCGACAAATTTTATGGCTTCATTGGTGGCGAAACGAACCAATGGGAACCTGTGATTTTTGATGGCGTCACGCGTGTGCCAAAGGAAACTCAGGATGATTACCATTTCACCACGGATATGACCAACGAAGCGATCCGTTGGGTTGAGTTCCAACAGGCGATGACTCCTGACAAGCCATTCTTTTTGTACTTTGCAACCGGAGCAACCCACGCCCCGCACCATGCACCCAAAGAATGGATTGAAAAATACAAGGGGAAGTTCGACAAAGGTTGGTTGGCTCTCCGTGAAGAAACGTTGGAGCGTCAAAAGGCGGCTGGGATTGTTCCAGCGGATACCCAATTGGCAGACATGCCCGAGGATATCAAAGATTGGGAAACCCTCAGTCAAGAAGAAAAAGACTTATTTGCTTTGCAGATGGAGACGTTTGCAGGATTTGCTGAGCATACCGACGTTGAAGTTGGTCGGTTGGTCGATGCCATCGATCAAATCGGTGAATTGGATAATACCCTTTTCATCTATGTGATGGGGGACAATGGTTCCAGTGCCGAAGGTGGACTGGAAGGAACGTTTAATGAGCTGGTTCACTTAAACGGAATCTTCGACGCCGAATCGGTTGAGAGCATGCTCAAACGCGGTGATGATTGGGGCGGACCCGATTCGTTCCCTCATTTCGCTTGCGGTTGGGCTGTTGCGACGGATGCACCCTTCAAGTGGACCAAGCAAATGGCTGCCGATTTCGGTGGTACGCGAAACGGGATGGTCATGCATTGGCCTGCCGGTTTTGAAGCCAAAGGCGAAATTCGCGATCAATGGCACCACGTCAATGATGTCGCCGCTACCGTGTTAGAAGCTGCGAAAATTCCGCAGTCCAAAGTAATTAACGGCGTTCCGCAAAAGCCTTTGGACGGCGTCAGCATGCTTTACGCTGCAAAGGACAAGGCTGCGGAAGACCGTCACAATACGCAGTATTTCGAGATGTTTGGGAATCGCGGTATCTACCATGAAGGTTGGTTGGCTCGAACGGTTCACCAAATCCCCTGGAGGGGTGTCCCCATCCGTCCGCTGGAGGAAGACATCTGGGAGCTTTACAACGTCGATGAGGACTTCAGCCTGACGAAAAATCTAGCCGAAGAGAATCCGGAAAAGCTCAAGGAATTGCGGCGTTTGTTCGTTTTGGAAGCACTCGCCAATAATGTCTACCCTATTGATGATCGACTTTACGAGCGATTCAATGCCAAGATAGCTGGCCGTCCAGACCTCATGGGTGATCGGAAATCGTTAACACTTTCGCACGGGATGGAAGGGATCCTCGAGAATACTTTCTTGAATGTGAAAAATACTTCGAAGACGATCGAGGCGGATGTCACGCTCTCGGACAAGACGAATGGGATCATTCTCTGTCAGGGTGGTAAGTTTGGTGGCTGGGCACTTTACATGAACGAAGGAAAACCAGCTTACACCTACAACTGGTTCGGTCTCGATCAATTTACCATTGAAGGTCCAGAATCGCTCGACGGAGATAAGGCCAATATCAAATTGACCTTTGATTATGACGGCGGCGGTACAGGCAAAGGTGGGATGGCCCAGTTGTACGTCAACGGCGAAAAAGTCGCGGAAGGCCGAGTTGATAAGACTCAACCAGCCGTGTTCTCTGCCGATGAAACGGCGGATGTCGGCGTCGATGATGCTACGCAAGTAGTGCCAAACCTGTTTGACAATCGTAAGGCTTCTGAATTCACTGGGAACGTTGATAAGGTAACGATCACCATCCCGGATGGTGAGTAAATTACTTAACCAGTAATTCAAATTTGGAAAAACGAGGCCAACGGATCGAAGTCATGAATTTCAAGACGACTATCGCGATTCTATTTTCGGCGTCTTTAATTGACGTTTGATTGAATAGTTTCGACTTTGGCCTTTGCGCATAAATCCTGCGATCCTTTTGGGTCGCAGGATTTTTTTGTGTCGGTTTTCTCTATTTCCTTCATCCCCTTCATGGGTTGGTTCCAGCATTGCCCCTCAGTTCGCCGGGGAACGCGATTGAGCTGCGCATGGCGATACAGGCATGATTCTCGTAGCACTGCATGGATCGGTTGAGGCTGGTTAGGATCAGAGGCCGCGCCGCGACACTCTGACGTCTTAGCCTACCGAGCCAATCGATATATCGGCGTCCAGTTGGGGGCGTTAGAATGGTTCTACTGTCCCTTAAATCTGGCCTTTGCCTGACGAGAAACTGTTTGTGATCAATACGCTTCTGCTTAATTCCGCGAATGTGCTTTACATTTTCTGTTTTGGCGTTCGAGATGTCCTTTGGCTGAGAATACTGGCAATCGCCGCCATGGTTTTGCTGTTGCCTTTTTATGCCAACCAACCCGAACCCATGATTAGTTGCATGGTGTGGCAGGCAGTATTCATTGGGATCAACCTCTACTGGGTTGTCGTGATTATTCGTGAAAGGATGCCTCCTTCCATGTCGGTCGATGAGCAAATGTTATACGACTCGGTCTTCAAGGATTGTTGCTCGGCCAAAAACATGTTGAAGCTAATTGCCAAGGGGAAATGGCACGACGCAGAATCGGGCGAGCAGATTATTCAAACGAACCAACGTGTCGACCACCTGGTACTCGTGCAGAAAGGAAGCGTTGCTTTTCAGGTTCAAAAAAATGAAACCATAAAATTTCACCCCGGCTGTCTTTTGGGGGCGGTCAGTTTTTTGACCGAGGAAGCTACGGTCGCGGATTACGTCGCGGTAGAGTCGGTTCGCTACTTGTCTTGGCATCGCGACGATCTGACTCGACTTTTTAAACTAAAACCGGAATTGAAATCGGCAGTTTACGAAATCATCGGACTCGATTTGGTGCATAAGCTGATCTTTTCCCACAAACATCTTGATATGGACCACATCACCTCTCACGCCAATTAACCAAGGGACCAGCCTAATGGATTTGGGAGCCAATTTGTGGAGACGCCATGGGCGGGTAATCACAGGAAACCGTTTTTTTCCCTGATGGCAGTTTATTGAAAACGGTCGAGTCCTAAAGTAAAACGGATCGTAGGCAAAAGTCTTGGGGAAAGTTTGGAAGCGATTCCTGTGGCGGCGAAGCAAAATCAGCATGCGGTGATGTCGTATTAATTAAGGGAGCCAATTAAGTGTTTAAGAAATTTCTTTTCGCTTGCCTGTGGGGTAGTTGGTTTTTGATTGGCGGGAACCTGTGTCAGGCTCAAATTGGGACATTGCAGGAGGGCCCGGACTTTGGGCCTAACCGGGCTGACGAACCGATCGCCGAAGAGTTTTCTCTAACGCGAACCGTCAAGTTTTTAGATGCCACGGCACTGAACTGGCAACGCGAACGTAATTGCATGACATGCCATACGAACTATGCCTATCTTTATGCGCGTCCGGCAGTGGCTGATGATGCGGAAGCCCATCGCCAAGTCCGGCAGTACGCCGATCAAATGGTTCAAGTTCGTTGGGAAGAAAAGGGCCCGCGATGGGATGCGGAAGTCGTTGCTACCGCGGCGGCCTTGGCCTTTCACGACTCTTTGACCACCGGGGAATTGGCGTCTACCACGCAAACAGCGCTGGACCGGATGTGGACAGTGCAACGTGAAGATGGTGGTTTTTCATGGATTAAATGTGGGTGGCCACCGATGGAATCGGATGACCATTACGGGGTGACGCTCGCTGCCATTGCTGTGGGGGTCGCACCGCAGGCTTACCGGAAAACGGAAGCTGCTCAAGCTGGACTACAAAAAATTCGCGATTACTTTAAGCAGAATCCTCCGGATACGCTTCATCACCGAGCCATGATGCTGTGGGCCGGAAGTTATGTCGCCGGCTTGGTGAACCAGTCTGAAAAAGAACAATGGATTACGGAGCTTACCGCCTTGCAAAAATCAGATGGAGGCTGGGCACTGGCGGAATTAGGGCAATGGGCACGTGTCGATGGGACGCCGCAGGATACCGAAACGAGCGATGGATACGCGACCGCATTTGTCATCTACATTTTGCGACGGGCAGAGGTGCCGATCGAGGCCCAACCGATTCAAGACGGCGTGAATTGGTTGAAAACACACCAGCGTCAAAGCGGCCGATGGTTTACCCGGTCTTTGAATCGAGACAATAAACACTTTATCTCACATGCCGGAACCGCCATGGCTTTAATGGCGTTAACGTCTTGTGGGGAAGGGCGTTGAGGGCCGTTTTAGGAACGCGGTGGACGGCCAACGATGATGAATCTGACCATGCCGGCGTTTGTCGTTTGGCTTCTTCTAAACACGACAGCTGGCTCAAACCAACTTATGAAACGGGTGCGTTGGTTTGCCCGTTCGCTGACCGGGATGGCAATGTTGATTCTGGCGTTTGCTGTGGGTGCTTACTTTTTAGAAGTGGAATCGTCACTCATCCAAATATTGCGAAAACGGACATCCTGTCCATGTTCTTGTAATTTCAGACCACCTGGCGCGGGCCCCACGGCAATCCCACCGTTGGCGTGCTCGATCGGTACATTGTCGTGAATCTTCAGGCCATTCCACCAAACGGTTGCATGTGCGGGCTCAACCTTTTTATCCCCATCCCACTTGGCAGCCGTGAATTTAAAGTGGAATGACTGCCATTGACCATTCGGACGCCAAGCGTTGACATCGGGAACGCGTTCCATACAGAAAGCGCCAATCCCATGCGGTCCAATTATCCAGCTGTAGGGATCCTTGGCATTTTTTCCTTTGGGCGATTCAATTTGAAGCTCGTACCGGTTTTGTAAATAGACACCGCTATTGGCATAGCCATCGACGGCGTCGTCACCGCGTTTCCCCATCATCACAAAGTCGACGTGCCCCTCGAAATCAGTGTATTTTTTTCGCGTGACCAGATCATGGGTGCCCCAGCTCTTACCTCCGTCCGTCATCAAAACCTGACCCTCACCGTTGGGGTTGTCAACGATTGCCCAGGTCACCGGCATATCCGCCTTGGGCCACATTTGCCAGTTGGTTTCGATCGATTTCGGGGTTCCATCGAAAAGGATATCTACACCTGTGGGAGCGATGGCGCCGACGTCCTTGGATTGGTCATAGCCGGGCTTTTGCTCCGGGGTTGGGTTCTGACCCCACAATTGGGGAGTACCGATGGACAGGAAAGCGAGGGACAACATCCCCGACAAAATCATAGTGAGACGGCTCATGAAGAATTCTTCCATTTAGACCAATGTTCTTTTTCTTGATTGTGACTCTCGTCGCAACTTCCGTACAGTCCTCATCGCCCCATGATTTTCGATAAGGTTTCTACGGGAATGGGGCCGAGGTAAGTTTCCGTTGCGTCGCCAAACGCAGGGCAACGTTACCGCTGAAAAGCTTGTACAGGGCATGCCTCGAATGGGCGCTTAAAAAACAGCAAGGGAGGCAAGAAAAAAGCCGCCGGAGGGTAACTCCGGCGGCTAACAGAATTTAAGCTCAAAGGAAACTACCTTCCCCGAGCGGCATCTTCCAGCTGTTGCTGAATTTTCTGAAGGTTAAACGAGCCAGGAGTTTGGCTCGGTGGATACTTCGTCAATGTTTCGAAAAATTTTGCTGCGACTTGTTGCATCGGAACCAAGACATAAGCGCGATCGAGGAACCAATCGTGGTAGGTATTGGAATCGATTTGTGCCTTTTCGAAAGGGTCGCGTCGCAGGTTAAACAGTAAGGGGATACGTAACTCAACAAACGGCTCACGCCAGATCTGGAATGCATCGGCACGATTTTCTTGGAATACGGCCTTCCACTGGTCTAATCGCAGCGCGACCACGGCCCCGTCATCATTGACGTAAATGAATTCCTTGCGTGGTGATGATTTGATATTTTCTTCCAGCGTTTTGAATTCATCGGCATGGGTCAGGTAGGCGTTCATGTTGTAACCGTCGAGGTTTTGGCGGTAATTACGGCCAATGGCTTGGTAGCCATCCAACATGTCTTCCTTGAGGTCCGTCTTACCGGCGGCAGCAGCAAATGTCACCATCCAGTCTTCATGAGCGACGATACCATTGACCGTCGCCCCGGTGGCCCACTTGGCTGGCCAGCGAACGAAGCAAGGTACGCGGTAGGCACCCTCCCAGTTGCTGTTCTTTTCTTTGCGAAAAGGCGTATAGCCGGCATCGGGCCAGGTGTTGAAGTGCGGGCCATTATCGGTCGAGTACTGCACGATGGTGTTGTCAGCGATGCCTAGCTCGTCAAGTAATTCTAGCAGCTCACCGACGTGCAAGTCGTGCTCCACCATTCCGTCGTGATATTCGTCACCCCAGGGGCCAGATAGACCCGTGTGTTCTTCTTTTACGTGAGTGCGGAAGTGCATCCGTGTTCCGTTCCACCAACAGAAAAACGGTTCACCGGCTGCGTGTTGACGTTTGATGAAATCCTTGGCAGCCGCGACGGTCTCATCATCAATGGTTTCCATACGTTTCTTGGTCAGCGGACCCGTGTTTTCGATGGTCTGGGTACCGTCGGCGTTGGCTTTGCATTTCATGACACCGCGAGGTCCGTAATTCTCTAAAAACGTCTTCCCATTGGGTAGCACGAAGTCGCGAGGATAGTCGCGGTTCTCAGGCTCCTCCTCAGCATTCAGGTGATAAAGGTTGCCAAAAAATTCATCGAAACCATGGTTGGTGGGAAGGTGCTCGTCGCGATCACCAAAGTGATTTTTTCCAAATTGTCCGGTCGAGTAACCGAGCGATTTCATGACACCGGCGATCGTAATGTCTTGTTCTTGCCAGCCCTCTTTCGCGCCGGGCAGACCAACTTTGGTCATTCCCGTTCGCAAAGGCACCGTACCACCAATGAATGCCGCGCGACCTGCTGTGCAGGATTGTTGGGCATAGTAATCGGTGAAACTAACACCCTCTTTTGCAATGCGGTCGATATTAGGCGTGCGGTATCCCATCATGCCACGATTGTTGTGGCTGATATTCCAAGTCCCAATATCATCGCCCCAAATAACGAGAATATTAGGTTTCTTTTCCTGCGCTGTTGCTGTACTCAACATCGCGAGCATCGCGAGTAGGGAGAGTGTTAATTGAAAAACATTTTTTAGCATGGTGAGGTTTACCTGTCGGTTGCTAGGTGAAAAGAGATGTCCAGTGAGGTCTGTTCTGACATCTATGAACCATCGAGTTTAGGGCGAGTTGGATATCGCTCACAAGGCTTAACTTGAAAATTTTTCGCAACGGATCCATCCAGATTTTAATAATGATATCGCTTGAGTGCTTCCGCTGAAATTGAAGTCCTTTGGAAAACAGGTTCGTGCAGTGAGTCACTTAATTAAAATGACAGAAAATAAAAATGTGTTCGGTTTTATGTTGAGACGGCCCGAAATACATCATCCAGCGTCCGTCTTTGTTGCCACAAATGGGGCTGGATTCCGGCGCACCAGAGAAATGGTTCTGTCTGATCGATCCAGCAAGCATGCATGGCAGATGAGTATCACTGGGTTTTTGGTCATCGCGGCAACATCGGTGAGGGCGATTCGATCGATCGACCGGTAGGTGGCCGGATTGACCTGAGCGGGAACCGTGTCAAAGATGTTTTCTGTTAAACGCGCCCTACTAAGCAAAATCACCATTGAACTGCACCCAAATGAATGCTCGTTTCCATCTCTTTATTTTACCGACGATAGTTCTTTCCGTCGCATTGGGTTGTGAACCCGTAAAAAAATCCAAAACAGTTGATGCGGTTGGACAGGTCCCGGATTCGAGCACAACGGAGGAGAGCTCCGAACCCGAAATCGAGATGACACAGGCTGACAGTCAATCAGAAACTAACGGCGATTCGGGACGAGTGGACGGAGATCTGAGCTCCATCGACTGGGATTCGATGATCGGTAAAGAGGTGCGTATAACCGGTGACCTGTTTGTCGTGGATAACTTTGATTTGGCTCGTTACGGTCAGATTAAGGTAGCCCGTCATCGCATTTATGTTCCCACCAACCAGATTGATCCCAACGACGCGGACCTCCATGAAACCTCGTTTGAGGGGGGCAGCAATGTGGCGAGTGTGACCAAGGCGCAAAAGAAAAATGACGAGGCGGTCATCATACTTGACGACGGAATTGACAAGCAGAACATCTTTCCGCCCAAGTTGTTTCCCGGTCTCGGCAAGCGTTACCCAACCGTTCGTGTGGGCTCAGTGCTAAACGGAATTTCCGGGAAAGTGGTCAAAGAGCGAAACAAGATTTTGTTGATCCCCAACCTGCCATTGGAATGGACGCCGGCCGCCAGACCACCGCGACCTGATGTAGGGGATGCCAATGTTACGGTTGCCAGTTTCAACGTCCTGAACTATTTTTCGACCATTGATAATGGGCGCAACAAAGCACGTGGAGCGGATTCAAAATCAGAACTGAAGCGGCAAGAAGCGAAACTGGTCGCTGCCCTGATCGCGTTAAAGGCGGATGTGATTGGTGTGATGGAGATTGAGAATAATCTCGAAGCTGAGCAGCAACTGATTGCCGCATTGAACAAAGAATTTGGCAAAGAAGTATTTCAGGGTTGCGGCCTGCCCGCGGGATTTGGATCGGCACCCGGTGGCAAGAACGCTATCCGCGTTGGCTTGATCTATCGAACTGACCGCGTTGTACCGGTGGGCGGGGTCGAGATGATTTCAGACGCTGCATTCGATGAAGCGCGAACGCCGCTGGCACAAACCTTCAAATCGAAAGCAGACGACGAGCCTTTTACGGTGATCGTTAACCACTTCAAATCCAAGGGTGGTTCGAAGCAAGCTAATAAAGCCAACAAGGATAAGGGAGACGGGCAGGGTGGTTATAATTCCATGCGACGCGCCCAGGCCCTGGCCATTTGTAATTACATTGACGGTCAAACTCGGGGAGATCAAAAACCGAGGGTGCTTGTCATTGGCGATTTGAATGCCTATGCCCAAGAAGATCCGATGGATTTGCTGCGTGCCAGAGGATTGGTCGATTTAGAAGAGCAAAGCCCCTCACAAGCTCAGGCTAGGCAGTATTCCTATATTTATTATGGGCAGTGTGGCGCGTTGGATCACGCACTGGCAACCGAAAATTTAGCGGATGATGTTACGGGGATCGCAACATGGCACATCAACGCCGACGAACCGCGGTTTCTCGATTACAACCAGGAATATAATCCGGAGTCACTTTTTCAAGCGGGGCCGTTTCGCAGTTCCGACCACGATCCGGTAATCATCGGCATTGGCACCCAAGCGCAATCGGATTAAGTTGGCGATCGAATCAAGCGTGGCGGCATTCTTGTATGCCAGTCAATCATTACGAAGCATCCGAACAATGCGATCGTACGAGTGACTG
This sequence comes from uncultured Pirellulaceae bacterium, assembly GCA_905480235.1. Lineage (GTDB taxonomy): Bacteria > Planctomycetota > Planctomycetia > Pirellulales > Pirellulaceae > CAJQPP01. The sequence continues at coordinate 27,561 of CAJQPP010000098.1, forward strand.
ACCTCAAGAATGATTGTGGTTAAAAGCCGCAATGGGAATTCGTGTCGAATTGGATGCTTACCGCAAGTGGTTTATTTCGGAAAAGGGAGTCGTGTGACTAAACCGAACGTCAGTGGGTTTTATTTCCTGAACGCCACCCAGTTTCTTGGCGCGTTCAACGACAATATCCTTAAACAAGTTGTTACGTTTGGCCTAGCGACCGGAATTTGGAAGGGCATGCTAGGTGCCGGAGGGCAGGCTTGGGCGTCGTTATGTCTGGCGATTCCGTTCGTTTTGTTCTCCGGTTTCGCCGGTCAATTCTCGGATAAATACAGCAAGCGGCGGATCAGCGTTATTGCTAAATGGTCGGAGATCCCGATTGCCTTGATTGCGATGCTGGGATTATGGCTGACCAATATCTGGATCGTCATGTTTTCACTAATCTTGATTGCGATGCAGTCCACGTTGTTTTCGCCTGCCAAGTTTGGGATCTTGCCGGAGATTGTGCCGGTCAAGGATTTAAGCCGGGCCAATGGCACGATCAACATGTTTACCTACCTCGCAATTATCCTTGGGTGCGCTTTGGGCGGACCGCTTTACGAGCATTACGCAGGCGCCTCGGGCGGGCCACGACTGTTGTGGTTGCCGGGTGGCGTCGTGCTGTTGGTGGGAGTTCTTGGAACAGTGGCGTCGCATAAAATTTGTGCCGTTCCGGCACAGAATCCGAATCTGAAGATCAAGTTCAATTTCTTCCGCGATTATTTTCAAACCTGGCGCAACCTCACTGGTGACCGGGGATCCGCACTCAAAGCGGCGCTTCTGGGATACACTCTTTTTTACATTGTTATTGGCGGAATCGCCGTTCTCATCTTGCCGGACTACAAAGACATTTTAGATATCTCTTACTTTCGGGCCTCTGTATTGCTGGCGATTCTGGGAGTTTTCACGGGCATCGGGGATTTCGTAGCCGGCCGTGTCTCGAAACAACGGATTCGTCCCGAGCTGATCAGCTTTGGCGCCATTTCGACCACGGCAGCATTTATTGCGCTGGGTTTGATTCCGCTTAGCTTCTATTCCAATCCAGCTGCTTTTTATGTGGTCGCAGCACTGTTGGCCGCCGGAGGGTTCACCGCCGGTTTTGTCCTGGTGCCATTGCAAACGATGGTGCAGTTTTTATCAGATGAGGACGTGCGTGGGCAAATCCTCGGTTTGTGGATCTGCTTGTCGTTCGTGGGCGTGATTATCGGAAATTTGATTTTTCTGTTGGTCCGTAACTTAGATGTCGTTAGCGCAGGATGGCTGCCAGCGATGGCCCGTGAGAGAGTCTTTTTGGTTTGCGCGGTTCTCACAATCATCCTGCAACTGCTGTACGTCTTCCGTTGGAGAAAACAGTTTTCCGAAGCGGTTGGCGACTTGGAATCTTCGGCAAGCGAAGGAAGCCGGGAAACGCAGGTCTAGTGACTCAATGGATTTTTACCGAGGTGTGTTTTGGCGAAATGGATTGAAAGCCTCGGTCCCCCAAGGCGGCACGAGCGGGTCATTTGGGCGTGCCGTTCTCCTGAGGGACGTCGAGCTTAAAAACAAGCATCTCGGAGTTACGGTTCTGCATCTTTAAATGCGGTTGACAATCGGCGAAACGATTTATCAACCTGCATGGCGATTTCATCACATTCCCTACGGTTTTGATCCTCGACGCCGTGCTTTAAGCGCTCTAGATCCTCCCGAAAAATACGAGCTTTGGTTCGTCGGAATTCACTTAGCGTTCCCGACCGGATGAAGGTGCCAATTTCGAGGCGTCGTGCGAGGTCTTCCTGAAAGGCAATCCATTTTAGGGCACCTTCCCAGTTTCCACTTTTCGCGCTGACCACGGCTTCGGCATTAAAAATTCTCATCTCTGCGAGCGTTTGGGTTTGGGCCGGGTAGTAGACGTAACAGCCTACAACACTCATCGCAAGTAAACCGGCAATCGAACATGTGGCGACCACACTGGTGGGTAGTTCTCGGTCAAGATTTGATTGGGAGCTGAAATCCGTCAGCCAGGCATTTAATTTGGTCCACTTGTCCAGTAAAAAAAACAGGGCGCCCAGTAAGATCATGCCGGCCAGAATGACGGTTCCACCAAATTCATGATTTCCCCAGTGCTTGGAAATCTCAAGTCTCGTTTGACGAGGTAAATCGGTAGACGTCGGCATGAATGGGTTGGTGTAAACATCAAACGCGTGCGTGTGACCGGCCACTTCGACACCTTTTGGAAACAACGGTTCGGAAACCAGATAGGCCAAGCCAATTCCGATGCCTAGTAACAATCCCAAAAAACCGAATAGCTGTTTTGCCGTGTACATTCGGAGGAAACAAGCAAATAGCCCTAAGTTTACACCGGCCCCAAAAATCAGCAGGCTAAAGGCCGCACCGATGGAATTGCCGTGCTGGAACATCGAGCCAATTTGACTCATGGCCAACAAAGGCGTTGAGTAAATGGGGACCGAGACCCCGGCAACTAGCAAGGGGGCTAAACCATTCTCCCTTTCCAACATGGTCGACATGGATCCGTGTGGCATGAGCAGTGAGATGACCACCGAACCGGCGATCCCAATCAAAATAAATAGCATCGCCGGACTGTAAATCATTTGGGTCGCTGTTTTGGCGACCGCCACAATCCGTTTGATGCCGTAGGGAATTCGGGTTTCCGGGGCCGCGGTCACTTCCTCGTTTGCCGAGAATATTCGATCCCAGAGAAGGCCCACGCACGTCACAATCAACAATGAACAGCCGGCAAAAGTAATGATTGCAACGGGATCAGAGAGTGTCAGCCCATAAAGTAGTGAAAGCGGATTGAATAGCGGAGCGGTCAAGGCAAACGCAATTAACGCCCCGCCCTTGACGCCGCTGCGATGTAATTCGCGAACGATTGGAATGACGCCCAGCGAACATACCGGCAGTAGCATGCCCCAAAGCCATCCGTTAAGAATGCCCCGCCAGCCATTTCCGGCAAACAGACGACGTGTTCGCTCGGGCCCTAGGAAAACACGAAATACGGCGGCAATGACGAACCCGGTGGCAATCCATGGCGCCGCGAAAATTGCAACTTGTACGAAACGCAGGGTGGCGCCCCAAAATAAATTATCCATAGGTACCTCGATCTTTGCTGGAGATTTTTTCGGACGGCGAGGGAGCGTTGGCTTTCGAGTATTCCTCCACGGCCTGCCTTAAAGTTTCAAGCGTGCGACGGATCTCTTTTTCATTTTTTCGATAGAGATCACGTTTCTCCGGTGCTGGCTGATTGCTGCTGAGGCTCGCTACCAGGTTCGATAAACTTTGGCACCCATCATTGATCTTGTCCCACTGCTGTTTATCCATGTCACTGTTCGCTGCAATCGAGGGCAGCCAACGCACGATATCGCACCACTCTTCAAAAATTCCCACCGTCACAATCTCTTTC
>CAJQPP010000099.1 GCA_905480235.1 uncultured Pirellulaceae bacterium
CCATATCAGGTCGGTAAAACCACCAACCGTACAACGTCGATGAGGAGAGGGGTTCGCCTCCCCACAGTTCATCGTCATCGGCACCACCCGACAGATAATCTTGTCCCGGTCCTCCAGCGACGACGTCGCGACCGTCATGCCCCAAGACAATGTCATGACCATCTTGGCCGTGCAAATCGTCGTGCCCGTCTCCGCCTCCGATCAAGTCGTCACCTCTTCCACCCATGATGTGATCGCGTGCCGATCCGCCATGCAATGAGTCTTTGCCATCATTCCCATCCAACCAGCTAGGAATGTTTTTATGGACGTGGATGTAATCATTGCCCGCAAGTCCCGCCACCGTCGCCCTGAAATGCAGGCCGATGGGTGCTTCTCCGCGAATATTAATTTCATCATCAAAAGCACTTCCGTAAATTACGAGTTGGTGATCGAAGGTGTCGGTGGTATCCAGTGGAAACCAGGTGTTTTGAAGGTTGGCGATCACGACAATACGCGTCGGCATCACGAACACATTAATTTCGCAAGGTCCCTCGTGGTCGGTCGCGTTCACCTTGAATTCGATAAAACCGCGGTCACTTGGGCGAGATCCAGCGTAAGTGGTCTGCCGAAAAGTGACATCGGCAATTGAGGTCAAAGGCATGGTTACGCTGGCAAGGATTAAAATTACGAAGTATTTGCATGGTTCCATGTTCATTGCCGACCCCTGAAAAATTGATGTGTTGAAATAGATAATGTCGTTGCCGACCCTGATCTTTCAGAAATTTCGAAAAGATTCGCAATTGGCGGTGGATGGGTTTGCGATGCCGATTTACAGCTTCGGTACAAGCTGAGGGAGCGACGTGGTCGGCAGGCCTGTGGTTTGCGGGAGTGGCAATGATCGACGGCTGTTTGCAAATGCTGAAGCAGCGATCAACATGTGTCTGCCCAGATCACAATCCTTTCAGCCGCCTGTTGGTCGGAGCAGCACAGAAGGCTGGTGGCTGTTAAAAACAAAATGGTGATCTTGGAAACCAGATTCATGAATATCTCCCCTGCGTTTTATTTTTTGATCTCGAGTAAGAGATGTTCGATTCCTGTGTTTCCTTTCAGTTTTTTACGCATTTGCAATTGGTAGCACTGCTGTGAGGCTGGGTGAGGGCGGGATTGGCATGCTTGTTTCTGTGGGCATCCTATGGAAGAACCTTGGGTTGGTTTATCCTAAACCCGCTGCCATCCCGATGGGTTTGCACCGCATTGCCCTTTCTGTTTCCTAATTCAACGCGAGTCAAAAATTGACGTCTCCAAGAGATCCCCTACCTTCTCAAGTTGTAGTCGTGACCGGCGCCTCCTCGGGCATCGGCAGGGCCGTCGCTCTCAAATTGGCCAAAGACGGATTTGACATCGTGGTACACGCGGGCTCGAACCGGGCCGCTGCGCAGCAGGTTGTTGAGGAAATCACTGCGCTGGGTCAAAAGGCGATTGCCATGGTTTGTGACTTCGCAGAATCTGCCGGATTCGAGAGCTTTGTTCAGGCTTGCTGGGATTGGCAAGGAGAGGTGACCAGTTGGTGCAACATCGCCGGCGTGGATGTATTGACGGGGGATGCCGCCGGATGGAGTTTTGAAACCAAGTTGGATGCGGTTTTACAAATTGACGTGGTGGCTACGCTGTTACTATCTCGCTCGGTTGGCAAGAAGATGATGGGGGCATTCAGCCGTGATCAAAAGGTCCGCTCCATCATCAATGTGGGATGGGACCAAGCGGCTCAGGGCATGGCGGGTGATAGTGGAGAGATGTTTGCTTCCTCCAAAGGCGCGGTTATGGCGATGTCTAAAAGTTTGGCTCAATCGATGGCGCCCGCCGTGCGTGTTAATTGTATCGCCCCCGGCTGGATTCAGACGAAGTGGGGGCAGCAGGCTTCCGAAACATGGCAGCGGCAGGCTGCGGCGGATGCGCTTTGTAATCGTTGGGGGCAACCAGAAGACGTGGCTGCTGTGGCAAGTTTTTTAGTTAGTCAGGATGCCGAATTTATTAACGGGCAAATCATGAACGTCAACGGTGGTTTTCGATATACAAGGTAAGCGGGTAATGAATAAAGAGACCATGTCATTGGAACGCCGGAAAATCGGGGAGCTGGATTGCGCCGTCGTTGACGCTCCAGGATGCGATGCGGCGATTGAAGCCGTCGTTGTGTTATGCCATGGGTTTGGGGCTCCCGGCGAGGATTTGGTCCCCTGCGCGCCGGAGCTTTATTCTGCGGGCGAGAAAGCGTTAAGGCAAACTCGTTTTGTTTTCCCTGCGGCTCCGATTCAAATGGATCCATCTGGCATGTACGACTCCAGAGCTTGGTGGCCCATCGATATGCTCAAGCTACAGCAGCTTAAAGAATCAGGCGAGCTGCGAGATTTGCGGATGGAGCAACCGGAGTTGCTAAGCCAACGCCGGCAGCAGGTGACAGAGTTGATTAATCAGGTCAAGGAGGAGGCCGGTTTAGCGATGGAGCGTGTGGTCATCGGCGGGTTTTCCCAAGGAGCCATGTTAACCACCGACGTTGCGCTGTCGTTGTCGGAACAGGCCGGCGGGTTGGTTGTTTGGTCTGGTACACTGCTAAATAAAAAAGTGTGGCAGACAAAAGCGGCAACAAAAGCTGGATTGCGAGTGGTGCAGTCGCATGGGCGGGCCGATCCGGTGCTGCCGTTCGAGGGAGCAGAGTTGTTGAAGTCGATGTTCGCTGAGCATCACCTTGAGAACGCATTCTTCGAATTTCCCGGGCAGCATACGATTCCTCCTCAGGCCATCACGGCCGCCGCGAACTTAGTGGCCGATTTGTTGGATGCATAAGGCGTCATTCCAGATGCGAAGAGATCATCGCATAGCCGTCGCTGTCAATTTCCACTTGAATGACATTAGCGCAACAGCAAACCGGGCAATCCTCAACGTATTCCTGACGGCTGCCCTGGCTTAAATCAACTGGAACTACGATTTCCTCACCGCAAGAATCGCAAATGTATGTGGCGTCTTCGTTCATATTCGTTTCGTCGTTTCGTTGGCGATTAGTAATTGAAACAAAAAATCCCCCCGGGGAAAACCGTTCCCCGGGAGGTAGCGCCAACTAATATTGGGATTCGCCAAATTCTGGCGAAAGTGAGGCTAGGTTGAACGTTTTACCGCCAACTGCGAATCAAACCTGCACTGGTGTTGATGTTTTGTGGGGCCTGAAGGGATGGGTCGGGCTCTATGGTGTCAAAGTCCAAACTGGTTTCTGCATCCAAATCGAAATCAGGATCATCGAGGTCGCTTTCGATGGGTTCTCGGTTGCCCTCGTCGCGAGGGAGATCCGCGTTGGTGGCCGGTTTTTCGCCTGCCTTAACATTAGGATCGGAAAGGACGGATCCGACACGTCCCGACAAGGCATTGAGCCTGGGGTAACGTTCATTGTTCAGGATGGGGTATTCGTCGTCATACGGTGCACAGCACATCGAGCATCCGCTCCATATGATGGGACACAGCATTAGCATGACTAGGACGTTCCGACGTGACATGGTTTCGTACCGTTAAATTTGAATTGATTAATTTGTGGTCCGCGAACGGATCAGTGCAAATGGCTTAGTTTCTGATCGGCTCTTCGTAGTTGACCTGACGAATGACTGCCTTGGTCACCGAAGTACTGGGAGATTCGGGGCGAGACATTCCAAACCGTTGCCAATTGACCCCTGCGCCCTGTTTGCTGGATCGCTCCGGCTTGGGCAAGGGCTTGGGGTAAACGACGTTGGAATAGGCGGGTTGCTCACGAATCGTTAATGTGTCCTGACTGGGTGCGGTAGGCACCGGTGCCGGTAAAGTTTCCTGAGGCGGCGCCATTTTCGGAGGTGCCAATTGAGGACTGGTTTGGGCAGGTACCTCTTCTAGATTGGCCGGTGTGGGCTCTTGAGCCGTCTCAGGAGCGTTGTTTAGGGGCTCGTAGTTTTGCATTTCATACGGCTCGTTGGACGAGTAGGCACCACCCTGGCTGATGACCTGCGGTCGTGTGAATCCGTAGTTGAGCGGTTTGGAGGCACTGCGTTTGCGAGCGTACTCGTAAGCGTCATCGTAAGCCTTGTTTGGCCATGGCCCCTCCGTCAGATCGATTGAGTTGTATGCCAGGATCGTGCCCTTGCGACGATGGATCAACGCGATCAGTTTGTTGTATTCGCAAATCGCCCGATAGTATTCCGCTTCTGCCTGTGCCCGTGTTCGCTGAGCGTCCAGCAAAAAGGTGATCGGATCGGTTCCCGCTTCGTAGCGTTCCTTACGAGCCTCGAGTTCCGCCGAGTAGGCGGCCCAACTGTTGAAATTGGTTTGAGCTAATTGGTAGTTTGCTTCCAGACTTTGGATGGCTTGGGTGATTTCCCTTTCCACATCCAGTTCCATATCCTGAACGCGGGCCAATTCTCTCGCGAGTTTCAGTTGGGCGTTACGGACGTTGGCCAGTTCCCGTCGGTATCCCACCGGCATGCCAAAGTCTAGATTGAACTGAAATTCATTGTATTGGTTGTCGAATAAGTCATTTAAGGCACCCGAACCCGGAGTGGCCCCCACGTTGGGAGTGGCAAAGGGTGGTGCGTCGCCATCGTAATTGGCGAATTGATCACCCAATCCCAGGAACCGGTAGAGGTAAGACGCGTTTAAGGTTGGCAGCAAGGAATTTTTGGAGTACTGGCAAGCCAATTCTCGCTTCTTTACTTCCCAACGACCCTGTCGCAGTTCCGGGCGGTAAATCAACGCCTCGTCCATGGTTTGGTAATAATCGAAAGTTACGCGAGCTTTGGTCGGTTCATCAACCGGACGAATCAATCGACCGTCGGTGGAGGCGACTCCCATCAGCCAACGAAGATTGGTTTCTTCCTGAAGCAGCTCTGCCCAAGATCGTTCTACCTGAGCACGAAAGAAAAAGTATTGTCCACGCGCCTGCGATTCATCTTGCAGCGGTACTTTCCCTGCAATGTAGTTTTCGTTAACGGTACGCCAAGTGTCCAAAGCAGCGTCTCGACCTTGTTTGGCGGTCTCCACATTTCGATATGCACGATGTAAATCCCAGTAGCGGATCTCCACGTTGGTAACCATGTTTTGCATTACCGCTTCGAAGTTGGCGATGGCTTGATCGGAATTGATGCGCGAGACGACGACGGGCATGCGATTGATAAACGTGCCCCGACCTCGCAAAAGGGGCTGGCGAAACTCCAACTCTAAAGCCGCTTCATAAACACTTGTTAAAGGTTGCAGTGTGGGCTGAACCACTGGGTTGTCACGTGTAAAGCCAAGCGTGTTTCGGGCAAAAAACTGAGAACCGTTCGCAGCTCGTTTGCCGATTTGTGTCGTCCAGTTGACCGTGTCGCGGTCGGTGATGAAGCCTCGCAATTGACTGCCAGTAGCATTCACATTGTTGGGGCGATCCGTTTTCACCCACCCCAGGTTGGATGTCAGTTGGGCATCAAAGTCAGCCAAGGCAGCTTCAACGCCTTGGTTGGCATCCAAGCCAGTGTTGGTCAAAATGGCTCCCGGAGGATTGATTTGACCCGGCGTGCCGATGAAACCGGGTTCGGATTCTCGGACAGCCACATCGTAAATGGTGCCAGCACCATTGGGGCCGTTCGCTAAGTTGTCGATCCCTGGCGAGACATTGGTGCCCTGTAAACCAGGTGTGCCGTAGCCACGTATCACCTTGCTGTTTTGCAATGCAATGGCAACGGTGTCCTCCAAGTTGAGATCCCAAAAGGAATCAAACTTGGCGGCACTGTTGGTGATCGGTGGTAGTGATTTCGTTACTTCCTCAAGGATCGGCGTCGCTAGATCGGGGTAGGCAATTTCTGTTGCCTGATCCACGAAGTAGTTCAGATCTCCCGTATCCCGCACATAACTGGGGCGGTGAGGTTGACAGCCTGACAGCGTCAGGCCGCATATGAGCAAAATGATGAGTCCGGGGGCTCGGTTGGTCATGGGACTTCCGTTACCTATTAGTTGGCTTTGGCGCGGTCGTCTCGGGAACGATCCCTCAACGACCCAATCAGATCGCAAATCGCAAACTGAAAAGGCCCCCCTTTGCCGGTTGGCGGTGGCGCCCGCTTGAACCGGTATCATCGTTATCGTCCCCCTAATCGTTAAACTTTGACAAAACCGACGATATTTGGCGAAATAGCCCCTGCGGCCGCTAGCAGTTAATGCCGTTTGCACCTGCCGGGCTTGGCGTTTCCAGCCCTGCTGACCCGCAATCCGGCCAATAAGTGGAAAAGCATAGTGATTTCGGCAAATTATCCCGTTGAGAGAATCGATCGCAATTGTTATCTTGTGGACTTCACAAATTGAAATCTGACCCATTTAGATAGTTCGAGGCCGGTAATGGCAGTCCCCAAAAGAAAACATTCCAACAGCCGAACCGGGAAAAGAAGAGCCCACGATTCCCTTAAGGCTAGAAATTTGACCGTCTGCCCCAAATGCAGCACGGTAACTCCCACGCATGTGGTTTGCCCAACCTGTGGGTTCTACATGGGCCGGGTGGTTAATGCCCCCAAAGAGGCTGGAGCTTAGAAAGCCTCCCCCCTCGTTCATCATCAAAAAGATAACCGACTCTCAAACGAGTCGGTTTTTTGTTGCGCTAGTGGCGAGGATGCCCGCCTAATCCCAAGCGTTGATGACTTTTGCTCGGTCCAAAAGAAAAAGCAGGCGAGGATCCACCGTTTCCCCTGTTTCCAATTCCCCAGAACAAACCTCGCCAGATGTCATCCAGCGATTGGCTGGATCGCTCTCGATCTTTTGCATGGCTCGTCGACCATAGATTTCAACGAGGAAAAATGATGCCGCGATGTGCGAGTCCGCCGTCGAGTTGGGTAAACTAGCGACAAATTCCAAATTCAATTGGGCCATGTTGGAAACCAAAAGGTCACGCTTAGGGTCGAGGTCCAAGACCCAACCGACCTCCCGCCGAATGGTCTCTCGAAAGCTCTCAGATTCCAGGCGAGGCGCAGCAATAAAGTCGACCATGTCAGGGCGACGATCACTCTCCCGTGCAAGCCACAAATTCTTGCCGTCCTGCACGCGACGAATCAAGGCGATACTTTGAAACCACTTTTCCATATCTCTTCCGAACCGGGACGTTTTTCTTCGTTTCACGGTGTTTCTCCTAATATCTGGCAAAATCTAAAGTCGGTGATGGTGAAGCCATTGGATTTCGTCGCCTGCGATATTTTATCCGCAGGCTGATGATTGGGTTCTGTCATGGCATGGGGCGGAATATCGGTCGCAGCGGGATGGGGTGCTGCCGATCGCCTTTAAGCTTTGTATGGCAGAGTTAAGGGGCAAAAAAATTTGTTATTCGATGGCGATTCGCTTTGTCGGGTTACGTGTATGGGTCGTGGCTTGGTGGGCGCGTTGCAGCACCGCTTCCAATTGGCCGAGATAGGTTTCGAAGGCGGATAGACCGCGTTTGGTCATGCTGTAAGTCGTTTTTGCATTGCGGCCTCGATTCGCTTTCTTTGACTGGATTAATTCCGCATCCGCCAATACTTTCAGGTGACGATTCAGATTACCGTCAGTCAATTCGTTCAGTGTCTTCAGATCGGTGAACTGAATCCCCTTGGGGTGAGCGGCCAGCGTGGTCAGGATGTCGAGCCGTGTTTTTTCGTGGATGACTTTGTCGAGATCCCGGGCCTGGGGTTTTTGAGCTTTATTCATGGGATGTCACTCCCGCAAAGAGGCCAACCGCCAATAATATTTGACCAACCCCAAATAAAAGCACCATGGTTAGGTTTAGGTGCGTTGCGAAAAAACCATCAAAACGAATCGCCAAGGCACCACCCAAGACCATCCAAATGGCGGAAAGTTGGCAAAAACTTGGTAACAACCGAGCCGCCGAGGTAATCGCGAGCCCCGCGAACATGCTCCACAATCCAGGCAAAAGCGGAGCCCACATGGCGTGATCTAAAATGGCCCAGGTCAGCAGGGCCGCCGCAACCATGGCCGGTAACATGGCCAATGCCAAGTGCCGGCTCCATTCAAAGGTAATTCGTGATTCACCGCTCAGCGAACGACAACCGACTTCCATCGCGATCCCCAATGAGCATGCCAGTGCAATGACTAACCAAAACCAGACAAAGTTTCGGGGGACTGCCAATTCGATCCCCAGGGTGGGTTGCAGTAAAGCGGCAGCGATGAATACGGCCGCCGAAATGACTAGTGAGATGCTACGAAAAGCGCTTCGCGAATCAATAAATTGCAATCGCTGGCGAATTTGCGCTAAGTCATTGATTGCTTTTTGAGTTCTCATACCGAAATTGCAAAGTGGGCCAGGTAAAGCTTTGTGATGCAAAGTAACCGCCTTGTGGTTGCTTGTCAAGCGACTGTGGCTTTAAGCTTGCGGCAGAGAGGCTGCTCGCAATTTCTAAAACTCGCGAACCAAGGTTGGTTATGAACGGCATCGGAAAAATTGGTTGGATTGACTTAGCTTGTGAAAATGCAGTCGAAGTCAGAGATTTCTACGCGCAGGTTGCCGGTTGGACTCACACTCCGGTTCCCGTCGGGGATTACGAAGATTTTACAGTCCATGCGAATGGGGAGGCTCAGCCAATCGCTGGCATCTGCCACCAACGCGGCGATAACGCATCGCTACCTTCGCAATGGCTCATTTACATTCAGGTAGCCGACTTGCAGCAAAGTGTGCAGAGTTGCACGGAGATGGGTGGTCAGGTCATTTGCCCCGTGCGGGATCTTGGGTCTTACGGAAAGATGTGTGTGATTAAGGATCCGGCCGGTGCCGTGGCGGCGCTTATTCAGTCGAGCGAATCCGCGACGCAAAGCGACTGACCGGTCGTCATGGGCAGCGTGTCCAAATTATGCGGTTTGTCCCCAGCGGTTTGTCCCCAACTTGATTGTCATCACCGATTGGAAAACAATGCGTGGGTTCAGCTAACTCTCCGCGGGAAAGAAACCATGCATAAAGTCCTCTGCCTGACCGTCTTGTTATTCAGTTTGCTCGTTCTGCCTCGTGCCCAAGCGGGGGATCCAGCGACATGGGTGAACGCGAATATGGAATCGCTGGTAAAGCTTTATATTCATTTTCACGAAAACCCTGAACTTTCATTTCAGGAAGAAAAGACCAGCCAACGATTTGCGGAAGAGTTAGAGAAAATTGGCTGCCAGGTTACACAAAATTTTGGTGGTTACGGTGTGGTGGGCATCATGGAAAACGGTGCTGGTCCGGTCGTTATGCTGAGAGCCGACCTTGACGGTTTGCCAGTAACCGAAAGAACGGGGCGACCGTACGCTTCCCAGATTCAGGTCGAAGGGGAATCGGGAGGAATGGTGGGTGTCATGCATGCGTGCGGACACGACATCCATATGACCAATCTACTGGGCACTGCCCAATACCTGGCGGCACACAAAGACCAATGGCAGGGTACGCTCATGTTAATTGGTCAACCGGCGGAGGAACGCGGATCGGGCGCGGTTGCCATGATCGATGCGGGGCTTTTTGAGAAATTCAAAAAACCGGATGTCTGTTTGGCGATCCACTGTGCTGCGGGTATCCCTTCCGGCAAGATTGCTTTACGAGGCGGATTCATGATGGCCAACGTGGATAGTGTTGACGTTACGTTTTACGGTCGAGGCGGACACGGAGCTTACCCACACACGACCGTGGATCCCATTGTGGAGGCCGCGAAATTTGTGCTGGACGTACAGACCATGGTCAGCCGTGAGATAAAACCAACCGAACCGGCGGTGATCACGGTGGGTTCCATTCACGCGGGCACCAAGCACAATATCATTCCCGATGATTGTCATTTGCAATTAACGGTTCGCAGTTATGCAGATGACGTGCGAGTAAAACTACTGGAAGGGATCAAGCGGAAAGCACGGGCAGCTGCCTTAAGTGTTGGTGCCAAAGAACCGCTCATCAAAGTCTCCGAGGGGACTCCCTCGCTGGCCAACGACGAAGATTTGGTCGCGCGACTGAATCCCGTCTTTAAGAAGGCACTCGCGGATAAGGATGTGCTGGTCGCTGACCAAGTGATGGGCGGTGAAGATTTTAGCCAGTTCGGACGACAGGGTGGCATGCCTACGCTGCTGTTTTGGGTAGGTGCCGTCAATCAGGACCGCCTGAGCCGTTACGGAAAAATGGGCTTGCCGATCCCCAGTTTGCACAGCGCAGAATTTTACCCGGATACTGAACCGGTCTTGACTACCGGAATCACCGCCATGGCGAGTGCGGTTCTGGATTTAATGCCACGCCAATAAAAATTGTGCGCCCAGGCGCTAAAATTCTTGAATGAAAGACGGCGATCATGAAATCGGGCGATCGCGGTTCGCTATTTGGAAAACAGAAATCGGTGGCTTAAGGAGGCCAAACCGCGATAGAAATCGGTTTCTGCTTGTGCTTCAATCCGCTCAAAGAAAGCCGCGGTCCACGCCAGGTGATCGCGGGCAAAAGCGGTCGCCAGGCCTTGGATCAATTTACGCTTGGATTGGTCTGCCATGCCCATCAATACACCCGCATATTGCAATTGCACAGCCACGTGGTCTGGAATCTTGACGCACGGTTGAAAGCCGTCAATAAATTCCATGTATTTCGTCATGGAGGCAGATGCATCACCTTCATATCGGGATTGGTCCCAGACCGATTGCACCGGCGAGGCGTGGTTCTTGGGCCCAATCAACAACTGGCAGTAATCGACGGCCAATGATTCCACCCATTCCGAAGTCACCTTGGCGGGCAATTTGCCGCCGGCCTGCTTCCAGGCCTTCGCAAAGGGTTGTTGGGACATCAATTTCAAGGTCTTTTGATCGACCTCTTTGGCCCACAAAACAGCCAACAGCGCGAACACTCCAGACGCTTCATCGAAATCGGTCTCGGGCAAATGAATCGTAGCATTCATCAGGCTTCAAGCTTTCGAATCGAAACGACCGTTGAGTGAAAAGCTTGTTGCCCGGTGATGGGGTCTGGGGCGACGGGCAAAATTTGATTTTGATTCCAACCATTTCCGGTATTTTTTTTCCATTTCGCCGGATCGCCGTTGGAATCGTCTTGCCACCACATGTTTTCTTCCCAATCCGGATCTCGGTAAGTCGCCGTGTCACTGCCCTGTAGATGACTGCCAGCTCGATGTTTTTTGGCGGTTGCTACCGAGGTGTATTGCCAATGCCCGCAAGAATTACTCATCGCAATGGCTTTCGGGTGAATGCCTTCCATCAACACGACCGGCACACGCATTTTACCTGCGATCCGTTTACCGGAAGCATCGGGTTCACTTCGTTTCAGGTGGGGGGAGACTTCATCCAGCATTTGACTGTGGTAGCTGGTGAGTTCGATCCAGTCACCGTTTTGAATCCCATACTGGGCTGCCGTCGCGGGGTTGAGCCAAGCCGGATTGCTGTGGACGATTTCTGCGAGCCATTTCAGATTCATGGTTCGGCCATGATTGTGAACATTCCATTTGAAGCTGGTCATGATCAATTGATCATTATCGAGGTTTTGATGCTCGATAGGTTGCAGCCAAACCGGCATGGAATCGATTTCCAATTCGTGGCCCTCGTGTTGCGTCGGGCGATTCTTGGCTTTGATGCCGCTTTGATTGATCAGGTCGCTGCAATCGAGGTTCTGACCTGTGCGTTCTACGAAGAGGCTTTTGACTTCGAATTTCCGACTGGGTGTTGCAAATCCCCGAACATATCGATCGCCCAGTTTCAATCCCACTCCCTTGCCTTCTCTCAGTACGATACCATCCTCGGTGACGGACGTACCTTGCATTTGATCGTCTGACAATTCTCGATTGTAGGCTTCGTAGAAGGGTGCTCTTTCGGGGTTCTCCCATGCTCCCTCTTCCAGCAAACGATCCAAACCAGACTTGCCGGTCTTGGGATTGGCAGGGACTTTTTCGGCCCAGGCCCGCATGAATTCTTCTTGCGTTCCATACTCGTACCACTTTTCCATGCCACCGCCGATGCGTTTGGCCAGTTCGGGAAAGAACTCTCGGACGTCTTTGGACTCACCCAAAGGCTCGACCATCGGGGTTCGAATGCCGACGTAGGGTTTTAGATTATAAGAGGCTCGGGCGTCCAAATCCCACCGCTCAAGGTAGGTCGTCCAAGGCAAAACGATGTCGGCATAATGGGCCGTCTCGTTGTAGAAAGGGTTGATGCAGACGTGGAAATTGATCAACGATTCATCTTTTAGTACCTGCTTGGTAAGGCTCTCTTCCGGCCATGTCAGCGGGGAATCCAAATTGTACGTCATATAGGCCTGCAACTTAGCGCGGCCTTGCAGGAGGTACAGATAAATAATCTCGCCAACTTTCATGCGACGCCAAACGTTGGCCAATGGATATTCGGGAGGATCTTCTAGCACACTCCATGTTTTTGCGGATGGTGGCATGGCGGGCGTCTTGAAATCAGGGTCCAAGCCTCCCCATGGAGACCAGCACCAACCGCCTTTGCGGCCCACGCTGCCAACGACTGCATTTAACAGTTGGATCGCGCGATCGTTGTAGTAACCATTTAAATGTGCGGACGAACCGCGATTGCACATGGTGGTTGCTGCGGGAGCTGCTGCGGCAAATTCCAGCGCGATACGACGAATGTCAGCGGCTTGCAGACCACTGATCTGGGCCGCCCATTCGGGTGTCTTATCCTTCAGATGGGCTTTCAGTTCGTCGACTGAAACATTCGTCCAAGTGTTGATGAATTCGTCATCTTGCAAGCCCGCTTCAAGAATCGCCTGGCTCATGGCCAGTGCGACTGCCCCATCGGTACCGGGGAAGGGAGCAAACCATTCGTCGCTGCTGCCGGCGGTGTTACTGAGGCGTACATCGAAGGTGACCATCTTGGCACCGTTCTCGAATCGCCCGTTTTGAATGCGATTTGCGAAAGGTACGTGCCCTTGATGGGCCTCGAAGGCATTGGAGCCAAAATTCAAAATGTATTTGGTGTTTTCAACGTCATTCAGATCCCAGTCACTTTCCCACAGGTAGGTGAGGTTGGCGGCGCGTCGGTTGCCGCTGCACAGCGAACGGTGCGAGAGTTGGGTTTTGGTGCCGTAGGCATCGAGGAATCGCTTTAAGGCATCTTTGCTGCGTTGTCGCCCTTGGTGGAATGCGAATTCTTCCGGCTTCCCCGATTCACGAACCGTTTTAAGCTTGCCGGCAATCTCATCCAATGCCTCGTCCCATGAGACACGCTTCCATTTACCCTCACCACGTTTACCAACGCGTTTCAGAGGATACAGCAAACGCTCTGGGTGATAGAGGTGGTTCAGGCCGGCCTGACCGCGGGCACAAACCCGACCTCGGCTGTTAGGGTCATTGGGATTCCCCTCGATTTTTAGCAAACGGCCATCTTTGACATAGCCCACGATGCCGCAAATGGTGCTGCACAATTGGCACATGCCGGGCGTCTTGGTAGCCCCTTCGTATTTGACGAGGTCTGGCCATTGCCGTTTTGAATCGGTGCCAGGAATGGCATCGTTTCCTGGCATGCGGAAGCCTTCTTCCAAAACCACGGGGTTCAACTTGAGGTTGGGATTACCCAATACCCGTTGTCCGCAAATGGAAGACGCAACGACAGCAGCACCCAGTTTTATGAAGCTGCGACGATCGGGATTAAGCATCGGTTTTCTTTTCATTCCAGTTGTAGATATCGTAAGCTTCCGGTGCAAAAGACTCACCCTCTTTGGGTAAATCATCTTCTATTTCTGCAGGAGCGGGGCCGGCGAACCACATCCGAGGACGCGTCTCTTTTTCCGTCCGCAACTGAACCAGCGGTAGATTGGTCGCTTCCGCTTTGTCCATGGCTTTGGAAACCTTGGAATTCGGATCGTTCAAATCGCCAAAATAGATGGCGTCTGCCGGACAGGTAGACGCACATGCCGGTTCCATGTCTTGTCCAAGTCGGTGATAACAATTATGGCACTTGACTGCCTGATCCTTTTGCGGATCCATGTAAATCGCACCGTAGGGGCAAGCATCGACGCAACTGCCCGAGCCATCGCATGTCGAGTAATCGATGATCACGCTGCCGCCGATTCCTTTTTTGATAGCGCCGGTAGGACAAGCCTTCAGGCAAGGTGCATCCTCGCAATGTTGGCAGCTCATGGGCAGGAACATCCTGGAGACCTTGGGATAGGTTCCGGTGTCTTTGTAAAAGGTCTGCCGAATATAGTTGCCTAGCGGGACATCGTTTTCCGCTTTGCAAGAGACTTCGCACCCATGGCATCCGAAACAGCGTCGGGTGTCAATAAACCACCCAAATTTCTTGCCGTCGTCAGGCGCTGTCATGCGTTCCTCAAGGGTATCCTGAATTACCTTGGGTGCCGACGGGGCCTGAGCGGATGGTGCGGTCGGTCCTCGATCGAGTTCCGGGGGAGTCTTTTTCCCGTTTTTCACAGATGCAAGGCGATCCGGTTGATTGTTAGTGCTCATCTCGAGAGTGGTTTCCTGCTGCGTTTCTGGCTGAATTCCGTTTTTACGGCCTGGCGCCCCGAATGACAACCAGTGATAGGAATCGGCACCTATCACCACTTATTTGAGACTCGGGTCTATGCAATTTACAACACAATAAGTTGCGCTTCCCAGCTTTCAATCGCCTGATTAGGGTTTCCGATGTGTAATCCGTTTGAAATTGGTGCTTTCGGTCCGCTAAGTGAAAACCATGCCCGAGGAATCGGGAGATTTATGCTCCATCAACGTTCGCTCGCGGCCGACTTGATTAGCAAATCGTTACGAGAACGAATCTCGGCTAGACCGTGCGTTCTCTTAGGGTACTGATAATTTCGTCGGGCTCGGGGAATCGCTTTAACTGATGTTTTGAGAAAATGGTTTCGCCATCGATCACGACGTCAAAAACGCCACCTTGACCACCGATGATGTCTGGTTTCAGGCTCAGTGCTTTTTCGATTTCCGCAGCCAGACTGGCTGCCCGATCGCCATAACTTCACTGCGTGCAATACGTGATTGAGATTTCCATACGATCCTTGGATGAAATTTCAAATTGGAAGGCGGCACAACGGCAAAAGATCGTTGTGCCCAGAAGCCCTAGTTATAGCTGAAACTGGGCGGGAATCGCAATTCGGGTTGCTCGACCGATACTAACCGACTTTGCAGGATTTCGATGACCTTGCGAGCTCGGATATCGATATCGAGGGTTTCCAATACGTCTTGCTGGTCGCGGAGAGATGCACCCGAAGAAAAAGTCAACAGATCCATCAGCATACCCAACGGCAGATGGTCGTTGAGTAATTGGCCAATGTCCTCGCTGTCTAGCGACTCATCGTTAGCGACTAAGCGACGGAACAGGCGACTGGCTTGAGCACGTACCACGTCATCGTCCACATCCATTGGATCCTGGGGAGTCTTGGCAATCTTGACGTCCGCCATGCGATAGGGAAGGTCGGTCGCAATCTCTCGGATCACCGTCGCCCGTTGGGCGCCGAGCAGCAATAAATTGAAACGTCCATCAGGAAGTTCCGCGTGTGTGACAATTTTCCCAACGCATACCGTGGAGAAAATCTCTGGTTCGTTGTGATTCATGGCAGACTCGGGCTTCAACTTTGCGACGGCAATTAATTGGTCGCTGTTGACGGCGTCTTCCATCAGTTTGCGGTACCGAGGTTCAAAGATGTGCAGCGGTTGAATCACGCCCGGAAACAATACCAGATTGGGCAAGGGGAATAATTTAACAACTCCCGTAAAATTCGAGGGCAGGTCTAAATTCGCTTCGGCAATTGACATCGCATGAATCCTGACGGGGTAGTCCACTGTTCCAAGGAGGCCGGATCGGACTGGGAAGTGGTGATCGGCTTTCCTGACAGATCAATAATAGACATACAACGTTTTCAGGGAATCGAAAAATCCAAGAAAAATCGTTTATTATACCGCCGAAATATCATTTAATCGGCCCGTGGCCTGCTTCCGAGAAGGCTCAACGAGCGTTCATAAAAAAAAGGCG
Organism: uncultured Pirellulaceae bacterium; assembly: GCA_905480235.1. Classification (GTDB taxonomy): domain Bacteria; phylum Planctomycetota; class Planctomycetia; order Pirellulales; family Pirellulaceae; genus CAJQPP01. The sequence continues at coordinate 15,946 of CAJQPP010000099.1, forward strand.
TAGCACCGACAGCGCTACGCCTTTTTTATGGAATCATTTTCGGTAATTAAGCTCGTGTGGCTTAATCGCGAGAAAAGGCCATCACTAATTGCAGGATGTAGTAGAACATCATGGCGAGGCCTGAGAACAACGATAATGCTGCACCCACATATTGGTCAGTTCGATAGTTGTGGAGCACCCTGGAGGTGTCGTAGAGGACGACTCCCACCGAAAACAAAACCATCGCACTCATGAAGAGCACCCCAAAAATTGGCAAGCTAAAAACGACACCAATGATGATTGCGGCAAGACTCACGAGCGAACCGACCACCAACGCGGGGCGGAGGAAGGAAAAATCGGCCTTAGTGACGAAAACCGTAAGCGTTAAACCCGCAAATGCGATGATCGTCAAAGTCGAGGCGGTCAGAATGGCACCTGGATAGTAGGCCTGAGCGATCGCCAAAATAGGGACAAAAATGGCCGTCCAAGCTAATACGTAGAGGCCAAGTCCCAAATATTGTTTCGACACACTGGTGTTGCTGTGGGCCCATTGACTGGCCAACCAGCTGGCGCCCATGAATGCGCCCATCACGACCAGCCATCCCATGCCCGTAAAGGTATTTTGCACCATCGGCAATATCTGGTTACCGAATAGTGTAAAGATCGCCACTTCCAAAAGGATGAAAGCGCTCACCGCTCCGGCCAAGTGCATGTAGGTCCGCCGAATGAAGGTCACTCGTTCGGAGACCTCAGCCTGCGCCGCTGGCACTTGGTAATTATGGGCCAACGCGGCATACGGGTTGGTTTTTAGGTTATCTTGTGGTTTTCCAAAACTCATCAAATTGCCTCGCCCTTGCAGGGTCAGTAAGATCCGAACCGGTTTTGCTAAAATTTGCAACAATCAGGCAGCTAAGTCCTTAGGGAAACATACCGCCGAGCCATGAAAGCGTCAACTTTTAATGGCCGCTAGAGCGTTTTTTGTAAGAACCACCGGATGCTCAGGATTTGCTGATTGAAAGCCGTAATTTCGTTACTTGACATACGACTGGAGCGGATTGACAATTCGAGCACGAAAGTTGGTCGGCCGGTTTCTTCGGTCTTTTGAAACGAATTCAACGAATAAGGCAGGGTTGCTATGATTTTGACCGGCGACGAAATCGCTCGGCGGATGGGTAATGACGTTCGCATCGATCCTTACGACGAGCGAAATCTTAACCCCAACAGCTACAACCTTTCGTTGCACGACGAAATTCTTACCTACGAAGAAGTCGTTTTGGACATGCGAAAGTGCAACCGCGTCAAACGACTGACCATTCCCCGGGACGGTTTGACCCTACAACCCAACAAGCTCTATCTCGCCCGCACGATTGAGCGGACGGAAACCCATAATCTGGTACCTATGATCGAGGGTCGCTCATCGATTGGACGTCTTGGTCTGTTTGTGCACGTCACGGCTGGTTTTGGTGACGTTGGTTTCTGTGGTTTCTGGACCCTCGAGATGTTTGCGGTTCAACCGGTCCGCATCTATCCAGGTGTATCGATCTGTCAAATCTTTTACCACTCCGTGGTGGGCGATATTTCAGAATACAAGAAATCAAGCAAGTACCAAAACAACCACGACATTCAGCCGAGTCTTCTCTTCCGTGAATTAAATCCGGAAGCAGAAAAAGAGGACTCTCAAATGAAGCTGGGCTTTCCTGTTTAACTTGTGGATGCCATCGCCAGGTGGCTTGGGCGACAATGGCATAAGCCAATCGGCCAATCAGGGAAACTGCTTGGGAATGCACCAAGGAAGCGGTGCAGGAATTCTCAAAGGAGAGATTGTCTGAGGTAGCAAACCGCCTTTCGGCGATCGACTATTATATTTGTAACGGTTGTCCGGTTGCGTAATCCTTGCGGTTGAAGGTTTTTCGCATGTTTGGGTTGCAACCTTGCGCCGTTGGGTTTTGCTGGGAAAAGAGTTCCTTTTCTAAAGTCTCGTATTGTCCTCGTCTGCGCACGGAATAAATTCGTTGCAGCAATTGCATTGGAACCCAGATTCGGAATGTCCGAGTCGGCCAGTGATGGACCAAGACGAGATAGTGACAAAACTGATGAACGAAGTTGACCAATTACTTTTGAATGCCCGTCTGCGTGACGAAATTGAGCCATTCGTAGATGAATCGCTGAATCTTCTCAATTCCCGTAGGTTATCGCTGGAATTGGAAAATGAATTTTTGGCCTCGATGTTGGCATGGGAAAAAGCTCCCGTACTGCCCATTGGCCAGTGGTTCGAACCGGAATTAAAACTCCCCGCTCCAGACTCGCAAACGGATGAGCAGTTGCACCAGCAATTGCATCAAGTGATCGGCCGCCTCTACGAGAAACACATCGTTCTGGAATACACCGATCATCTCTCCGATCGGCAGCTCATGTGCTTGATCATCCGGGATATTTTACCTGCTCAAGAAAAACGCATTTGCGATCCCAGCAGCGTTTTGCACTGGCAGTGTATTGACGAGCAAATCGACGAAGAGGATTGGTTGCGATTCTACGCCACCGATCGTCAACGAGCTGCTTGGTTCGAGGAGCACGAGTTGTCTCTTCCGCCTAAAGAAAACCCACCCTTCTCAAGGCGACTTCCCGGGCAAACAGGTCAGACCGGTCAAACCGGTCAAACGGGTTAGGCCGTTTGGCGGCAAAACACCAGCCGCGCGAAGCTGCGAGGGAGCCATTGAGGTTCCAGCACAGCATTGAGGCATGGCCAAAACGTTCTTATCAAATTCAATCCCGTAGAATTGGTATAATCGGACCCCAAATGTTGCTTTCTTGCATCCCATTTCCGTTGTTTTCCGGTATTGCCGGATTACACTGAATTGCAATCTGGGTTGGTTTTCAGCATTCCAGGCTTCTTTCCGTTAGCTATATTACGGATTCACAGGGGGGCCGGCAAGTGTGACTCGTCGTTGTGACGAACAGGAAATCTAGCTCTCCATTTCCTGACACGGCACTGATAAGTGCGAGTAGAGCAATGTCACTTACTGTCGAAAAAACGATTTCCATCGAGCAGTTAATGCAGGCGGTCGGGCGTCATAAGCTCCTTGGCGTTTTTGTGTTCGCTTTGGTCTTTGCCGCATTCGTATCCGCTTGGTTATTTCTTCCTCGGGAATATGGATCGGAGGGCCGCATGGTAGTCCGAGTTGGCCGCTCCAATCTGAGTATCAATGCGACACCCGAGGCGGCAAGCATGGTCTCTATTCAGGACACTCGCGAAACGGAAATTCTTTCGGTGATGGATTTGATTCAATCCCACGCGGTGCTGGCGCAAGTCGTCGACGCGATCGGGCCTGAGAAAATCCTAGCGAATGAAATGGAAATTCCGCTATCGTTTTTTAACCGCGAATCAGAAAAACCCGTCGATCCGACGGCGATCCAATATGCGGTGGCGCGTAAGCGTGAAAAAGCGATTAAAAGATTGAGTGGCGAATTAGTGGTGGCAAGTGAAAAACGGTCGCCCAATATCTCGGTTTTTTGCACGGGCGCTTCTCCCGAACTGGCTCAGGAAATTGTCGACGAATTGATGAGCACGACACAGGATGTGCATGTGCAAGTGCATTCTGTAGATCGGTCCCGTTCGATGTTTGATCGGGAGTTGGAGCAAAAAGAGAGCGAACTCAAGATGGCTCAACAGGAGCTTGAAAAATTCGCGTCTGAAAACGGATTCTTATCGATCGATGAGGCTCGTCAAACCTTAAACGGTGTGATTGATAAACTCGAAAATGATCTCGTCAATACGCGTGTAAATCTCAAGCAATCTATCGCGATGGTGGCGGAATTTGAAAAACAGGCTTCTAGCATTGATGCTGAATTTGATCTGCCGCGGATGGGCATGGAAAAGGCCGCAACGGCAGGTGCTCAAGGAACACTCTACGAGCGGATTGCCGAAAAAGCTCGTTTGATGGCGCGGTATAAAGAAGGTCATCCGAAAATTAATGAAATTAACGACGAGATTTCAAGACTGCGAAAAGACGTTGGCGAATTGGAAGAAGATCGCATGGAATTCGCAAAAATCCGAAATCCAGTCTACGAACAACTGCAGGTGGCTTTGATAAAAGAAACCGCTAATGCCGAGGCTTTACAGGGAAGGCTGCAACAAATCGAAATAGCGTTAGGCGACAAAGCTCATCATCTTTCCAATCTGAATCGATTAAAAACGGAAGCTTCGTTTCTGGAACGAAAAATTGGTTTGGCCCAAACGACGTTTGATTCCTACGCCAAGAAACGCAACGAAGCGAGAATGGTCGATCAACTGGAAAAAGAAGACATCTCCGACGTGGTCATTCAACAACCGGCGACATTGATGTTTCGGAAGGTTAGCCCCAAAGGAAGCGTGATCCTGTCAGCTGGATTATTGTTTGCCATTGCTTGCGGATTATTAGCGACCCTGTTCGCGGACCGCAAGCAATTGCTGCAAACGGCGTCTCCAGAGGAGATCGCTGAATCGCTGGATGTCCCAATTCTGGCTGCTTTGCCTCGCACAACAGTTTCACGAACCGTATCTACACCCTAGCCAACAATGATTCAGAACGTCAGTAATTCGAACTGCGTGAAGGTGAGAACGAATGTTCGCTTGCAGGAACATTTCTACGCCTTAGGTCGCCGCATTATGCGTTGGCGTCAAACCGCTGGCATGGGCGGCGAGACCGGTGTCAGTATCGGGGTTACCAGTATGGGTGCGAAATCCGGACCAAGCTCGGTGGCTTTCAATCTTGCCGCTGCCATTGCAGATTTAGGTCAAAAAAACGTTTTGTTTGTGGAGCCTCTTTACCATTCGATGTGTCTTTCACGGAAAGTCCGTCGCCCCTCGTTTGGATTTAGCGAGTTGCTACGCAGCGAACAGGTTTCAGCTGATTGTATCCGTAAAACTACGTTGGAGAATTTGTATTTATTGCCATGCGGAGCGTTGCCTGGCAAGTCAGCCTTGACCTTACCCGTCGATGCTCTGGATTCTTTGCTTCCCGAAATGGCAGGTGATTTTGATTACATCATTTTTGACTTGCCGACCGCGACCGAATCGACCTTGTGTTTTCCCATTGTCGAACGACTCGACGGCGTCGTATTTGTTGAACAACCCCGTTTGGACCAGCAGACATTTGCTCAAGCCGTGAAACGTATGCGTGCGCTAGATTGCGCTGTGATTGGATTGGTACTTAATAATACCTAGCACCTAAACCTTAGCTCTACACCCTCGAATCAATCATTTTGAGACCCCGAATGATTTCTCGTTTTCGTAAAAAAAATGGACGCGTATTAATAATGCGTCCTGCTGCGCAAAAACACTTCGTCCGAGACGTTGAGTTCTTGAATGCGCAGAACTTCGAACGCCTTGTCGAAAAAGAAATGTGCCGGGCCGAAAGACGGCATCTTTATTTTTGCGTCGTGCTGGTCAGGTTCGATGGCATTTCCACATTGGCTGCTAAATCCCAATACCATGCATTGTCCGAGAAGTTTCGTGCTCGTCTGCGAATTACGGATGAAATCGGCATCTATCAAAATGAATTTGCCGTTCTGCTGCCTGAAACATTGGCTTCGGAAGCCGCTTTGGTCGCAAATGATCTAGTAGCCATCGGTGAGGAGTTGGGGCTCAAGCTTATCATCGAAATTTTTGCCTACCCAGAATCTGATGGCACACCTGTTTCCGGAAACAGCTCCCAAGAACGATTGGATAAGGTTTCCCGTCCAGCTGATTGCGACAGACCGGGTTCGGTACGTTTGAAATCCCAGGTGGCCAAGGCAGTGGTTGGGGATGGTGTTTCCCATGTCGGTGCGGAAACGATTAAAACGCATCGCCTGCAAATTGGAACGCCGACCCCTTTCTGGAAGCGGGCGATGGATATCTGCGGTTCGGTGGTCGGTTTGGTGCTGCTATCTCCATTGCTCATAGCGATTTCAATCGCAATAAAATTAACATCCCGAGGCCCCGTCATCTTCACGCAATGGCGGGAAGGAAAAGATGGAGAGTTATTTCAAATTTACAAGTTTCGTACGATGTGCATCGATGCAGAGAAACAGGTTTCCACCGTCCGGGAATTCAGCGAACAGGATGGCCCCGCATTTAAGTTGAAAGATGATCCTCGTGTGACTGGCCTGGGTCGCTACTTGAGAAAATGTTGTGCGGACGAATTGCCACAACTTGTGAATGTATTGAAGGGCCAAATGTCTTTAGTGGGGCCACGGCCATTGCCAGTTGACGAGTCCTATGCCTGCACGCCTTGGCAACGTCGTCGGTTAGCGGCGTTACCCGGGCTAACCTGTTTTTGGCAAGTGGAAGGCGGTCGTGAAATTGCTTTTAACGATTGGATGCGAATGGATTTAGCTTACATACGCTGCCGCAGCCTAATGACCGACGTGAAATTAATCCTTAAGACCGTGATCGTGACCGTCCTTCACAAGGGTTCGGTGTAGGTAAGCCCATGATTGTGAAACCACAAAAACCACTTCACTGGGCTATTGTTGGTGGAGGCATGCTCGGTTTGACTTTGGCCCACCGTATGTCAGCCCAAGGCCATCATGTCTCATTGATCGAGGCCGGTGATCAGCTCGGAGGGTTGACCTCCGTCTGGGAGTTGGGCAGCGTTACTTGGGAAAAACACTACCACGTGATTCTCTTGTCCGATTCGCGGCTGAGAAATCTCCTGCAAGAGGTCCAGTTAGAAGATCAATTGAAATGGGTGGAAACAAAAACCGGTTTCTTCACCGACGGACAGATGTATTCCATGTCGGATACAAAAGAATTTCTGACCTTCCCACCGCTCAAATTTATTGAGAAAATTCGTCTGGGTGGCACGATCTTCTACGCGTCAAAAATCCGCAATTGGAAACGTTTGGAAAAAATCCCGGTCACGAAATGGCTGAAGCGTTGGTCCGGCAAAGGTACCTTTGAAAAGATTTGGATGCCTTTGTTGAGAGCAAAACTTGGGGATGCCTATGAAGTTACCTCTGCCAGCTTTATCTGGGCTGCTATCAGTCGTATGTATAAGGCTCGCCGTAGTGGGCTCAAGAAAGAGATGTTCGGGTATGTGCGTGGCGGTTACCGAACCATCATCCAGCGAATGGCTTCCATTTTAAGCGAGCGTAACGTCCCGGTCTTGACCGGACACGCGATTCGCCGCGTGCAAAAAAATGCGGACGGTAAATTTACCATCGACTTTGCTGACCAGCCATCACAGGAATTTGACCGTGTGATAATGACGACTCCGTCCACCGTGATTGAGAAAGCTTGTGTCGACCTGACTGATGATGAACGCAGTCGATTAGGAAGCACCCAATATCTAGGAATTGTGAACGCTTCGATGCTGGTCGATAAACCCGTTTCACCTTACTACGTCACCAATATCACGGATGGTTGGGTGCCAATGACGGCCGTGATCGAAATGTCGAATATCGTTGATCGCGAGGAAACCGATCAAAAGTCCCTAATTTACTTGCCCAAGTATGTGCCTGCAGGCGACCCGCTATTCGAAAAATCCGATGAGGAAATTCGCGAGAGCTTTTTAACCGCGATGGAAAAAATGCACCCCGAATTTTCCCGTGACGATGTTTCAGCTTTTCGGATTGCCAGAGCTCGAAATGTTATGGCCATACCGACGTTGGAGTATTCGAAGTCGTTGCCGGAGCAAACTTCGTCCGTACCTGGATTGTATTTGGTGAACTCGGCTTACATCACCAAGGGGAATTTGAATGTCAACGAAACCATCCAGATTGCGGAAGATGCCATGGATGGTTGCTTAAAAGCCGAGCTGGCGAATCACAAAGTCGGTGTGGCGACTCGTTAATCACGTCTCTCGGTTTTCAGTATTAGAACGCTGAAATCGCTGCCCTATCAAAACGCCCACTGTGACCATCAAGGCCGTCAACAGGGCGAGACTACTAACGGCAGTCAGAACATGCCATAGCCTGCTGTTGTCGGTTAGCTGAAGGGCATTTTTACTGGATATAGAGGCAAAATAACTGGCCGCTGGCACCGACGTTAAAACCATGACGACGCATCGCTGCCAATGGCTCCAGGAGCCAAATACTTTACTCCCGTAAAAGGTGAGCCCTACCCACGCTGGGATAAGAATCAAACAGTCATAGATGCTGTGATAAAATGCCACGAGGATGGTCAAGCCAATCAGCAGACCGCTGGCGTCGCTGGCGCCATGACGGTACCCCTTTTTCCCGATGTTCCAAAGCAGCCAACCGGGAAGGGCAAGAATGGGAACCATCGTTACTAAGTAGGTAAGGGCACTGGGGCTGGTCCCAGAGGATTTGCTGAGCAGGGCCAGCAGGTCGGTGCGAACCCAAGAATTTGCGGGGTTGATACCTGGATTGGCCTCGTGAGAGCGTTGGCTGTCAAGAATGCCTTGAACCACCTCGATCGGATTCGAAAACCATGCCAGCCAACCCAGCCCGATAAGCACTCCGGCGGTTGAAAAAAGGCCGCCAAGAATGACAGCTCGAAAATCTCTTCGACACAGCATCAAGATGGCCAGAGGCACCAGAAAGGTAGGTTTGAAAGAGGTTAGAAATATTCCTAAGCCGGCTAGCCATGGGCGTGTTCGGGCAAAATGCAACGCCAGTGTCGTGCCGATCGCCAGTTCTGCAGTGAAGTAACCTGTAAACAATGTCTGATGGCCGGGCCTCGATATCAAAACTAAGAGGATTACGGTCAACACCACGCCCCAAGTCGTTTTGTCTGAAATCAAACGACAGGACATCCACCCCAAGGCAACCAGCAGCAACGTGTTGAATCCAAAGAAGATAACGTTGGCGGGTTTCAAACCAGCGAGAACCAGCGGAGCGTGGGCTAAAAAATGAGCCGGTGAAAAAGGCGGCGCTGGTTTGGAAATCGGGTAACCTTCGATGCCAGATTCCGTGTATGGACTGTCGCCATTCAATAGAATTTCTGTCGGCACATAAGTGCCGTAATGAAAATCGCTATGCCCGCGTTGCTCCCAGTTGAATTCCGTTGCCGGAGGTGACCAACCGCGGTACGTTCGCAACCCGATCACCCCCACCGCTCCGAGAATGCCAATGCACAGTAGTGCCTGGAAAAAGCGATTTTGGAAAAGCGAGTGGTCGGCAAGCATGGAGGTTTCGGAGTCAAACCGTAAATGGATCGAAGCGGACGCGCAAATAAGCACGATATTCGTTCCGCACAACGCCCTCTATGCATCATGGACACAATTTTAACGAACGTCCACAGCTTCCTCGCAAAATCAGGGTTTCACTGACCCATGAGTGGCATTTAGGAAATGTTGATGGTCCGATAAATCGGATAATAACAAATCAGGTTGGTGTTCCTGAAGTGATGCCAGGTCAGCGCCACCCGTGGCTACGGCGACGACCTTGGCACCGATGGCTCGGGCGCAGGTAATATCGTTAACCGTGTCTCCGACAACCCATGCCTGAGCCGGTTCGATCGTGTGATCGGGATAGGTGTTGCGGCAATTTACAAGCGTTTGTCTGGCCACGTCATCACGCAATGCATGGTCTCCACCGTAGCCGCCAAATTCGAAAAAATGGTCCAGGCCAAAGTGCTTCAGTTTGGTCCAGGCAGCCGACTCGGAATTGCCGGTCAGAATACCAAGCTTCACTTTGGGTAATTCGCTCAATTGCTCCAGCAAATCAACCGCTCCGGGCATTAGCAGGCCCTCGCATTGTTGCATGCTTTCGGGAAGCAAGTCGTGGTAGCGATCGGAGAATTCTATTCGGCGTTGTTGATCGAGCGGGATTTTATGTTTTGAAAAAAGTTCTTCCACGATCCCGCGGTCGGTTCGCCCGTGAACTTCCACGCGATGCAATTCGTCCAAGTCAAACATCTCCTTCATGACTTGCGTCATGGCAACGCGACCTGCGCCACCGCTTAACAAAAGGGTTCCGTCGATGTCAAAGAAGTAATAAAGCATTTTGAATTAAGCGGTTCGTGCCGCTTTTTGAAAAAAAGGTTGAATCAGCTCTAAAAGAATCGGATGCAAATTGGGACAGCCTGCGATGACGCTGGAATTTCCAATAGGGATTGGGCCCCCCTCGCAATTGGTGACGACGCCCCCGGCCTCTTCCACAAAAAGCCGACCGGCAGCATAGTCCCATGGTGCCAGTTCGAATTCGAAATACCCGCCAAAAATTCCACATCCCACCATACATAAATCGAGAGACGCGGTTCCCATGCGTCGGATGCCGTGAATATCCTTTTGAAACAGAGCCTCCATCGCTTCCAGGGTGGCACTCATCTGAGCGCCTCGGTCGTAATAAAATCCAGTGCCGATCAATGATTGATTCAAACGGCTAAACGATGCCGTTTGGCAAGGGGCACCGTTGTGAAAAGCACCTTTGCCACGCCCGGCGATAAACCACTCATTCGAAATGGGTTGGTGGACGACTCCCAATTCTGGCTGGCCGTTTCGATAGTAGCCAATCGAAATTGCGAAATGGTTCAGCCCATGACAAAAATTGTTGGTGCCATCCAAGGGATCCACGATCCATAGGTTTTCCGCCGTAATGTCTCCGCTCTCATCTTCCTCTCCCAATATTTCATGTTCGGGAAAACTTTGGCGTATCACCTCGACGATGGTCGCTTCCGATTCTCGGTCGGCCTGAGATACGAGATTGTAAGTCGATTTGAAATCGATGAGGTTGGCGCTGCGAAAGTATTTATTCAATACGTCACTTGCTGCCATGGCAGCGGCGCGGGCGACTTCGAGTTCTTTTTGTTCAAACACGTTTCGTCCGAAGTCCAAAAAATGACTGACTAAAAAATGAGTGGTCCGTGGAAATTCATTTACTGACGGACGGTTTATTCACGGCCCTCACTGTAGGAATGCCGTTTTATTTCGTCAATCGACAGAGCATGGCGGCCCGACCCGATAGTGAAGGGAAGTCATGGTCGCTTCGTGAAAAATGGCAATATATCGCTTGGAGACTCCACGCTTTTAGTAATTCGTTCAATTAACGGACCTAGAAACCAGTTCGATGGTTTCGGATACGGGCTCACCATATTAACGGCGAGGGTAGGGCGATCGAGGCGAATATGAGCGTTCGATTTTGCGAGGACGTTCGGCGCCGTTAACCAAATTTGGCGACCAATCGGACAGATTCCCTCCATCCGGCCAGAAAAGCCCATAGGTTATGCGTGAAACATCGATAAGTTTCGATTGACTTAGAAGCTGATTCATTCCAATATTGCGACTTCAGTAATACCTGCCCTCCAATCCCAAAATCGTGCCGCGAGCTTTTCCAATGACACCTCGTTCTTCAATGATTATTGCGGCGACCGTTTTTTTATCTTTCACCATGCTTGCGACCTGCGGGATGGCTCAGGAAAACCCCTTTCGCAAACCCGACCAGTCTGCAAAGGGTGTGAAAACCACAGGTGCGGATATTCGTTCCGTACTGACACAACAAAAGCAGGCTTGGAATGATGGGAATCTCGATCGTTTTATGGAAACCTACTGGAAATCCCCCCAGTTGACCTTTAGCTCGGGAGGGGAAACCACACGTGGTTGGCAAGAGACCTTGGATCGCTACAAAAAAAAGTATGCAACTGCCGAATTGATGGGACAATTAGAGTTTGAAAATATTGAAGTGCAACAACTATCAAAGGACGTCGCCTTGGTGTTAGGCGAGTGGGAACTAACGCTGCAATCTGATAAGCCCCACGGTAACTTTAGTCTGGTGCTGCGGAAATTAGATGGGGCCTGGCGAATCGTGCATGATCACAGTTCGCTCTACGAAGAAAAAGTCCCTGCGACCGATCAATCGGGGCCAGATCAAGCTCGATAATTCTCCCGTTTGTGGGTGTCCCCGAAACTAAAGCCCGATAACTGGGGTAAGAATTTTTGGACACGCAAGGCAAAGTTGAATGACTCCAAGAAAAACCCGCATCTTAATTGGCATCCTAATCTGGACAGTTCTGCTGGGCTGGGTGGGATGGAGATATATTCCGATTTGTTTCGGGGAACGCTCGCCCACGACAACCTCACTGGTGCAGTTTGTCTTCAAAAAACAAAATGAGCGCGAGTTGCATTTTGAGCTGCTTTCCAATGTGCGGATCGGTGACCCGATTTTTTTTGAACAAGCAGGACGCCTGGTGCAGGTTGGCAAGATCTCACAAGTCGATTCCAGGGAGTCGCAGAATTATCAAACGGTTGCAACTCAATGGGCGCGAGCCACTTTTTTTTCGTCCGCACCAGATTTGCATTCACGAGACTATTTGACGCTGCACGAAACGCCTGAATCCATGGACTGGGTTGCGAGGTTTTTGTTTCCACCTGAAAAACGGCTGCGGATTGCCGAATTGGTCACCAATGTCTACGCGACGCATTCACAGGAAATACTCGGTGATTTAATGCCGATCCTGACAGGCGTTTGGTCGGAAGCGAGTTTACTGATTCGAGACGAGTTGCTGCTGTCCCTTGAACGTCATCAACCGGAATTCGAGGCGTTGGGACGTAAATACCAAGCCGAAATCGTTGAGCAGCAATTGATCCCTCTTTTAGGGGAGGAGATTTGGCCGGTTGTCCTAAAACACACCAAGCCCATTTTGGAAGTTGTGGGTAAAGAGATCTGGGAGCGTGCATCCATTTTCCGGTTTGGTTGGCGGGCGATGTATGATGCATCGCCTTTGCCCTCTCGCAATTTAACGCAAGCCGAATTTTCGCGGCTAGTGGAACAAGACGCGGTTCCAGTCTTACAGGAAAACATGCCGCTGTTCATGAAAGCTCAACAGGCAATCCTGTACGACATTGCAGAGAACGCCCGAGTTCAAATGGTCTTAACCGACAGTCTTGAAGAAATTGTCGAAGACCCTGAAATGCAGGAATTGATTTTGGAAATCCTCAAAGAGGCGATCCTGGAAAATGAACCGCTTAATCAATTGCTCAAGGAAGTCTGGAAACGTCCGGACTTACAACAGGTCTTGGCATTAACGGACGCGCGACTGGAACCAACAGTGGTTAACATTGGTGAGGAAGTTTTTGGCTCGCCTTACAATGGCGTGACACCCGAGTTCGCCAGAATCTTGCGGAATAAAATTCTGCTTAAAGATTCGCGTTGGCTAATTCTTCAGCAACCCGCCCCTGATCAATCCGTCGCTCCGGGGGTGGAAGATAACGCTGATCCGCATGTCATGGTGGTCTTACCTGGTGAGTCCAATCTGGAAAACCCTTTTTATTACCCGGCGAAAGAACGTTGACCGATACCCCCTCCCATCATGAATCAACGTCCCGCGATAACGAAGATTCCAATTCGGAAATCCTTCCAGACGATTGTATCACGATTACCGACCTGACCGTCGTCGCCGGAGATCGTGTGTTATTGCAAGACACAGCAGCTGCGTTTCCCAAAGGAAAGATAACGTTGCTAGTCGGCCCCAGTGGCGTGGGTAAATCCGTTCTTATGAAAATCATCGCCGGGTTAATCACTCGTCAACATGATTCGATCGATTTCACGGGGCAGATCCACGTGGATGGCAAGGTCGGGAAACGTGGCGATTGCGGTGTTGTCTTTCAATCCTTCGCTCTCTTTGATGAACTTTCGCCCAATGGGAACGTGCAATTTGCCGAGTCCCATGCCAGCCATCCTCTGAAAACGCCGCCCTCTGAGTTGCTGGCCGGATTAAATGTTCCCAATGACGTAAGAACTGTTCTTTTGAGTGGAGGCCAGCGTCAACGCTTAGCGATTGCCAGAACTCTGGCTTACAACCCGCCTGTGATACTGTTTGACGAACCAACGTCCGGTCTCGACCCGGAGAACTCCCGCAAGGTTGGAGAGCTGATTCGCCAGACTTCACTGTTGCATGAAAAAACATCTGTCGTTGTAACACATGATTACGAATCGTTGGTTGATATTGCGGACACGGTTTATTTGTTGAATCCGATAGATCGTGTTTTGGAAGAAGTTCCCAAAAAAGACTGGCCGCGGTTAAGCGAAATACTGCAGCCGATGGCTGAAGTAGCAGCTCAAAAATCTGACGACTTGTCGGTTGCTAAATTGAGTATGAAAACCGTGGCTGAGAAAACGCAACGGTTCTTCATTAACACAACTCGCTGTGCAGAAAATATCGTCCTCGGGTTGCTTAGTTTTTTGCCCATCTGGAAAAGTCCCAAATGGGGGTTGCGATACCTCGTGCATTACATGCGTTTGGTTTTCGGTCCGACAGCGTGGTTCTATTTAATGATGGCCGGCATGATTACCGGCTTCGTGACGACCTATTATATTTTCCAATTCCTACCGTTCGCTTTATATACCGAACCACTGTTGGTAGACGATTTGTTATCGGCAACCGGATTTAGCTTGTATCGAATTTTCGTGCCGGTTTTAGCCACGGTGCTGATTGCCGCGCGGTGTGGCGCGGCCGTTACGGCTGACGTGGGTAGTAAACGCTATTCCAATCAAATTGACGCGCTGAAAACGTTTGGAGTGAATCCGCGTTATTATTTACTGACGCCGATCCTGTTTTCATTTTTGGTCGGTGTTCCATTGTTGACGTTGATTGCGTTTTTCACCGCCAGGTATACCAGCCTTTTGACTTTTACATTGACGCATGAGGTGCACGGCCCCGATTACTGGGATCGGCATTTTCATAATGGATTGGATATGGTGAATCAGTTTTGGTACTACGGTACGGATTGGTTATTCGCCAAACTTCTTTGTTGTGCGATTGGGACTGCTTTGATCTCTTACCACATTGGTTTGCGTCCAAAATTTAGTAGTAGTGATGTTAGCAAATCGGTAACCGGCACCATTCTTTGGTCAACACTGTTTGTTTTGGTGGTGCATTTCTGCTTTGCATTTTTCGAATTCCGCGATCAAATCAGCGGATGATTCGTGCCGCCCGATGCGAAAAGGCAAGTGGAAAACTATTTTGGGACTGCGGTTTTGAGTTCTGGCTTCTCTCAGTGAACGGGGCAACCGGCGCAATTTGCTGAGATTGCCGATTCAACCGAACTTAGCCGTATTCGATGGGCAAGACTCCGTTTCTTCCGCTGTTTTTTGGTTGTGACAAAGCGATAAATGTCATTCACTCGCGGAATAAACGATTCCGAGTAATTGTTCGGTGGCTCAGGCATGGTAGATTGAGAGGACGACGAAAGTCCTCTTTTGAACCCGGATGTGAAACGATTCCCCAGTATGGCTGACGAATTTGAACTGCCGCCGCTAAAGCGACCCGCTAGATACGGCATCTACCGCTGGTGGCCTGAAGAAGGGGAAGATTGGATTCACCCGTACGACATCGGAATCGTGCGGCAGATGATTCCCGGTCTCCGAGTTTTTCGACGAGAAGACATCGATGATGACTGGGAATTGGTGTCCTACGGCGATATCCGATTTCGCGTCAAACCCACCATCTGGTTGCCGGTTGCCCACGAAGGTTTCGATGTAGGCGATTACGTTGAAATCAAATCGAGGATGGGCCAAACGCAACCGTTCATGGGCCGGATCAAAGAGATGGTTTGGAATCAGCGGTACGCCAATATTGAGTACTACCTGTATCGCTCCGATAAAATTCAGGCCAAGGCTTATCACAAAGATGACTTAAACGCAGCCTCGGCGATCCAAAAGTTCAAGCTTACGGAATCTGATAGCCCCCCGTATAACGGACCCGCCAGCGGAGGCGGTTTGCCGAAAACTTAAGGCGTCGGCTAATCCTACCGGCCACGCGAATTGGCGATCAAACACAAGCTATTGATTGTCCACTTCGGGCGGGCTAAATCCATCAATCGGTGCGTTGGCGGCCCCCGGTGTTTTGTTGGGTGCTTCGGTCACCATTGACAGCGTAGTTAAATCAGTGGTTTGGTCGACCGGACCCGCTGAGATTGGGTAATTGGCCATTTTATTTGGGTTCACGGCACCGTATCGGAATCGCTTGTCTTTTCTGAAGGCATCGGCTTGAGCGGCCTGCGACCATTCGCCTTCCACCAGTTGGATATTGTAGTGCTCCAGCAAACTGCCAGTTGTAAATACGTATTGCTGGAGAGCGAGGTTGTAGTCAACAACTGCTCGGTGGAAATCGGATTCGGCTCTGGCGGCTCTCTGTTGCGTGTCCAAAAGGAAGAACACATCCTCGTCGCCCGCGGCCACACGTTCCGCTTTGGGTTTTAGCTCAGCCAAAACCGCTTTGCTGCTGTTGAAATTATTTTTGATACCCTCGTAGGATCGTTCCACTTCGGCAATGGCGGCATTCAAGTCCATGAGCAATTGTCGTTGCTGTTCTCGCAAGACGGTTTTCTCTCGAATCAAACGTAATTCAGCGTTTCGAGTGGCAAGGTGGCCGCGACGACGTCCGACGGGACCAAGCACCTCAAAGCCAACTCCCCAATCATCGAGATTGCCCTCGAAAAAGTCCTTAACCGCACCTTCACTGCCAAACAGTTCATCATTGAATCCTTTGAAGGCGTAGTTTCCGACGAAGTCAGCTCGCCATTGATTCAATTTCCGGGCAGCGAAGACTTCCAACTCTCTTTGCCGCACCACCCATTTTTGTTTTCGAATTTCTACGCGATTGGACAGAGCCAGCTGTTCCGATTGCTCCCAATCAAACAGGATCGGGGCGATGGTGGGTTCGGTAATCGGACGAATCATCCGCCCGTCAGTATTTAGGAGCCCCATCAATCGACGAAGATTTCTTTCAGAACCGAGCACGCCCGTTTGTCCGGATTTATTGCCTGTCAGTGAATCGACGACCAACTGGGAGAAAGTGAAATACTGTTGCCTTGCTTGAGCTTCGTCATCGGGGCGACTGAGGCCGGCATCGACGCGACGTTTTCGATTGTCCCAGATCAAACGGGCTGATTCTCTCGTGCGTGTTGCCACGTCCAATGAACGCCAGGCAAAGTAGAGTTCCCAATAGGATTGTTCCACACTGAGTACCAGATCTCGAACGGCCGTCTCAAAATCGGCCAGTACCAAGTCGCCTCGAATACGGGCGATTAATACACCGTCATAAACCCCGGGTGTGGCGTTGGGTCCGGCGATGCGATTCACTGCGGTGCCGAAACCTCGTGCCAAAGGTTGTCGCCATTCGGCGCGGACTTGAGTTTGCCAAGTACTCGGCGGAACCGCAAAGACGGAGTCGCTGTAGTTGTAGTTGTTCAAATTGCTGATGTTAAACGCGGCACCCGTCGCGGTGGTTTTGGACAACGTGGTGTTAAACACGCCCCCCGCGTTAACGCCGCCTTGGAACTCAGCTAACGGGTTGGCAATCCCTTGTTCTCGATGATCGAATCTGTAGGTGCCTTGAAACTGGGTATCGAACGCTGATAAAGCCGCCTCAGCACTGCGAAAGGGGTCTGTTTCCAGCAAAGCAGTGTCATAAACCGTGGCAACCGCTTGGGGGGCCTGCAAGACCGCTCCGCCAAGACGTTGCAGCACCTGGCTGTTCGCGAGCGCCGTCTCGATGCAGTACTCAAGCGTTAAAGGCCACTGCTCAAGCTCTGCGAAATTTTCCAAGTTGGGTGGAGCGTGGGTGCGGATCGCTGAGGTATTTTCCAGCCCCTGGTCACAGAGGTCGGGATATTCAATCTGCGTAAAACTGGTTTGGCAATCAACGCAAGCCGCGGCTCCGCTGGAGTTCACGGATTTACGGAAATGACAACCGCCAACCAACACCAATACTAAGGTGGCGCAGGTCAAAAGTTTGCCAAAATGATGAACGCTCTGTACAGACATTCGGAATACCGATCGCAGGGATGGATTGATACAACTCGAAAAGCTGGAAAATCCAGCAGCAATGGAAGTATCGGGATATTCCGCAAAGCCGTCGATCAAAATCGCTAAGGCAGGAACAATCGGAAATCGCTGCAGTCCCGACTTGATCCGCACATATTAACACGGGAATAATTAAACATCGCGCGCAGCATGCAACGCGGAAGAGCAAAGAAATATTAACCGATCAATGAGAGCCAGCAGGCTCCGAGGCCGTCGACCTATTTCCAAAAAATCCAGACGTTTCTGGTTTGCGGAGCATAGGAACCAGGGCGACAGTAACCCAAGGGGTAGCTGCAACTCCATGGCGGTTGGCGGAATAGATTGAAAGGCAGTGCAGCAAGGGAAACACCGAAATGGAGCGCAGAAAACGCGGGTTGGACCACGTCACCACAATCATACCCGTAACGTTCGAGACCTACGGATTCAAAATAGAGTGGGTTGTAGCGGATGTTTGGCGCGCACCACATCGCCCAACGAGGCTGGAAATTACCGGGGTAATTCGAACGATAGTCCAAATCGAGTTGGGCTTCGGAACTGTCCGGCGGTCGACGTTTTGCAACGTCGATAATGTTCAGCGGGATATCCATGATCGGCTTCGTCAGGTTGCTTCCATCCCATAGCGTCGCCTCGATATTGGGCAACGTATCTTGAACCATCTCGGGAACGGGATCGGTGATCTCGTCTTCCTGCTGAAGTGTCCGCGAGATATTCAACGTCTTTGCGAAACTGGGGGTCGCGATCTTAAGCTGGTCTGCATCGCCAATTCGATTCGTTTGCGCCATGGTCGTATGGCTTAAAGCGAATGTGCAAAACGCGAACAAAATTGCATTCAACAGCCAATAAGCCGATTTTTGAGTGCGGATAATCATCAGTGCCAGCCTTTAAAGAACGATACTACACCTCGTCTTAATCGGCAGATTGCGTTGGTAATCACGTCTTCACGCGAACAACCCCTATAAATTACCTGAGCGGTAAACCGCTGCTGGAAATGCTGGCGCGAATGCAAGCGTTACCCAAAGATGGGGTCGGTCAGCGGGTTATCTGTTTTGCCCTTGATGATAGATCACCTCACCATCGGTGCGGGAATAGACCATTCCCAGCTGGGCTGCGGGAAAGAGGCTCAGCCCTTCGTCACGCAATTGAGGCGCAAATTTTTCTTGGTAGTGTTCGAAATCCTTTGGATTGGCGAATTGGTAACGAACTTCATAAGTCGGTACTTCTCCAGCCATGCAAACAACCTCCGCAGCGGTCGCGCCACCTTTAATGACATCAGCAATATGGGGATCACGCAACCATGCCAACCAGGCTTCGATGACCTCGTCATTTTGAAACGTGAATTCACAGCGGACGGTATATCGATACATAACGGATTGGTTTCAGTTTTGAAATGTTTCTGGCATTTCGATTATAAAGCAGGCCGGGCTTGGCGAAAGTTGGTTGCGGGGTTCCCCGTATGGAAATCAAAACAAATGCTGTGGATCTTTTTAGGTTCTGGCGAACCTTTCTGATCCGGGACGGTCTCTAATGGCACAGGCAATTGTTTTTTGCCTAGGCGGATCGCTGGCCAACCCGTAAAGGTTGCCCGTAAATCGGGTGAGGGCTACCGTGGTCGCTCGGATATGACTTTCATGGAGGAAGTCGTTTTGTTTTATCATCATTCTCTTTGTTGTGCCTCAGGCACCAGGGATTTAGTGAAATGCGTTCTCTCAAGCCAACCCAACTGCAACGTCAATTCGGACAGATATCCGGCAACGTTTGGGTTATGTGGAAGGTGTGGAGCGCACTGACACCGACTCCCCAGTGCGGGCAATTCTCGGGCAAACGTTGCGTTTTGCGCAAGGCGAAACCGGTGGGTGTTGCAGGCTTCGACGTCAGTGGTAATGCCAATACCCGAACCGCGGGTATTGAACTTGGCGGCCGTCTGCCGTTGCCGGTGATGTGTCGCTGTAGACCGGCACACTGCGACGTGGGCTAGTTCGGAAACGCCCTATCAAGCGCGCACGCCAGACTCCTTCTATCAAACCCGCAGTACGTCCTAACGGATAGGTCCGCGCCGTTTAACGGCGTGCGTGGCTGCTCCGTCTAGTATCGTTTCTTCCGCCATTTTACCTGTAATGGGAACGCCAAACCTTGGCTGTGAAAGAGTAAATATGAACGCCAAAGCTGACGACAAAATTGACCAAATTCAAAAGACCGCCGAATGGGTGCGAGCTGCTCAGCAAGGGGATCGGTCTGCCTTGGGGGAATTGTTCATCCGGTACGAAAAGACGGTTTATGCCATTGCCTTTCGCCGCTTAGGGAACGCCAGTGAGGCTCAGGAATTAGTCCAAGAGGTATTTATTCGGGCGATGCAAAAAATGGATCAGCTGCGAAACCCGGCCGCTTTCGGTGGCTGGATACGTCAAATTACGGCACGCATGGCGATCAATCGGATAAGCCTGCGCCGTGCTGTTTTTTCCATGGAGCCGGATTACTTCGAAACGACTTTAATGGGCGGCGACACGCCCGAGCGGGGTTTGATGGAGATTGAGAAACAAACGCAGGTGCGCGACGGAATGGCTCGCTTGCGGGCCATGGACCGCCACACACTTGAGGCATTTTATATGCACGGGCACTCGTTGGCTGAGATGGCTGACCATTTTGATGCGCCGATGGGTACGATCAAACGCCGTTTGCATGTCGCCCGAAAACGTTTGGCTGAGGAAGTCCCTGAATTGTCCCCAGTCTAAGCAGCCTGATTCCACACAAGCATTGGTCTGTCGTCGGTTCTTTCGATAGCGGAGTGATGACAAAAGTATGTTGGCAGGGAACGCGTACGCTAGCGTTGCCGGCCTGGAAACGCCAATTTTGACCAACTGCCGCATTCGGAAAAGTTTATGTGAATTCTCTAATCGGAATATTCGAATAAATTGAATACGGCCCATGGTCTTGTTCGAAATTGCGGCATTTTAATCTCTCGGAGGTTCCCTATGAGGCACTTCGTCGTCTGTGTTTTTATGGGATTTGCGGTTCTGTTCTGTGCGGAATCCAACGCCCAAGACAATTCAAACGCCTCCTTATTGCCGCCAGTACCGGTCCCTCCGGGACCGCAGCAGACCACGCCCACGGCTGATCCACCGATGATACGCGTTGCCCGATCTTCCAGTGCAGCCGAGGATTCCTTGCCGCCGGTTTTGGTATCTGCCGAACGCTCGGAAAACCCGAATCAGTACTTTACAGCGGATGCCAGTGCCCCAGTTGTGGGTTCCACGAATCTGGTGGCTGCGGTTTCCTGCGATGGGGGCCAGGCTTGCGGAAGCGGTGTTTGCAAGTGCGGCAACCGCTTCGCTGGAAATGTACGCGACAGGCAATTCGCGAGACGGGGTGGGCCCGCATACTTGTCTTTGGACTTTGGTTGGTCGGCGGTCGCCTCGAGTGCTGAGAATTTATCGCTGGGGCAAGTATTTCCCCCCGCAATCGATATTAAAGACTCTCAAGTGACGCGCGTTGGTATTGGTAAATACTTGGGAGATTGGCGTGTCGAGGGAGAAGTTGGGTTTCGAAAATACGAAGTCAACGACGTGAAATTGTTTCAGGATGATTATTTTTTGGTGCAAGGTGAACGCAGCACGACGACGCTGATGGCGAATTTCTTTTACGATTTGAACATCCCTGGTATTTTGCGACCGTACGCGAAATGTGGTTTGGGCACCTCTTATAACGAGGCGGATGGAAGTCGCTTTGTGAATCCATTTGCGACTAATGTGTTTTTTGGAGATGTTTACCCGACCGGTGAGTCTTGGGAATTTGCGTGGTCAGTAGGCTGTGGGTTTGGAATTTGCCTAACGCATTCACTGTTCCTTGATCTCGAGTATCAATACATCGAGATGGGGGCAGTGGCAACCGGTTACAATCGTTTCGGCTCTGCTCAAGGCTTTGGCCAAGGGCACGCTCATGAATTCACGACTGGTCTGCGGGTGAATTTTTAGGGAAATACGTGTTTACTGCCCCTTTTACCGGGAGTGGCATTCCCATTGAGGCAGTGCGATACTGGGGTTCGCGGCCTTTCCTGCCCGTCAACAAGGTGCCTGCCGATTCCTTGTTTGCAGGTTTAATTAACAAGGTGGCCGCCGAGTAAACCCCTTAATGTCGGGCGCCATTTATGAAGCCATCCGCAACGATCAAGCTTGGTACCGCTTTCGGTATCGATATCTTGTTGCATTGGTCTTTCTTTTTTTTACCGCTGCTCGTTGGCTGGTTTGCGTGGTATCACGGCCAGCCATTATCTACCACTGCAGTGTGGATGGTGTTGTTGGTGGTGGTCCTATTCAGCGTGCTATTGCATGAGTTGGGGCATGCGTTGACGGCTGAAAAGCTGGGGATTCCTATCATTGACATCATGCTCACGCCAATTTGTGGCTTGGCGAGATTGGAACGCGCTCCTGCCCGGCCTTGGGATGAGGTTCTGGTCGCTCTGGCCGGGCCATTGGCCAATTTGGGGGCTGCCAGCCTTTTGGCCATTTTGATATGGATTCGCGGGGAATCCTTTTCTATCGATCCAAAGATGATCAACGACAGTCTTTGGTTAACCTTGCTGTGGATCAATTTATGTCTGTTCGCAATCAATCTCTTGCCCATTTTCCCGATGGATGGAGGACGGATCTTGCGTGCGTTTCTCGCCATGGCCATGGATAACTCCCGAGCGACCAAGGTAGCGGCTCGTTTGGGGCAAATCATGTCTGTTTTGGCCATTGCAGCAGGTGTTTACTGGCAAATTGTGGCCCTGGTGGTGATCGGTATTTTTTTGATTGCCACCGCGGAACAGGAGATACGGCAGCATTTTTTGTACCCGGGCAAGTAACTGAGCTGACGAGTATGAGCTGGGGATCGGGGGCTGAGTTCAGGTCTGGGGCCGAAATGGGGCGCAATTCAGGGACTTTGAACCGGTCTCTGAGACAGCATTCTTTGGGGGTCGCAAGTCGTTGGCGATATAGCGTTTACAACTTGGCCTCAGGTCGATAAAATCCGAAACTTAACTTGCTCGTCGGAGCACGGAATCAGGGTCTCCAAAAGGTCTGGAGGGTCATTCATCCGCAATTCGAGGAGCTGCTTCTGCGGGCTGTAAACGCAGTCCTTCGGTGATTGCTCAGGGTACCCATGTTCGAAAATCTGCAAGATGGATTGAGGTCTGCCTTCAAGTCGCTGTCCGGTAAGGGCAAGCTGACTGAGGCCAACATGCGCGATGGTCTCAAAATCGTCGAGCAATCATTGTTGGAAGCGGATGTCAGCTATGAAGTTGTCCAGCACTTCATGCAGCGAGTTAGCGAACAGGCGATGGGTGAAAAGGTCCTGTTATCGCTGAAACCGCACGAGCAATTAATAAGTGTCGTGCACGGCGAACTGGTCGGTCTGTTAGGGCCGGTCGACGATTCCATGCACCTGAAAAAAGATGCCACCACGATCATCATGATGTGTGGTTTGCAGGGCTCTGGGAAAACGACGACTTGCGGCAAGTTGTCGGTGCTGCTGAAACAAAACAATATCACGCCTTTGTTGGTGGCGGCCGATTTGCAGCGGCCAGCAGCCATCGACCAATTGCATGTAATCGGCGAGCAATTAGGCGTTCCGGTTTACTCGGAAAAGGACGAACAAGACCCGATCAAAGTTTGCCGCAACGCGGTGAAACAAGCCAACGAAAACGGCAATCAAGTCGTGATTCTGGATACGGCCGGACGTTTGGCAATTGACGAGGAATTAATGGAGCAATTGCGTGATATCGATCGCCAATTGAATCCTGACCAAGTCTACTTGGTGGTCGACGGCATGACGGGGCAGGATGCCGTCCGCAGTGCGGCCGCGTTCCATGAGTCACTAGAACTCAATGGCGTGGTCATGACCAAACTCGATGGCGATGCTCGCGGTGGGGCTTTGTTGTCTGTAAAACACGTCACCGGTGTGCCGATCAAGTTTATCGGTACCGGCGAACAAATGGATGCCCTCGAGCCATTCCGCCCCGAAGGCATGGCCGGACGAATCTTAGGGCAGGGTGACATTGTCGAATTGGCTCGCCAAGCCCAAACGATGATGGATGAAAAGGAGCAGGAGCGGCTCCAGGAACAGCTTTCCAAAGGCGAATTCACGCTGGACGATTTTCGCAATCAAATGCAAAAGATCGCCCAACCTGGCCTTATGCAACGCATGATCGGTTTGATGCCGGGCGTGCCCAAGGAATTCAAGGAAATGCTGGGAAGTGAGGAAGCATCCTCCGAAATTCGCCGTCAAATGGCGATAATCGACTCAATGACGCCTGGTGAGCGGCAAAATCCCAAGATAATCCAAGTGGCGAGACGCCAAAGAATTGCGAAAGGTTCGGGAGTTGAGCCAAAACAGGTCAATGAACTAATCAAGCAATATGATATGATGAAGCCGATGCTTACCGGCATGGCGGGTAAAAACCGCAAGGAAAGCATGGAGATGGTGCAGGAACTGCAGAGCAAGATGATGGACCCCTCCAGCCAAATGTCCAAGACGAAAAAGTCGACCGGTAAACGATTGACTGCGAAGGAACGCAAGAAGTCACAAAAAGATCGGCAAAAGCGGATGCGTCAAATGAAACGCGAAAAACGAGAAAATAGCTGATAGAATTACGGTCGTCACTGACGTGGCGAAATAAAATAGGCACCCCGGGCAATCGCAAGGGATTCCAAAACACGATATTTGCCTCAATGGGGCTTTGATAATCAGGAGTTAGTCAGTTGGCAGTTAGAATTCGATTGAAAAAATTGGGGCGGCGTCACCGTCCATTCTTCCGAGTTTGTGCGATGGATTCACGCTCACCACGAGATGGTCGCGTGATCGAAGAGTTGGGCACCTACGATCCCATGGTTCGTGAAACCGATGCTCGCGCCATCCTCAAAGGAGAGCGTATTGATTATTGGCTGAGTGTTGGCGCCAAGCCAACTCCCAAAGTCGGTGTGTTGATCAAGAAATACGGAACCGAAGGCTCGCACCTCGGAGAACAACAGGCAGCCATCGGTCGCCTGTCAACGCGTCGCGCCGATTCGATCTCCGCCGCCACCAAAGCCGCCGAAGCTTCGGCCAAAGCGGCTGAGGAAGCTGCTGCCGCTGCCGAGGCCAAAGCTGCTGAGGAAGCGAAGGCTGCTGAAGAAGCTGCCGCTGCTGAAGCCAAAGCTGCCGAAGAAGCTGCCGCTGCGGAAGCCAAAGCTGCCGAAGAAGCGACTGCGGAAGCCGCTGCAACCGAGGAAGTTGCTACGGAAGAAGCTGCGGGTGGCGAGGATTCCGACGCCAAGTCAGAGTAACTTGCAATGCGATTCGACATTTTGACCTTGTTCCCGGATATGTTTCCCGGATACCTGCGTCAAAGTCTGTTGAACAAAGCGATTCAAAAAGGGATCGTTGATGTTCAGGTCCACGACCTCAGGATGTGGACCAAAGGCATGCACCGCAAAGTGGATGACCGACCCTACGGGGGAGGACCCGGGATGATCATTATGGTCGAACCGGTCGTTGAAGCAGTAGAAGCCATCCAAAAGATGGACGATACACCGGCTCAAGTTGTGATGACAACGCCGCAAGGCACACGTTTGAATCAAAAGCTGGTGGAAGACTTGGCGGTTCAGCAACGATTTCTGTTGCTGTGCGGCAGGTATGAGGGATTTGATCAGAGGGTCATCGACGTGCTGAACCCACTGGAAATCTCCATTGGAGACTACATTTTGAATGGCGGCGAAGTCGCCTCGATGGTGATGATCGACACGTTGGTACGCATGGTACCGGGGGTACTCGGTCACGAGGAAAGTAGTGTTCAGGATTCGTTTTCCCGAGGGAATCGAATGCTCGAATACCCACAATATACGAGGCCCCGCGATTATCGCGGGCTTCCCGTTCCGGAAATCCTGCTAAGCGGGAATCACCCGGAAATTGAAAAGTGGCGAGCGGCCCAGAGCTTGCTGCGAACGCAACAAAGGCGTGCCGATTTGTTGGACGAAAACGACAACAGCGGTCAGTAAAGACACATTTTCGATGGCGACCAGTCGAATTGGCATGGGGATACCCCAGCCGGTTGGAAGGGGAGTCAAACCAACTTGTCGCAAGAAGCTCAAGGGCGGTTCACACCAACCACTGCTTCCGCTGTGAGAAAAACCCTGAAAGGTAGAACCTGGAAAACAGGTAAAGTTATGAGCCAAGATATTATTAAATTGGTTGAGCAAGGATCGCTCAAGGAAAACCCTCCCGAATTCGACATCGGCGACTCCGTTGACGTGCATTGCCTTATTCACGAAGGTGAAAAGACGCGAACGCAGGTGTTTTCTGGTACGGTTATCGGTCGCAGTGGTGGCGGAGCCCGTGAGATGTTTACGGTCCGTCGAATCGTGGCTGGTGAAGGGGTTGAGCGGAAATTTCCTGTCCACTCACCAAGGATTGCCAAAGTTGAAGTGAAACGTTCCGCCGTCGTTCGACGAGCCAAGCTTTACTTCCTCCGCGATCGAGTCGGAAAAGCAACGCGTTTGCGAGAACGTCGCCGTTAAACGCTGGGGCACTCTGTCGATGCCTGCGGCTGTTTTTTGAAATAAACGATACGCTCTGATTTTTTCAGGGCGTATTTTTTTTGGCCTGCAGGTGGTGGCCGCACACTTGAATGACGGCTGCCGCTAAAAAAATTTGCCTGGCGAAGCGTCTCCGAAACTTGACCGAGCGTTTTTTCCGCACAAAAAATGGGCGATAGAACGGGCAGCGCGGTGGCTCCAGCGGGAAAATGGGTTTAAAAAGGAGACTTGTCAAGGAACGCTGCAAAGGGCCAGATCAATGAATCAGGAGAGCTCGGAATAAAGATGCCCCCAGGAACAAGCGACTTGGAAAGTGCGCAAAGCACATTGCCCAGCTTGGCGGACGCCGTTGTGCAGGATATTTCCGGGGGACCGGTGCGCCTAGGCGATCTTTGGCAGGATCGATCGGTGATTTTTGTATTCGTCAGGCACTTTGGCTGAGTGTTTTGCCGTGAGCAAATCATGCAGTTGCGTGACAATCATCAAAAAATTCGCGATCGGGATGCCGATCTACGATTGCTCGCACCCGCGACTTTCGAGCAAGCCCGCAAGGCCTGTGAGGAATTCAAGGTGGATTACCAAATGCTCGCGGATCCTCAACGTGTCGCTTTCAAAGCAGCGGGTATGCGACGGGATCTTTTTAGTAATCTAAATATTCGCACGCTGCGTTATTTCATGAGAACTTGGCGAAAAGGAATCCGTCAAAAAGGAATTCAAGGCAACCCTTTTCAACAGGGTGGCGCCATGGTGATCGAAAGGGGCGGAATTCTGCGATTTCATTTTGTTGGCAAGGCTGCTGGGGATCACCCTGATTTAGATGATGTCATTGCCGCATTGGCCTAGCGTAATGGGTCCTGAACACCTGTGGTTCCGATCTGACCCTTTGTTTTCCACTCATCGATCCCTAGCGTCGAGGGATATCAGTGAGCTGTTGGAGGATGACCGATAACTCCCGCCCCTGTTTTGATGACAGGTTGATCGAGCCTACTTGAGTTTGCGAGGCTTCGATAATTTTTAAAGCTTGCTGGCGATCCGTTCCGAGATTTCGCTCCCATAATAATTCGCACAGGGTTTGGCGAGTTCTTAGCAACCAGCCTAGATCGCCAACCGGTAAGCGGGCGTTTGTAGATTTTGCGTTTCGATATTGCTCCTCTAATTCCACTGCAAGCCTTGCGAAAAGAATGGCTTGGTCGAGTGGTTTTCTGGCGCTGTTACCCAGCATGAGACCTATCTGCCCGCGGCTAAATTGGGCCTCCGAGTCGTTTAGCCGCCCGTAGAACAGTGCGAGTTTATGGTACAGATGTTTAACAATTTGGTTGACGCTTACGTCAGCCAGACTGAAATTCTTTGCCAGGCGTGCGGCCTCCCGGAGATTTTCTGCCACACGCGGGAAGTCTTCCAGGGATAGTTCTTGTGGATCGATGCCCGCCCAAATTTCCACCAAAGTGATTTGAAATTGCTTGGATTCCGGAAACTCGGAAACCAATGACTCTTGCATGGCAATGGCATCGTTAAAATCTTGATCATCAAATTGTTGTGACCGCGCAGAATACCCTTTTGCCAGAAGTGCCCGAACCCGTTCCGGTTTAGGCTCATGCCATTGTTCCAGTATGACGATCGACCGACTCAATACAGCCAGCGACGTGGGGCGGGCTTTCGGCAACGCGGTGTTGGAAGGATTGCTGTCGAATTTTCCCGTTAGACTGCCTGGATTTACGCTGAGGTAGAAAAGAGCACGGGCTTTTTCGAACAACAGGTCGGCGCGGATGCCGCTGCCTGATTTCTGGGCAGCTTCCAATTGCAAATCGATCCATTCCAGAGCGTCCTGCATGCGTTGGAAATTGTCCGAGGGCTTACCAGCTTTCACACGTGCCTTGCCCACCATGCCTCGGGCAATTTGGACTTTTGCCAGTTGCTCACCGTCCTGGCCCTGTTGTTGCAGCTCATTAAAAATTTCTATGGAACGGTCAAACGCAGCCAACGCTTTATTCTCGCGTCCCAATCGGCGGTTCATTTCTCCGACACGATAGTTCACCTCGGCGGCGGTTTGCTTGAGTTCATTATTTTGCGTATCCAGTTTTGCCAGTCGATCGTACGATGGAAGCAATTCATTCAGTAACTCGGCATTCTCCGACGTAAAGGCTTCGCTTGAATCGGCGTCCGGCGCCAAGCGATCGTAAACGGTATCAAGTGCATCGATGGACACCTGCAGTGTGGCTTCGGATTTCACCAGCTGATTGTGTTGGTTCCAATAATTGACGGAGGACAAGATTGCGATGCCGATTAATAAAACCGTCGCAATCGCTGAAGCGATGGCGGTCGAAGGGTTGCGCTGAGCCCATCGCCTGCCGCGATCGATAGGCGAAACCCGCACGTTCGCCAAAGGCCGGTTATCAAGAAAGCGTTCCAAATCTTCCGTTAAGTCGGCCGCGTTTTGATAACGGTTGTCCGGTTCCAGCGACACGCATTTCATCAAGATGCGATGCAAGTCTTTGGGGATGCTCGGAACCAACTGATTAAGCGGCGTTAACGACTCCCGGCTTTCAGGGAAAAATCCAGCCTGCTCAACTGCCGGGTTCTCGTAGACCCGGGTGTGGCTGGCTAATTCATAAAGCGATAGACCCAAGCCGAAAATATCACTTTTGGCCGTCGCATTCCCCACCATTTGCTCTGGAGCCATGTAACGAGGCGTACCGGCAACCCGAGATACGTCGTCTCCCGAATTGAAATTTCGGGCGAGGCCAAAATCAACCACCCAAGGTTTACCCTGCCGATCGACGATCAGGTTGGATGGCTTGATATCACGATGGATCAGTTGGCATTGGTGAGCGTGGGAAAGCGCGCTGGCAATCTGGCATGACATGGCTGCGAATTTTCGCCAATCCATGCTGGTTCCATTGGCATTCAACAAGGATTGCGAGGCGATTTTTTGTACTTCATCCTGCGGAGGCGGTGGGTCGACTGCTTCAAACATCGTGTCAGGCGCTGCAGAGTCGTCCCCGATCAAGAGATTGATAATACGATCGAGCCCCACACCTTCCACCATTTGCATGACGATATAATTGGATCCTCGTTCGGAACCGGTACCAAGCACGGGAACAATATTTGCATGATGCAGCATGGCTGCCATGCGTCCTTCTCGTTGGAAGCGGGCAAGATTTTTGGGGTCATCGACCAGTTCCTCTTTGAGAACCTTGAGGGCAACGCGACGATCCAAAGACGATTGTCGAGCTTCGTAGACGACCCCCATGCCACCCCGGCCGATTTCGCGAACTAGCAGATAGTCTCCCAGTTTTTCAATGACTGGAAACTTCCAACGACTCGAGGATTCCTCGTTCTCAGCGTCATTTTTCCCTTCTTCCAATTGCATGATGATGGGGAAGAACTCATTGATTTCTTCCGCCAGCTGCGGATACCGATTCAGATAATCGATAATGGGAGGTTTCTCACCGTTGCGAACTCGTTCAGTATATTGAGCCAACAGATCGTCAAATTCAAGTTCGCCGGAATGTTGCTCGTTACTCATGGGGCTATGGACGGTGGTTAGGCTGAAAATAAATTTCGATCGCAGGAAAGTTGAGTTGGAACGATTTTCGAGTTTTTAGATAAATCCCGGATGCGTGCCATCGGGATGGGTCACGGTTGCCAACGCCGATTTAAGTTTCGCCAAAGCTCGCACGTAACGAATACTGGCGGCTTTTTCAGCGATCCCTAAAACCTCAGCGACCTCTTTGTTTCCAAGTTCTTCGTAATGTCGTAACGCAATAATTTCGCGATCGTTGGCATTCAGTTGTTCCAGACATTGTTCGACTTGCGATATCATTTCCTTCTTCGAAAAAACCGCACTGGGTGTGGCGGTGTTGGCCATCAAACGAGACGCCATCGAAAACGACTCGTCCGAGGTGTAAATTTTTCGCGTATTGCTGACTTCGCGGTTAGCGCTTCTTCTTTGCGCCCCCAAGTGATAGCGAATCAGGTCGACAATCGTCTGCCGTAAAATCATTCTCACCCAAATCAAAAAACTATCGGTGGGCGATGCAACAAGATTATCAATTCTTTTTTGACCCGCCAAAAAAACTTCCTGCAAAACATCTTCGGGATCGACTCGGGTTGCCAGGCGGCGGTTTAGGCGAAAGCGAATGATCGTCAATAGTTGCTGGCTGTAAAGATCAAACAACTCAACATACGCCTCCTCCCTTCCATTGCGGAGTTCTTTCAGAAGTATTGCGGATTGCGTTTCCCGATCAGGTGTTTGAGTTGGCATGGGGGCTGGCAATCTAATCTTTTAAACGAATTGCAGTGCGCGACGTCTACAGGGGAGGGGGGGATTTGTCAGGTTTTCTGTTCTATTGATTATGAATGCAAATGTAGAAGTCAGCCACCCGTTATCGTTTGCTCTTTTTGAGTCTGTTGTTTTCTGAATCGGCCCAACCAAGAGGCGACGTCATGCAAAAACCCCGCTCTGCCCTGCTATCTTTGCAAATTTTCATCCTGTTGGTTTCCGTGATCGAGGTGCCTCAGGTGATAATTAATTCTGCGTCAGCGTAGCATCGCGAAGCACGAACTCGTCTGCATTTCCATAATCAAAGCCCGTTTCCATAGGATCCTTGGCATGTTCCCTACAAACGATTGCCGGGTGCCGGAGGTTTTGATCTTGCGACCCTAAATATTCAACGTGATCGCGACCACGGCTTGCCGGATTACAACTCGTTGAAAGCGGCCGCTGGTTTGTCTCCGGCGCGAAGTTTTCAGGACAGTGCGTCGGATCTTGAACTGGCCATAAAAACTACCCATGGCGTACGAATCTAACATTGGCGATGTTGATGCCTAGGTGGGTATGCTGGCCGAGGGCCCTTTGCCGGGTACCAGTACTAAAACCACTGGCCGTTCATTCATGCAACAACCATTCGAGGCCCTGCAAGACGGCGATCATTTTTGGTGCGAACGACACCTTAATACGACCGACCTCGATTGGGTCAATCGTTAACGACTTGCCGACTTGATGGTACGGAACACTTTGGCTGCAAAAAATCACATTCCGAAAGATGTCTTTCGTGTTGCAAAAAAGCATTAGACAAGCGGTACATAACAACGTCGCGGGGATTCTTTTCGCAAGCCCGCGACGTTGTTGATTCCTATGCCGAGTTCATCGCCGCGGTTTAACATCGGCGATAGTTTTCAATGGGGAAAATTGCGGCAGGGCTGACCTCTGTCGGAATTCGTTCGCCCGGCACAGAGTCTCCATAGAGCCACGATTGGCACACTTCCATGTCGGTCAGTTGCCATCGACCGTCCGCCAGTTGGGCGATCGGTTGGTTTCCTCGACCCGCAATCAAAATGGCATCGCCAGCCTGGGCCTGCTTTAATGCCAGTTCAATCGCTGCAATACGATCGGGCATTATG
>CAJQPP010000100.1 GCA_905480235.1 uncultured Pirellulaceae bacterium
CCAATGCCGCCCCCAACGTTCGCCGTAACGCGGCGAATCCAGCAACTGTTCCA
This sequence comes from uncultured Pirellulaceae bacterium, assembly GCA_905480235.1. Lineage (GTDB taxonomy): Bacteria > Planctomycetota > Planctomycetia > Pirellulales > Pirellulaceae > CAJQPP01. The sequence continues at coordinate 54 of CAJQPP010000100.1, forward strand.
CTACTCGATCGTAGGCCGAAGCGGAGTCATCCCTGATAAAGTTTTGTATTTCCGAAACGGTCGGGGGCAGGCCAATCAAATTCAAGTAGAGCCGCCTCAGCAATCCGTGTCGAGAAACCTCATCAACCGGTTCTAAGCCTGCTGTTTTGAGTTTTGCGTAAATTAAAGTGTCGATAGGATGTTGGCTCCAAGCCGAATTTTCGTTCGCTGGAAACCTGACTTTTTGAATCGGCTGGAAAGCCCAATGCTCGCTTGCCTGCTGCCAATCTATCGTTTGCTGTTTAGAAGAAACCCCACTGGAAGCAGGAGTGTGAAATGATTGCGGGGCGGGAGCACCTTGTTCGATCCAGATTTGAAAGTCCGCCACAATCGCACCTGAGAGCTTGCCAGAAGGTGGCATTTCAAAGGCGTCATACTGCAAAGCTGAGACCAGCAAACTAGTGCCTTCGTCGCGATTAACTAAGACGGATCCATTATCACCACCTTGCCGCATACCTTGAAGAGAATCGAGCCTCAAATTCGCTTCCACCGTCTCGCTACCTGCGGCATGACAGGCGAAGCAATGCTCGACCAATACGGGGCGTATCTTGGTCTCAAAAAAATCAAACTTTTGTGCTTCCGTGGTTTGCCCGCCAACCTCGGCATGGAACACGACGCTTAACAAAAGAGGGATGAAGCCCAGTCGTTGAAGCGGCATGCGTTCTCGTATTTTGGAGGGACCAACCATCGAGTATTTCCGTGTATTTGTAAATTCAAATGGGTTCCACGAACGCCATTAAGCAATAACTCGCAGTTTAATCCATTGCGGGGAACAATTACAAATCTTGGGCTAATCGAAGTCACGAAATGGCCCGGTAAGAGCAAACAACTCCCGTTAGCCGTGGCCGCATTCGTTCCACAGCCCCTGGTCGTGCGAAATACTCAAGTGACGTTTGGCAAGGAGTTGTTATGCGAACGGCAAAAACTTGAACTGCCAGCCCCTTAGCTGGTCCGGCACAAAAGGCCCAAGCAGAGAATAAACCTGGGGCCGCTATTGCCCTTGATAACAAGACACCGATTCCAATCGCTAAACGACTGTTTCGCAAAACGACTGTTTCGCAAAACCCAGTCTGGACAATTTGGCTTTTCATCCGCAATTCCTGGAAATTCATTCGTACTATAAGTGCAGTCAATTAACAAAATCAAAGGCTTCGTTTTTTTGCCCATTCATGGCACGGCAAGCAATCATGAAAACCTCCGAACGAACGCCTCCGTTACCGCAAAACTTTGCCTCCAAAGCCTGAAAGGAAGAACATGAAAAATCGCTTTGATTACGCCAATCAACTGGAATCCCTACGAAAGTCGAAAGAAAGACAGTTTGCAGAAGTCACTCGGGCGATGGCATCGATCCAGCGCCCTCTCACAGCACATGAAGCCAAGGCGCTTTGGACGGCTTACGGGCTAGAGGACCCTGACGCCGATTCCGTAAAAGGCTAAATGTGAATCGCTAACGCGGGCGGGCGTTTGACAAACACCCCAGCCGGTAAAAAAAGGCTGAAGGCAGTTACAAGGATGGCGAATTGGTTTCAGCCAAAGCACATGACGAGACCGGCAACGTCATCAAAAATTGATACGAAAAGCGGGGACGCCGATGGAAAACGTCCCCGCCCCTAACCTAACGGAGTCAAATCCACCACGGCTCTTTTCGCTTTGCGGCCACCTCCTCTATTTGCTTGGCACTTTCGCTGATTCCCGACTCCATCGGCTCCGTAAATCAACGTCTTCCTTGCCTTGGGTTTACGTTTTTGTGGCCTAGATACGCGGGTTACTCTTGCTTTTGGTGTATCTGATTTGCTAGATAAATGATCCTTTGCGATTATCTTTTATTTGAGCTACGATAACAAATTCGAGGCCAAAATTACTTCCTCTCGAGTGTCTCCAATGTTAGATCTGCCAAGAGACGACGTAGCATGTGCAAGGCGTTGTTGCATCGCTCTTCTTGAAACCCGCGGAGTTTTCAATCCGGCCATGTCCTAGTTTCGCATTTATTGATTCCGACCGCGTCGGCGATTTCTTCGACCGAGACCATTGCCCTTTGCCAACACGAAACACATGAGTCGAGACGCCATAACCACTCCTCCAAAAAAAATCGCTGGTTTTAAGCATAATCGGATCACGTCAAGCGATGGAACCGACCAAGAAACTTATGCCCTCCTTTGGCAAGATGGTACCGAGACCGAATATTCCTCGTTCGATGACTTACCGAAAAGATACAAGAAGATTATCCGCAAACTGGAGAAAAAAGCCGTCAACCAAGAAGGCATGGTTCCGTCGCGCGTAAAAACCACGCGCCGCATGCCCAGCAGAACCCAAGGTGGACACCGATTCCGATTGCGTTGGAAAGCCGATCCCGACAACCTTGTCGTGTGCTGGCCAACCCTCGGACAACCTAGCTCTTGGTGCCCATGGATAATCATCCTCGCCGCTGTTTGTTCGATCGATTTCTATAAACCATTCACATTCTGGTCTGCTTACCCGGCGCTATCGCTGGCAGTCGTGATTACGTTAGCCGCCGTTGGAATTCTTGGGTTTGCTTCGGCTTTCCTGTTCGAAGAGCGATTTGAAATACATCCTAATCGAGTAACGATCACGCGCTGGCCCTCTTGCCTGAAGCCTGCCAAGGTGCGACCACGCAAGGACGTGCTCAACGCTCGAATTGTATTGAGAAGAACTCACCGTAACTCTCGTAGCACCAGCTCGGTCTACGTACGCATGCGAACTCCCAACGGGGTCGAATGGTGGGAACTGGGGGGGGGCCGCATGCGGCGAGGGCACGCCGATTCCCTCGGAAGTGTCCTGAGTAACTACATAGACCTCGACAGGGAAGATCACACCCGCGATGACTTGCGGTTGGAAATCTGGTTTTGATTTAGGCTGGCGCGTTATTGGGCGTAATGTCGACCGCTCGGGGGGGGTAACTCGAGTGCGCCGTTCTAGCTGTTAGGGCCCGCTTTTTACGGCGGCCTGATCGACTTTTTTGGTCATGCGCTTTGTGGCGATTTTATTTTGCATTGGCCAAGAAATGACGGAGTTGCTCCCGTAATGAAAATCAGTTTGTGCATGCCGATCGTTTTGATTTTCCATGCGGTTATCGAAAACTCCTCGCAGGTTAAGTTGAGAGAGCAGAAACTTGCCTGCCTAGATTTACTTCCCCTCGAAAATCCTGATTTTGCTGAGACGAATTGGGAGCAAGAAACGCTCTGTTAGAAGTCCGAGAAATGATAAAACGACCTATTATTTCCCCACCAAACCCTCGATTCATTGAATTTCAACAATGAATAAACACTCCAAAGAAACCGATTCCAAAGGTGCTCAGAAAGATCAGGATTTACCCGCCGACAATCTCGATACCCGCAGCCTCAGTGACGACGCCACGTTCGGGGATCAGCCGGACAATGATCCACAAAGCTTGGGAGATGGGGCCACGTTTGGAGATCAACCGGCCCGCGGTCCACAGAGTTTGGGTGACGAGGCGACCTTTGGAGACAGTCGGTCAGGTTCATCAACCTATAGCGACGTTTCAAGAAGTACCCCGAGCAGGATTCGAACCTGCGACCTATTGATTAGAAGTCACAAGGCGGTACTTATCTAACGCTTTCCAAGCACCCACCAAAAGCACGAAATACTGTGTTTTATCGAGCAACACGTTTCCACCCTGAAAACTGCCGAATCAATCAGGATGCAGGTGTTGGGTGCCTCTCTGGGTGCCTCACGGGGAATCACCACCCGAAA
>CAJQPP010000101.1 GCA_905480235.1 uncultured Pirellulaceae bacterium
CGTAAAATCCTTTCGTTGCCGAGCCTCAAAATTACACAGCTTTGTTTGGGAAAAATCATGTGTCGTTGGATTGCCTATACCGGACCGCCCTTACTGATGGAGGAGCTCGTCCTAAAGCCAAAATATTCATTGATCGAACAAAGTTATTCATGTCGCGAGGGGGCGGAACCCACTAACGGAGATGGTTTTGGGCTGGGTTGGTACAGCGATAAATCGCAACCGGGTGTGTTTCGATCGACTGAGCCGGCCTGGAATGACAGGAATTTAGCTTCTTTGGCCAAGCATGTTCGTTCACGACTTTTCATTGCCCACGTGCGGGCTACCACGGGAACGCCTATCCAGCAAACTAATTGCCATCCGTTTTGTTATGGAAACTGGATGTTGGCCCACAATGGTCTCATTGCAGAATTCCATCGACTTAGGCGTGAGTTGGCCTTTGCGATTGAGCCCGCGTTGTTTCCCTTAGTGGAAGGCAGTACCGATTCCGAAATTATGTTTTACTTGGCTCTAACCTTTGGTTTGGAAAAGGAGCCTGTTGCAGCCTTGGAAAAAATGGCTGGATTTGTAGAACAGGTCGGTCGCAGGCAGGGGGTTGAGCACCCGCTTCAAATGACGTTAGCTCTAAGTGATGGGCAGCGTCTGTTTGCGGTCCGGTACTCTTCGCAGCACGCGTCGAGGACCCTTTACCACAATGCAAACTTGGCCGCATTGCAGCAAGTCAATCCCGCGCCGAACTTATTCGCGGAAGGGGCGGTCGCGGTCGTGTCCGAACCGCTCGATAATATGGAGGAGCATTGGGTAAAGGTGCCTGAGTCGTTGTTACTGACGGTGGAAAATGGGAAGGTAACGACGCAGGATTTCCAGCCGCGCACGAACGGCTAACAAAAGGGCCAGCGGAATTCGTCGGCCCGGTTCCATTCAGCATCGCGAGATGCGTTTATTCAGCGGCAGCAGGGACTTCTTTTCCTTCGTCGCCACCCGGACGGATGGACTCATCCATCGAGAGGACATACGCGATCATCGCGCCGAGCATGAGTATTATGGCGACCCAGGCTCGCCAATCTTTATGCACGCCAGGACTTTTCGAAACCTTGTGTGGGGGCGTTTTCTTGTTGTGCTTTTCTTGCTTGTGATATCCGGGCGCCGTTTCGTTTTGATGTTTATTCATCGAGCAAAACCTCAAAATATGGGAAGAAATCGCTGGCAGGCGATAAGTGGTTGTGTTGAATCAAAATCGGAGTTCCACTGTGCGGAAATGGAACATCAATTATTCCCAGGCCATAAACCACTCGAGCGGCGAAGCCTGTTGTGTGTGATTCTAGTCCTAAACACCTACTTGTGAAATCGGTTGCTGCCGTGAGTTGCTAATTCCAAGCCGAGTTAGAGAGATTATTCCCACCAATCCCTGTAATGCGAACCGTCAAACTCAGGAATGCCACGTTCCCATTTGTAAACTTGATGTGTGATAAGATAAGAATCCGAGTGAGCCAAGAAGCGAGCACACGAAACATTTCGTAAAAAGTGGGGGCAATGGCATGGGATTGGCCAAAAGAAAAGTTTGTATCATCGGCGGGGGCGTTGGAGGGTTGACGTTAGCTTTATCGCTGCAGCAACGAGGGATACCTTGTCGTGTCTTCGAAAAATATGACCACTTTCAACATCATCGCACGGGGTTCTTGATTTGGAGTTATGCCATCAAGATTCTTCAGGAACTCGATGTGTCGGTCCATGAATTCGGAGCACCGCTCGAATTTTTTGAGGTCTTCGGCAGGAAAGCCCAGCCTATATCGCGAATGCCCATTGGTGCTGTTTCCCGCGAACACGGCGCCGAATCCTATGAAATGAATCGTCGTTCATTAATGCAGGCCATGTCTGAAATGGTGGGCGATGATTTGCAAGCTGGTAAATCATGCGTTGCTGTCGACTCGAGTGATTCTGGTGCTCAAGTTACGTTTGAAGATGGAAGTGTTTACGAGGCGGATGTTGTCATCGGATGTGACGGGGCGCATAGTGTGGTTCGAAAATGGGTCCAGCCTGCAGCTCAGTTAAACGTGTTTAACGCGGGCGGCTGGATCGGTGTGATGGATCAGCATCCAGCAGCGCTCAAACCGAATTGCCACATGGATTTTTGGGAGCCCTCCATCAAGGCAGGGGTTGCCGATATCGGCAACGGCCAAGCCCGCTGGTACGTGGGGATGAATGGGCGAGTCCCCGATAAGAGTAGCCCTATAAAAACCCAAATTCTGGATGCGGTACCCGTATTGCCTGACGTTTTACAGCAGTGTCTGGATGCCACGCCTGAAAGCGAGATGGTGGAGGTGGTGGGGGCTGACCTACCACCACTCGACCCCTGGTTCAAGGGACGTGTACTGATGTTGGGTGACGCCGCCCACGCGACAAGCCCTTACGCCGGGATGGGGGCATGTTCGGCAATTGCAGATGCCGACTGCCTAGCGAAGCTGTTTTCTGAAACCGATGATTGGAGCCATGTTTTTCAAGCGTTTCAAGATGAACGCAAGCCGGCGGCGGACGCGATTGTCAAGGATTCTCGCAAAAGTCTTAATCTCTCCACGGGACGATCGCTACTGAAAAACTGGATTCGCGATTGGGGGCTGGAGCACATTCCAGAAAAGCAAATGCATCAAGTCGTCGAGGACATGGTCACCGGACAGTAATGTCTGATCCCACGCGTTTGGCGGGGGAAAGAATCAAGCATTATCGGGGGCAAAAAAAGCCGCCTGAGTTACCAGGCGGCTTCTGTTCTCTGTTGGTGATCATTCGTCCTTATCGACGTCGGCGAATCAAGCCTGCGATACCGATCAATCCAATGATTCCGAGACTGCCTGGCTCGGGAATGGCATTGAGATTGGTTACCACCAAGTTGTCAATGAAAATTGTCTCGTTATTCGTCGAATCGGACTGACGAAGTGCGAATGAATCCAAGTCTTGATCGAGGAAAATTCCTGTTCCATTGATGGTCGTGCCGCCGATGGTAAGTGACCCAATTCCGGTGTCCAGATCAAATCCGAGCCCGACGTTGACGACGTCGCCAAAGTTAAAGTCGGTTCCGAAGATCGCCTCCGCGGTACTACTGCCGCTGGAAATACC
>CAJQPP010000102.1 GCA_905480235.1 uncultured Pirellulaceae bacterium
CAAATCGCGTGTTTGAATAAAGACGAGTTTTCCTCAGCCCGTAATCGCGGCCGTTATGCGTTATCCTGAGCCTCAGAATCGGATGATTCTGATGATTCATCGACGTTTGATGATTCTGCAACGTCTGACGATTCTTCTGAATCAATAGTATCCGGGGTGGTATCCGGTCCTTGAGCATCAGTCACCTCATCATCCTCTCCGCCTTCATCTGGCGGGACTCGCACAATGGCTGCCAACGAATCGTCGGCACCCAGTGTCATGATGCGGACGCCTTGGGTATTGCGTCCGATGGGATTAACATCCGCACAGCGAATCCGTTGCAATTTCCCTTTGGATGTCATCATCAGGATTTCATCTTCATCGGTGACAGGCAGGATACCCACCACCATGCCATTGCGGGTCGTCGTCTTGATATCACGAATTCCTTTGCCACCACGTTTTTGGCGGCGGTATCTCATCGAGCTGGACGTATCGTCTTCTGAGGTTTCATCTCCGGTACCAAAGGAGGTTCGCTTGCCATAGCCATTTTCGCAAACCGTCAGCAGGGTCGCTTCCGGATCGGCGACTACCATGCCCACCAGGACATCCCCTGTTGTCAGGCTCACACCTTTGACACCCGAGGTGTTTCGTCCCATGGAACGGGCATCCGACTCATCAAAACGAATCGCCATCCCGGAGGCCGTTGCCAGCAAAATATCGTCGCCCTTTTTCGTGACAACGACATCGATTAATTCATCGTCCTCTCGCAACTTGATCGCAATGATCCCGTTTCGTTTGGGACGGCTGTATGCTTTGAGTTCCGTTTTCTTCACCAATCCCTTGCGGGTCGCCATGGTAAGAAAATGATCTTCGGCAGAAAAATCTCGAATCGCTCGGCAATCGGCAATCTCTTCACCGTCCGCCAACTGCAATAAATTGACGATAGCTCGCCCACGGCTGTCGCGCCGGAGTTGCGGCAATTCGTACACTTTACGCCAATAGACTTTACCTTTGTTGGTAAAGAACAACAGGTAATCGTGGGTACTGGCTGCGAAGACATGCTCAATCGGATCTTCTTCGACTGCCTTGGCCCCTTTCATTCCCTTACCGCCACGCCGTTGAGCTTTGTAAGCACTCACGGGCGTTCGCTTGATGTAGCCACGATGACTGATCGAAACCACCATGTTCTCTTCTTCGATCAGGTCTTCGATGTCGATGTTGCCCAGCTCTTCGCCCGTTATTTCGGTGCGACGCTTGTCCGCGTACTTACGTCGAATTTCTTCGAGATCTTCTTTAATAATTCGGTAGATGCGATGCTCGTCACCGAGGATGTCCAAGTAGTCGGCGATTTCCGTTAACAGCTTCTGATGTTCATCACCGAGCCGCTCCTGCTCCAGGTTGACCAACTGACCAAGTGTCATCTTCAAGATGGCATCTGCCTGCACGGCAGTTAGCGAGTACGTATCCGACTGGCCACGTTCTTCTTGGAATATTTGGTAGCCCTGTTCCCCAAGCGCTCGTTCCATCATGGCAGCCGGACATTCGATGCCCATCAACTTCACTTTCGCTTCTGCCTGTGTTTTCGAACCACGGATGGTGTTGATGATCTCGTCAATATTGGCCAAGGCCAACAACAGCCCTTCAATCGTGTGCTTGCGGCGGCGAGCTCTGGCCAGCAGAAACTGAGTACGCCGACGAATCACACTGACGCGATGCCGGATGAACTCCTGCAACATCTGCTTAATGTTCAATTCCCGTGGCTTGCCATCAACCAAGGCCAAGAAAATCATGGAGACCGATGATTGCAAGGGCGAGTACTGATACAGCTGGTTGAGAATGACCTCCGGATCCGCATCGCTTTTCAGATCGATCAACAACTTGACCGGCTCTTTCAGATCACTGACATCCTTAATGCCTGAGATCCCTTTGACTTTGTCCGTCTTCACCAGATTGGCGATCTTTTCCACCACCGAGTCGCGACTTTGGGTGTAGGGAATCTCGCTGACAACGATGCGATAACGGTTTTTCTTATACTCTTCGATCTCGCAGCGGGCCCGCACCGCAATCGTACTGCGCCCGGTGTGGTAAGCACGGCGTATACCCGATCGCCCACAGATCAATCCGCCCGTGGGAAAGTCAGGGCCCGGCAATACGCCCATGATCTCTTCGATGGATGTCTTGGGATTTTCGACAAGCATGATCAATGCATCACAGACCTCACCCAAATTGTGAGGGGGGATGGAGGTGGCCATACTCACAGCAATACCGCTGGAGCCGTTCACCAGCAAGTTCGGAAACTTACTCGGCAGAACGGTCGGTTCCAGACGTCGCTCGTCATAGGTGGGCACGTAATCGACCGTGTCCAGTTTCAAGTCATCCAACATCATCGAGGCCACAGGCGATAACCGGGCTTCGGTATATCGCATGGCGGCCGGAGGCAAACCGGCGATGGAGCCAAAGTTACCTTGTTTGTCCACCAACACGTGCCGCATATTCCACTCTTGCGCCATTCGCACAAGCGTGGGATAAACAATACTCTCACCGTGCGGATGGTAATTACCACTGGTGTCACCACTAATCTTGGCGCACTTCACACGACTGGAGCCCGGCCCCAGATTCAAATCATTCATGGCCACCAAGATGCGGCGTTGCGAGGGTTTCAGCCCATCACGAACATCCGGGAGGGCCCGCGAGACAATGACGCTCATCGCATAGGTCAGGTAACTTTCCTTGAGTTCCTGCTCGATGGGCATCTGCACAAATTGATCTACACCGCTCCCATTGTCGTTATTATCGTCTTCGGGTGGTTGGGTGATGTCAGATGACACGGGGGGTTCCTTGTGGTTGCTGGGTCACTCAGGGGACGCAGAGATCGCTAAACAGGCAAATTCAATTGACTCAACGCGGGGCATGAAAACGAGCCTGATTTACGCTGCCAGCGATGAATTTAGCCCTAAATCCAAGCTGGCTTCGAGGCCTGATAGCTGCTTCTCGAAGCTGCCGTTTCGCAACTTTCTCTCTTCCTGCGTAGTGTATCACTTTCGGCCACCAGCCACAACCGGCGATGGCATATTCGACTTGTCGCAAACCCTTACCAAAAAACAACTTACGTCATCGCCACGGAAACCTCCCAAGTATTAGTTTAGGGAGTTTCCGCAGACTTAAATTACCGGCCGAATTGGCCACCATTTGGGCCAAGACCGGCACGGTAGGGGCGCGCCAATAGCTGACGAAACTCAAACTTTTGCGGGCCCGTCGACATCGATAAACCCGCAAAATCTTTGACACTCAGCGGACCAACGCCAACAATCTCATCGTTCGGGTATTTCCTTTCTATTTAGGACCATCTGGCACACCATGCCTCGCACCCCAGCGGACGCCATCGATCGCTCCATCGAAAAGCTCTTTGCACAAGGACTGACTTATGCGAGTCCGGTGGCGGAGTCGCTACCCCAGATCAATTTGCTGGAGCAGGCCGACGATTCGCCCATACAGGAACTCATCGAAGCCGCCAGCGAAACCCAACGCCTGCACACCGTCGAAACGACGGCCGGACCGGTTTGGCTTAGCGGTAATGTGGTGATGTGCTGCTGCCCAAAATGCGATGCCCCGGTATCGGTGCGATTATGGTTGATGGTCGCCGATTGTTGGTATTGCGAATCAGCGATTGAATTGAGTTACGAGCAACAATTAGCCGCAGAACAATTATCCGCTCGAACCCACCTGGACCGGCCTTTTCAAACCGTCCCGCTACCGCGTCGTTGTCGCACCGAGCAACTGCCTGCGTCCGTTCCCCAAACCCTCGATTCGTTGAATACGGATCAACCCCCGCGGCGCCTGATTAAAACCATCCAGCGATTCACGCATGCGTTACCGGCTTGGTTTGTCAGCCTACTTTTTCATTTGGTCGCATTGCTGGTGTTGGCTTTGATTCTCATACCCACCTCTTACGACCCGCCCGCAATCACGGTATCCACCGCTATCAGCCCCGACGATGAAGTGGGAGGCGTTGACCTGGATGCCTCTCCCGAGGTGCCACTGGAATACGACACGAACGCCTACGATAACAAAGCGGTCGAGCGTGAGCTCAGACGAGCCAGCATCGCGGCGGAACAGGACGCGCGCGAATTAATCCTCGACCCGGACCCCTTGAGTAAATTACCTTCGATCGAAGATGTCAAGCATTCGGTCGCACGGAGCCCCCAATCATTTAACCTCGCAGTGCGCGACCCCCGACTGCGAAATGAAATCGTACAACGTGAGGGTGGTACCACACTCAGCGAAGCGGCCGTCAGCCGTGGACTGAGGTGGTTAGCCAGCGTACAAAATTGTGACGGTAGTTGGAGCTTGGCAAAATATCGATTCCACGATGATGAATCCAACCCGGGCGATGCGGCAGCGACCTCGTTAGCGCTCTTACCCTTCCTTGGGGCAGGCCAGACCCATGAAAACGGTCTCTATCGCGAGACGGTTGCCAAAGGCCTGCGGTGGCTCATGGAACA
>CAJQPP010000103.1 GCA_905480235.1 uncultured Pirellulaceae bacterium
GGTTCCGGTAAACTCGCTATTGCGTTGACGTCGACCCCGACGATTACTGCGAGAACGACGCTCCGGTTGCTTCCCAAGGGTGAGAACCAAATCTACAGGTTCACGATCTCGCGAAACGTTTAACTTGACCTCATCTCCTTTCTTGCGGCGTCTCAACTCGGCCAGAAAGTCACTGTAGGACTGGATCATTTCGCCATCAACCTGGACCACGATATCGTCCACTTTCAAACCGCCTTTTTCAGCGGGACTATCTTCCACCACATCCGTGATTCTGGCTCCCACATCGGCATCTTCCCCAGAGAACCCTGCGTAACCGCGATTCTCAGGAACGGAAGCTATTTTCTCAGATTCTACAATCGCATAAACGATCTCGGGATTTTTCTGATACCAATCCAATCCAATTCGACCCATCTTGCAAGAAGGTAGGCCCTGCGAAATTCTGTCGAAGTTCTCACCACCGTCGGTGGTGCGATATATCGCAGCACCTTCACCGTATTTTGTGACGGGATCATTGCCGTCGAAACCATCGCGTTTGCGTTCGTAGGTCGCGACAAGGAGCGTATCCGGATCTTTCGGATTCATTTTCACATCGATGACACCGGTGTTGTCGTCGACAAAAAGAATTTTCTCCCAGTTCTTTCCACCATCCGTCGTCTTGAACAGACCGCGTTGCTCGCTCGGTCCCCAAAGTCGCCCCAGGGCACCCACGTACACGATGTCAGGATTTTCAGGATGAATCGCAATCCGGCCGATCTGGAAAGACTTTTTCAAACCCATGTTTTTCCAAGTTTTACCACCGTCGGTAGATTTATAGACGCCGTCTCCCCAAGAAACACTGTTTCGTGGATTTGCTTCTCCGGTGCCGACCCAGACAATGTTGGGATCCGTTTTCGAAACTTGGACATCTCCGATCGATACCGTCGCCTGGTCATCAAAAAGATGTTCAAAATTAATTCCGTTATTGGTGGTCTTCAGTAACCCCCCGGAGGCGGATGCGACATACCAAATTCTCGGATCCTGTTCGTAAACCGCCATCGATGTGATACGACCGCTCATATTGGCCGGTCCGATGGAACGCCAGGAAAAGTTTTCCATCCATTGATCAGGGATCGTGGGCTTTGCGTTACTGCTTTTACCTTGGGCAAAAACGTTGGCCGGTATCATTACCAGCGTTAATAAAGCGAAGCAGGTAACAAAGAATTTCGAAGTGCTCATCGATGCAGTCCTTGGGAAGCGGAACTTCAAAAAAAGGCAACATAGCTTAACTTAGTTGCCGATAATAAACGGAAAACGCTATTCTCAATCTCGCACCATCTTACTTGGACGAATTTACTGTTTCAATTATCCGAAAGGGCTCAGCGGACGATTTCCGTATATCCGCCCCCTCCAATTGCCAACAGCGTCAAAGGGTTACAATGGTTTTGCTCCTGCGGAGGAGTGAGATAAAGATCCAGTTGCGTTCGCTTGGGCCTTCTTGCGGTTTTAACTGACAAAATTTATGAGACGTTCGTTTAATCTCTGGACGCGTAAAATGCATCGCTGGGGGGCACTTTTGTGCTGCATCCCGCTTTTATTGGTGATTATCACCGGCATTTTGCTGCAGGTAAAAAAACAGGTGCCGTGGGTCCAACCCGCAACTCAAAATGCCGGTCACTCGGAGGTCGTCGTTTCCTGGGATCAGATTCTGGAATCCGCGATGGCAGACCCGCAGGCTCAAGTCGCCAGTTGGGATGATATCGACCGCTTGGATGTCCGACCCGGAAAGGGTGTGCTGAAAATTCGCTGCCAAAACAGCTGGGAATTACAACTGGATTTGAAGACGGCTGAAATCCTATCTTCCCATTACCGGCGATCCGATCTAATTGAGAGTTTGCACGATGGCTCGTTTTTTGGTGACATTTCCAAACTCGGCATCTTTTTGCTGAATGGCATCGTGTTACTGGGTCTTTGGGTAACCGGTATGTGGCTTTGGTGGCTACCGATCAAAGTCAAAAGGGCTAAGCGGCGGAAACGTCAATTGGGTCAGTCGAAGTCTCAACCAAGCGATGGAGCATAAAAAATGTCCGTTTTAATCACCGGCGGAACCGGATGGATCGGTCGACGTTTACTTCCGCACCTCACCGATCCCATCGTCGTCTCGCGCAATGCTGCATCCGCGAAGCAGCGAACGGGTCTACCCGCCGATCAAATTATCGAATGTGAAATTGGATCCGAGTTGCTCCCATCGCCGCGGCTAACGAATGTTAGTGCCGTGGTGAATCTTGTGGGTGAATCCATTGCCGAGGGGCGTTGGACCGCTGATAAGAAAAAACGACTTCGTGAATCGCGAATCCAAACTACCCAAAACCTTGTCCACTCTTTATTACAGGGTGACATCTTACCGGAGACCTGCGTTTCCGCGTCAGCTACCGGATACTATGGCGAGCGTGGTGATGATGTTTTGGTGGAAAGCGATCCTGCCGGTGAGGACTTCCTTTCTCAGATCTGTCTGGATTGGGAAAAGGCAACGCAACCGTTGGTCGATGCCGGCGTAAGAGTTTGTTATTTACGGATTGGGATCGTCCTGGGGAAAGGAGGCGGAGCGATGAAAACGATGCTGCCGCCGTTTCGCTGGGGAGCAGGTGGACGTCTAGGCTCCGGGAAGCAATGGATGTCGTGGGTACACATTGATGATCTGGTTCAAATGATCCTGTTTCTATTGAACCAGTCAACCTGCACCGGTCCTTTCAACGCCACCTCACCTAATCCGGTTCGCAATTCTCAATTCACCAAAGCCATGGGCGTTGCCTTGGGCAGGCCCACGTTTATGTTTGTCCCGCAAACCGCATTACGTATTGCTATCGGTGAATTTGCAAACTTCCTTTTTGCCTCCCAGCGTGTCCTGCCCTCGGCGTTTGAAAATGCTGGCTTCACGTTTCAGTTCCCGGAAATTGAATCGGCTCTTGCAGAAATTGTCGCAACATGAATCTGAAACACCCCTGTCGCGTCATCGGACTGGATATTGGTGGGGCGAATATTAAGGCTTCCGACGGCGGAAACTTTCACCACCACGAGCCTTTTGCCTTATGGCAAACCCCTGCAGACCTCGGGGGAAAGCTCACCGAAATTCTAGCGTTGGCGCCGCCCCACGATTTCGTCGCGATTACCATGACGGGCGAGCTGACGGATTGTTTTGAAAACAAGCAAAGCGGCGTTGCCTACATCATCGACCAGACCTCGCAAGCCACTAATTTGCCCATCCACGTCTACTTGGTCGATGGTCGGTTTGTCGACGTTCATATTGCCAAGCAGGAATATCAACTTGCGGCGGCCTCTAATTGGCACGCTCTGGCCAGCTTCGTAGCTCGAGAAATCAGCGAGCATTCCTGCGGGCTGCTTATCGACATGGGATCCACGACTACGGACGTCATCGCGTTTCGCCACGGCAATGTGGAGACTTCGGGGGTAGACGATTTTGGACGTTTACTCCACGGAGAATTGGTTTACACCGGCAGCATACGCAGCGCGGTGAATGGAATCCTGCAACATGTCACGCATCGAGGACAACGTTGCCCGGTCATGAATGAGATGTTTGCGACCACGCTGGATACCAATATCATTCTCGGCAATTTGCTGGCTGGAGAAAACGAATTTTACACGGCCGATGGCGGGGCCAGTACTCTGGAAAGTTGTGTGCGTCGTCTTGCCAGATTAATTGGGAAAGATGACCAGACTTTTGACCTCAACGATGCCCGCGAAATTTCGACGCAGGTTTTCGAGTCTCAGGTCCAAGCCGTTGCGTCCGCGATGATGAAGGTTACCCAGCACCAGAAGCTGGAACAACCGGTTCCCGTGGTGAGCGGGCAGGGAGAATTTCTGGCCGCCGCAGCGGCTCGCCAAGTCGACACAGAACTTGGCCTTCAAGACATCGTCCCTCTGGGAGAGCGATTGGGTCCAGCCGCCTCAAATTGCGCCACTGCTTTTGCCATCGCTCGTTTGGCAATTGGCTGGATTGCAGGGCAGGGCGGCTCGGGCAATGAATGAGAGCGCACCCATACCCACAAGGGTGATCAAGGTTGGAGGTTCGCTGTTGCAATGCCACAACCTGCCCGAACGACTGGAAAACATGTTGAACGCGCTTCCCAAATTGCGCAACGTGATCATCGTTGGAGGCGGTGAGTTGGTGGATACCATCCGAGGATGGCACGAGGTTCACGGATTGTCTGAGCAGTGGAGTCATCACGCGAGCATCCGTTTGATGAGTGAAACAGCACAGCTTCTAAAGGAAATTTGCCATGGCTTTGATTTCGTGGATCGCATCCAAGATATTCCTCCGCAAGGCAACACGATCCTCGATTGCAATTACCACCTCGCCCGGCACTCCGGATTAGAACCCTCTTGGAAAACAACGAGCGACAGCATCGCCGCCGAAATCGCCAAGGTTCTCGACGCTAATGAGCTGTGGCTGTTGAAATCGATCTCTCCGGCCACCCACTCGGTTGCTGATTGGGTACAAAACGGCATCGTGGATCAGCACTTTACCCAAACTTACGATCATGCCCGGCCTCTCTATCTCCTGAATCTGGCAACGCCCGATTCGTTGCCGGTAAAGGGTGATTAAGATAGACTGAGATAATCTTCAAATCATTGGGCGAAATCAAGATGAATTCGATGGCTAACGACACTCCGGCACTCACCATTCAACAGCACATTCTGCAGGAACAGCGGCGGTTCCCGGGTGCCTCCGGTGAGTTTTCTTTTCTGCTTTCCGGGATAACCTTGGCCGCCAAGCAGATCCAAGCCAAGGTCCGCAGGGCAGGTTTAACGGACATCTTGGGGAATCAAGATACATCCAATGTTCACGGAGAGGTTCAGCAAAAACTGGACGTCTATTCCAACGATGTCCTTTCCAGCGCTTTGGCATGTCGGGAGAGCGTTGGCATTTTAGCGTCGGAAGAAAACGAACATCCGATGATCATGCCGCACAAATCGCCGATTGCGAAGTATGCCGTCGTCTTTGACCCGCTGGACGGATCGTCCAACATTGACGTCAACGTCTCGGTTGGTACGACGTTCTCAATTTTCCGCAGGCCCGAGGGGGCTGATTTCGACGACCCCACACGCTGGGTCCTGCAACCAGGCCGACGGCAAATCGCTGCGGGTTACGTCGTGTATGGATCTTCGACCGTCATGGTCTACACCGTCGGTAATGGTGTCCATGGATTCACGCTCGATCCCGCCGTGGGAGCGTTTGTACTGAGCCACGAAAACATACGGATGCCGCAGCAAGGAAAGTACTATTCGGTCAACGAAGCTTACCGTGATAATTTCCCGGACGCTTTCATCGAATTCCTGGAAGAACTAAGAACGGGAAAACTGAATCACCCTTACGCTTCTCGATACATCGGTTCGATGGTAGCGGACTTTCATCGCACACTTTTGCGAGGGGGCGTGTTCATGTACCCACCGACCAAGGATTTTGCCAGCGGCAAGTTGCGATTGCTTTACGAGGCCAATCCCATTGCCATCATTGCCGAACAAGCCGGTGGTGCTGCTTCCGATGGCCGCCAACGCATTCTAGATATTCAACCGGAGACCATCCATCAAAGGACGCCCTTGATTGTCGGTAGTCAAGTCGAGATGGAGCGACTGTTCGAATTATTCAAGAACCAAGTCTCCTAACCCCGAAGACTCGACGCTATGCGGCTTTCACGATGCGTTCGGAATTTTCATCGATAAGCAATTGCACATCAGCCAGTGAAAGTTGCTGGAAACGTGTTCGCTGCTGCTCGGAAACTTGTCGCAATACCAGCGACTTTTCGTGCATCATCCGCGGAAAGTACTTCCATGCCTTGGCGAGATCGGCTTGACCCACTTCTGCGTCGATCACGATTAAATCCGTGTTAGCCAGACTGTTGGCCGTCATCGTCATAGCCGCTAACGTGTCACCAGGCACCAATTTGACTTTGACGCCTTGTTGGCGCAGCAATTTGTAGGCGTCCTTCATGGACAAGACAGTCGATCCCGCTTGCCGACTTTCGAAGGGATCGATGCCTGTATAAATGATCTGTTTAGCGTCGCAATAGCGGCGGGCAACATCGAACATCCGCAAACTCCTCACCCCCATGCCCAATCCAATCTCGAGAATTCGGGTCGGTTGGCTTTTCGCCATTTGGCGATAGAGAGAGCGTTCTTGGGCAGGTGCCGAAAGATATGCCAGTTGGCAATATTTTAAAAAGCTGGTTCGTGACACGTGACTTTTCCCTGTCTTTTACATGCGGTTGTGATTTCGCAACTAGCGAATTTTGGTCATCATGCCCAAAAGGAACGCATCGCCAATCAGTGGCATCGCACACGGGTGTTTTTTAACCAGAATCTGCAACCGAGCGTCCATCCCTAGGCACCCTGTCACGAGACGTGTGATATGAAGAGGATTCGGCACCCTGGCGCAACAAACATTAATCAGGCTGACTCCGATTCCACGAACTGGTTTGACTTTGAAAGCCGCCTTCCGGCCAAGCCGTATAATTGGCAAAAACCTCCCAGACTTACTCGGCAACGGCAGCGCATGTTGCGTTTCGTAAACAACGCCGAGGAAGTGCCGCGTACGACTTTGAAAAACTACGTTTCGCATTCATCACCACGATATTTCAACGGGCTGTTGAATTATGAAACCTACGTTTGGAAGCTACCCCAACTTGGCCGGGGGTCCCACGGGACAGGTGATTCCCTCATCGCCTGAAACCAGATCCACGCGTCATGCGTAGCAATATAGGATTAATGTAAAAGCTCCCACGCCAAATGGATCTGGCGGACCCATGCCAAATTACTTGGCAAGCGATTGTGCTGCGTGCACAGACGCCTAGGCCCCGTCCCCACCGCGTGAGAATGCGATGCCCTTGCTCAGTGCAAATCCCGCTATTCACAGACGATTGCAATTCGAGTCCTTTGAACCGCGAATTGTCTTTAGCGTCGACCCTATCGTTTCGGATCTGCCATTTCAAGCTGAACTGGATGCCTCTGCCAACACCGCTCAGTATTCCCTGTTAGATGCACACGCTTCGACCGGCGCGGAATATGTTTTTCAGGATTACGGTTTTGACGGGCAAGGCCAGACCGTTGCCGTCATTGATTCTGGCATTGCGTGGGATCACTACGCACTGGGATCCGGTCTGGGCCAAGACCATCGCGTAGTCGGTGGCTGGGATTTTGCCGAGGGAGACGCCGACCCATTTGACGACGGTTCCGCGGGATACCATGGAACGCATGTCGCCGGCATCATCGGCAGCCAGGACCTGGCCCACCGTGGGGTTGCCCCAGGCGTCGACTTGGTCGGCCTGCGGGTTTTTGATGACAACGGCATGGGAAATCTTGAATGGGTAGAACAAGCCCTCCAGTGGGTTCACGAGCACCAGCACGATTTTGAAAACCCGATCACCACCGTCAACCTTTCACTGGGCGTTGATTGGAATGCCCACACCCTCCCCGAATGGGCAACCCTCGAAGATGAATTCGCCCAGTTAGAAGATGACAACATCTTCATTAGTGTGGCCGCTGGGAACGCCTTTCAAACTTATCAAACATCCGGACTCGCATATCCGGCCGTTAGTGAATACGTGGTGCCCGTTGCAAGTCATGGAACCGATGGAATCTTCAGTGATTTCAGCCAGCGTAACCAACGCGTCATCGTCGCGCCCGGCGAATCGATCTTCAGTACCGTACCCGGGCATCTGTTCGGCAACCACGCAACCTCCAACCAATACCTGAGTGCTTCTGGCACCAGCATGGCGGCGCCGTATGTCGCCGGGGCCAGCACTATTCTGCGACAAGCAATGGAATTTACCGGCGTGGAAAATATTAATCAGGATGTCATCGCGGATCATTTTCGGGAAACGGGTGACCGATTTTTCGACGCCGTAACAGGAAATTTTTATCAGCGACTGAACCTGTCCGCAGCAGTTGATGCGATCGTACAAGACGAACATGGAGCATCCCCAACCTCCGCGACGGCACTTGGGCAATTGCAACAGAGTCAAGAAATCACAGGCACGGTCGGGAAACGATCGGACACCGACAGCTTCCGGTTTACCGCCGGTAAATCTGGGAATCTAGCAATCGATGTCTCCCAGTCTCACCAACTTGATGCCGTTTTAAGGATCAATGGCAACCGTCTGGTGATCCAAGACGGAACAGCTAACCTCGACGTACGGGCAGGAGAAACCTATCTGCTATCGATTTCCACACGGGACGGCGTTGGCCATTACAAAATGACACTTAATTTGAAGGAAGAAATCTCAGCCCTCGAACTTGGAGTTATTTCTCAGAGCAGCTTCAACCATCAAACCGTCGATGGCGAGGTTTGGTACCGCTTGACCGCCAGCCGCAACGGCATCCTGACCACCACCACGCAGGGCGCACCACTTGATCAACAGCTCTACGATAGCTCGATGAATCTGATGGCGCATGTTAACTCACCCAATCCATCTTCTCGTTTGGATGCAATGGTTACTGGCGGCCAAAGTTACTTCATCAAAGTCACAGGCAATCAGGCCGAATTCGATCTGCAGGTGAATAACTTACTGGCGGTCGGCAGCGATTACTTATCCATTACGGGCACGCAAATGGCAGATACCATTTCGCTGAAACACGGATCAAATGGATCGATCCAAATTTTCCTCGGCCAAACCCTTTACGAGTTCTCGGAAGATCGCATCCATCAAATTTTTATCGATGGCAATGTCGGTACCCATACTCTGAATCTTGATCTGCAGAGGTTGGGAGATGAAATTTATCTAGAGGGAAATCAAGCTCATACCAACAACTCGAAACTAAGCATCCACGCCAGCCATTTCCGACACATCATGGTGACCGGGGACTCATCCGACCAAGTGACATTTCTGGACACCGTTGGTGAGGACGAATTTCTTTCTGCCGGAGCGAGAAACGCGATGACCGGCCAAGGTTACTCACTCGTCACTGTCGATATTTTCGATGTCAAAGCGGTTTCTCGGCAGGGAATCGACACGGCCACGCTGGAAGGGTCCGCAGAAGCTGACCATTTCATTGGCACCGAGTCACATACCCAGCGCAACAATCAATCAGGTGAACTGGTAACGATCGGATTCTCCGAAATCGCCATCCATGGAAGGGGTGGATTCGACACGCTGGTGCTTCACGGAGGTCAATCTCATAATGAATTCCTACTTTCGGAAAATCGCGCTACCGCTACCTTGAGTGGTGTTCACCTGCAAGCCGACGCGATCGAGCGGACCATCGCCGTGGCATATCATGACACTGACCTGGCAACCATTCAGGGCGGCTCCGCGGCTGAGCATTTGTATTCCACCGAAACCACGACAATCCTGACGGCGGAAGGTTACCAAAACGTTCTGTTGAACTCGGCTCAAATCATCGTCGAATCGGGAGGGGGCAGTGACATCGGATGGGTTGCTGACACGACCGGTCATGACGCATTGCATTCTGATCACCAGCAAATCCTGATCTCCGGAAACGGCACGCAGCGACAATTTAACGGATTTGCCTCCATCTCCATTGAAGCCGTCAATGGCGGTACAGACACCGCATATTTCACCGGGACTGCCAACCAAGACACATTTTTAACGCGGGGCAACCACGCCTATGCATGGGGGGCTGATTACCACGTTGGCATTCTGGGTTTCGAAGTGTTACAAGTCGATGGCAAAGGCGGGAATGACGTCGCGATTTTGCACGGCGACCAAGGCAATACAGATTACCAAATCAACCGCCAACAGACTTCCATGAGCGGACAAAATTTCGCCATATCGTTGACCGGTTTTGAAAACCAGCGATTGAATGGAAGCGCCGGTCAGAACACTATTTCGATTCAAGGATTCCGAGCGGAAGATCGTTTAACGGCAGCGGGCGCTTCACTGATGGCCTACCTCGACGGCATGGCCATCCGTGCCGAAAACTTCATTTGGCTAGACGCCCAAGCTGAGGAAGATCACGTCGCCCAACGCGAAATTGCTGCCGTTGATTTTTGGTACGCTTTGCAGGGGAAATGGGATTCCGATGACTAAACGGAAACCCCAAAGGCGAAACCCGTTTTACTTGTTATTGGAGTTATCCACTTTGATTTCAAAAGACTGACCCTCGCCCGGATTGACGTCGAAAGACAAATCAGTGGTGCTCGCGGTCACGTACTTTTTGTGAAATCGCCGTAGCATTGGCTTTTCGTCACGGGAGGTCCGAATTGCTTTGACGTCTTTAAGAATCACCCGATTTCTACCAACCGCGGCACCGGGCCTGGTTTTATCACCGTCATAAAAAAGTACAAACTTGCCTTCCTCATCCGTTTGACCGATGCTCGGTTGCCCGTAGTTTTCCTGCTCGGGATCCGGCAGAAACAACACTGAAACGATGTCCATGGGTTTACCTTCTTGATCCAAAACCACTCCCTCCACGGGTACCAAGGGCGGTACTTTTTCACCGCTGCCACAACCCACACAAAGCGTTACCATGAAGAGTAAAAAGCTGGTCGAGCAGGAACGCATACCCATGATATTCTCGGGGTGGAGGGAAGATGTTCGTCGGCGTACGACGACGCATCATACGCCGTCGCCCGAGCTATTTCTGGAGCAAACGCAATCGCTTTAAAATTCGATGGCAATCACTTCACCTTCCAAGCGAGTGCTGAGTGCCTGGTAAGTAATGAAGTCAATTGTATCTGCCACGAATTGAGTCGAGCCGTCTGCCAACACGAAGTTGGCTCCCGCTGGGTGGGCGCTACCAAAGGCACTCAACCGGCTGTTCACAAATTCATAATCGTCGGTCGTATCGTCCGGACACGTGTAGTTCAAACGCTCCTGAGTACTTCCAAAAACTTGGCCTGTACCGTTTCCACCACCGATCCATCCCCAAGCACCGTAGTGGCTTAGCGGGAATCTCGCTTTTGGAGTCGAGCTATTCTCATTCAACACGGAATCAAAAATCGGATCGTAGTGATAACGCTCACCGAATAACAATGTGTTCGACATGCCGTCACGGATGCTTGTATCAGTTGGTGGCTTTGCATTTTCGGTTAGATTGACAAGCCATGAACCGGGTTTGGAACCGGGCCCGGTCATGAAATACATGCCGTTATCTTGCATGTCGGAGTCACGAAAATAGGTCGAGAAGGTACCTGCTGCCGCGAGATAACTGGAGATTCCATGGTAGCCCTGGGAGTAGCCGATGTTGCTGTAATCAAGCAAAACAGGATTTTCATCCAAGACGTCGGATGGGCAGATGAAAGTGGAAATCACCGAGGCCGACATCGCGCCTTCGCTAAGATTGCCGTTTTCATCCAGAGTATTGGATTTTGCGTCATTCGCCGATAGCTTAAAATTCCAACGCGAAGAAATGTTACGCTGCTCGATATAGGTCAACAATTTTTGGAATACGTTGTAACTGTAATAATTCAATCGATAGGGTGAGTTGGAGGCTGACGAGTCGTAAGTGGAACATTCCAAACCTGGAGGGAATTTCCCAAAAGCAGATATATAGTTGTGGGTCGCCAATCCCAGTTGACGCATGTTGTTACTGCACTCCGTGCGACGGGCGGCTGCGCGGACTTGTTGCACGGCGGGGAGTAACATCCCTAATAGAATGCCAATAATGGCAATGACGACTAAAAGTTCGATAAGCGTGAATGCTCGGCGATCAGAATGTTGATTCGTGGGCATCGAGATCACTCCTTGATTGAGGAGAGGCGTGGGATGGAAAAGAAATGAGATCAATAAGAACTTATTCCAAAGCACAAGCCCCAACAAGACTTAAAGCCCTTTTCCAGATGAAGAATAGGTAAAGGAATCGAACGATTTACACAATTTCGTGGCGTTTAACCGGTAAACCCTCAGTAACCGTTTTCTCTTGGCAGGGTGCCCTCCAGAAAAGCCAGCCCAGGACCCGCGGTTCCGACCCTGACTAGTTCTTGGTGACGATCAACTTGTCGCCCTCAATGGAGTAGGACAAATCGGTGTCCTTGAGGACTCGCTCGGCTAATTCCTCGTAAGTAACCTCACTCACTTTGATGTCGATTTGCTTGAGCAATTTTGGTCGCAGCTCTGGTGCAAATTGCAGCTCCAGCGAAAGGCCCTTGGCTGCCGTATTTAAGGCTTGTCCAATCGAACCTCGGATACGGCCACTCACTACCTTGGTACCTGCGGCGCCGGTTTTGGCAGTGTCGGTCTGTCGCCACTTTTGCCGATACAAGGCATGCCGCGCTTCATGTAATTCACCCGGCTCACCTTGAATCACCAGATATTTCCCGGCCTTACGAATGGAAGTGTCAGGAAAGTCAGTCTTCAATCTACGCAGCGCGGTATCTCGGTCGTTTTTTGGGAGAAGAAGTCTTACTTCCTGCGTTCCGATACTGGGCTGGTTTACCAAATCGATGTCACCATTGGCATCAACCGTCGGCCACAAACCAAACCCAAAGGTCAGCACCACCAGTTTATCAATCGCCCGCAGCGAATTAATTTTTGTTCCCGCCCAGCGATCGTGCGCGATTGCCAGACCTGTTTTCCGAATTTCCATTTTTTCTAATAGGGCATCGGTCAACTCAACAGGGTTTCCCAATCGAGGAATCTGGAAAGAACTCGCTTGCAGAAAAAGACGTTTTTTACTCCCCGAAAGCTTTTGGCAATCCTGTATTAACTTATCTCGAAGGACATCCAGGTTTGCGATATCTTTGACCGGGCCGACGTATGCGACATCCCCTAACCAAGCCACACTACAGCCTGTACGCTCTGCCACCTGGTAAAGAATCTCACCGACGGCCAGGCCGTCCGTCCTAAACGTAATTCGCTGCCCCGGATCTACTCGGCGATCTAAAAAAACAGGTACACCCTGAGTACTGGACAAACTGTTCAAAGCTTCGCGAAAAGGCACGTCGTTCCAGAAAATTGCAATGCGTTTTTGCAGCGGTTCATCATTAGCCGGACCCATGCTTTGGCCGTTAGCGGCGGGAGAAAGGTAAACGCAGATTACCCAATTCAAAACTAAGCACATGCCGGCCAAACGAATCTGCTGCCATTCCGGTTTATTGCAATGCAGAAAGTACTTAATCGTCATATCCGTTACCTTTTGAAACGCGACGGCATGGATTCGAAGAATCCAAGTCGGCCGCCGCTCATTTCTTACCGCATTATCATTGTTTCGACTCGTGCGGGCAACTAGACTCAGGTTTGTTGAAGAACCCATAACAACCATTCCCCGTGCGGTCTCTAGCCGCAACAACGCCAAAGCGTTCCCCGCAAATCATTGTTGCCAACAGCAGCTTGAATGGGATCGCTCGGGAGATTTGATGTCAAATAAGTTGCCGAAGCGCCCGTTACTGGAAGAATTCTACTTCCGCTTTCTGCGCAATGAGGAATCCGCAGGTTTCATTGAATCGGTTGCGAGCCATTACAATCTGCAAAGCTTGGAGACGCTGGCCCAATCAGGCAGTCGCATGAGCAGACGAGCAGCGGTTCTAGCCATCGGCTTCTTAGGAAATTTCCCTCAGAACGACACCTTGGGAAAAGCACTTAACGATTCCGACCGTGGCGTCCGCATGTTAGCCGATCACGGCATTCGACAACTTTGGCTGAGGATTGGGAATCCGGGCTTGGAAACGGGTTTGCGGCGTGTCATTCGTCTGAATCGTCTGCATCGATTTGCCAGCGCCATCGATTTGGCAGATGAGTTAATTAGGATAGCACCCGACGTGGCAGAATCCTGGAACCAACGCGCTATCGCGGCTTGCCAATTGGAAGACTATCGCCAAGCCATTGAGGATTGCCAGAAAACCATCGAGCTAAACCCGTGGCACTTTCTAGCCGCTCTAGGCGCCGCTAACTGCAACCTCGAACTCGATCAAATCCTGCCAGCTCTCGAGGGATACCGTTTAGCACTCACCATTAATCCTGACTTGGATACCGTGCGGTCTCAAATCGATCACCTTTCACGTATTGCCGAAGATCGTTCTTAGATCAAAGAGAGTCCCTCCATTGGCGAGCGATTTTTTTAACCTCTGAACTGCTCGGATTTCCTAAGCAGTGCGATTTCAACGCACGGTCGCCAATCGAGACTTAACCGCGATTCGAAATCAGGCGTGTAAACCGTTGAGCCCTTGGCAATCAGCCTGCCGGATGCGTCGCCGGAAAGCCAAAAAGACCATTGCAAACCCCGGTCGGCATGACCGCTGAGTAATCTCGACCAGCTCAAGCGAGCTTTTTTTCGCACCCACGGTTGGCTATATTACAGGTCATTAGTCACCCAACATCGGAAGGCGCACCATGATTAGTCAAGATATTTTTGTCGGCGTTGTAGCGTTGGCAACGGGGCTTTTTATTTTCGTTTCCGCCGCATTGAAAACTCCCTGGGCCAACAAGTTCTGGATCGCAAGGCATATCGAAAATTCCTCGAATGCATCGGTTTCTCGGTTGGTTCTTTTGGCGATTGGTGCCTTGTGCGTGTTGCTCGGAACCCTGTTGATCCTAGGGTTTTTCCCCAGCGGAGAAGAACCAACGGTGGAGTCTGCACCAACGCAACCGACCCATGAAAGCCTGTTGCTGGCGCATAAATAACATCGCACCCGAGTGATAGCTTGCCCAATACCTGCCCCTTCTCTGGGCAGACCAAGCACTCGTCCTACCGAGCTCACCCCGATTACCCAATAGCTGATATCAGACAACTGGCGGACACCGCGAAGATCCGGTATCTCTCTAGTTGCCCGCCTTCAAAAACGCTATCGTTCTGCACCCTCGATCAGAACCAACTGTCTGTTTCCGAAGCGAGTTGTTCACATGAGACACCTCATCCCCCTGCGCCGTTACCGATTCTTTCTTGTCACGATGGCGGTTGTGAGCGCAGCCATACTGGTTGGTTGCCAAGGGAATGCGGACAAAGACCAGGAGGCGAAATCCTCCAAAGAAGTGAACAGTCCCCCCGCCAAGATAAGGGACCAGGTGCCCAACCTAGCGCATAACCAAGGCGTCGAATCGGAGGGGATGGCCCCACAGGTCCCCGGGCAAAACCCATGGGTGTCTCGCGAAAAAGCGGCGGTGCCTGCGCATAAATCGTTGCCTAAGGTTCCCTTTTCCAAACCGGATTTAATGAAATCAAAGGCCAACGTCGGTCAACTGCGATCCCAGCTAGGATCGTCAGGGCTGAGTACACCACCGAATCTCAAACCGCGTTTAAAAGCCGGGCAGCATCGCCTCGACGCAACCGCATTGGACAATCCACAATTTGGCTTGGGCAGCGAAACAGCGGAGGTGTTTAACCCCAAGCCACGAACGCAGATGTTACCGCTCAGTCCCAGCCCTCCTAATGCCGGAGCGTCCAAAGCCTTGGCTAACGAGTCAATACCTACCGATGCCCAGTTTCAGCGCAGCCTTGCCATGCTGCAGGACAACGACGGCCCGACCAAGGTCGAGGTTTTCTTTGCTACGGACCGAAAACTTGTGGGCAGCGTGTCAGCTAACGAACGTTTCAAGATATTCCTGTGGCCGGCAATTCTATTACTGAGTGCGGCGATCATGGCTTTGTGGGCGCTCACTGCCAAACGTATTTTGCCCATCGCAATTTGTATCGTCGCGATAATCGCGGGAACATCCGTGGGTTACACCGCCATGATAAAGTGGCAACGAATCGCAAGGGTAGATCGTAACCAGGATGTTCGATTCACCCACCAACTGAGCAACGAAAATACCACGGAGGACCTTCTCCATTACGGCAAATGCTTAGTCAATATCCCCACCGACCACCGTGTCGGCATTGTCGATTCACCCTCCCTAAAGAGATTTGAGTTTTCTGAAAACGAAGATAAACATGTCATTTTGGAACGCGTGATAAGTGGACCTCGTTCTGGTTTTTTCGACGATCTGAATGATCGTCTGGAGACCAGCACCGGGCACGCCTTTGTGTTCATTCACGGCTACAACGTCTCTTTTGAAAACGCGGTTAAGCGAACCGCTCAGATCGCCTACGACTTAAAGTTTGGTGGGGTACCCGTTTGTTACTCGTGGCCCTCCCATGGAGGCTTACAAGATTACACACGCGACATGGCCAATGCCGACTGGACCGTTATTCATTTACAACACTTCCTAAACGCTTTATTTCAGGAGACGCGAGCAAAGCGAATTCACTTGATCGCCCACAGCATGGGAAACCGAGCTCTCATGCAAGCGTTGGAGCGATTGTCATTCGAATGGGCTCAAGAAGCTTCTGCAGTCCATTCGTTGACAGAACATGCCACGGCAGCCCCGGAGGTAGCCCAAAATCCGTCAATGAACGGCGCATCCAATCGGCAATTTGGACAGATCATCATGGCGGCCCCGGACATTAGCGCCCATGATTTCTAGCAGCGGTACGCTCAATCTCTCCGCAAACTCTCCAACCAAATCACTCTTTATGCTTCATCTCGCGATCGTGCCTTGATGGTATCGACTTCCGTGCATGGCCACGATCGAGCGGGATTGGCAGGGGAAGAGATTTGCATTGTCGAAGGAGTCGATACGATCGATGTTTCCCATATCGACACCAGTTTGATTGGGCACTCGTATTACGGTGACAACCCGGCCATGATCGATGATCTAAGAGCCCTCATTCAATTGTCCCGCCCCACATCGGAGCGACAATGGCTGCAGCAGGTCGAAATGGCATCTGACGAAATCTATTGGAAATTTCGCTAGTGGATTGGCAGGATGACCGCTTGAGCGCCTACGAATAGCAGGCCCGATGATCTATATTGGTGCCCACCGATATTACCCATCTTTGCCCGCACTTTGATATGGACGCGACACCCCGCGATTACAGCCCCTTTCTGGCCCGCTTTGGCCTGAGCAATTTCCGCGTTGGCCAACAACAGGTGGTCGATGCGGTATTTGAGGACCAAGACTGTTTATGCATTATGCCAACGGGCGGTGGTAAGAGCCGTTGCTTGCAATTGCCAGCAATTGCTCGTGAGGGCACGGTGCTTGTCGTTTCACCGCTGATTGCTTTGATGAAGGATCAAGTTGATCGCCTTGCGAGCCAGAGCGTTTCGGCGACCTGCATCAACAGCTCTTTAAGTAGCTCCGAGCAATACGACCGCATCACGCGCATGGCTGCTGGGGAATACGATTTAATTTACAGCGCCCCGGAACGGATGCGTAGCGACCGTTTCGTGGAGGCCATCGAAGCGACCCAAGTCCAATTACTGGCCATCGATGAGGCGCACTGCATCAGCCAATGGGGGCATGACTTTCGTCCGGATTACGGCAGATTGGGAAGCCTGAGACAAAAAATCGGCGCGCCTCAAACCATTGCTCTAACGGCGACAGCCACCGCCACCGTTCGCGATGATATTTGCCAGGTGCTTCAACTGAACCAGCCGAAAATTTTCGTGAGCGGATTCGCGCGAGAAAACCTAGCGCTGTCAGTAAAAAAACCAACCAGCAATTCCGAGAAGGACCAACAGCTTTTGACTTTCCTCAAAGCCAATCGCGGCTCGGGGATTGTCTACTGCTCGACTCGTAAAGCATGCGATCACCTGGCGGAATTACTTGACAAAAAACTCAGGCGATCTGTAAACGTTTATCATGCCGGCTTAGACCCCACGGCCAGAAAAAAAGTGCAAGAGGATTTTTCCAGCGGTAGCATTGACATCATCGTCGCGACCAATGCGTTTGGTATGGGCATCGATAAATCAGATTTGCGATTTGTTGTTCACTACAACATGCCAGGTAGCATCGAAGCTTACTATCAGGAGGCCGGTAGAGCAGGTCGCGATGGCAAGCCCGCCAAATGTCAATTGATGTTTTCCTTTCAGGATCGATTCATTCAAGAGTTTTTTATTGAGAACTCTTATCCTTCCAGAGACGTAGTGAAGAAAGTTTACAGCTACCTTTGTGAACGAAAAGAAGATCCGATTGAATTGACGCTACAGGAACTGCAGAACGAAATCGAAGTCTCAGTCGGGACCGAGGGCATTCGGGTCAGTGAAACCCTGCTCGAGAAATGCGGCGCCTTGGAACGCATGGATTCGCAACAGAATCTTGCTTCCGTGAAAATACTGAGCCCCTTACCAACCATCGTCGATATGCTGCCGCGTGAGGCAGGCAAACGCCGTCACGTGTTGCGGGCAGTGGAATCTCGTATCGGCTCGCTGAAAGGAGAAAGGGTCTACTTTGCGCCGCAGGAACTTTGCGACGACACCGAAATGAACTGGACCGCCGTACAGAGATCGTTGCGTGAGTTGAATAAAATCGATTGCTTTGATTACGTCCCGCCGTTTCGTGGTCGCGCAATCCACCTACTGAAAAGGGTGCCGTTCGATCAACTACAAATTGATTTTCGAGAGCTGGAAAAAAGGAAACTTGAGGAGTTCAAAAGACTCGAGAGTGTGATTTCTTTTGCAATGTCTCGGACCTGTCGCCAACTGGAGATTCTGGAGTACTTTGGGGATGAGATTCAGAGACCTTGCGGCAAATGTGATAATTGCGGACCCGCCAATTCTGCTTCAACAAAAAATGCCGAAGACTTCTTGGTCAGTGACAACTTGGGCAGTTTGTACGCTGTGCAGGTGACCCTCAGTGGCGTGGCACGGGGGCATGGGCGGTACGGAAAAAATCTGATCGCACAAATGCTATGTGGCTCGACGAGCAAAAAGATAAAACAGCTGGGTCTGAAACGGCTGAGCACTTACGGTTTGTTGAGTCCCCTCAGTCAGACCGATGCGTCTGTATTGCTGGACAGCCTTTTGAATGCACGTTTGTTGAGTCAAGTTTCTCAACAAAAATTCCGCCCTCTGGTGGCAATCTCGGAAGCGGGCAGCGATGTCATGAGAGGCTTTAATCTGCAGAAGCCATTAGCTTTTTTGCCGGATGCTTTGCGTCGCCAACTCAACAAACAATTTCGTTTTGAGCGACCTCAAATCGCTGAGTATGCAGCGGATTGGCATGATGACGCACCGGAAGAAGGCCAAAACGAACCCGTGGAGACCGTTGAACCTGCCACGGTGGACGATACTGACACTGAATTGGCAATCCGACTGGATCTGTCCACAGAACGCGAAATTGCTACGCCACCGCCCCCAACCCAGCAGTTTCCTCGCGTTCAACCCTCTTATGTGTGGACCTGGAAACTACTGGAACAAGGTTTTTCCTGTGATGAGGTGCTACAAATTCGCGGATTAAGCGTAATAGAAGTATCAGCCCATCTCAAAATGGCCGAAGAAAATAGCTTAGAGGTGGCCGAGGACTGGCGAAAACAGTTAGAGGGGTTCGGTGCGGTTGATAGCGACGTTTGATGCCGCACAATAAGGCAGGCGGGATTGGGCAATCGTCAAAATTCCGAATTGCGGATATAATAGGCGGATATTCCACTAGTGGTACACGGGACCGTTTCTGCTGTGTGGGTTTTCTGGTGGTTTAGGCCCAACAACAAAAATTCATTTCCAGCCTCCGCTGGGAACTGTGATAGAGGAATTAATGTCGGAACAACGACCCAATGAACAGGAAAATAAAGACCAAGACGACCGAAAAATGGTTCGGGGTGTCAACGTCTGGGCTTTATTACTGTTAACCGCGGTAGCGGTGATTGCCTGGAGCCTCATGCAAAACGCGGGGGTTTCCACCGTCAGCATGACCTACTTCAACC
>CAJQPP010000104.1 GCA_905480235.1 uncultured Pirellulaceae bacterium
CAACGGCATGATCGCTCCGATCAGCGTTCCCGACATCACCACCAACAACAATGTCAGGGGGACCACGAGCGGCGCCAAAACGCCTTCGTCGGGGGGGATAAATAGTACAGCGACCAAACCCAGTAGAGCCAAGCCACCGCCTAATACCAACCCCATGGCCATTTCACGGACCACGATCCTCGACCAATCCGTCAATGTAATATGTCCACGAGACAAAGCGGTGATCACAAGGGTCGCAGATTGGCTTCCCGAATTACCGCCGCAGCTGATCACTAAGGGAATAAAAAAGGAGAGCCAAATCCATTGCTCGAGAAAGGACTCGTATTCCGCCAGGGCGATGGCCGTCAGCAAGGCAAAGAAAAAGAGGATGCTCAGCCATATGCCGCGTTTCCAACTTAATATTAGGATGGGTGTTTTCAGGTAGGTCTCGTCCAGCGGTTCGACGGCCGCGCTACGATGGGCGTCTTCGGTTGCCTCTTCGCGAACGACATCAATGACATCATCGTGAGTGATGATTCCCAGCATGCGTTGCTGTTGATCGACCACCGGAATTGCCAACAAGTCAAGGTTGGCAACTTTGTTGGCGACCTCCTCTTGATCTTCGTAGGGGCGGGCCGTGAGCACGTTGCGGTCCATAATTTCGGACAGCGGCAATTGCGGCGTCTTGATCGCGGAAACCAGTTGCCGGGCGGAAACCACGCCTCGCAGATGATCTTCCTCGTCGACCACATACAGGTAATAGATCGTTTCGACTTCGTCTGCCACTCGGCCTAATTCGTCGAGCGCTTCGCGAACCGATAATCTCTCGGATAATTTCGCAACTTCACTGGTCATCACGGCACCCGCCGTACCCTCGGGATACTGGCTGAGCCGCATAAAGTCACGACGTTCCTCCGCGGGCAGACGCTCGAGTAGATCCTCTAAAACCGCGGGTTCCAGTTGGCTAAGAATATCCACCCGATCATCGGGAGCCATTTCCGTTACCAATTCGGCAACCTCGTCCCGGCTTTGCTCTCGCAGCGCGTCGAGCTGCTGTTCTTCTGGAAAATAACCGAAGACTTCCACGCGAATCGGGACTTCTGCGAATTGCAGAACAGCCCAAGCTTCGTTTTCGTCTAACCCCTCCATGAATTCGGCGGTGCGGGCCGGGTGCAGGGCACTGCAGAATTCACCGAGACCTTCGGCGTCTGCCAGCCTTAGCATTTCACGAAGTTCCGGCAGGAACAATGTATTGATCATGACGCCACCATCTGGGCAGGGCCTACATGGACCGAATCAGGTGAATTTTCCAACGCAAAGTATGCCCAATTTTTCAATTCGGGGCTACAAGATAGTTGGCATTCTCCAGACAACTTTCCAGAAAGACACAAGGATTCCAAGACCACCGGGGTTTACGACGTTTTTAGAGCAATCAGTTTGTCGAGTTCGCTCTTCAACTCGCCCAGTATCTTATCGTAAGGGTAAGCCCCTAAAGCTTCAGGGCCTTTTTTCAGATTGACATAATTCGGTCCGCACCAGAGCCCCAAGTCGGCATCATCGGTCTCGCCCGGTCCGTTGACTCGACATCCCATCACCGCGATCGTGATGGCGTGGTCTTCCGCATAGCGGGTCATTTCCTTTACATCTTGGGCCAAATGAACAAAGGCCTCGTTTTCCACGCGGGAACAACTAGGGCATGAAATGATGTTCAGCTTGTTGGTATCGAAATCGACCACCGAGCGAACTCGTCCCGCATAGATATCATCGATAATCCCCCGCCCGGATTCTATTTCCAATCCCTTTTCATGATTCGGCACCGTCAGCGAGACACGAATCGTGTCACCGATGCCATAACCCAACAGTTGTTCAAAAGCGATGCGTGTCTTGATCACGCCTTCGGGAGGCATCCCGGCCTCGGTCACACCGAGGTGCAAGGGGATTTCTGGCCGCTTTTCAGCAAACCGGCGATTGACCTCGATCACCTTTCGCGGATCGGAATCCTTCAATGAGACGCAAAACCGATGGAAATCCAGTGAGTCAAGATACGCGCAGTGCTCAAAAGCACTCTCCAGCATGGGAGAAATCGAGTCCTCCTCGCCGTATTGATCCTTTTTGGCAGGATCCACGCTACCGCAGTTCACGCCGATGCGAATGGCACAATCATGTTCGCCCGCCGTATCCACGATCATACGGACCTTGTCCTGCCAGGGCTTCTCGCGTTCGTGGTGGTACAGATGCCCCGGGTTGTATCGCAGTTTATCGACATGCGGGGCCGCTGCTAACGCCAAGCGGTAATTTTCCTGAAGGTCCACCGAAAGATTGGCATTTGTTTGAGTGCGGATCTCAGCCACCGCTTCCGCATCTTTTTTGCTGTCGACCGCAATTCTCACCACATCCGCACCCGCTTGTTCCAGCAAATTGACCAATGCGACCGTAGCATCAATATCTTGCGTTTTAGTGGCGGTCATCGATTGCACCGCAATGGGATGCCCCTCACCAATCGTGACCGAGCCGATCTTTACGCTACGAGTTTTGTTTCGTTGAATGGACATGGCCGATGATTTCTTTTAATTTCTGACGGACAGGCATTTTTAACAGAGCAGGGCAGGCGAAATAACTGCTCCCCAAGAACGATTTTGTTTCAATC
>CAJQPP010000105.1 GCA_905480235.1 uncultured Pirellulaceae bacterium
GGCAACGGTTTGGCCGTTAATCGAGAGTGAGATTTCATCCGCAGGCTTGCCTTTTTGTAACCAGCACTTCAATTCCAACGTGCTGGGTTGGTTGACCCGGAGCATCCAGTAGCCGCGGTTGCCCCAACCCTTTTGGCTGGTGCGACGCCAATCCTGACGTGTCAACGTGACGGGGTTTTCTTTTGTCGCATCGATCACGATGCGTGGTGCCGCGTAGTTATCCGGTCGGGTTGCACCGACGTCATCGAACCACTCGTCATAGGCTTCCGCCATTTGCTTGACGACTTGGGGATGTTGGGCTGAGACGTCCTGGCGTTCTTTCGGATCATTGACCATGTCGTAAAGTTCGAATCGAGGCGCGTCGTTAAATTGTTGTTTCCCAAAACCACTTGGGTGGACCAATTTCCATTTTGCATTCCGTACGGCCATGTGATGGTAACGTGTCGGTTGATTGCCGCGATGGGATTGGATGAATAGGTTTCGTGGTTGTGTGTTTTTTGCTTTCCCTTGTAATTCCGCACTGTGATCGATCCCATCGAGGTGCAAGTCGTCGGGAACATCAATGTTTGCCAATCCCATTAAGGTGGGCAGAATATCGATGTGAGCAGATAGCGTTGCTAGTGAATTACCAGCGGCGATATGGTTAGGCCAGCGAATCCAGAACGGAGATCGGATTCCACCCTCGTATACCGACGCTTTACTGCCACGGTAACCCATCCCATATCGCTGGGAATTAGGGCCGTTGTCACACATGAAAATTACGATCGTGTCATCGGCGATCTTCAATTCGTTAAGGGCCTTCAGTAATTTGCCGACATTACGATCGACATTGCCGATCATGGCGTAGACTCGGGCGAGAAAATCAGCGTCCTTCGCCGCGAACTCTTTACCGCGGTTATGACGACCCCACGCCGATCGATCGATGCCTTTGGCAAGGTAGTATTGGTAAAGATCTTCGGGCACATCGTGAAACGGTCCATGAGGTGTGTTGTCCGGCAGGTATACAAAAAAAGGCGTATCGGATTTTTGGGCCTCGGATATAAACTCAATCGCCTCGTCGTAATAAATATCGGTACAGTAGCCCTCGAAAGATTCCGCTTTGCCGTTTCGAAATAGAATCGGGTTGGTGTACTTCCTTTGAGCTGCCAGGGGATCTGAGGGTTGACCGATTCCTCCCCCGCGGTGAATTAATGCCGTTTCAAAACCTTGGTCGACCGCCCGCATGGGATAACAGTCACCCAAATGCCATTTGCCAAAAATGCCCGTGCGATAACCGGCTTGCTGCAATAGTTCCGCGGTGGTTACTTCGTCCGGTTCCATCATGGCACGGCCAATGTAGGTGTCGATGGCCCGTGTTCGATAATTGTAACGCCCTGTCATCAAACAAGCTCGCGTGGGCGTGCAGACTGGGTGCACGTAAAAATTCTCAAACGATGTACTCTCCGTCGCTAGACGGTCGATGTGGGGGGTCTCAATAAAAGGATTTCCGTTAACTCCCAAATCACCAATGCCCTGGTCGTCCGTCATAATCAAGATGATATTTGGGTGCTGCCAAGCGTTTGCAGAGATCGCCAAAAACCAAAACAGGAAAATCGAGACTGTAAATTTACGGATCATCATTTACGTTCCTTGACGTACAGGTGCTTCCAAGGGAAAGACGAGCAGCCAATATACCATGCGCACAAGCCAAGCACTTGGCTTTTCGGGATCGCCGTTTCGTTTAACAGAACGCCACAAAAACAGGCCGGGAGATGCCTAGTCTTTTTCAAAAGCGCCAACTTTTTCGAAGGCATCTTCGAGGAAGTAATTCAGATCCTCTGCTTCTTCGGCGTGCAAAATACTGTAGGCGTGAGCCGGGGAACGCCCATGGTAAAGTTGCTCCCGCAGATTGAGATCCTTGGTGATCGCCGAGGCAAAAGCTGCCAGGACCTCAAGATGACGCTCTCGATCCGCTTCAGGTGTGGCCAACAGGAGAACCGCATGGACTGGCCGCCCATCAGGGGCATCTAAATCCAAACCCTCCGAGCTGATTCCGAGAATTCCAGTTAACTCATCGCCTGTTTCGATGATCGTGTGAGGAATCATCAGGCCTTCCCCCAAACAAGAGGTTTCCTGATTTTCACGCTCCATCACCTTTTGCACAAACTCCTCTTGAGCCAATGGTAATTGGGAGACGGAGTACAATTGGCTGGTCAGGCTGCGAATGATTTCTTCTTTGTTGTTGCCCTTCAATCCGACAGCGATGTGTTGCTCATCCAAGAAATCAAATAAACGTTTTCGGTCGAGACCGGCTTCTCCCGCCCATTGCAAACCAAAGCGTGCGGCACTGGGACCGAGCAACTGATTGATGGCGAGTGTGGCCAAGCCGACGGTGGTGATCTGGTTGACCAGTTCGGGGTTGCTGGCTCCGTAGGCTTCCTGAACCAACAGGATCAGTCCAACCGCAACACCCCCGTGAGGCATGAGGGCGATTCCCAAATACTTGCGAACCGGGGCGGGTGCGTTAGTGATGCTCATGGCAGTGTAAGCACCGGCGTACTTGGCGATGAACCGAGCCAGAAAGTAAAGCACTACGAGCCCGGCGACGGGAGGCACGAGGCTGAAATCCAATCGCATTCCAGCGAATGTGAAAAAGGCCGCAAATAAAACACTGGCTCCGTGGCTGAGGTAGGCTTCCACCGCACGCACGGCGTCGTGCTGGAGGTTGGTGATCGCGATTCCGGCAATGGTACAGGCAAGAATTCCGGAAACGCCGACGCATGCGGCAGCACCCCACGAAGCCAAAATCACGAATACAAAACTGGGGCCTAAGAATGCTGGCCCCACGATTCCGAATCGATATAGGGCGATCGCAATTAGTACGGTACCCGTACCGATTAGGAAAGCTTCACCGAATTGGATGGCGACGGCGGAAACCCCCGCGCTAATCCCGCCCGTTTGCGTGGTCAGAATCGCCAACACAAAAACAAAAACCCCGACGGCTACCATATCGATCAACGCCAATGCGGAGACGAGAGTACGCGTCATAATGCCTTTGGCTCGTGCCTCTTGCACTACCACGACCGTTGTTCCAGGGGCACCTGCAATAGCGATCGCGCCGAGCAACATCGACACCTCGTTGGATAGACCGCCAATGAAACGCAGAGCCAGGTAAACCAAAACCGGGGTAGCAATGGCTTCGCACAAAGCGATCACACCCAATCGGAGTTTCGCATTGCGGAGTTTCTTGACGTGTAAGGCCGCACCGACCGTAAAGGCAATGAATCCCAAGACAAAATGCATGTAGGGCAGAAAGCGATCAAGCCCGCCATCGTCAGGTTGTAACCCCTCCAGATTGAAGGCCCGCAGCAGGATGCCGGTGCCAATCCAACCGGTCACTTTGGGTAAGTTAAAGCGCCCTACAATTTCCCCGCCCACGATCCCTGCGATCAAAACAGTACCGAGGTTCAATAATGGGCTGTCAAACGCGATGTTCTCAAAAAAACCAAGCAAAAAATCCATAGCGGCTCAAAGTAATTCAGTCGGTGAATTTTCTTAAAAATGGGTCGGCTAAGCGGATGAAAAGCCACCTCGACCCCTCATTATATTTATCGATTCGATGGTGCCAACCAAGGGGAGCATCTTGCCCAATCGCCTTGTTAACCGATGTATTTTGGTTGCGACCTCTGGCACCATGTTGGACGATATCAGCGTTGGGTGTCACCCCAACTTGAAGGACTCTAAATTTTGTTAACGTAATGTTAAGAGAGGTGAGCTTATGCTCCCCATTTCCCCTTTAGAACCACCGAAGCTTTCCCTAGTTAACTGAAATCCTGCAGGTGCTTGGTGGATAACCATAAGCGAGGACTCTAAACGTCCAGCGCGAGTCGAGCGGGCGAGACTTGTTCCAGATACCTGGGGAAGGGATTTTCGATCCACCGCAATGCCCTCAAATTAGCTAGAGTCAAAGAATAACAGGAGCTGAGCAACGGCTCCGGTGTGAAAAACAGTGCAAAGCGGAGTTTGCCCGAAGCGGAGTACTTTCCCGAAAATGGGCTCTAGATTTGACTGTTTTCGCATAAGTTCCCGGCCCGAAGAGTAAATCGGGACCGAGGATTTGACAAAAAGCCTCTTGTTTCCCACGAAACCGTTGCCAAAAATAGAGCCAACTTCCCCGTATACCAAATTGCTTTCCCCCAATTCTCCGTGGTACGCAAGTCACCTCCCAAATCAAGACGTTTCTCCCCTGCTCCCATCTGCACGTCGTCGCTCACTTCGCAAAGCGAAGAGGTCAAGAAACGCTTAGCGCGGATCGAGGATCACTATCTCCGTCTTGATGAGATGCTGACCGATTTGGAATCTCGGATTCCTGTTGAGGAAGATGAGAAAGCAATGAAATCGATTCGAAAAAAACCGAGATGATCGAGCCAAGACGCGGTTTGTTGGCTGGATTCCTGGCGAATCGGGTCTTCAGTGGGCTCGGGTCATAGGTAGCCGATCCTTGGCTGGCCCAAAAAAGGGCACTTTGGATTTATCGATGCACGGGAGATGAATGGCTTACCCCGTACCAGCTTTGTCGGACAGAATGCCCGTTATCATTTTGGTGCGCAGAATTTTTCGAGTGGCTTCGCGCTTCGTGGATTTGGTGCAGAATAAGGAAAACATAATCTCCTATTGGGAAGTTTGGCCATCTCTGTGTGGAAAATTGCAAATGCGACGCTGGTTGATCCCTCTGGGGAGGCGCCTCAGGTAGGGGATCTCTGGATTGCTGATGGGAAAATTATTGACTCCCCGGCGACGGCGGCCAACTGTGAGGTCTTTGATGCCCGTGGATTGATTGTGATGCCAGGGGCCATCGACATGCACAGTCATTTCGTGGGCCCCAAGGTAAACGCGGCCCGCCTGCTGAATGCGCGCACTCAATTTCTTGCTGGAGACTCTGCAGCCTCCTCTTCCTCTCCATACGTTCCTCACCTGCATGAGACTGGCTGGCGATACGCGGGCCTGGGTTACACCACGGCATTCGACGCAGCGGTGCCTCCGGCATACGCTCGAGAAGCGTTGGGTGAGTTGCAGGCATTGCCATGTGTCGATGCCGGCTTTTTTGCGCTCGTTGGGAACCATCAATACCTGCTGCAGGCCGTGCAAGACAACGATCAAGATCGGGTGACTCAATTCCTGCAATCGGTCATGCGAAATACGGGTGCTTGGGCGGCCAAAGTCGTCAATCCGGGAGGGGTCGAAGATTGGAAATCCGGTTACCGCGAAGGGGTCGGGTCTATCGATCAAACCTTGCATCGTTTTCAAACAAACCCGCGCAGTATCCTGCGTGCTTTGGCGCATGCGAATGACCAATTGGCTTTGCCACATGCGATTCACGTTCATTGCAATCGCCTCGGCTTACCCGGTAATTGGCAGACCACCTTAGACACCATGAAAAGCGTGGGTGATGCGCGTTGTCACTTGGCGCACATTCAATTTCACAGCTACCGAGGAGCGGATGATGAGGCCGCCTTTGGATCGGCGGTTGATCCCTTGGTGGATTACGTCAACGCTCACCCCAATCTATCGGTGGATGTGGGGCAGGTGATGTTTGGCGAAACCATGAGCATGACGGCTGACAGTGCGTTGGGTTACTACCTGCAAAAAGTAACGGGCCGCCCCTGGATTTCTCATGACACCGAGTTGGAGTGTGGTTGCGGCATTTCACCGATCAAGTATCGACGCAAGGATCGAATTCATGGCCTGCAGTGGGCGATCGGATTGGAGTGGATGCTGAAAATCCAAAACCCTTGGCAATTGGCGTTGAGCACCGACCACCCCAATGGTGCTTCCTTTTTGACTTACCCGCAAATCATTGCCTTGCTGATGGATCGAGATTTTCGTCGCCAACAAATTGGACAATTGCACGACGGCGTTCGCGAACATTCGGACCTCTACGAAATAGATCGCGAGTATTCGATTCAGGAAATCGCGGTGATTACGCGTGGTGCTCCTGCACGTCTGTTGGGTTTACCTGAAAAGGGGCATTTGCGGGTTGGCGGAGATGCCGACTTGGTGATCTACGCACCCGGAAATGATAAACGCCGAATGTTTGAATTTCCGCGGATGGTCATCAAACGTGGACAGATTCTGTTAGATGATGGTGAACCCCGTGAACTGCAACCCAATCATCGATTTTCCGCTTCCGTTTCAAACGCTGAAAGCCACGATTTTGATGCCTGGATGAAACGTCATTCTACGGCCTAGTAGGTGATAGGCTTGCATGCGGCGCGGTCGTTACTCGCGTTCGGCCAGTTGT
The DNA here is from genome assembly GCA_905480235.1 of uncultured Pirellulaceae bacterium. Classification (GTDB taxonomy): domain Bacteria; phylum Planctomycetota; class Planctomycetia; order Pirellulales; family Pirellulaceae; genus CAJQPP01. Next base: position 6,281 of record CAJQPP010000105.1, read on the forward strand.
GCCAGAATTTTTTCCACGCGGATTTGCAGCGGGTCAGGTAACACCGCGATGATACATTCGTAATCCGGCGAGTAGATCACTTGAGTCATCGTTTGGCGTGGTAGATCAGCGGCGATCCCTTCCTTAAGGAATTGAATGATCTGATCACCCGTATAGCGTTTTTTTAGTTGCCTTTGGCAGGGATAGATCTCCAGCCGATTTTCCGTCCAGTACTTTTGTTTGGTAGTGATCTCCAGAGTATCCTGATTAAGCAGGCGATAGGCCAGGCCCATCGAATTGGTTAGCTCACGCAGGGTTTTTTCAAAGGATCTCTCCTTCGAAAGCCATGGTAACTGAACGTTTGGGTTCCAGTTTTCCTTGAGTAACTCATTCCAGTTCATCAGGATGGTAACACCCTCCTGGTCCCGCAACTGATTGAGAACCTGAGCGATGGGCTGAAGTTGCAAGGAATAGAATTTCCCATCAGAGTCACGAATTTCCGCTGACTGGGTGAAGACGGTTTTCAGCGACTTAGCCAGAGTCGGATCTTCCGGGTTTGCTTTTGATTTCGCTGCGACCGTCAATTTGTCGAGCAATGATTGCACTTTTTGGCTGATGTCGGATGTCTGTTCCAGTTCAAGTTGGCCTTCTGAAAACTTGATCGTGGCAGAGCCACCGTTGGTGTTCCAGGTTGCGGGGGCGATGATCAACTGGATTCCGTTTATCAGCTTTTCCACATTCTCTTTTGTGATCCCGAGTACGGGATCGAGGGCGATTACGGAAGGCTCGATTTGTTCCGAGATTTTTGGCGAAATTACAATGACGTTTTGGGCCGTGTTCCAACGCCACGCTAAATTATGGGGTTCGAGGGCTTGGGTCAACAAATCGGAAACGTTAGTTTTGGAGCCCACCACGGAAATTGTGATATAGGGATCCAATTGCCCATCAATCACGGACTGGCTGTCCAATTGAAAAGGGACCTGGGTTAAGGCAAACAGATTTCGTGCAAAGTCAATTAAGGGTTGGTTCTGGTAAGAGAGGCCTGGGTAGATTTCTTGAAGTGCGGTCTGGGGGTCCGTTTGCAATATGCGCGGTACCGGGACGTAGACTTTGCCGATGCCATATTTTTGCGTTTGATCATCGGAGGTGGCATCCCGAAAATCTTCCATATCGATACCCGGATCAAAAACTAATTCTCCAATCCCGGAAAAATCATCGAGCATGGATTGGCGATCCTGCTCTTGTTCCATCGTGATGGTATCGCCCGAGGCCGTCAAAGCCTTGTCGGGGTCGAGCTCAAAATCTGAACCCGTCTTCGCTGTTGGATCGCCGGCAACGTCATCCGTGTTGGCAGCAGAGTCAGTGACGGCTGCCGTAGAATCGTCCTCTTGGGGATCGGGTTTGAGAGGATTCGGGGATTTGTCTTTTTCATTCGCGGGACTGGTATCTGCAGCGTCCTCGTTTTGGGAAGGGGGCTTTCCTTCGTCGACCAGATCTTTGTCTTTGGTTTCTTCTTGTCCCTTTTTCTGCGTTGTCGGCAAAGGCCCCAGTTTTGCATCCTCTGTTTTTGCGGATTGTTTCTCTGCCAGTTCCCCGCCAGGATCGGTGCCGAGCATGCTGCTGACCATGTACAGGATCAACACCAGAGCGATCAGGCAAATGCCAACGATTCCTGCAATCCAAGACAGCGCATTACTGCGTTGCCCTGCTCCATCAGATTGCCAATGGGAATCCGTGGGGCTTGGCGTCGCAGCGTGATTTTTGGGAGTAGCCTTTGTCGAAATGCGCGGAGCGGTTGGCTGGGGAGAATTTTTTTGCGGCTTGTCAGCGGGGAAGTTGGCGGCGAAGTCAGCAAACTCGCCACTGACCGTGGCTTGACTGTCACCGGGATCGCGGGGCGGCTTGGGCTTGCGCGGAGGCGCTGTTGCCGCAGCGGGCATTTCCCAGTCCTCGGGCGGGTGGATTTCCACCATACTGCCGCATTTGGGGCAGGCTAAAACTTGGCCGATCGCGCTCTGTTGTTTGACCTGCAAACGCGAGGCACAGGTTTCGCAAGTAATTGTAAATAGAACCACGTTGATCCCCAGATTCGACCGAACGTTCTTCCCCGACGTCCATTCTAGACTTATTCGCCAATTGTGTCTTTGCGGCTGCAGGCTTTTTGGTCCTGAACTGACGGTGAAACGCGGGAATTCCGTTAGTTATTCGGGTTGGGACACGTCGGCAGTTCCTGCCGTTATTCTTTCGTTTGAAAAATGACGGGTAAAGGGAGTTGGCGGTTTTCGGCCGCCTCGCGGGTGGTTACTAAGATGGCTTGTTTTGAGGGTTCGTCGGGATCAGCACCGATGACATAAATCAACTTACAATTAGGGTCTGCAGGACTGGTTGCCGATTTATCGGTGTTGGCCTGGAGCATGATCTGCGCGAGAATTTCACCGAGTGGTTTCTGCTGGACATCCACTTTTCCCGGTCGCTGATTTTGAGTGATGCCGGCCAACGCTAGGTCGTTACCGAGCAAGCGAATTCGAAATTCAAAAGGCAGATCAGGGAAATCGTCACGGACTTCCTGTTCGATATCGCGGAGCAAATTAATGAGGTCTGGATCGCTGGTAACCAGCAGGTCCCGGGGCGTATTCAATAATTCCTGTATATCACTCGGACCGCTGGATCCATCGATGGGGCTGCTCGAGAACGCCGGTCCGTTCATTAACAGTTCCCCCGCAGCAACCAGATTGTGGGGCGCGGGTTCTGGTAACCAGCAATTCGCCACAACGCCACCGGGCTCAACAGAGACTCGCACCTCGCGAACCAATTCGACGATCATGTTGTCA
>CAJQPP010000106.1 GCA_905480235.1 uncultured Pirellulaceae bacterium
CATTCGAAGCGGCGGGAGGAGATGGAGCTCCTTTCTCCAGTCGACTATGGCGCCAGCGAAGCAGGTCAACTGGCAGAAGACCCTCGCCGCATACGCCTACATCGGCATGAACGGCTTATGCTTCACGTGGGCGAACGGCGGCGAGATCATCTTTCCCGAGTGCCGATCAATTCCAGTCACGAACAGCAGCGTATATTTCTCGCCATTGACATCACGCCCGTGCTTAATCATGAAATCAGTGTAAGCCGTGGTAATGCCGATGTAGGCGTATGCGGCGAGGGTCTTCTGCCAGTTGACCTGCTTCGCTGGCGCCATAGTCGACTGGAGAAAGGAGCTCCATCTCCTCCCGCCGCTTCGAATGCGAAACTCAGCAACAACAAAGCTGCAAGAAAACGGAGTGCATTTATTCTAGGGCACTTGAGGCAAGGTAGGTTTTTAGTGAACTGATCTAATGGGCAAGATTTTTTTAAAACCGGTTCTGAAAGGGCCGGAAGTTCGATCAATTTCTCTACCATCGGCCTTCATTTGGTTCGATGAAGCCCCGTTTTCTCTTCGATCAACCATCTCTGACGACTGTGTTGCTTCTCTTTCCAACTTCACTTCATCAAGAACGCATACCGATCCATGTTGTATACCAGATTGCTTAATCCGTTGTGATGATGCGCTCGTTCCATTCCTATCGTTGGCAATCGATCCATCGCCAGTTGGCTCATCCTTCCAAATACGTGTTCCTCTCTCACCCGGATCCGGTTTTTCAGTCTGTTTCTCTTCTTGTCCTTTTGGCTTAACGGATGGTTCCTGTAGCCCTTGAGTTGTATGAAATCCTCACAATTACACTCGAGTAAATGCTCTCTTGCCTCCTCGGATAGGTATGCGCTGTCAGCCAACTGATAACCAACTCGTAATCATCTAAAATTCCAATGAAGAAGTTGGAGATCAAGTCCTCTCGGTGCAATCGCTGATCGAACCAAGTTAATGAAAAACTGGTGGGCAATCGAATTAAAAAAAGTCCCCGACAGAGGTCGAGGACTTTCTAGGTTGGATTGACTTAAGCAGGTTAGTGGATTGCTTAGCGACAACGACGCCTGCGTAACATTCCCAACGCGCCAATTCCAGCAAACAACGCGAGTGAGGTTGGCTCAGGCACCGCTGTGAGTGTGAATTCCGCAAAACCGTTTCCAGCCAAAGCACTGGTATCCGTTCGGACTACTACACCTGGCTCCTGCCATTGTGACCCATTAAAAGCTATGCTCCAAGCCTCGAACCGAAAATCGCTAAAAGGTCGCTCATAGGCAACATAAAATTGTTGGAGGTCGATGCCGGTCGTACCATTGGCAGAAACGTAGGCGTCCAATTGATCTTCCATATCGTTAGCAACGGCTGTTGCCCCAGGCTCATCTCCCCAGAAAGTAGGAGTTTTGAATTCAGGTGGATCTCCTGCGCCAAAGACATCATTGAAAGAACTCCCAAACGTCATGTTGGCCTCCCAAATACGGCCTTGGTTATCAACGATGTTGGTGATTTTGCTCACCTTTCCGTTCAACAAGGTCACATCCGCTTGACCGGAATTTGTAAACGCGAGCAAAAGACCGAAAACCATTACCAGCGACAACGCCCGCTTAAATCGAACGTATTTCAAGAATTGCATACCATTTCCCCTTATTTTTGACTTCTAATTATGGATGCTGATTAGAGAGTTTGGGGCCGCCCCCAAGGTCGACCGAACTCTTTAAGATAAACGTATGCCTATAATTGCATAAAACGGACAGGCCGGCAAGATGGGAAGGAGGGGTAATCTGACTGGTCTTCCACGCCCTCTTTTTGAGTAAATTAACTGATAGGTATTTTGATCTACTGCGAACGTGCATTTTGGCCGCACTTTTAGAGTGTTTCGGCGTGGCATAATAAAACTCTCATTAGTATCAATGGTTCGAATTCATGCTGACGTCCAGAACGGCGGCGGCAAAACAGGCCGGGCCGGGCCAAAACAGGCCGGGCCGGGCAGCGTTCCATGTTAGTGGGCAAGAAAAAGAGGGCAGGACTCATTGTTTTGCACGAGAGCCACGCGCACCGCGCAAACCCAATCCGTTCAATATGGACGAGGCCGTTCTTAACTACCGCATGATGAATGAAACAATTCAGGACGTACTCGCAAATCGAAAGGACAACCATCCCGAGTACGATGCTGAGGCGGGATACGAAATTGCTGGATTTGTGTGGTTCCAGGGATACAACGATCAGTTTTCACCTGAATTCCGCGGCAACTACAAAAACAACATGATGACGTTCATCAAGGACATTCGCAAAGAATACAAAACGCCGAACATGCCGTTCGTGATTGGCCAAAATTCGGTCATGTGACGAACACCGCGATCAGGGGAACGCAAGCAAGGAATTTCATTGTTTGATCCGTGAATATGAGATTAAGAATAAGGTTGATCTGAAAATTCGTCGTACCTTGTGCCACAGTGATTAGCAATTTTTGTAGCGACTTTCTGCCCGACTGTCGTCTACTGCGCCCCAAAAAATGAACAGCTGACTTCATCAATCGACTTGCAGACGCTGAATCCGTTGGAGCCGAATTGGCAGGCAAATGTGCGACAATTTGTTCCCCGTAAAACAGTCTAGACGGATGTACTTGCTTGCAGCGGAAGCTCTTTTTGGTTGCCGCACATAGAACATCCTACTTACTTTTTTTGAGCTCTCCGAAATACCACCGTTACTGCATGTTTATTAGCGTTGGCGATCACATATTGACCCAACTTCCGTCACTACATCCGAAATGCTGATAAACGATCTAACGCTTATTGAGGCGTTAATCATGTGCCAGAAAAACGTTGAAGTCACATTGTTGGCACTCGTTGGTCCGCCAAGCCAACTGCGCTCGAACGATGAAGTCATTGCATTTTTTGTGTGAGTCAAAAACATCGTCATCAACGGTTGAGGAATCATGAACTTCCGCGATGCTTTATCGGTTTCACGGACATGAATTGCCAAACACCTTGTCTTTTATTCTGTTGGCCTACGCCACTACAGCGGCAAAAGCTGGGAAAAAGAGATTTCAGGAACTAGCCTAGGGAAAGAAAAAGACGCCCGATCAGTCAATTTTCCTGCCGAAGGGTGGTATGTGACGTACCGCTTAGTTGTGCCTCCCCCGTTGTTTGAAATCTTTTCCGCCCGTCCATGAATTCTTAATATAAAGTCAAATGAGGAAGACTCCGTTTGCGATGTTCGGCATTGCGTGCACAGTCGGACTGAACAGGCGTCGCCGATGCGATTAGTCGTCGCTGAGTTCAGTAGCGAGATTTTCTACCGCTTCCAATTGACGAAAGTGCTGGCGGTAACACCCGATATTCAGGTCGTCGTTGACCCCGCTTTGAACCCACAAGAAGACATGCTGGCCTTTTTTGGAATGCGTCTCCGCGCCGCTTTTTGATGGCTGCAACCAAAGATGGTTTCGATAAACGGCAGTGGCAACCGGAATCTACCCAGCCTTCCGTATGATCCCGGTCAACTAGGCCAATATGGCATTGATCGTGCCGGAGCTATCCGCGAACTCATCGGTTTCCAGACCCATCAAGTTCGCTTGCGTCAGCCAGAGATTAGCCAGAGGTGTTCCTTCCGGCATATTAATATGCAATCCTGATTTAATACGCCTGCCGCCCCCACCGACAATAATGGGTAAGTCATTGTATTGATGAGTTGAACCGTCGCCCAAACCCGATCCGTAGGTAAACAACGTGTTGTCCAAAAGCGTTGTCCCGTCGGCTTCTTGAATTTGGTCCATTTGGTTTAGCAGGTAGGCGTATTGCTGCATGTGGAATTCATCAATTTTGAGCAACTCATCAATGGTGTTGGTTTGATTGTGGGACATTTGGTGGTGACTTCGGGGTTTATCAAATAGACCATCGAACATATAGGGCGTATCCCATCGCTCGGGCCCAACCATAAAGGTCGCCACGTTGGTCAAACCGGTCTGCAAGGCCACTACCATCAAGTCACCCATCAATCGAATGTAATCCCCGCGTGGCATGTAGGCCTCCGTGGGCTCATCGAAGGATACTTTGTTAAGCTCCGACCTCATCATCTCCAGACGGTCCATCTGTTTTTCAATCGCCCGAATGGATTCGAAATACTCCCCAAACTTATGTTGATCTGCCTGCCCAAGCTTACGCTTGAGTGATCGCGCATCCTCCAACACTAAATCGGTAACATCGCGATTTCGACGGGTCTGCTGGGTGGAAAAAAGACGCCGATACATCTGGCGAGGATCGCGAATGGACGGCGCCAAGTGTCCGGTCCCAAACCAAGAAATATTATCAAAGTAAATGGATTCCTTGTTATCGCGATGGTTATTGCAACTGAATTCCAAAGTTGGAAACGGGGTTTGTGTTCCAATTTGATCCGCGACAATATGGTCCAACGTTCGATTCAAAGGCCAAGCGGTGCCCTGAACGGTGTAAGGCTTTGCGCTGCTTAAGAAACAACAGGCGCACTGTGCATGAACATCGGTACCTTGTTGAAAGGTTCGGTCCATGCCCGTAATCAACGTGATCTTGCTTTTTATAGACTCCAAAGGCTTCAGTGTGGGCGTCAGACTTGTTAATTCCTTGGCATAGAAATTTGGATTCTGTTTTCCCAATGACTGCATGACATCGCCCAAATTCCCTTCGGGAATCGTGTCATCCTGTTCGCCCGGAAAAAAACCTCGGCGTACCACCCCAATGGGAACATAAAAATAGGCCATCCGTTTTGCGATCGCCTGCCTCGTTCCCGCGAGGGCGAGACTGTCCATAAAGGGTAGCGTTAAAGCAGCTCCCCCTACGCCACATAAAAATTTCCGTCGTGATAATGGTCTCATTGCTCTGACACCTCATCCAATGAATTTGTCATGGTTAGGAACGGTTCACTGAGTACAACCTGCATGATCATCGCCTGAAATCTGTCTTCCTCTTGGGCCACAGCCAGGGTGATACGATCTAGTACCGCTTGGTCGGCGGGCCCCAATTCTCGGGCTAAACCAAACGACAACAAATGCCCCGCGAAGCCGCGGATAAAACGATCTTTTTCCTGCAGAATCGCATCCTTAAATTGGACCACATCCTGGAATTCGTGTTGCTGGAACAGTTTGCCAGAAACATCAATCGACCGCGCATTTTCGTACTGGCTTCGCCATTCTCCCACGGCATCGTAATTTTCTAAGGCAAAGCCGAAGGGATCGATTTTTTGATGGCAGGCACGGCAGTCCGCGCGGGTGCGATGCAGCGCGAACCGCTCACGAAGTGTCATCTGAGCTTGGTGCTCCGGAGGGTGCTCAGACAGTACCGGTACATCAGCCGGTGGCGGTTGAGGTGGATCATTAAAAACCACAGCGGCCACCCAGGCGCCACGCGTGATCGGCTTGGTTTCTTCCGGCCCCGATGTCATGGTCATCACCGCCGCATTGGTGATCATCCCACCCGACCGACGGTCGGTCACAGGAACGCGATGGAAATTTAGCACCGTGACGGGTCCAGCGCTGGGGCGAGGCGGTGGCGTGGGATCATCCAGTCGAGCGTAACTTTGCTCAAGCAAATTCGACCGATAGGTAAAATCAGAGTCGATGAATTGGGTGATGGGTAGGTCTTCGATCAATACCGTCTCGAAAAGCAACAGAGGTTCCAGCATCATGTGCATGCTTTTGCGGTATTTCAGATAGTAAAATTCGGGGTACTTTTCGGGGTCGGGTGTCGAAGAAATGATCCGTTCCAGTTGCAGCCATTGCGCCGGAAAACTGTCGCAAAACCGTTTGATTTTTTGATCATTCAGCATGCGATTGACTTGCTTTCTCAAGATGGCCCGGTCCACCAATTCCCCTTTTTCGGCAAGCGAATGCAGTTCTTCGTCGGGGATACTACCCCAAAGAAAAAACGAGAGCCGGGAGGCGAGATCAAATGGATCGATCGCCGCCGCAACGGGTTGGTTTGCATGGCCAGAATCGCGTTCGTCATAAAGATACAAAAATTTCGGCGAAGCAATCACAGCCGCCGCCACCTGCCTCATGACGCTGCTAAATTCCATGCCCCCATCCATTTGAGTAATGGCATAATTGAGGTAGCGATCGATGGTCTCCGTTTCGGGCGGGCGTCGAAACGCGCGACGCAAGAACAGGCAATCCGTTGGCGGGCCTCTTTTACCGTGGCCGCCTCGTCTTGCGGAGCCTCGTCTTGCGGAGCCTCGAAAAAACGACCCCAGATTCCTACTTTCGCAGGCGTAAAATCTGGGCTCTCGGTGATGGAGTGGCCCAGGTTTAGAAACGATTCCATCAACAACGGCGACAACGACAAATGATCGCCTCGGTTATCGAATCCATTTTCGGCTCGAAGATCTTGAGGAAATGCAGCCACGCCCGCCAAACGCGGCTCAATCAACTGGGACTTTCCTAAAGGCCGACTTCCAACCGTCACTACCTCCGCCATTTTACCGGAAGCGGGCTTAAAGTAGCCGTGATGTTCTCGCATGATGCGTTCGGGCAGTGTGAATACAACGCATTTAAGGTCGAATAGATCGACCACCGCGTTGTTGTATTGAAACCGATTCATACGACGAATCGGAGTGGGCGTGAAGGTCACGGCCAGAGAGGCTCGTTGTTCCAATTGTCGCAGCTCCCGAATTAGCCGTTGCCGAGTCGTCGGATCCAGCTGGGGCGATTCCTCGGGAGGCATCTCCTTCAATTCCAGCACCTCGATTAACGATTGCAGAACCTCGATATCTCGATCAGGTTCTGCAAAGTTGAGCGTGGAGAAATCTCGATCCGTTGCGGTGCTTTCACCGCTGTGACAATGGCCACAATGAGTTTTGATTGAAGATCGGATAAAATCAGTGGACTTATCCTGGGCATCGATCGGCGAGGTGATCGCAAACCCCAGAATTACCACCGTCGTTATGACAGCCCGAATAGGCATTTGACTGAGCCCCCAGACACCGAATCCAAATTAATTGGCAGGCTATCATCCTACCACGCGGTTCGGCCGCCGTCCTCTACGCAATGAAAAACAACAAGGCACCGATTTTAACCCGCACCGCAGAACATCGTTCGCAAAGACCAGCAAAGGGCCGGGAATCCAATGTTACCCGAGACTGATAGGGATTTTAATCCACAACAGACTGATAATTTCTACTGCTTTGTCAAAGGAGTCGCTTTTAGCCTTATCAATCTTCTCGACTTGGCTTCGAACTATCTCAAGCCCTTTTCTCAGGTTGCTTGAATCGAGTTGTTCGATGAACACCGAATTCACTGTGAATGCTTCTGTCTTGCCATTCTTCATTGTCACGATTATGGCATTCGCATCCCGAAGTTTACGAATTGGCTGTTCGGCACCGTCTTCTTGGGCGTAGAGAGATGGCACCATACTCAATATGAGAATACCGAATAGCCAGGTCGGCGTAGCTCGTCGAGGGAAATCGATATTCATGAATCGAGCTTTCGCTGCAAGTTAAATTTCGCTGTAAATAAAAGTTAGCCATTTCCAACTATCCGGCTGACGACCAATCGCCAGGGAGTTCTACCGAAGTGTAGACGCCGTCTTTGTATTCCCAGATTTCTGGACTTGCCGAAACATAGCTCGCAGGACCGCAACTAAGTGAAACGTCACAAGAGAGTTTTGCGCTACTGTTCTCGACGTTGTGCGAAATGATCTTCAATTGCAATGACAGGGTACAGGCCAATGAAAACGATTTCGCTCATAACCCTTTGCTTTTGTAAATCTGCGCTACACGCTCCGCATTCATCAACGCTAGTACCGTCTTGTTCTTGATTTTAAACGCAGTTTCATTAACAAATCGAATCGATGTCCGCATCATGCCCCTGTCGTTCACGGAAGCTTGATCAACGGGAAGCGGATCCAAAATAATATTCTGAGTTTTGTCGTGATCATCAATGGAATAGTGAGAATCCAGCATCAACTTTTGAATCTTATCCGAATCCACCTTAGTACATTTGTCTTAAGATGTTCCAGGTACAAGTAGCAGCCCAGCTAGTAGTAACGAGGAGTAAACTTGTGTCAGTGTTAAATTGTTCATGGTTTTTAATCCAAGGCCAAGAATGGGAGCGTCATCGTTCTCTTATCCCACTTTTAATCCGCTAGTTACCAATTTCCTCTACCTCAAAATCAACTTTGTTAGATTTTTTGATCACCTTAAAAATCAACTTCTTAGATTTACTTCAATCGTTGTTGCCATCACTCCCGCAAATTGTGCGGCAGGTTCTCCAGGGTTGTCGACTAAATGTGCGGTATTCGACCGCTGGCCAATTTAACTAATCGACACTGCCCGGTGCCCCGGCACCGTCCTTTTTCATCTGTTCTTTTAGCTGGTCTTCGAGATCATCAGGTCCCAGCTCGGCGATCAGCACGCCCTCGGGGTTGACCAACAGCAGTCGAGGCAGCATTGAGATTTGTGAAATCTTCGTCCAGGCCTCTTTGTGTGGTAGCGCCGACGTGGCAGCATGGATTTCTGGCCACGGAAAGTCGAGCTTTTTTCATGGCGGCTTCACAGACTTACTGATAATTTCACGTTTTGAGTCTCCAACCCGCTTGGAACAAGGTGTAGCATACAACTCTAAATTTTTTGTTCGCCCCAATTGCCGCGAACTCTTTTGGGACAAGAACCGAGGTGAAAAACGATGTCGAAATCAGATATTTCCCAAACCGGCCGCAGCACGCGCCGCAATTTTCTAGAAGCTGTCGGACTGGGTGCGGCCGGCGTGGTAGGCGGAGGGGCGCTTGCCCGCACAGCCGGGGCAGTTGGCTTGCCCGGCCACTTGCCACAGGACACCGAGAGAATCGATGCTTGGCTGCGCGACGTCGCCCACCAGGCCACTTCCCGGGGTACTACGTCCGGCGGCTATCGAGAGTCGGTGGCCCAATTCGCCGAGTTGCTCGACAGCGATGGCATCGTGCGGATGTATGTTACCGAGATGATTGACCAGGTACCCGAGGAACACAAAACGATTCACAACGTCACCGAACTTCTCCGTGCGCTCGATCACATCGTGCAAACGGCACCGGCGTATGATGCTGATCCTGCCAAGAGGAACACCTTTCCGGTTTCGACGCTGTTCGTCTACATGATGTATACCCCCGCCGGGATCGCCGGTTTCACCAACAGGGCACTCAACGGCGCGTTGCGCGTCATCCTCAAAGAATGGTGTGCCTTCCTCGACTCCGCCGCATCGCGGAGTGTGCTCAATACGGGTCCCCATGGCTGGCTGTCGCCCTCGGCCGTTAAACTCAACAAGCTCGACGAGTTCGTCATCCCGGACAAGAACGCGCCGCACTGGGGATTTAAATCGTTCAACGACTACTTTCATCGTCAGGTTCGCCCCGACTTGCGCCCCGTTGATTCGGCGGATGATCCCAAGGTCATCGTCTCGGCCAACGACGGTACCGTCTTCCAGATCGAGCGCGACGCCAAGGAATCCGACCGTTTCTGGACGAAAAGCCAGCCGTACTCGCTCGTCCATATTCTCGACAACCATCCTGCGGCGGCAAGTTTCGTTGGCGGTGACGTGATGCAGTCGTTTCTGAGTGGCGATAATTATCACCGTTGGCGGGCGCCGATTGGCGGGACCATCGTGGAAGCCAGGATCGTCAACGGGTTGATGTTCAGTGAACTGCATCAGCAAGGCTTCGACCAGACCGGCGGGACTTACTCGCAGGGGTACGAGGCTTCGGTCAATACCCGCGGCCTCGTGTTGATCGACAGCGGCGATCCGACGCTCGGAACAGTGTGTGTCGTTCCCATCGGCATCACGGAGATTTCGTCGATATCGATCCAGGTCGAAGTGGGGCAAACGGTGAAAAAGGGCGAGGAATTGGGTTACTTCAGCTACGGTGGCTCGAGTATGTGCCTGATTTTCCAGCCCGGCGCGGTCCAGCGTTTCACAGTGAAAGCGCCGGCTGCGGGAGGAGATCCCGATGGCGGTCCTCCGATCAAGGTGAACGCCCAGATCGCCGTTGCCAACTGAACAGCAGATAGCATGGTCGCCCATCCGATTTTTCTCTGCTTGCTCGTCGTAGCAGATGTGTTGCCACGATACATCTACTGATAGG